>NZ_CP049258.1:4715730-5332876 GCF_011046735.1 Nordella sp. HKS 07 | reverse complement strand
GGGCCCTCGATCATCACCTGGCAGTCCTTCGCCCAGGCGATCTTCGTCAATTCGCCCAAGGTCTCCAGTTCGGCGAATTGCGCCCGGTCATTGGCGTCGGCGATCGAGCCCGGACGCAGGCCGTCGCCCAATGAGAAGGAGACGTCATAGGCCCGCATGATGTCGCAGATGTCTTCGAAATGCTCGTACAGGAAGCTTTCGCGGTGATGGTGCAGGCACCACTTGGCCATGATCGAGCCGCCGCGCGACACGATGCCGGTGACCCGGCTGACGGTGAGCGGAATGTGATGCAGCCGCACACCGGCGTGGATGGTGAAATAGTCGACGCCCTGCTCGGCCTGCTCGATCAGCGTGTCGCGATAGACCTCCCAGGTGAGGTCTTCAGCGACACCCGCCACTTTCTCGAGCGCCTGATAGAGGGGTACGGTGCCGATCGGCACCGGCGCGTTGCGGATGATCCAGTCGCGGATATTGTGGATGTTGCGGCCGGTGGAGAGGTCCATCACCGTGTCGGCGCCCCAGCGCGTCGCCCAGACCATCTTCTCGACCTCTTCCGCCATCGATGAGGTGACGGCCGAATTGCCGATATTGGCATTGATCTTCACCAGGAAGTTGCGGCCGATGATCATCGGCTCGGCCTCGGGATGATTGATATTGGCGGGAATGATCGCCCTTCCCCGCGCGATCTCGTCGCGCACGAATTCCGGCGTCACGAAATCGGGGATCGCGGCGCGGAAATCCTCGCCGTCACGCTCCATCGCGGTGCGGGCGCGCTCGCGACCGAGATTTTCGCGGATCGCCACGAATTCCATCTCGGGGGTGACGATGCCGGCGCGCGCATAGGCCAGCTGCGTCACCGCTTTGCCGTTCATCGCCTTCAACGGCCGGTGACGGACCGGGAATTCCGGCGTCAGGTGGCTTGCGCCGACCGCGCCATTGTCTTCTGGTCGGACCTCGCGCCCGGCATAGGCCGCGACATCGCCGCGTTCCTCGATCCAGCGGGCACGGATGCGCGGCAGGCCGCGCTCAATGACGATCTGAACTTCAGGATCGCTATAGGGACCAGAGGAATCATAGACGGCGACCGGCGGCTCGCCGGCGGTCGGATGCAGCGCGATCTCGCGCATCGGCACACGCAGATCGGGATAGAGGCGGCCCGGTATGTAGATCTTGGCCGAGGCCGGCAGCGACCCTTGCGTGACCGTGGGCACTTCAGGAAACTTGGAAGTTTGTATCGTCATGGTGAGACTCCTTCGCGTTCGCTTTGGAGACCCAGCTCTGACCCGGAATGATGAGATGGCGCCCTTGGAAGGAATGGTGGCCACGAAGAGCCGCAAGCGCCCGCACCGTCCCTACGCCAGTGTTAACTGGATCAGGTTCAACGGGTCGCTGCGCTGTTCCGGCCGGATATCGGCCTTCGCCAGCAGCCTCTCAGCTCCTTGTCGGAGCCCCCCTGGTGAAGGTGGCCAGGGTGCGTGCAGCGGCGGCGTTTGTCAAGCCAAGCGCCTGTGACTTTCCGTCATGTTGTTAGAGGAACACGTCGAGATCGGGTCTCTCCATGTCGGCACGCAGCTCATCCTGCCATTCCTTGAGCAGCGCCTTGCGGCGCTTGGGGTAACGGTCCTTCAGGATGTCGACCTGGGCGATGCGGTCGGTGCGAAAATGGCGGAAGGCCGTGCGCAGTTCGCACCAGGCGATGATGTTGCGGGTCGCTTCGTAATAAACGATGCCGATCGGCCAGATGGTGCGCTCGGTGTAGCGATCGATCTCGTCGCGATACTGGATCGATACTTTGCGGCTCTCGCGGATGGCGCTGCGCAAGGCCGCGACATCTACGGCATCGACGGTGCGCTCGTCGCGCGGCGCCACGACGAGGCCGGCGTCGAACAGGAAGGGCCGCAAGCCTTCCGGCAGAACGGCGCCGATCTTGGCGACGGAATCGCGCGCCGCCCGCGACAGCTGCCCATCGCCGCGCCGTGTCACCCAGCGCAAGCCAAGCATCACCGCCTCGAGCTCGTCCGCCGTGAACATCAAGGGGGGCATGTCGTAGCCCTCGCCCAGCACATAGCCGATGCCGGCCTCGCCCCTGATCGGCACGCCCTGGCCGACCAGGGAATTGATGTCGCGATAGACGGTGCGCAGCGACACTTCCAGTTCCTCGGCCATGGCATCACCGGTCACCGGGCGCCGGTGGCGGCGCAGGATCTGCAGCACTTGAAGAAGTCGGTCAGCGCGTCTCATGGCCAGAACCTAGCTCATGTTGCTGACAGATTATGTCAGGAGACTGGCAGGAGCGCCATCCCTTGATCACTCAGACGACTTGCCCATAAGTAAAACTGCCTCCGGCGATGTCAGACGAGCGCGTAACTCGCCCGGCGTATCCCCTTGAAAGCAATGAGAACGCCGATGGCGTAAAGAACCATGCAGCCGAGTTGCATGAATAGCCACACATTCTTTCCTGCGGTGATTGGCGAATAATAGAAGGACGGCCACATGGCATCGACGGCAAAGTACCCGGCATAGCCGGTCAGGAAGATCGCGACGAGCGCAACTACACAGATCGGAAGTGCCGATTCTCCTCCGCCGGCATCCTGGCTTCCGACCATGGCATAGACGACGCCGATGACGATCATCCCCAGTGATCCGCCGAGCACGACGGCGGTCGAAAGAGTCCAGGGACAGGCGTACCAGAGCGTCACATTCTTGAGGAACGCATCGCCGGTCGGATATTGGGCACCGACGACATAATGCAGCACCATGCCGAAGCTCATCAGAAGCCCGAGCAACAGAAGCCAGAAGCCACAGCGGATGAACTGGCCACCAAGCTTGACCTGCGTCATAGGTGCCTCCTGACTGAAGAGAGGGGGGAACCCCTCACCATGAGAATGCCCGCTCCCGCATGAAGCAGAGCGGCCGTTTCAAAAATGAGCAAGGGGAGAAGCCACGGCCACACCTCGAACACGCCCAAGCGGGCAAAGGCGGTGAGGCACGCGGCGGCCGGCGTCACATAGAAATAGTGAAACATCATGCCGAGGCCGCCGATGAGGCCGGCAACGGAGGCAGCAGCCCCGGTGAACAGCAAATTCATACCAAGACGCCGGCGCATCTCACTTCACCTTCTCGATCTCGCTAGCGCGGGATGCGAAAAAGTGGGCACCGGTTTTTCGCAAGAATCCCGCGCCAACAAATAAGAATCGATCACGTTTATGAGTTTGGGTTGTTTCAACCCAAACTCATCGTGATCTAGGCAGATCGAAGAGTGAAACGCGTTCATGACCTCCTCCGACGAAAGTGTCAGAGAGATCATCCCGTGATTTTGACTACGATGATAGTTGGACCAAGGGGAAGGCCCCGCGCGCCGCGCCGGTCCGGTACGGTCGTTACCGCGTCAAGGCGCTTCGGAAAATCAGACCAGGAAGGTCAGCATGGCGATGGGAGCCACAGTCGCCGCCAAAAGCAGGACGGCCATGATGAGAAACCACTGGGTGGGTAATGTAGCGCGGCGGAAGGTCATGGCGGGAATGTGTGCCGATTCTCGTTTTGGGAAAATGATTCTTTTCAAAGGTTTAGACTCTGAGACTAAGTCTTTGATTCAATTACTCCTCACTCCCACAGCTTGGCGGGTCATAACACATTCCTCTCTCAAGCAGCTGGCGCGTGATCAGGAAAAGTGGATACCGGTTTTCCGTCCGATCACGCGCCAAACTTAAGATTTCGATCACGTTCATCACTTCAGACCGAACCGGTCTGAAGTGATCGTGATCTAATCGCCGAAGTTACGCTGTAGATACCCTGTTCTTTCTGAGCACAGGCTGACCGGCCCGTTCATCCGCGGTTCATTTTGCGCTGGCGGCTCAGGCGGGCTTCATCCAGACCCGGTTGTCATGGAAAGCGCCGCCGGCGGCGGGCGCCGGCTGGTCGCAACCGGTGAGCGTGTTGATGCCCTTGCCGTCCTCGAAGGCCTCATTGGGCCATATCGATTCCGCGATGAGGACGCCCCGGCGGATGCCGTCCATGACCTTGGCGTGCAAAGTCACCACGCCGCGGGCGCTGCCGAGCCTCACCTTGTCACCGTCCTTGAGGCCTTGCGCCGCCAGATCATCGGGGTGGACGAAGACTGTCGGCCGTCCCTCCCTTTTGCGCGACGACGGTGTCTCGTTGAAGGTGGAATTGAGGAAGGTGCGCGCCGGGCTGGTCGCCAGCCGGAAGGGATAGGTCTCGGTGGCCTCCTCGATGACGGCCCAGTGATCGGGCATTTTCGGCATGTCGTCGACGGGACCGTAAGGCCCGATCCCCGCCTTGAAGCGCGCCGCCTGCCAGTCCGGCTTGAAGCGGAACTTGCCGTCCGGATGGCCAAAGCCGTCGAGGAAATGCGCGCTCTCGAAATCCTGCTGCACGTCGATCCAGGTGTCCTGCTCGAGGGTCTGCAGATCCGGCCGGTTCGAGTTCGTGAGCGTCCAATCGATAAGCTCGCGCGGCGTCATGCCGAAGCCCTGATGCTCCGCCCCGACGCGGCCTGCAAGGTCGGAGATGACCTCGTGATTGTTGCGGCATTCGCCCGGCGGTTCGACCAGCTTGGCGCCTAGCATGATGTGCTGATGGCCGCCGCCCTGATAGATGTCGTCATGCTCGAGGAACATCGTCGCCGGCAGCACGATATCGGCGAGCTGTGACGTCTCGGTCATGAACTGCTCATGGACGCAGACAAACAGGTCGTCACGCATGAGGCCTTGCCGGACCTTGGTCTGGTCGGGTGCCACCGAGGCCGGATTGGTGTTCTGCACGATCATCGCGGTGACCGGCGGCCCACCCGCCAGGTCATAGGGATCGTTGAGCAGCACCGGGCCGATGCGGCACTGATCGAGCTGGCGGATGGAGGGGTCGCGGCAGTCGAGGCCCTCGATCAGCGTCTTGTTCCATTTGTACATGCCGCTGTTGGAATGGAAGGCGCCGCCTCCCTCATATTGCCAGGCGCCGGTCACCGCGGCGATCGCCGTCACCGCATGCATGTTGACCGACCCGTTGCGCGAGCGCGTGAAGCCATAGCCGATGCGCAGGTACGTGCGCTGCGTCTCGCCGATGAGCCGGGCGAAGGCTTCGATCTCGTTCGCCGGACAGCCGCAAATGGCGGCCGCCCATTCGGGCGAACGCGACTTCACATGGGCCTCGAATTCGCGCGGCACATCGGTGTATTTTTCGAGATAGGCGCGATCGGCAAAGCCATCACGGAACAGCACATGCATGACGGCGCAGGCGAGCGCGCCATCGGTGCCCGGACGGATGATCATCTTCACATCCGCCTGCTTCATCGTGCCGGTATCATAGACATCGACGCAGGCGATCTTGGCGCCGCGCGTCTTGCGCGCGAGGGCTGCGTGAGTCATCACATTGACCTGGGTGTTCACCGGATTGGTGCCCCAGATCACGATCAGGTCCGACTTCTGCATCTCGCGCGGATCGGAACCGGTCATGCGGCCGCAGCCCGCGAGATAGCCGGGCCAGGACAAGGCGACACAGAACGTGTCGTACATGCCGGAATATTTCTTCACATGGCGCAGTCGGTTGATGCCATCGCGCATCACCAGCCCCATGGTGCCGGCATAATAATAGGGCCAGACCGACTGGGCGCCGTAGCGTGCCTCAGCCTTCAGAAAGGCCTCCACCACCTCGCCCATCGCATCGTCCCAGGAGAGCCGCTGCCATTCGCCCTCGCCCTTGGCACCCTTGCGCTTCAAGGGGTGAAGCAGCCGATCGGGATGATGTATGCGCTCGGCATAGCGCCCGACCTTCTCGCAGATGACGCCCAGCGTGTAGGAATTGTCCTTCGATCCACGCACCCGCCCGATCGTGTGTTCGTCGAGCAGTTCGACCTCGAGGGCGCAAGCGGAGGGACAATCATGCGGGCAGACCGACCGGCCGGTCTTGATATTGGGGCGGATGTTCATGATGGTAGCTTAGACCAACCGATTCCGAATGTTTAGGGTGACAATTCAATGGGACAATCCGGGGTAACGGCCATCAAGGGGGCGCCCGCTTTTCCGGCATCCCGGGCCACATGACTATGATGCCCGAGATCATCACCAGCGCGCAGAACCCGACGATCAAAACCATCCGCGCTTTGGACCAGAAGAAGCACCGCCAGGAAACCGGATTGTTCGTCGCCGAAGGCGTGCGCGCTCTCGAGCGGGCGCGGACCGGCGGCATCTCACCTGACATGGTCATTTCCGTCACGGGCCCGCAGGATTGGGGCCAGACGCGCGACATCCGCGTGTCGGAGGCGGTGATGGCGAGACTCAGCGCCCAGAACAACCCCTCCGGCCTGATCGGCGTGTTCAAGCAGTCCGCTCTCCTGTCGCCCTTCAACGCCGGGGCGGACATCGTCCTGGCGCTCGAGGACATCCGCGATCCCGGCAATCTCGGCACCATCATCCGCACCGCCGATGCCGTGGGGGTGCGCCATGTCGTCCTTGTCGGCGATACGTGCGATCCCTTCTCGCCCGAAACGGTGCGCGCCACCATGGGCTCCCTGTTCGGCATCACCCTGGCCCGCCTGCCGACGGCCAGGTTCGCCGCGGCGCTCGATGAATGGCAAGGCGAGATCGTCGCCACCGCGGCCGACGCTGATCTCGATTTCCGCCGCGCCTATCAGCGCCCGACGCTGCTGCTCATGGGCAGCGAAGGCAGCGGCCTTTCATCCGGACTTGCCGCCAAGGCCAATGTGGCGGTGCGCATACCCATGCCGGGCCAGGCGGAATCGCTCAATGTTGCAACCGCCTCGGCGCTGCTGCTCTATGAGATCAGACGGGCGGAGCTGAAGTAACTCCGGCCCTGGTGAACAATCTGGAGGTGAATCCTGTTCACCGCCATAATCCAAAATCACCCTTGTTTTCCGTAAGAAGTCGGTGAACACCGATCACCGGTCTTGCCGACTGGCCGGACGCGAGACTAATTTCTGAGTGGTCTTCAGGAGGGTTCGTATGAAATCGCATGCGCGGGTGGTGATTGTGGGCGGCGGCATCATGGGGGTCGGCCTTCTCTATCATTTGGCCCTCGAAGGCTGGACCGACATCGTCCTCATCGAAAAGGGCGAGCTCACCTCCGGTTCGACCTGGCATGCCGCCGGCCAGTGCCCGCATTTCAACGGCTCGCTGAACATGACCAAGGTGCATGTCTACGGCACCGAGCTCTATCCGAAGCTCGAGGCGCTCACCGGCCAGGCCGTCTCGTGGCATGGCTGCGGCGGCTTGCGCCTCGCCCAGACCGAAGAAGAGCTCAACTGGCTCAAATATGTCGAGGGCATCTCGAAGCTCGCCGGCTACCAGGGCGAAATCATCGGCCCCGACGAGATCAAGAAATACCACCCCTATCTCGAGACCTTCGGCCTCAAGGCGGCCTTCCGCACCGTGACCGACGGCCACGTGGCGCCGGCGGACGTGACCAATGCAATGGCGGCGGGGGCGCGCAAGCTCGGCGCCGAGATCTACCGGCGCACGCAGGTGACCGACATCAAGCTGCTGAAGACCGGCGAATGGCAGGTGATCACCGACAAGGGCAACATCACAGCTGAGCATGTGGTGAACTCGGCCGGCTCCTATTGCGACGTGGTCGGCTCGTGGACCGGACACAATGTGCCGATCGCCAACATGCTGCACCACTACATGATCACCGAACCCCTGCAGGAACTCATCGATCTCGAGATGGAGCTGCCGGTGGTGCGCGATCCCTATTCGCATTCCTATCTGCGCGAGGAGACCAACGGCATCCTCATCGGGCCGTACGAGACCGAGACGGCGCATGTCTGCTGGGACGGTAAGCCGCCGGCCTGGGATTTCGAAAGCGAGCTCGTGGCGCCGGAGCTCGACCGCCTGACGCCCTGGCTCGAGCGCGCCACCGAGCGCCTGCCCCTCTTCGCCAAGGCCGGCCTCAAATCCATCATTTCCGGCGCCATCACCCACACGCCGGACGGCGTCTATCTCTCGGGGCCCGCGCATGGTCCCAAGAACTACTGGATGCATTGCGGCGCCTCGATCGGCATCTGCCAGGGCGGCGGCGCGGGCAAATATCTGGCGCAGTGGATGGTGCATGGCCAGGCCGAGATCAACATGCGCGAATTCGACCCGCGCCGCTTCGGCAATTGGGCGACCAAGGATTACACGACCGAAGTGTCGATCACCGACTATCACCACATGTATTATTGCTACAAGCCGGCCGAGCAGCACGAGGTCGGGCGGAATCTGCGCAAGTCCTCGCTGCATGAGAAGCTCAAGTCCGAGGGCGCGCAGTTCGCTCAAATATTCGGCTGGGAGCGCGCCCGCTGGTATGACAAGTCCGGCAAGGGAGAGGACTTCTCCTATCGCCGCTCCAACTGGTGGGAAGCGGTCAAGTCGGAGGCGCTGGCGGTGCGCGAGAAGGTCGGCCTCATGGATCTCTCGACCTTCGCCAAATTCGAGGTGACGGGTCCCGATGCCTATGCCTTTCTCGAGCGCATCTGCGCCAACAAGATCCCGGCCAAGACCGGCGGCATCATCCTGGGGCACCTCCTGAATGACAATGGCTTCATCGAATCCGAGTTGACGGTCACGCGGCTCGGCGACGACAGGTTCTATGTCCTCTCCGCCGCCGCGGCCCAGCTTTATGATTTCGATCAGCTGAGCTGGCGGCTCAAGCCCGGCGAACGCGTCGAGATCAAGGACGTGACCGACGATTACGGCGTGCTGGTGCTCGCCGGCCCGCATGCGCGCGAGGTGCTCGCAGAGTGTACCAAGGCTGATCTCGGCAATGCCGCCTTCCGCTGGCTCACCGCCCAGGAGATCGAAGTGGCCGGCGTCAAGGGCGTCAGGGCGCTCCGTGTCAACTATGTGGGCGAGCTCGGCTGGGAACTGCACACGCCGATGGCGGACATGCCGAAGGTCTTCGACGCTCTGATGAAGGCCGGCGCCCCGCACGGCATCCGGCTCTTCGGAACCTACGCGATGAACTCGCTGCGCATGGAAAAAGCCTATCGCGGCTGGGGCTCGGAGCTCACCAGCGAGATCGACATGTTCGAAGGTGCGATGGAGCGCTTCATCCGCCTCGACAAGGAGGACTTCATCGGCCGCGCCGCGAGCCTTTCGCTCAAGCAGCGCGGCGAGCGGATCAAGCTCGCTTACATGGCGGTCGAGGCGGGCGACAATGACTGCCGCGGCAACGAGCCGGTGTATCAGAACGGCAAGGTCGTCGGGCTCACCACCTCGGGGGCCTATGGCTTTGCGGTCAAGAAATCGCTGGCCTTCGCCTATGTCGATCCGAAGCTCGCCAGGGCCGGCGAGAACTTCGAAATCCTCTTGCTTGGCGAGCGGAAAAAAGCCCAGATTATAGGCGAACCAGCTTGGGACGAGACCAACTCCCGGCTAAAGGGATAGGGATGGCATTCGGACGGCGGCTTAAAATCGCAGGATTGGCGGTCGCGCTCCTGAGCGCGATGTCGGCCTATGCGGACGCCACACAGCGCATCGCTCTGGTCATCGGCAATTCCGCCTACCGGCCGGGTTATGAATTGCGCAACCCGGTGGCCGATGCGCGCGCCGTCGCCAAAAGCCTGTCCGAACTCGGCTTCACCGTCACTATCGTCATGGACAGCGATCTCGCTACCGCACAGAAGGCGCTGGACGAATTCGTGCCGGAAGGCATCGCCGCGGAGGCGGCCATCATCTACTATGCCGGCCATGGCGCCATGATCAACGGCCGCAGCTTCATGCTGCCGACCGACTTCTCGATGAGTAATTTCGACGAGATCGACAAGGAGGCGCTCGCCACCGACCGCATGCTGCAGACTCTTTCCAGCACGCATGCGAATGTGAAGATGCTGCTTTTCGATGCCTGCCGCAACAACCCGCTCGAAAGCCGCGGCGCCACGGTGATCGAGAAGCCCGAAGAGACCGAAGCGCGCAGCCAGGACATGCTCATCGCCTTCTCGACCGCGCAGGGCATGGTGGCGCTCGACGGCAGCGGCAATCACAGCCCCTTTGCCGAGGGCCTGCTCGACAACATGGCTAAGGTCAATGAGGAACTGGCCGATGTCATGCGGGCGGTGAGCCTGCATGTGCGCGAGCGGACCGAGGGGCGCCAGACGGTATGGCTCGAGAATTCGCTGACCAAGAGCTTCTATTTTACGGCTGCCGCCGCGGCACCATTGATTTCGCCCGGCAAGGTGATCGACCTGACACCGCCCGAGCCCGATGCCGATATCGGCGTGATCTTCCCGCAATCGAGCGAGGAACTGCTGAGCCCCGCCGATCTCGAAGGCAAAGACGCCGCGACGCTGCGGCTCGCCCGCAACGAGATCTTCGCCCGCAATGGCCGCATCTTCAACGATCCGTCGCTGCGCGCGCATTTCGAGAAGTTCAGCTGGTATCAGGGCACGAGCTACGAGCCCAAGATCAATGCGGTCGAAAAGAAGAATGTCGCGCTGATCCGGCAGTTCGAGATGAACCAGTCGGCGCCACAGGCGGGCTTTCTGTTCGCCGATTCGGACCGCCGTCTCCTGACGGCTCAGGAGCTCAAAGCCCTCGACAAGGCGCAGCTGCGCAATGCCCGCAATGAGATCTATGCACGGCGCGGGCGTAAATTCGTGCGCAAGGAAGTCTCAGCCTACTTCAAGCAGTTCGACTGGTACCGGCCGCAATATGGCGAGGTCGAGCTCACTTTTATCGAAGCCAAAAATGTCGAGCTGATCCAGAAGTTCGAAAAGGCGAAGTGAAGTTTCCCATTGCAGCCCTGCTCCTCTGCCTGGCGGTCTCAGGCGCGTCCGCCGAGGCGACCTATGGCGCGCCTCCATCTGGCCTCGCCGATCATCTCGCCCGGCTCAAGCGCGCCTACCCGGATGTGATCCTGGATTACGACAAGACAAAGCTGACACTGAAATCGGGCGCCACGATCCCGATCTCCGATGGCCGCCGCGACAAGAGCTTCGACGAGCTCCTGGACGAGCCCGATATCGACGACATGTTCGCCTTTCCCTATCCTGCCCATGCCAAGCCGGCGGCGCCCGCTTTCAATGCCGATCCGGGGCGCGTGCGCGTCGAAAGCCTCTTCCGCGAGATCTATGGTGACTGCCGCCAGGGTGCGGCGGCGCTCAAGATGCGCAGGGTCCCGTGGTTCGGCGGCAGCGTTCTGATCACCACCCGCCAGGGCGTCGACAAGGCATTGGAGGCGGTGTCGCGCGATCTCGAGAAGCTCCCCAAGGCGATGCAAAAGTACCTGGCCCCTTCGGCCGGCACCTTCAATTGCCGGGCGATCGCCGGCACCACGCGCCTGTCCACGCATGCCTATGGGGCGTCGATCGATCTCAATACCGATTTCGCCAATTACTGGCGCTGGAGCAAAGCCGGCAAGGACAGGAAGGTCACCTGGACCAACCGGATTCCGGCGGAGATCGTCGATGTCTTTGAACGCCACGGCTTCATCTGGGGCGGCCGGTGGTATCATTTCGACACGATGCATTTCGAATACCGGCCGGAACTCCTGGCGCGCTAGGGAATCGCCTTTCTCATAACGCGCTAAATCACGGCTTTCCGAGCGTCAGGTCATTCGCCGTAAATGGCTTCTGCCAGCCGGTCAGTCGGAAGCTGCCGACCAGCTTGCCAGTGTCCGAAATAATCACCCTGTTGCTGCCGCCGGGGCTGGCGCGGAGAAGCTGGCGCGCCGCCTGAAGCACGTCGTCGCGCTTATCCTCCGGAACCGGCTCGGTGGAGACGATCTTGAGTTGCACCACGCCGCCAGTCTGCAGCCAGGTCACTTCGACATCGACTGTCTGGCTGGAGAGGGTGAGCATGGTACGGACAGGTCCACCGCTGCTCTCGACGGCCCATGCCGGGCTAATCCAGAGGCAAAGCAGGATTGCGGCGATCCGCATTGTCATCGCGCGGTCCTCCCTGTAGAGGGGCCCAACCGTCCCTTCCCATGATATAGTATGCCCGCTTCCCCAAAACAGCAAAATGCTCCCTTGACCGGCATCCTTCTGATGCTGGCGGCCATGCTCGTCATGCCCTTCCTTGACGTGGCGGCGAAGCTCCTGGGGCAACAGAACATGCCGGTGATGGAAAGCGTCTGGGCCCGCTTCTTCTGCGGAACCCTTCTCAACTTGCCCCTCGTGCTCAAGAACCGCGCGGTGCGCGAGCTCAAAACCGATATTCCAGTGACGCACACGGTCCGCGCCGCACTCGTCATCGCCTCGACGGCGTTCTTCTTCCTCGCAATGTACTATCTACCGATCGCCGACACGCTGGCCATCTTCTTCGTCCAGCCTCTGGCCGTGACCTTGCTGTCGCCGGTAATCCTCAAGGAACAGGTAGGACTGCGCCGCTGGATCGCGGTAGTCATCGGCTTCATCGGCACGCTGATCATCATCCGGCCGGGCTTCCAGGTCCTCAATGAAGGCGTGGTGCTGGCGCTTCTTTCGGGCACCACCAGCGCCCTCTACATAATCCTTACCCGCCGGATCTCAGGCCGCACCGATCCGATCGTCACCATGTTCCACACCAATGTGGCGGGTCCGATCATCACCACTCTGATGGTCGGCTTCTTCTGGGTAACGCCCAGCCTTGAGCAATGGGGACTTATGCTCATCATCGCCTTCGTCGCCTTCATCGGCCATTACCTGGTGATCGCGGCCTATCACTATGCGGAAGCGTCGCTCCTGGCGCCCATGGCCTATGCCGAGATGATCATGGCGGTGGTCTGCGGCTGGTGGTTCTTCGGCGATCTGCCGGACCGCTGGACCTTCACCGGCGTCGGCATTCTCATCGCCTGCGCGATCTACATATCCTATCGCGAAAGGGTACGCGGGATTCCCGTGGAGCCGTCGCCGCCGCAGCCCTGATCAGAGCATCGGTTTTCGGATAATCCGATGCGTACATCAAAGAGCTGGAGTGCCGGACCGTTTCTATGAGAGCGCCCGGCGCTTCAGTGCGCCGGCGCCGGCTCGTTGGCGGCGCGCAGCTTGAGCAGATACCAGACGATGAACACGCCGAGCGCCTTGCTCAGCACTTCCATCGAGAAGGCGGCGGGGGTGAGGTAATTCGCCAGATACTGGAAGGCCAGCGTGTCGAGCGGCACGGCGACCAGGCTCGATATCAGGATGCGCTGCTGCAGCGGCCTTTTGGTGAACGAATAGATCGCCCAGTCCGTCATCTCGGAGAGCACGAAAGCGGTGATACTGGCGATGGCGATCGCCGGATCGACCATGAGGTAGGTGATGATGCCGGCGACGAGCGTCGCCAGTAGAATCCTGTGGCCGACCTGTCTCTGCCCATAGTCACGGAGCACGAAGACGAAGCCGACCACCAGATTGGCAAGATAAAGGTCGCCGAACACGGTCGGCCAAGGCGCCACGGCTACGAAGAGCCAGTTCACCAGGACGATCGACAGGATGTAGACGGCGACCCACATCAGCTCAGCCCACGATCTCCGTGGCCTTGAAGCAGAGCTTGATCTCCTTCTTGGCGTTGTCGGCGCTGTCGGAGCCATGCACCGAATTGGCCTCGATCGATTCCGCGAAGTCTTTGCGGATGGTGCCCTTCTTGGCATCGGCGGGGTTGGTGGCGCCCATGACATCGCGATACTTGGCGACCGCCTTCTCGCCTTCCAGCACCTGGATGACGATCGGGCCGGAGGTCATGAACTTGACCAGGTCCTTGTAGAAGGGACGCTCCTTATGGACCTTGTAGAAGGTCTGGGCGTCTTTCTTTTTCCACTTCACACGCTTCTGGGCGATGATCCGGAGACCCGCGCCTTCGATCTTCGCGTTGATGGCGCCGGTCAGATTGCGACGAGTCGCATCCGGCTTGATGATGGAGAGCGTGCGCTCCTTGGCCATAAAATTCCTCTTGGGTTTGATCTGATAATGGTGGGGCCGCCTTATAGCGGCGGCCCCGGCAAGCTTCAAGTAGCGCCAGCAAAGGCTCTCAAGCCTTACTCCGCCTCTCCGACCAGAGGCGTCACGCGCCGGAAGGATACGCGGCGGTTCTCCTCCTCGGGCTCGGAGGTCGGGATCTTCAGATAGCGCTCGCCATAACCGACCGTCACCAGATTCCGGGCAGGAATGACGTAATAGGTGGTGAGCGCCTTCTTGACCGCCTGGGCCCGCTCGCGCGAGAGCTTCAGATTATAGGCGTCGGAGCCCACCGCGTCGGTATGCCCCTCGATCATGAAGACCTCGTCGGGATGGGCGGCCAGGATTTTCTCGACCACCTCGGCGATGCGGTCGAGACTTTCGACCTCCTCCTCGCGCAGGAATGCTTCGTTGAAACCGAAATGGACATTGTCGATCTCGATGGCCGGCATGGCGGTGCGGATTTCGGGCTCTTCCTCGATCTCGGCGACGGTATAGCGGCGCGCCACCTTGCGGCGCGGCGCCGTTACCAGATAGTCCTCCAACTCCTCATCGTCGATCTCGTCCATGAAGGCCGCGGGCAGAAGCTCGCGGTCGGGGCCCAGAATGATATTGATGTCGATATTGATCTCATTGCGGTCGCGCCGGTCGTACCAATAACGCTCGCGCTCACGCCGGTCGCGCCGCATCCAGTCGCCCAGATAGCGCCGGTCGCGCTCCATCATGTCGCGCCAATAGCGCCGCTCCTCGGCGCTGTAGCGGTCGTCATAGATAGCCACGCGATAGATGTCGATGCGGCGACGCAACTCGCCCTCTTCCAACTCGTCGGAGCGGCGGCGGTCGCGCAGGATGTCGCGCTCGGCCCAATCGTTCCAGCGGCGGTCGTCGCGGTCGCGCCGGCGCGGGAAGCGGTCCTTCTCATCGACCTTCTTCTCATCGACGATCACTTTCTGGGCCACCCGGTTGCGCAAGATGTCGCGCTCAGCTCTGAGCTTGCCGCGCAAGGCCCGCTCGGTGTCTCGCGACAGCTCGTTGCCAGCCAGAAGATCGCGCATGCCGTCGACCCGGGCGCGGAGCTCATCGTCCTTCAGCTGATCGCCGGAACGGCCGTCATCAAGATAGTCCTTGGCCTTGGCCTCCGCCTGCGGCGAGGCCTTGTTGCCGTCTAGCTTCTGGACTTCCTGCTTGTCCGGATTGACCGCCGGCTCGCCCGGCAGGATGTCCTGGCCCTGACCGCCCGCCTGTGCCGGTCGTTCACCAGCCGGCTGCTCACCAGCCGGCTGTTCGGCCACGGGAGGCTGCTCCTGGCCGGGCACTGGCTGGTTGCCCGCCTTGCCGCCACCCTTGCCCTGCTCCCGCGCGATTGCCTCGGTGCGCGCCTGCCGGGCCTTGCTGGCAAGCTCCTGGCGGACATCGTCCGGCAGACCCTGCATTTTCGACAGGCTGCGGCCTGTCCTCATGCGCTGCGTCAGCTCGGCATCAGTAAGTTCGCTCGCCGGGCGCGTATCGGACAGATATTGCGTCACGTCGGCAGGAACACCCGCTGCGGCCGGCTTCTCGGTCGGCTGTTCGACCGGCTGTTCGACCTGCTTCTTTCTCTTCTTCTCGGGCTGCGGCTGCTCGGCCTGCTGATCGGTCGGCTGTTCGACCGGCTGCTCGACCTGCTTCTTCCTCTTCTTCTCGGGCTGCGGCTGCTCGGCCTGCTGATCGGTCGGCTGTTCGACTGGCTGCTCGACCTGCTTCTTTCTCCTCTTCTCGGGCTGCGGCTGCTCGGCCTGCTGTTCGACCGACTGCTCGACCTGCTTTTTTCTCTTCTTCTCGGGCTGCGGCTGCTCGGCCTGCTGATCGGTCGGCTGTTCGACCGGCTGTTCGACCTGCTTCCTTCTCTTCTTCTCGGGCCGCGGCTGCTCGGTCGGCTGTTCGACCTGCTGCTCGACCTGCCTTTTTCTCTTCTTCTCGGGCTGCGGCTGCTCAAACTGCTGTTCGGCCGCAGGCTGCTCGGACTCGTGCTTCTTGCGCTTCTTCTGCGGCTGCTCGTCAGGCGCCTGTCCCTGCTGCTGGCCGGCGCCGTCCGGAATGATCAGGGCGGGATCCTGCTCCTGGGCGAGCGCGGCCCAGGACACTCCGAGCGTCAACGCCGCAGCCAGGGTTATGACAGTCTTCTTCATTCGCCGCCCTCCACAGTGCGCATGCACTCCATAGACCCAAGCAATATGACGAAAATTGGAGGCTCCGAAGGAAGTTTAAGGCAGAATGAGGCAATACTGACACAGGCCAGGACCGGCGACGCCTTCAGGTGGTCACCACACGCCTTTGGTCCAGGCCGTCCACAGATAGAACCACAGGGTCGGGTGATAGAATTGCTGGGACGGAAGATCGACCTGGACGGGCTTCAGACGCCCCGCCAGCGCGTCCTCCACGGCAGTGATGGCCAAGGGCCGGGCGATCGCCGCCTGGATGAAGAAATAGGTGATGAAATTGTCGCGCGCCGTGGCCTGAAAGCGTGCCTGGTAGAGGACGTCGCCGGTATCGACCCCTTCGTCGACGAGATGCACCGTCACCCCGGCATTGTCTGGATCACCCATGGCGAGCGCCCAATAGCCGCCCGCCTGGCCGCGATATTTGGGATTGATGCCGGAATGGAAATTGATCACCGGCACGGTAAGGCTGGCCAGGGTCTCCTTGCCGATGATGCGGGTGCCGATGACGAGCACCGCGTCGGGCTTTAGCCGCGCCAGGGCTACGCGACAGGCCTCGCTGTTCACCGAGCCGACCTGGATGATCTCGCAGGACGCGTTGGGATTGGGATCGATGCCATATTCGGCGATGATCTCACCGATGCGTTTCCGGGACGCCGGCGCCAGGATCCGCTGGAACAGGACGAAGCCGATCTGCCCCAGGATGGTGAACACGCCCTGCCTGCGCATGCGCCGGCGCATGAGGGTGAGCTTCGATTCGCGCTCCTCAGCCACGATCGTCACCGGACCGAAAAACCTCACCAGCGCGTTGACGATGATCCAGGATTGCGGCGAAGGAACCGTAACGACCGCTATTCGTGCCATATCGACGTCATTGCTCTACGCCGGATCGGACGGTACGCCGGTGTCCCCCTTGTCCTGATCATGCTAGAGCCGCCCTGCCTCGATGATGCGCTTCAGAAATGCGCGGGTACGCTCATGGTCTGGGGCGCCAAAGATTCGATCTGGCGGCCCCTCCTCGTGAACGACACCGTCATAGAGGAAGCAGACCTTGGACGCCACCTCCCGCGCGAAGCCCATTTCATGGGTGGCGAGCAGCATGGTCATGCCCTGCCCGGCCAGATCGCGCACGATGTTGAGGACTTCCGAGACGAGTTCGGGATCGAGCGCCGAGGTGATCTCGTCGAGCAGCATGAGTTTGGGCTCCATCGCCAACGCTCGCACGATGGCCACACGCTGCTGCTGGCCGCCGGACAGACGGTCGGGATACTCCTCCGCCTTCGCCTCGAGGCCGATACGGGAAAGCAAGGCCATGGCCCGCTCACGCGCCTCGGCGCGGCTGAAGCCCAGGACCTTCATCGGCGAGAGCGTGACATTCTCCATCACGCTCATATGCGGGAAGAGATTGAAGCTCTGGAAGACGATGCCGACCTGGCGCCGCAAGCGATTCACATCGATGCCGGGCCCCGACACCCGGTCGCCCTCGAGCTTGATCTCGCCCCCCTGTATCTGCTCGAGCCCGTTGATGCAACGCAAGAGCGTGGACTTGCCGCAGCCCGACGGGCCGATGAGGCAGACGACCTGATGCTCGTTGACCGACATGTCGATGCCGCGCAGCACCTCGATCGGTCCGAAGCGCTTGTGGACGTCGTGGATTTCGAGGAATGCCATGTCAGGATGCCGCCCGCCTGCGCGCCTGATCGCGCTCCAGCAGATTGTCGACGAAGCGCGCCTGCGGGATGGTGATCAGGACAAAGATGATGGCGACGATGGTCACCGCCGACAGGTTGAAGGCGTTGGAGGCGATGATTTTCGACTGGTTGAAGGCGTCGACCACGCCGATGACCTGGACCAAGGCGGTATCCTTCTGAAGTCCGATGAAATCGTTGAGAAGCGGCGCCACAATACGGCGCACCGCCTGGGGGACGATCACATAGCGCAGCGTCTGGAGGTAGGAGAGACCGAGGGAGCGCGAGGCGGCCCACTGGCTCGGATGGATGCTGTCGATGCCGGCGCGATAGACTTCGGCGACATAAGCGCCGTAAGTGAGCGTCAAGGCGAGGATGCAATACCAGAAGAGCGGGATGCGCGTATATTGCTTGATTTCACCCGCCGTCATACCGTCCAAATCGACGAAGAGCCCGACAATGGGCGGGATGATGAGGTCGGGAAGGCCTGAGATCGGCAGGCCAAAGCCGATGAGGTAGAGCGTCAGCACGGCGGGAAGGCCGCGGAAAATATCGCAATAGGCGATCGCCAGCAAACGCACCGGCTGGCCCGCGGGGCCCGGCATCAGTCGGGCGACGGCGACGATCAGTCCCCAGATCAGCACCAGAATTTCGGCGATGACGAAGATCTTGACGTTCTCCCAGAAGGCCCTCACCACCAGATCCCACTTGTCGAGGATCAGCGGCAGGTAGAAGAAGGTTTTGCCGACCCCGGCATTGTTGGCCATGATGAAGCTGGCAAAGCCCAGAAGCATCAGAGCGGCGGCACCCCAGCCGAAAGTGAGATACGCCCAGTCGCGCGCCGAAGCCGCGTCGATGCGCGCCTCGACGATGTTGTCGGCGGATAACGCCGCCCGGGCCCGGTTCGAGAAGGTCCAGGAGCGGAAGGCCGGCCAGAACAAGGCGGCCGTGCCGGCGATCGTCAGGAAGAAGATGATGCCCCACGCCACACCCTGATCGACCTGCAGATGGTCAAGTGCCGCGCCGACGACGCGCGTCGCGCCCCAGGCGCAGAGCACGCAGAAAGCGGCGAACAGCAAGGCTGCGAGAGAAAGCCCGTCGGTACGGCGCGGGAGAGTGGGGAGTGCCCCCACCCTCTCCTTTGTTGCGATATCGCTCACCGTCTAGGACCCGCTCAGGGGTTGAAATACGGGACCGTGGCCGGATCTTTGCCCCAGACGGACGCCAGATATTTGGCGGCGAGCTTCGACATGGTGCCGTCGTCGATGATCGACTTGATGATCTTGTCGATCGTCGCATTGTTGGTGCCGCCCTTGGGATAGAGCGCGCCATAGGACTCGCCGGTCTTGTACTGGCCGACGACCACATGCTTGCCGCTCGACTTCACCTCTTCGGCAAGCACGATCGACGTGTCGGTGACCGCGGCATCGATCTGGCCGGCGGCAAGTGCGGTGAACATATCACCCTGGTCGGGATAGGCCTGGGTCTGCTCCTTGGGTATCTTCAGCACATCGCTGACGAAGGTGGCGCCTGTCGTCGCCACTTGCACACCGACAGTCCGCTCTTTGATGGTCTTTTCATCGACCGGTGCGTCGGCCTTCGCAAGCACGCCAATATCGGAGCTGAAGTACGGAATGGAGAAGTCGACGACCTTCTTGCGCTCGTCGGTGATCGATATCTCGGACAGCGCCAGGTCGAAATCATTAGTCTGGCCGGTGACCAGCGCATCCCAGCCGACATTGATCACTTCCATCTTGTCATAGCCGGCCCGCCAGGCGATTTCGGCGGCGAGGCAGTATTCCATGCCATCCTTGATCGATTCCGGTGTGTCACCATTCCACCAGATCGGCGCCGGGAGCGAGACCTCGACGGTCAGCTGTCCGGACTTGGCCGGCTTTTCGATCGGGATCGATCCCTTTTCACTCACCAACTCGCAATTGCCGATCATGCCGGCGGCGCCGGCAGGCATCGAGAATTGGGCCAGCGCGGCAAGCGCCGCGACGGCCAATAGGCTCCGTTTGTCGATTTTCATCAGGCTTCCTCCGTTTATATTTTGCATTACTAGATCATGCCGGAGGAGCTTGGGCAAGATCATCCCGTCCAGCCGAGGCCTGCGGCGATGCAATTCATCGTCATCAGCAAGGGCGCCAGCGCCTTGTCGGTGGGTCTGCGGGCGCGTGCATCCCTGAGTAGATCCACCTGCCAGCGATTGGCCTGGTCGATCATCGGGCGCACGCGGTCGAAGCGGCGGCGGAAGCCTGGAAAGCGAGCGCATAGCCCGCTGGCGCCCGATAGGCGCAGAACCCGCTCGCGCGTCAAAGCATGTTCCGCCTGGATCAAGCCCAGAATGCGCTTGGCCGCCTTCCGGTCGGGCACCAAGCCGGCATACAAAGCGGCGATCTCCATATCGGCCAGATAGAGCGACTTCTCGACCTCGTCGATGGCGAGACGGAAGCCGCGCGAGCGGACAAACATTTCCTTGAGCAGGGCCAGGCCGGCATCGCCCTTCTCGGCAGTATAATTGTCGAGCGCCGAGCCCAGCCCATACCAGCCGGTGATCACATGGCGGTTCTGACTCCAGGCGAAGACCCAGGGAATGGCGCGCAGATCCTCTACTCCCTTGGCGCCGAAACGGCGCGCCGGACGCGAGCCCATCTTGAGCAGAGACAACTCCTCGACAGGGCTCGACGCCTGGAAATAGTCGATCAGGCCCGGATCCTCGGCGAGACCGCGATAGGCCTTGAAGGAGGCGGAGGAAATGGCCTCGACCGCGGCCTGATGTTCAGGCACCAGGCGCAATTCGCTTTCCTTGGCCGATTTGAGCGTATGCACCAGGACGCTCGAGGCGAGCACTTCGAGCTGATAGAGCGCGGTGCCGCGATTGGCGAATTTGGAGGAGACGACCTCGCCCTGCTCGGTGACACGCAGATGACCGCCGACCGTGCCGGCGGGCTGCGCCGCGATGGCGCGCCCGGTCGGCGCACCGCCTCGGCTCACCGACCCGCCGCGGCCATGGAAGAAGCTGATCTCGATGCCCGCGGTGCGCGCCACCTGGATGAGCCGGCGCTGGGTCTCATAGAGCTCGAAGCTCGCGCAAAAGAAGCCCCCATCCTTGTTGGAGTCGGAATAGCCGAGCATGATCTCCTGGCGCCCGCCCAGGGCCTTCACAGTGCGACGCACCATCGGGATCTTGAACAATTCCTCCATGATGCCGGGCGCGCGCTGCAAGTCGTCGATGGTTTCGAACAGCGGCACGATGGCGAGGCGACAGCTTTCACGCGAGGCGGCGTCGGTGAAAAGTCCACAATATTTGGCCAGCAGGTAAAGGCCCAGAATGTCGGTGGCGCTGCGCGTCATGGAGAGGACGAAGGCACCGGTCGCCCTGTGATCGGCGCCGTCCAGCGAAGCGCGTATGATGCTCAGAAGCTCGAGCGTTTCACTCGCTTCGTCGGATAGCCCCTGGAATAGCGGCAGGAAGCCCATCGGCCGTTTGAGTTCGGCAACCACCCATTTCGCCCATTCCTGCGAGTCCGGCTTCGGCGGTGCGCGCTTGGCGGTCGGGTTGAATTTTTGCCACAGTTCGGCCAGCACGCGGTTGATCACCGTCGTGTTCTGCCGCATGTCGAGACTCATCGTGCGGAAGCCGAAGATCTCGACCTCCCAGCGCACCGGCCGTATCGTGTGGGCGGCGATCGCGGTCGCATGCATGTGCGCCAAAGCGCGCTCGGCATGATGGATCGCTTCGGCGAGCTCTTCCGGGCTGGCGAATGGCTTGCGTTCGGGGAAGTGATCAGGACTGCGCGTCGCGGCGAGACGCCCACGCAGCGCCGAGAAATATTGGCGGAACGGTTCGCCCGGGTTGCGCTGGGGGAGCGTCGCGTCGGCGGCATGGGCGATCTCGCGCGTCACGCGGGCACGGAAGGCCTCGGGCACATCGACTTCCTGGTCGGAGACCGAGACGGTCTGGACCAGATATTCGAGGCGCTTGTCGAGGCGATCGATCGCTGCCTTGGCGTTCTCGCTCAGCGCGAGGCGTGTCGTCGACGCAGTCACATATGGGTTACCGTCGCGATCGCCACCGATCCAGGAATAGAAACGCACCGGAGGGCGCACCCTGATCGGCTGTTCGGGATAATGGCGCGCCAGTGCCCCCTCCAGCAATTCGCAGAGCTGCGGCGTGCGCTCGAACAAGGTCTCGCGGAAGAAATGCAGGCCCCAGGCGACTTCCGCCTCGACCGTCGGTTTTTCGAGCCGGATCTCGCCGGTCATCCAGAGAAGATCGATGTCGTTGCGCAACTGCCGGATGAGGGCTTCGCGCTCGCGCGGCGTCCAGCGCGGGCTTTCGAGATCATAAAGCCGCAGATAGATGCGGCGGTGTATCTCGAGCACCGTCACTCGCTTCGCCTCGGTCGGATGCGCGGTGATGGTGGGGCCGGCTTCGGCCGTCTCGAGCGCCTTGGCGACCGCCTCCCCCGTGGCACCCGCCGCCGCGATATTGGCGAAGGCGTTCGAGAACGAGCCCAGGATCTGGTCGTTGCCGCCCATCGTCTCGAGCCGCCGCCTGGACCGCATGGCGGCGTTTTCTTCAGCGATATTAAGAAGCTGCAGCCAGATACCAATGACCTGGAGGGCCGGTGTGCGAAGCTCCGGCTTGATCGCACGGGCATCCTCGGGATTGTCGATGATGGGAAGTACCTTGGGCGCGCGCTCGCGGATCACCCGGCGCAACAAATCGCGCAGAAGGACGGTAACCTCGTCCACATAGCCACCGTCGACAGGCAACATATGCCGGGTCGTATCTGCCATTCCCTCACCCCTTTTGGTCGCCATTGTGCACTGCACCTAAGGAATGACAATGCCCAAGATTGCGGCTAAACAGCCCGCCCATGTTGCATGTGAACGGACTCACCTACCGCATTGCCGGGCGGCTTCTTCTCGAAGACGCCTCCGTCGCCATTCCCGAAGGCCACAAGGTCGGCCTCATCGGACGCAATGGCGTGGGCAAATCGACCCTGCTCCACCTGATCCTCGGCGACCTGCAGTCGGAAGCCGGAACCGTCAGCCTGCCGCGCAATGCCAGGATCGGCACCGTGGCGCAGGAAGCGCCGGGCGGCGAGGAATCGCTGATCGACACGGTGCTCGCCGCCGATGTCGAACGTGCGAGTCTGCTCACGGAGTCCGAGACCGCGCATGACCCGCACCGGATCGCCGAAATCCAGCTTCGCCTCGCCGATATCGATGCCCATTCCGCCCCGTCGCGCGCCGCGACGATCCTGTCCGGCCTCGGCTTCTCGGAAGAAACTCAGAACGGCCCCTGCTCGGCGCTCTCGGGCGGCTGGCGCATGCGCGTGGCGCTTGCTTCTGCCCTCTTCGCCTCGCCCGACGTGCTGCTGCTCGACGAGCCGACCAACTATCTCGACCTCGAAGGCACGATCTGGCTCAAGAGCTTCATCCGGTCCAATCCGCATACGATCCTGATGGTCAGCCATGATCGCGATCTCCTGAATGACGCGGTCGGCGCCATCCTGCATCTCGAGCGCGGCAAGCTTACCCTCTATCAGGGTAATTACGACTCCTTCGAGCGGCAAAGGCGCGAGCAGCAAGCGCTCACCCTCAAGCTCAAGAAGAAGCAGGAAGACCAGCGCAAGCATATGGAAGCCTTCGTCGAGCGCTTCCGCTACAAGGCCTCGAAGGCCCGCCAGGCGCAAAGCCGCCTGAAGGCGCTGGCCAAGCTCGAGCCGATCGCCGATGTGGTCGAAGACCGCGTGGCGCCCTTCCATTTTCCCGATCCGCCGAAGCCCCTGGCGCCGCCTTTGGTGCGCTGGGACCATGCCGCCGTCGGCTATGCGGAAGGCAAGCCGATCCTGCGCAACATCACGCTGAGGCTCGATCCCGACGACCGTATCGCGCTTCTGGGCGCGAACGGCAACGGCAAGTCGACCTTCGCCAAGCTTTTGTGCGGCAAGCTCAAGACCATGAGCGGCGAGATGAAGCATCCGCCGCGCCTGACGGTCGGCTATTTCGCCCAGCATCAGCTCGACGAATTGTCGCCCGAGCGCACGCCTTACGACTATTTCACCGACCTCCTGCCGGAGCACACCCAGGCGCAGAGACGGGCGCGTCTAGGTTCCTACGGCTTCGGCGCGACGCTGGCCGATTCCAAATGCAAGACCTTGTCGGGCGGCGAGAAGGCCCGCCTCCTCTTCGCCCTCGCCTCGTTCCATGCGCCGCACATATTGGTGCTCGACGAGCCGACCAACCATCTCGACGTCGATTCCCGCGAGGCGCTCATCCACGCCATCAACGAATATCAGGGCGCCGTCATCCTCATCAGCCATGACCGGCACATCATCGAGACCTGCGTCGACCGCCTGTGGCTCGTCGCCCATGGCTCGGTGAAGCCTTTCGACGGCGATATGGACGACTATACGGATTTCATCCTGGGCCGCTCAGCGGCGCCGAAGCGGGAGGCTGCCCCGCTTGCGCCTCCGCCGGTCAAGTCGACAGCGCCTCAGCCGATCAAGGTCAATCCGGCCGCGGTTAAGAAAAAGATTCAAGACATCACGGTCAAGATGTCCAAATTGCAGGAGAAAATCGACGTCCTCGACCGCGCGCTGCATGACAACCAGCTCTATATCGCCGATCCCAAGAAGGCCTCCAGCTTCGCCACCTTGCGCGCCAAGCTCAGCCGCGACCTGGAAGAGCAGGAAACCGCCTGGCTTGAGGCGCAGGAAACTCTCGAACAGACGGCGTAGCATCCGCCAAACAGACGCTACGTCGTCAATTCGGCTTACAGCAGCGCGAAGGCCCGGGTCATGCCGCCCGTCGCGCCGGCGATCTTCGGGCCGCCCACCACGATGGCAGCCCCCTTCTCCGGCAACTGACCAATATTGGCGGTGCATTCAAGCCCCCAGCGCCCTGCCGGCAGCCAGCGATAGTGGGTGGCGAAGTCCTTCGAGGCGCCAAAATCGAGGGAAAGCGTGTCGACGACGATACCGACCACCTTGCGCTCGAGCAGCAACGCCGCCGCGTCCGGATGGAATCCCGGGAAATGCATGACGCCGTCCTTGTCGGCATTGCGGAACATGTCGGTCTTCACATGCTGGTCCCAGCCGGAATTCATCGCGACAGCGGCGCCGTCCGGCAATGCGCCATTCTTGGCCTCCCACGCTTTGATGTCATCGGCGGTGACCTGGGTGTCGGGATCCTTGGCCGCCCGCTCGGCGATGTTCACGATGCAGAGCGGCGCCACCAGTGTCTCGGCTGGCAGCGACGAGGCATCGGGACCATTGGTCGAGAAATGCAAGGGCGCGTCCATATGCGTTCCGGTATGCTCGATCAGATGCCACTGGTTCTCGTTCCAGCCGTCCTTTTCGAAGCGATAGAGAACCTCGAGCGTGAGCTGCGGTTTGCCGGTGAAAGTGGGAAATTCCGGCGACAGGACATGTGTCAAGTCTACGACCTTGGAGAAGCTCATCGTCGCCGCCTGAGCGGCGAAGGGGCTGAAGGCCGATATTGCGCCTACCGCGGCGGTCGTTCCCGCCGCGCGAAACAGCCCGCGCCGCGAGATGGTCCGGGCGACCGTCGCCATGCAACCTGGTACGCACATGATATTCCTCCGTTTCTGGTGTGAACCTCCATGCTAGGCAGGTAGCCCCGCTTCTGCCAAGAATGAACAATATTACGTCGGACATAATGGTTCTTGTTGCACTCGGCCTCGTCCCCTTCTCGCCCTTACCTTCGGCCCGCAGTTGTGGATCCACAGCACCATGGCGCGCCATTCGCGCAAGCGGGTGGATTTTCCGGGCACCGGCGGCGAGCTCGCCCGCCATCTTCTCGATGAGGCCGGGCTCGCGCATGTGAAAGTCGAGGCGGTTTCGCATTTTGAGGTTTTAGAGGAGTTTGCGTATTCGTACGCGCCACGGTGGGCGCTTGACATCGTGGGCCAGACGGCAGGATTGGAAATATCAATTTAGGAGTTGCGTTCGGACTTCAATTCCAGCCTCTATCCGAACTCCGATAGGATCAACCGAATGGCTCTCGGCCTCCGAATAATCCTTGAAATCGTGCAAGCATTGCTACGCGCGTGGAACAAGAAGGATGAGGGTAATCTCCTCGAGAATGTCGCACAAACCAGCACGCTGGCGAAGGTACAGATCATCCGTGGCCAGCCATTGAATGCGGCCGGATTGCGTGCCGTTGAGCGCACAACACAATTGGGCTTTGGCGGAACAGGGACACATCGACGCCCCGAGAATACAAACAAGGGATTACGTGATCCCAGAGTTCACATCGACATGGGAAGAAAGCTCCGCACCAGGAGAAGCAGTTGCCGGAGTATCACTGCAGAAGGCCCAGCGAAGTCATTGGCAAGGGCGGCCAGACCAAGTCCGCCGGTAGATGTCGCCACGTAAATTACGTAATCCGATACGCAAAATCTATGACGTCTTGGCCTTGTTCTGCCAGCGGCCGCGCTCGTCCTGCTGCCAGTAGCTGACTTCATGGCCCTGGCCGCGCGCGGCCTTCCAGACGCGGCGCGCGCGTTCGACGGCTTCCGAGTCGGCGCCCTCGAACAGAAGCACCGCGCGTTCCAGACCGTCGTAGTTCGACGGTTCGACACCGCCGACAAAGAAGCGCACCGAGGCGCCATTCGGATTCTCGGCCGAAGCGGTGATCCACACAGGCTGGCTCTCGGCATGGCCATCGCGGGCGGTGCCGTGCGGCAGGAAACCTTCCTCCGTATAAGTCCACAGCATGGTCGAGATCGACTCGGCCCGTTCATCCGAATCAGTCTCGATGACGGCCCGCCAGCCGCGCTCGAGGGTGCGCTCGAGGAGCTGCGGCAGCACGCGTTCGAGCGGCTGTTGCTCCAAATGATAAAAAAGGAAGTCGGTCATGGGCTGCATCCAAGCGGCTTATGCCAGCCCGGTCAACGGTCTTGGCGACATGCCTACCTTGCCGCTAAGGTAAACCCAAGAAACGGCGAAGGGGAATCTAATGGGGCGCTTACAGGTGTGGGGAGCCGCGGTCGCGGCTATGGTGGGGTTTGTCCTTTTTTCTCCTTCCGAAAGAGCCGAAGCCGTCGGGCTGTGTAATTGCTGCGACAGCGCCCTCACCCCATCCTGCGGCAAAATCTGCGCCACCGTGAGTTTGGCGCCCGGCATGTGTCCGGTGATTGTCGACTATGAGGGTTCCGGCGCCACTGTGCCCGGCAACAATCCCCTCAACGGCATGTCGCTCAGGGATATGACGCTCGGGGATCCGACTCCCTGGCAGCTCGAAGAGTTCCGCAAATTCCTCGAGACCGGCCGCCGCAAGGGTATCGCCAGCTACAATGCCGCCTTGCGCAAGCTCAAGCGACGCAAGATCACCCAGGCCGAATTCGACAGGGTCGGCACGCTCTACAGGGAAGCCATGGTCAATTACTACCATGGCATCCGCGCCTATCTGAACCGGGTCGGCCGCAAGTCCGACTGAAGCCGGCCGCTCCCGCTACCACCACAACATCGGCGTCGTGGTCAAGAGCTCGATGCCATTCGCGGTGACGATGGCATTCTGCTCGAAGCCGACGCTGCCGACGTCCGGCCGGGCGAAGAAGGCCTCGATACCGACCACCATGCCTTCCTCGAACTTATCGTCGCCATAGCCCATCGCGGTCGAAAAGATCGGCTGCTCCCAAAAGAGGCCGAGACCGTGGCCATAGAGCGGGAACTTCTTGGCCATCTCGTCGTCCTCGACATTGAGATCGGCCTTGAGCCGGTCGCCGAGTTCGACCAGCTCGCGTACTGTAAGGCCCGGCTTCATAGCCGCCAGCAGATCCTCCGTCAGCTTGACGCAGGACTCGACGAGCTCGCGCTGGGCCGGTGTAGGTTTGCAACCGGCGACGACGGTACGTCCAGGATCGAGATAATAGCCCTGAAACATCGGGCCATAGATGAAGCCGCGGATGAGATCGCCCGGCTTCGGCGTGTCGTGGCTGTAACCCGGCAAGGGATTACGGCACATACTGTCGATCTTGTCGCCATGCGAGATCGGGATCATGTGTATGGCGCCGCCCGAGCGCACCACTTCGCGCGCGGCGTCGCCCGCGGCTTCGGCTTCCGATTTGCCCGAGAGCAGGCCTTCGATCAGCACATTGCAGGCGCGCGACGCGATCAACCCGCCTTCGCGATAGGCCTCGAGCTCGCGGAGGCTCTTCACCCGGCGGGCAAGGCGGACGATGTCATCCTCGAACTGCCACGTGATGCCGGGAGTCGCCGCCTGGAGCTGCGCCCAATGCTTCATGGAGAAGAAATCGGTGCCGAGGAATCCGACGGGGCCTGTGTTCTTGCGAGCATTGAGGCGATCAGCGACGGTCTTGACCGGATCCCAGGTGCTGACGATGCGATCCGTCGCCAGCAAGTTCAGATGCGGCACGGTCTCCTCGATGATCAGTTCCGGCGTCTCGCCGGCACGCAGGATGACGGCGGAGAAGGCCCGGCAATTCTGCAGGTCATTGTCGATGCCCTGGCCGGAATTGTTGCCGTAGTAGTTGGTCAGATAATAGACATCGGAGGCCCGGTCATAGGTGCCGCCGCTGCGGCCCCACACCACGGCGGTCTCGACGCCGCGCCGGCGCATTTCGGCATGGACCAGCCTCCAGCGCCGCTCATATTCGGATATCGGGAAATAGCGTTCGGTCATCTTGTTCTCCGTTGTCAGGCCGCCATCGACCGACGCGCGGCGATCCCAACTATCGGCACATCGCTCGCGATGTCAACAGATGAACCGATAGGCTCAACTAGTGAACCTATGTTTTGTCACTCTCGATACTTTCGCCGATCTCATGCGCCGCTGCGCGCAGAGGAGACAAGAGCGTCTTCACCCCCTTTTCGAGCGGCAGCGCCTTGCGCAGGAAAAGCACATTCAAGGCGGCGATCGGCCCACTGCGTCCCATGACCGGCACGGCAATGGCATGCATCCCGACCGGATAGAGCGTGTCGAGATAGTCCTCATCGGAGACCGCGTAGCCGCGCTCCCTGGCCTCGGCGAGCATTCTCTCGAGCTGCCGGCGCGTTCCCGCGCGCGGGTCGGCCGGCAGGAAGCGGTCGATCAAACTCTCGCATTCGTCGTCCGGCAGATGAGCGAGATAAGCGCGCCCGAGCCCGCTGCGCAGAAGCGG
Organism: Nordella sp. HKS 07; assembly: GCF_011046735.1. Lineage (NCBI taxonomy): Bacteria > Pseudomonadati > Pseudomonadota > Alphaproteobacteria > Hyphomicrobiales > Nordella > Nordella sp. HKS 07. The sequence goes on along the minus strand of NZ_CP049258.1, from coordinate 5,303,959 downwards.
CGCGCGCGCGACGCCCTGGCCCGAAAGCGACAGAACGCCGAGTTCGCTGCTCGTCAGGACGATCAGCATGGCGTCATTGTCGTAGATGGCGAAATCGGACGGCCAGCCGACCGTATCGCGCAGCTTGGCGAGCACCGGTTCGGCGGCCTTGACATAGCCGGCCTTGATATCGAAACCGCTGCTCAGCAGCAGACACTTGCCGGTCGGTGCATAAAGAGCGCCGGCGGAGCGGCTCACATAACCGACCGCGATCAACGTCTCGACCATGCGCAGCGCGGTCGCCTTCGGCATGCCGCTGCGTTTCTGCAGATCGACAACCGAGATCGGCCCGAATTCATTGATCAGCCGCAATATGTCGAGGGCGCGGACAACGGCATTGACGGGTTCGAAGGACGGCATAACCGCATCTAGCCCGGAAAGCTCGAAACTGTGAAGAGCGCTGAGCCCCAGGCCGACAGCCCTGGGGGCTCAGCTCACGCCATCAGCCCTCGTAATGCTCGGCGACCAGGCGGTTGAGCAGACGCACACCCCAGCCCGAGCCCCAGCTCTGGTTGATCGGCGATTTGTTCGAATCCATCGCCGTGCCGGCGACGTCGAGATGCACCCAGGGGACGTTGTTGACAAAGCGCTGCAGAAACTGCGCGGCGGTGATGGCGCCGGCATTGCGGCCACCGATATTCTTCATATCGGCGACTTCGAAGTCGAGCATCTTGTCATATTCGGGCGCCAGCGGCATGCGCCACACTTTTTCGCCCGTCGCCAGTCCCTGATCGTAAAGACGCGTGGCGAGTTCGTCATTGTTGGAGAAGAGGCCGGCATGCTCCTTGCCGAGCGCTACCATGATCGCACCGGTGAGCGTCGCGAGATTGATCATGAATTTCGGCTTGAAGCGATCCTGCGTGTACCAAAGGGCATCGGCAAGAACGAGACGACCCTCCGCATCGGTATTGAGCACCGCGATCGTCTTGCCCGACATCGATGTGACAATGTCGCCGGGGCGCTGGGCATTGCCGTCCGGCATGTTTTCGACGAGGCCGATGACGCCAACCGCATTCACCTTGGCCTTGCGCCGCGCGAGGGCAAGCATGAGACCGGCGACGCAAGCCGCACCACCCATGTCGCCCTTCATGTCTTCCATGCCAGCGGCCGGCTTGATCGAGATGCCACCCGTATCGAAAGTGACGCCCTTGCCGATGAAAGCCAGGGGCTTGTCGCCCTTCTTGCCACCCTGCCAGCGCATGACGACGAGGCGCGGCTCGTTCACCGAGCCCTGGGCGACGCCCAGAAGCGCGCCCATGCCGAGCTTCTTCATCTGCGCCGGGGTGAGAATCTCGACCGCGAGGCCGGCCTTGGCATTGACTTTCACACGCGCCGCGAACTCGACCGGATTGAGCTTGTTGGCGGGCTCGTTGACGAGATCGCGGGCGAAATGGACGCCCTGGGCGATCGCCTCATAGTCGGCGAAGGCTTTCTTGGCCTTGGCCGCCTGGCCGGTAAGCACTGTCAGGGAAGACAATGCCTTGCCGTTGGCAGGCTTCTTGGACTTGTAGCGGTCGAAGCTGTAGGTCCTGAGGGCTGCGCCCGAAGCCAGAAGAGCGGCGAACTCCGCCGCATCGAGGCCAGACGTGGCGACGTCGGCGGCAATGGACGCCGATTCGACCTTGCCGGCCTGCAGATATCCGGCGATGACGCCGCCCAGGAGCTCGGCCTCGCGGGCCACGAGCTTGGCCGGATCGCCAAGGCCTACCAGGATGATTCGCTGCAAGGGGAGCTTTTCCGGTGCCACGAGATCGAGAATCTGCTCGCGCTTGGCCTCGAAGCTGATCGCCTTCACCGCCCGGGAAAGATGACCGCCGCTACGCTTGTCGGCCTCCGCGGCGATGCCGAAGAGCTTTCCGCCCTCGGGACAAAGAACAACCAAAACGCCGGCTTTTGGCTGCCCGGGCGCAGCGAATGTCACATGCATGCATGAATCCTGCTGAGAAAAATCGAGGTATTCTCATTAGCGGCAAGACGGAATCGGTTCAACTCCTGTAATGGTTTGTTAAGTATGCCAATTTCCTGCCTTGGGACCGCCTCAAGAGGCGTTACATTGAGAAATGGAAAAGCACTTTGCGCGCCCGTTCAAACCGGGGTTAAGAAAGTGTAAAATAAAGTTATTCGGGTAGTACTCAAATCTCATGACGACGGGGCGTCGAAGGGGAAAATTGGCGCGCTTCGGGCATTTGCCCGGAGGCGTATGCTTTGCTGCACTTTTCGCGGCTAGCCTTTGCTTCGGGACGGTCCTCGTTTCGCCGCTTGCGCCTGCTCATGCCGCCACCGGCGATGTCCGAGACAACAAGATCAAGACGCCGCCAAAGGGTGCCCGCGTCAATGTCGTGGCCAATAAGATCACATATGACGCGCAGACCAAGACCGCGGTCGCTATCGGCAAGGTCATCCTGACCTATGGAGACTACGAACTCGTCGCCACGCGCGTGACCTACGATCAACGCAACGACAAGATGACGGCCGTCGGCGAAGTCAGACTGACGGAGCCGGGTGGCAACATCCTCGAGGCGGATCGCGCCTCGCTGATGAACAAGTTCAAGGACGGCTTCGCCGAGCATCTGCGCCTGCTGTTGACCAACGACGTGATCATCACCGCCGACTATGCCGTGCGCCAGGACGGCTATCTGACCGTCTATACCAATGTCGTCTACAATGCCTGCAACAACTGCCGGACATCGAGCGGCGAGCCGCTCTGGCAACTCAGATCGCGCCAAGTGACGCATGACGAAAAGGAAGGCGTCATCTATCACAAGGACGCCACCTTCGAGTTCGCCGGCGCCGATATCATCACCCTGCCCTATTTCTCGCATGCCGATCCGACGGTGAAACGCCGGACCGGCTTCCTCTCGCCGCGCTTCAGCTATGCCAGCGTCTATGGCGCGGGCGTCGAAGTTCCTTATTTCTGGAATCTGGCTCCCAATTACGACTTCACCTTCTCGCCGGTGATCACGTCCGAGCAGGGCCCGCTGCTCAAGGGGGAATGGCGTCACCGTCTGGCCAATGGCAGTTACAATGTCGATGTCGCCGGCATCTATCAGCTCAGCATGGGAAGCGACGCTGCGGGAAATTCACGCTTCCGCGGCGCGGCGCGCACCGATGGCGAATTCGATCTCAACGACAACTGGACCTGGGGTTGGGACGGAACGCTGGTCAGCGACAAGAATTTCATGGACAAGTACAAGATCGACAGCCGCGACGAGACTATCGACCGGCTGTACATCACGGGCATCAACGATCGTAATTACTTCTCGGCCCAGGCGCTGCATTTCCAGACGCTCGATAGCGACGACAACCAGGACATCTTCCCGACGGCGCTGCCCTATATCGAGCACAGCTATACATTCGACCAGCCTGTGCTCGGGGGCGAATTTGGCTATGACTGGAACCTCTACAGCATCAGCCGCACTGATGTGGTCTTCGCCAACGATCCCGACCTGCCGCTGACTAACGTGAATCTCGGCACCGACCAGACCCGCGCCGTCGCCAATCTGCGCTGGCAGAAGCAGATCATCAACAGCATGGGCCAGGTCATCACGCCTTTCGGCAATCTGCGCGGCGACGTCTACGTCACCGAGAACCTGCCCGATGACGACGATCTGACGCAAGAGAACGACACGACGACCCGCTTCCAGCCGACCGCCGGGCTCGACATGCGCTGGCCTTTCCTGACCAACACGGAGGGCGGCCAGCATATCCTGACCCCGGTGACCCAGGTCATCGCGTCGACCGACGAGGAAGATATCGACAAGAAGGGCAATGAAGACGCGATCAACGTAAATTTCGACGCCACCAACCTCTTCTTGCATGACCGCTTCAGTGGTCTCGACCGCTACGAGGGTGGCACACGCATCAATACCGGCCTGCTCTACACGTTCCTGTCCGAAAATGGCGGATTTCTGAGGGCCAGTCTCGGCGAATCCTTCCATGTCGCCGGCAAGAACAGTTTCGATGTCCAAAGCGGACTCGGAGAGACCAGTTCCGACCTCGTCGCCGCTCTTGCGCTCCAGCCCTGGGACAGCCTGCGCTTCTCCTACCAGATCCGCATGGAGGAGGATTTCTCGGCCATCAAAACCCAGGAAGCCGGGCTAAGCCTCAATTTCGACAGGTTTTCCGGGTCATTCTACTATGCGGACGTTGACGCTGACCCGGATGCGGGGCGGCCGAATAACGAAGAGCAGGTCTGGGGCGGCGCTGGCTGGAACTTCTCCGGCGGGTGGAGTCTTTATGGCGGGGCCCGGTACGACCTCAAGGAAAGCAAGCTGATCCGGGACACCGTCGGTGTCGGCTTTAATTGTGAGTGCTTTAATTTCCGCGTCTTCTACGAGGAAGATCGCGCCAATGAGGATCAAGGGGTTGACCGTTCAGTTCAGTTCGCGATCGACCTCAAGTCGCTCGGCAACAACATCGGCTCGGTGCCGAGTCAGTAGGGGCTGATACGGATATGAGATTCGGCATTCTGTTCGCCGCGGCGCTCAGCGCATCCTTGTATGTATCCGCTCCCGCCGCTTTTGCGGCGGCGGACGGACAAGGTGTGCTGGTCACGGTCAACGACTTTCCGATCACCAACTTCGATGTCGACCAGCGCATGAAGCTCAATGCCATCCTCGGCAGGCCGCAAGGCAGCGCCGACGAGCAGCGCAAGCGCGCGCTCCAGGCCGTGATCGATGACGTGATCAAGCTTGTCGAAGCGAAGAAATACAAAGCCGACCCCAACGACAAGACGATCGACGCCCAGATCGAGAAAATGGCCAAGGGCTCGAACACCGACACCAAGGGCCTGGCCGCGCAGCTCAAGGCCAAGGGCACCTCGATGGCCGCGCTGCGGCGCCTAGTCGCCGCGCAGATCGCCTTCAACCGCCTGCTCAACGCCATGTACAAGATTAAGGTCGAGGTCGATCCGGCCGAGATCGACAAGAAGTACAACGAGATCACCAGTGACCCGCGGCTCAAAGCGGTAACGGTCTATGAGATCCTGGAAATCGACATGCCGGTGGACAACGCCGGCGATGCCATGGCTGATCAGCTGTTCATGGCCCGCGCGGCCGATGCCGCCCAGTACCGCAAGGCTTTCAAGGGCTGCAACAGCGCGCGCGCAGCGGCGAGCGGAATCTATAATGTGCGGATCGGCAAGCGCCTCCAGGCTGACGGAAATAAGATCCCGAAACCGCTCAGAGCCGCCCTCGACCAGGCCGGCACGGGCGGAATAATCGGTCCTTCGCGCACCCAGTCCGGCATTCAGCTCCTTGGCTTTTGCGGCAAGAAGAGCATCTCGCCGGAGAAGCCTACACGCCAGCAGATCGAGACAATGCTGGTGAACAAGAAATACGACGTCTATGAAGAGCGCTATATGCGCGAATTGCGGCGCAACGCTTTCATCGAATACAAGGACGCGAAGGCGACCGAGTGAATGCCGTGACCGCACGGCGTGAGGCGCCACTCTTGGCCGTGACGATCGGAGAGCCGGGCGGAATTGGCCCCGATATCACCGCGGAGGCCTGGCTCGCATTGAGGTCTGATCCCGACCTCGCCTTTTTCCTCATCGGCGACAGCGCCTATCTCGACGAGCGTTTCTCCCGGCTTGGCGCTGCCGTGCCGATCCGTAAGATTGCGCTTCCGGCGGAGGCCCGCGGCATATTCCCCACAGCGCTCCCGGTGATCGATCTACCCTTCGCCCGCAGGCCGGATATCGGACGCTTCACTGCGGAAACAGCCGGAACGGTGATCGGCGCCATCGACATGGCGGTGGCCATGGCGCTCGAAGGCGACGTCGTGGCGATCGTGACCAATCCGATCCAGAAGGAAGCGCTCTACGCCGCCGGCTTCACCTATCAGGGTCATACTGATTACCTCGCTCATCTCGCTTTGCGCCACGGACATCAAGCGGATCCGGTGATGATGTTGTGCGCCCAGGATCTGCGCGCCATCCCCATCACCGTCCATATCGCGCTGGCCGAGGTGCCGCGCCAGCTCAGCGGCGATCTCATCATCCGTCAGGCGCGCGTCGTGTCACATGATCTCAAGCGGCGCTTCGGCATCGCATCGCCGCGCCTCGCCTTTACCGGTCTCAATCCGCATGCCGGCGAAAATGGCGCGATGGGCCTTGAGGAGCAGACCATCATCGCGCCCGCCCTCGCCCAGTTGCGCGCCGAGGGTCTGATCGTGCAGGGGCCGCTGCCCGCCGACACTGCCTTCCACGCCGAGGCGCGCGCGCAGTATGACGCCATTCTGTGCATGTATCATGATCAGGCGCTGATCCCGGTGAAGACACTCGACTTCCACGGCGGCGTCAATTGCACACTGGGCCTGCCCTTCATCCGCACGTCGCCCGATCATGGTACGGCCCTGAGCCTCGCCGGCTCCGGAAAGGCCAATCCTCGAAGCCTCATGGCAGCGATCTCGCTCGCCGCCGACATCGCCCGACGCGGTGCCGCAGCATGAGCGAGGACGGCCTGCCGCCGCTGCGCGAGGTCATCGCCCGCCATGGTCTCGACGCCCGCAAGGGCCTCGGCCAGAATTTCCTCTTCGACCTCAATCTCACCCGCCGCATCGCGCGCAGCGCCGCGCCGCTTTCCGCCTCAACCGTTGTCGAGATCGGCCCCGGTCCCGGCGGCCTGACCCGCGCACTGCTTCTCGAGGGCGCCCGGAAAATCGTCGCGGTCGAGAAGGATACGCGCGCCTTGCCGGCCTTGCAGGAAATCGCGGCGCATTATCCCGGTCGCCTGGAGATCGTGGAGGCCGATGCGCTGCGCTATGACTGGACGGCGCATATAACGGGCGATGCCAAGATCGTCGCCAACCTGCCCTACAATATCGCGACACCGCTCCTGACCGGCTGGCTCACCGGCCCCTGGCCGCCCTGGTTCTCCTCGCTCACGCTGATGTTCCAGAAGGAAGTGGCCGAACGCATCGTCGCGGCCCCCGGATCGGAGGCCTATGGCCGGCTCTCCATCATCAGCCAATGGTGCGCGTCAGCCAAGAAGCTGTTCGACATCGACCGGCGTGCCTTCACGCCGCCCCCGAAGATTACCTCTTCGGTCGTCCAACTCATCCCCAAGTCCGAGCGGCTACCCGCCTGCACTATCAGCGTTCTGGAAAAGGTTACCGCTGCCGCATTCGGCCAACGCCGCAAGATGCTGCGCTCGAGCCTCAAGAGCCTTCACCCAGATATGAGCAAGCTGCTCGACGGCCTCGGCATCGATGCCAATCTGCGCGCCGAGCAGCTCGCGGTTGCCGATTTCGCCCGTATCGCCGCCTCCTTGGAGAGTGACCCCGTATGATCCGGCAATCGCTCATCGCCTATGGCGAGCCGCTCGCCGAGACAACCGCATCCCTGCCGGAGCCCAAGGGCAGCGAAGTCCTGATCAAGGTTGCCTCCTGCGGTGTCTGCCACAGTGACCTGCATCTGCAGGATGGCCACTTCGATCTCGGTGACGGCAAGCATCTCGACATCACCTCCGGGCGCACGCTTCCCTTCACGCTCGGCCACGAGATCGCCGGGCATATCGAGAAAACCGGTCCCGATGCCGGACCGCTCGACCGTGCGGCCTTCTATGCGGTCTACCCGTGGTGCGGCTGCGGTGTCTGCGAGCGCTGCCGAAAGGGCCAGGAGCCGCTCTGCGATACCCCGCGGCAGCTTGGCATCACCGCTGATGGCGGTTTTGCCAGCCATGTGCTGGTCCCGGATTCCCGCTACCTGATCGATGCCAGCGGCATCGATCGGCGCCTCGCCGGCAGCTATATGTGTTCCGGCCTGACCGCCTACAGCGCCATCCGCAAGGCCATGCGCTTCCTTGCCGAGGACGGTACCCTGCTGATCGTCGGACTTGGCGGTGTCGGCATGATGGGGCTCGAGATCGCCCGTGCCCTCACTTCCGCCCGCCTCCATGCCGCGGATATCGTCCCGGCCAAGCGCGAGACCGCCCTGCAACTGGGAGCCGCGGCCGTCTTCGATCCCTCGCTCGCCGAGGCGCGGAGAGCCATACTCAAGCAGGCGGGTGCGATGGACGTGGCGATCGATTTCGTCGGCTCCGAGGCCTCCCTGCATTTCGCCCAGAGCGTCGTCGGCAAAGGCGGCGCCGTCATCATCGTCGGACTGATGGGCGGCAAGTTCAGCCTGCCGGTGCCGATGTTCCCGTTGCGAGAGCTCACCTTAGCGGGCTCCTATGTCGGCAGCCTCGATGAAGCCCGCGCTTTGATCGAGTTGGTGCGAGAAGGCCGCGTCAGGCCCATCCCGGTGAGCGAGCGCCCGCTCGCCGAGGCCAATTCGGCCCTCACAGATCTCCGCGCGGGTAGCGTCATGGGCCGCGTCATCCTGCGGCCGTAGAGCATGATCCGGAAAAGTGCGAAGCGGTTTTCCGAAAAAAGATCATGCGCAAACAAGAAGATAAAGCGTGATGGCGACTCGTCCCAAAGCCATCACACTTTAGGCTAGTCTCATCCGCCGTGCTTCAGGCAGGCATGCGCCCGCACCGGGAAGGTGCCCATGCCCTTGATCTTGGGCGGCACCGCCGAAAAGCGGAAGCCGGTTTCGGGCAGAGCCGCCAGACCGGTCAGGTGCTCGACGATCGGTATGCCCGCGGCGAGCAGCACTGAATGCACGGGCCGCTCTCCGCCTGACGTGTCATCGATATTGAGCGAGTCGATGCCGACGAGCGTCGCCTTCTGGTCACGCAGATAGAGCGCGGCTTTCTCCGTCAGGAAGGGGTGCCCCTCAAAGTAGCTGTCCGTGCGCCAGTTGCGATCCCAGCCGGTGTGAACAAGAACGGCATGGCCGCGACACTGGACCGGAACAAAATGATGCCAGTCGATCGCGCGCTCTCGCGCGCCTTCGACCCTGACCACGACGCCCGGCACGTCCGCGACGCGGTCAAGGGAAAGGGCGGCAAGATCATGCCCGTCCGGGTAGCGGTGAAAGGGCATGTCGATATAGGTGCCGGTATTGGCCACCATGTCGATCCGGCCTATCTGGAATTCGGTGCCGGGCGCATAGATCTCGCGCGACTTGCTGCGGGACAGATGATCGCAGATGAGGGGCGCCGGCAGCCCCTTATAGGTGATCATGCCGCTTTCGATCGTGTGGCTGAGATCAATGAACGCGTCATTGCCCTCGCTTTCCTCGACGGCCCGCGGCGTCGCAGCGGCGCGCTTGTGCCTCTCTTCTATGATGCGCTTGTTGAGGATTCGAACCTCGCCCACCATCAGCAGGCGAAGATCGCGAATGATATAGGCGGCCAGCGCGTCCTCGCCGATATCCTCGCCATCGATATCCAGCCTGAAATCCTGCCCTTGGATTCCGCCCCCATTGGAGAAGTCGACCTCGAAGTCGAAACAAACACGCTTGTCGTTCACGGCCCTGTCTCCTGCATTTCCATGCGACTATTCTGTTCCGGTGACGGAGGCATATCATGCTGGTGCCAGAGCGGCGACAGCATCGCCCAGAGGGGGGCCACCACGAGCCCGGCGGCGGCGATGAACAAGGTCTCCCTGATCCCGAGGCTCATCGCAAGACCCCCGCCCAGAAGCGCGCCCAGCACGGCCAAGCTGCCGGTGCCGACATGGAAGGCCGCGCCGACCCGGCCCATGATATTGAGCGGCAGAACAGTCTGACGCAGGCTGACCGCCACCACCCCACCGGCGACGGCGAGTCCGTCGCCCACGAATTGCGCGACCATCAGCACGGCCATCGCCAGCCAGGCGCCATAGCCGACACCCGCCAGGAGAATCGTGCGCCCGACACCCAGCCTCTCCACCAGCATTGGCCCCAGAACCGCACCGGCCAAGGCACCCAGGCCGCCAGTGGCGATAGTGATGCCCATCATGGCCGGGGTCAGGCCCAGCGTGTCGATGGCATAGAGCACATAGAGACCGGCCAGGAAGGAGCCGAAGAAGGCTTCGGCCAAGGTGATCACGAAGATCGGTCGCACATAGGGATCGGCGATGATGGCGCTGAGGCCGAGCTTCATGTCGTCGCTGAGGCTCGCCGCCTCCTCGGCCGGAGGCGGAGGCGCCTCGGCCTTGCGGATCGTGGCCAAGAAGCCCGCCGAGACCAGATAAGTCATGGCATTGACGGCAATGGCGACGGGTACCGTCAGAAGCTGGAACAGGATGCCCGACAGCGCCGGTCCGCCGATCTCCGCCAGCGATCCGGTCGTGTTGATCTTGGCATTGCCTTCGATCAGGTCCTCTGACCGGATCAGGCTCGGCAGATAGGCATTGTCGGCGATATCGAAGAGCACGCTGGCGGCCCCGACGCAGGCGGCTACCACATAGAGCTGCGGCATGGACAGAAGGCCGCTCCAGGCGGCGAACGGCACCGTCATCAGAACGGCCGCCCGCACGATGTCCATCGCGATCAGGATCGGACGGCGGCGCGATCGGTCGACATAACCGCCGGCCATCAACCCGACGACAAGACCGGGGCCCATGGCGAGCGCCGCCAGCACCGACAGTTCGAAAGCTGAAGCCTCGATGGTGAGCACGGCGGCGAGCGGCAGGCCTTCGCGGGTGATGCGGGCGCCGAAGGCGGAAACCGCCTGCGCCGCCCACATGCGCATGAAATCGGCATGGCGCCAGAGATTACCGGTAATGAAACCCGACATGCCGCTCGCCCGCCCTCAGAGCGTCTTGTTCAGTCCGCGGACGAATTCCGTCAGGCCGATGCGGCGCTTGCGGCGCAGTCTCTCGGCCGTCAGAATGGCGGTGATCTCGACGCTCGCCCCGGCGACATCGTCATTGACGATGACATAGTCATATTCGGCCCAATGGCTCATCTCGCGCGAGGCTTCCGCCATGCGCTTGGCGACGACCGAGGCCGAATCCTGGGCGCGTTTGATGAGGCGGTCGCGCAATTCGTCCGTCGAGGGCGGCAGAATGAAGATGCGCACAAGGTCGTCGCCCATCGCCTGCTCGAGCTGCTGGGTGCCCTGCCAGTCGATGTCGAACAGCACGTCACGACCCTGGCTCAGCGCCTCCTCCACAGCCTTGCGCGGCGTGCCGTAGAGATTGCCGAAGACTTCCGCCCACTCCAGCATCTCGTCATTGTCGCGCATCTCGAAGAAGCGCTCCTTGGAGATGAAGAAGTAATCCTTGCCGTCGCGCTCGCCCGGGCGTGGCGGCCGGGTCGTTACTGACACCGACATGCGAATATTCTGGTCGGCCGCCAGCAAGGCGCGCGACAAAGTGGTCTTGCCGGCGCCCGATGGCGAGGACATCACCAGGAGAAGACCGCGCCTGGCGATCACTGTCTTTGTTTTTCCGCTATTCAATATTCTGCACCTGCTCGCGCATCTGATCGATGACCGTCTTCAGCTCCAGCCCGATCGCGGTCAAGCTTTTATCGGACGCCTTGGAACACAGGGTATTCGCCTCGCGGTTGAACTCCTGGGCGAGGAAGTCGAGCTGACGGCCGGCCGGCTCGCGCGATTGCATGAGCTTTCGCGCCGCCTCGATGTGGGCGAAGAGCCGGTCGATCTCCTCAACGATGTCGGCGCGCGTCGCCAGCAAAATCGCCTCCTGATGGAGTCGATCCCGATCGAAGGACGAATTCGCCTCGATGAGGCGGCTGACCTGCTCGGCAAGGCGTTCCCGGATGACTTCCACGGAGCGCGCCGGATTGTCGCGCGCCGCGATAACAAGCTTCTCTATGCGGTCAAGCTGCTGGCCAAGGATGGCGCCAAGCTTGGCTCCTTCCGCCTTGCGCATGACTGCCAAGGCCTGGAAGGCTTCTTCGACGCTCTTGAGGATGGCCTTGTCGCGCCTGGCCAGCTGGCCCTCATCTTCCACGGACTCGGCGACGTCGATGATGCCGCGCAAAGCGAGCAGACTCTCGATCTGTGGCGGAGCGCCGCCCAAACGTTCGCGCAATTTTTCCGCCAGGGCAACGACTTGCTCGAGCGCCGCCTCGTTGACCGCGAGCTTCTGTTCGGCACCGCCGCGGTCCGAGGTAAAGCTGATTTGGACATTGCCGCGCTTCAGATGCTTCTGGGCGATCTCGCGCACCGGGAGATCGAGCGTCTCGAAGCCGGGCGGCATGCGGCAACGTATGTCGAGCCCCTTGCCATTGACGCTCTTGATATCCCATTGCCAGTGCAAGCCATCGAGTGCCGCCGAAGCGCGTGCGTAACCTGTCATGCTCGACAGCGACATAGACCCCATCCCCGAATCAAAACTGCGGCGACTTTACCGCCTGACCTGCAATGAGGGATACCGCTTTTCCGGCCAGATCACGATGAGTTTGGATTGAAGCAATCCCAACTCATAAACGTGATCGATCCCTATATGTTAGCGCGGGATCATTGCGAAAAACCGATGCCCACTTTTTCGCATCCCGCGCTACCCGGTTAAGGCATCTGGGGCTTCGGCGCCGGTATCGGAATGAGGCCCTTGGCGCCCCTGATCACGCTGCCGGGCTTCAGATTTAACGTGGCGTCCGCCACCGTGGTCGGAGCCTCGGCAGGTGCGGTGGGCGCCTCCTCGATGAGCCTCTCAGGCTTGGGCCGCGGCAACGGCACGGCAGCGGCCCCCTGCTCGGGAGCCTGGCTGGCGGTATCCGTCGGAGTGGCGGGGGCGGCGGCCTCGACATCGGTCTCCGGCTCCGGCGCCTGGTTGTCGGCGCCTTGCTGATCTGACGTCTGGATGTCATCGCCCGTGGGCAGGCTCGGCTTTGGTGTCTGCTGCTCCACGGGGGCCGCCTCCGGCCCGGGTTGCGCTACCGCTGCGGTTTCCGCAGGCACCGCCGCGGGCTCGCCCGGTTCCTGCGTCTCGTCCATGACCGGCGCTTCCTCGCCGCCCTGGTTGCGCTTCTTCTCGATCTCGCGCCATTTCTTCACATTGGCGCGGTGCTCTTCCAGCGTTTCGGCGAAGGCATGACCGCCGGAGCCGTCGGCGACGAAATAGAGATCCTTGGTCTTGGCTGGCGAAAGTGCCGCCTGCAGCGAGGCGCGGCCGGGATTTGCGATCGGCCCCGGCGGCAAGCCGTTGATGCGATAGGTGTTGTACGGCGTGGCCTCGGCGATGTCTTTCTTGGTCAAAGACCGGTCGAACTTGGTCTTGCCGCCGGTGATGCCGTAGATGATCGTGGGGTCGGACTGAAGCCGCATGCCCAGCCGCAGCCTGTTGGCGAAGACGGAGGCGACGCGCGACCGCTCTTCAGGCTGGCCCGTTTCTTTCTCGATGATGGAGGCGAGGACTATGGCCTCGGCCGGCGTTTTCACCGGGGTATCCTCGGCGCGCTGAGGCCAGAGTTCATCGACAAGCTTCTGATGCGCCTGCATCATGCCCTTGACGATATTGTCACGCGTCTCGCCGCGCTGGAACACATACGTATCGGGCATCAGCTGCCCCTCGCCCGGGGTGAGCGTAATATCGCCGAGAAGGACCTCGTTGCCGCGCAAACGGTCGAGCGTCTGCGCCGTCGTCCAGCCTTCCGGAATGGTGACCTTGTAGACGATGAACTTGCCGGATGTGATGAGCTTCATGGCATCGCGCATGCTCATCGCCTGCTTGAACTGGTATTCGCCGGGCTTCAGATGAGCGCCGGCGCCCGTCAGTCGCGAAAGCTTTGCGGCAGCGGCGAAGATATTGGCATCGGAGATGACGCCCGCCTTCTCCAGCTCCGCCGCGATATCGAAGATGCCGCTGCCGCGCTCAATCTGGAAAACGGTATCGGCGGCGAGTGGGCCCGGCTGGGTGAATTTCATGTAGCCGTAAAGGGCGGCCGCGAAAGCCACCAGGGCGACGCCCCCGGCCAGGAGTATCAGGGAATAGAATACCCGCCGGAGCGCTGACCGACGCCGACGGCGCGGTGGCACTACGACGCTGTATCTCTGCCTGCGCTGGTCGGGCACCATAGGCCTCCATTAGAGCCCTCGGGTTCGGATCGAAGCGACAGGCCTCGATCAGAACACGAACAAAGGCTCGTCAGCGAATCATCTGGAGCGCTTCCTTGTCGCCGAAGTCGCACAACTTCAGCGGGAAGCGCTCGAGAGACTCAGACTCGCCTCATGATCAAAGACGCGTTCGTCCCACCGAAACCAAATGAATTGGACAGAACTGTGTTGATCTCCTTATTTCGCGCTTTCAGGGGAACCAGATCGATTTCTGTCTCGATCGAGGGATTCTCCAGATTGAGAGTCGGCGGGCAGATATTATCCCTGAGCGACAGCAGCGAGAAGATGGCTTCGACGGCCCCTGCCGCCCCCAGCAGATGCCCGGTGGACGACTTGGTCGAGGACATGGCCAGGCCATTGAACCGGTTGCCCATCAGCCGTTCAACGGCCCTGAGCTCGATCTCATCACCCAGGGGCGTCGAGGTGCCGTGGGCATTGATATAGTCGATCTCATAGGCGGAAATGCCGGCCCGCTTCAGGGCCGCCTGCATGCAACGATAGGCGCCGTCGCCGTCCTCAGACGGAGCCGTGATGTGATAGGCATCGCCCGACATGCCGTAGCCGATGATTTCGGCGTAAATCTTGGCGCCTCGCGCCTTGGCGTGCTCCAGCTCCTCGAGGACAAGGATCCCCGCACCCTCGCCCATGACGAAACCGTCACGGTCCCTGTCATAGGGACGCGAGCCCTTTTCCGGCGCGTCATTGAATTTCGTGGCCAGGGCCTTGCAGGCGATGAAGCCGGCGATCCCCAAACGCGAAATGGCGGCCTCGGTGCCGCCCGCCACCATGACGTCGGCGTCGCCGAGCGCGATCATGCGGCTCGCGTCGCCGATCGCATGCGAGCCCGTCGCGCAGGCGGTGACGACGGCGTGATTTGGCCCCTTGAATCCGAATTCGATCGACACCACGCCGGAAGCGAGATTGATCAACGAGCCCGGAATAAAGAACGGGCTGACGCGGCGCGGCCCCTTCTCATTGAGGAGCAATGTGGTCGCCTCGATCGAGGGCAAGCCGCCAATGCCCGAGCCGATGAGGACGCCGGTCGCAAATTTCTCGTCCTCGGTCTTGGGTTCCCAGCCCGAATCCTTCACCGCCTGCTTGGCGGCGGCCAGCGCATAGATGATAAACGTGTCGTAGCGACGCTGGTCCTTATGCTCGACCCACTGGTTCGCATCGAAAGTGCCGTCGGTGCCGTCACCGCTCTTCACTTCGCAGGCGATGCGGCAGGCCATGTCGGACGTGTCGAATTTGGTGATCGGGCCGGCGCCGCTCTTGCCGGCGGTCAGCCTGGACCAGGTCTCTTCGATACCTGTCGCAAGCGGCGAAACGATACCCAGCCCCGTAACAACCACCCTGCGCATCAAAACTCCTCTCTATATATGACAACGCGGCGGCAAGACTTTCGGTCTCTTGCCTCCGCGCTGCAATCCATGGCTCTCCCCGCGGGGAGGTAACCCGCAACCGTCAAGCGGCGCTCTTTTCAATGAACTTAACCGCGTCGCCGACGGTCTGGATGGTCTCGGCGGCGTCATCGGGGATCTCGATGCCGAACTCTTCTTCGAAGGCCATGACGAGCTCGACCGTATCGAGGCTGTCGGCGCCGAGATCGTCGATAAAGCTGGCTTCGGGATTCACCTTCTCGGCGTCTACGCCCAGGTGCTCGACCACGATCTTCTTCACCCGCTCCGCAACATCACTCATGTTCAATCGTCCTCGTCAGTAGTTTAAGTTATTTTCCGTTCTACGATCGGACATACGTCCCCCTCGTGTCCCGGGCTTCCTAACACAGATTCCGCAAGCCATAAAAGGGGCAAGTCCACCCCTTTGATTTGGCCCGAAAAACCCGTCTAGAAGTTTCGCTGCATGGGTATCGGGCGGCCGGAATGCCGGCCGGCAAATTCAAGCCCGACGCCCCGTTCAGATCATCGCCATTCCACCGTTCACATGCAGCGTCTGGCCGGTAATATAGGCGGCTTCGGTGCTGGCAAGATAGAGCGCGGCGGCGGCCACGTCATCGGAGGATCCGAGCCTTCCGGCCGGAACCTTGGCGATGATCGCCTCTTTCTGCTTGTCGTTGAGCGCGTCCGTCATCGGCGTCGCGATGAAGCCGGGCGCTATGCAGTTCACCGTCACATTGCGGCTCGCCAGTTCCTGGGCGAGCGCCTTGGTCATGCCGATCATGCCCGCCTTGGAGGCGGCATAGTTGGCCTGACCGGCATTGCCGGTGACGCCGACCACTGAGGTGATGCCGATGATGCGGCCATAGCGGCGCTTCATCATGCCCCGCATCGCCGCACGCGAAAGGCGGAACGATGCGGTGAGATTGACGTCCAGAACCTGGGCCCAGTCGTCGTCCTTCATGCGCATCGCCAGACCGTCACGGGTGATTCCGGCATTATTGACCAGGATATCGAGCGAGCCCATGGCCGCTTCGGCGGCGGGAACAAGTTTCTCGACCTCCTCGGCATTGCCGAGATTGCAGACGACGACATGCGCGCGCTCGCCGAGTTCCGCCTTGAGCGCGTCGAGCACGTCGGCGCGGGTGCCCGAAATGGCGACAGTGGCGCCCTGCTTATGGAGGGCTCGGGCGATGGCGGCGCCGATGCCGCCGGTGGCGCCCGTGACGAGCGCCGTCTTTCCCGTAAGATCGAACATGTTTCTATCCCTGTTTGAGCTGCGCCACGTTCTGGGCGATATCGTCAGGCGTGCCGAGCGACAATCCCTGGGCGTCAGGCGCCGTCCTTTTCACGAGTCCCGACAAGACTTTACCCGCGCCTGCTTCACAAAAGAGTTTAACGCCCGCTGCGGCCATCGCCGCCATGCTCTCGCGCCAGCGGACGGTGCCCGTGACCTGCGCCACCAGAGCCTTCCTGATCTCGGCGGCATCGGTCAAAGGCCGGGCCAGCACATTGGAATAGACAGGCACGAGGGGCGGGCGCATCGGCGTATCGGTCAGCGCCTTGGCCATCGCCTCGGCGGCGGGCTGCATCAACGCGCAATGGAACGGCGCGCTCACCTGCAGCATCACGGCGCGCTTGGCGCCCTTCTCCTTGGCCAGCATCACGGCCCGCTCGACGGCAGCCTTGTGGCCCGACACCACGACTTGGCCCGGCGCGTTGTCATTGGCGGCCTGGCAGATCTCGTTTTGGGCGGCCGCCTCGGCGACCGCCACGGCATCCGGATAATCGAGGCCCAGAAGGGCGGCCATGGCGCCGGTTCCGACCGGGGTCGCCGCCTGCATGGCGGTGCCACGCAGCTTGAGGAGACGCGCCGCGTCGGCGAGCGAGAAAGTGCTGGCGGCGGCGAGGGCCGAATATTCCCCCAGCGAATGGCCGGCGACGAATTTGGCGGCATCCTGCAGCCTTACGCCATGCTGGGCTTCCAACACGCGGATGACCGCCAAGCTCACCGCCATCAAGGCCGGCTGGGCATTTTCGGTCAGCGTAAGTTCGGCTTCAGGGCCTTCCCACATCAATTTCGACAGGTTCTGGCCCAGCGCCTCATCGACTTCGGCAAAGACGGCGCGGGCGGCAGGTGAAGCGTCGGCGAGCGCCTTGCCCATGCCCACGGCCTGGCTGCCTTGTCCCGGAAATATGAAAGCGAGGCTCATACAGTACCTTTAGCGATTCAGTCGAGGGGGCACGAAGCATGCGGATGGCGGGGGAGTCAAGCGCGGGCTTTCGACAGCCATTGACCGTCGGCAGGGCCTGACAATAAGGAGAAGCATGCTTACACACGCTGATCTCGAGCGCGCCCAGAGCATCGTCTATGCGGCGATGCCCCCCACGCCGCAATATGCCTGGCCCCTTCTCGCTGCGGCAACCCAATGCGAATGCTGGGTCAAGCATGAGAACCACACGCCGGTCGGCGCCTTCAAGGTCAGGGGCGGCCTCGTCCATATGCGCCTGCGCAGGGAACGCGGCGAGACAAATGGCGTCATCACCGCGACGCGCGGCAATCACGGCCAGTCCATCCCCTTCGCCGCCGGGCGCGAAGGCATTGCGTCGACAGTGGTGGTGCCCAAGGGCAATTCGCTCGAGAAGAACGAGGCGATGCGGGCCTTGGGCTGCTCCTTGATCGAGGCGGGCTCGGATTTCGACGAGGCACGCGAGACCGCCATGCGCCTCGCCCGGGAACAGGGCCTCGACATGGTGGCCTCCTTCCATCCCGAACTGGTGATGGGTGTGGCCACCTATGCGCATGAACTCTTCAACGGCGCCGGCGCGCTCGACGCCGTCTATGTGCCGATCGGGCTCGGCTCCGGCATCTGCGCCGTTATCGCCATCCGCGATCTGCTTGGCCTCCGGACGAAGGTCATCGGGGTCGTGGCCGAGAGGGCCAATGCCTATAAGCTCTCTGTCGCGGAGCGCCGCGCCGTTCCGACCAATTCGGCCCTCTCCTTCGCCGACGGCATGGCCGTGCGCGTGCCCAACGCAGACGCGGTCGCGATCATAGCAAAGGGCGCCGACCGCATCGTCGAGGTC
Source organism: Nordella sp. HKS 07 (assembly GCF_011046735.1). Taxonomy (NCBI): domain Bacteria; kingdom Pseudomonadati; phylum Pseudomonadota; class Alphaproteobacteria; order Hyphomicrobiales; genus Nordella; species Nordella sp. HKS 07. The sequence goes on along the minus strand of NZ_CP049258.1, from coordinate 5,285,538 downwards.
AGCGAGGACGAGATCGCGGACGCCATGCGCCTCTATTATCGCGCCACCCACAATGTCGCCGAAGGTGCCGGGGCCGCCGCTCTGGCGGCGCTCGTGAAGGAACAGGCGCAGATGAAGGGCCAGCGCGTCGGGCTCATCCTGTCGGGCGGCAATATCGACAGCAGCAAATTCGCGCAGGTGCTGCAGGGTCGGACTCCCCTGCCCTAGCTTGAAGTCTCCTGATATTCGTGCAACAAGACCACCGATGAAATCTGAGAATGGCCAGCTTCGAATGCGCGAGCCCTTGCCGGGTACCACCGGCGGAGGCTGTTGAGCGCGCGCTGATTTCCTGAAGAGAGACCGCGTTTCCTCGAGCCCTCCCGCCAGCCCGGTGAGGGTTTTTCATTTCCGGAAACCCGTAATTCCTCCCTTTCAGATGAGACGCGCTATGACCACGACTTCAAATCCCTGCCTGTTCTGCCGCATCGCGCGGCGCGAATGCCCTGCCCATATCGTCTATGAAGACGACTATCTGGTCGCCTTCCTCGATACCGGCCCAATCCGGCCGGGCCATGTGCAGATCATTCCGCGCGACCACTATCCCACCTTCGACGATCTCACCGCCGAGCTCGCCTCGCGCATCATCGTGCTGGGCCAACGGCTCGCGCGCATCCTCAAGGCCAGCCACAGGGTGAGCCGCGCCGCCTTTCTGTTCACCGGCGGCGATATCGCCCATGCCCATGCCCATGTCCTGCCGATGATCGCGCCCACCGACATCACCTCCAGGCGCTATATCGCCGAAGAGAATGTCACCTTCCAGCCCATTGCCCGGCCAAGCGAGGCCGAGCTCGGACAAGTGGCCTTCGCCTTGCGCGAGGCGCTCAAGGGCAAGGACACGAGCCCATGAATATCCGCGCCGCAACCGCGGATGATGGCGAGCCCGCCGCCCTGGTGCTCAGGCGCTCCATCGCGGAACTTTGCGGGCGCGATCATGAAAATGATCCAGCCCTCCTCGCAAGCTGGCTCGCCAACAAGACGGCCGAACATTTCCGCGATTGGGTGCGGGCGGAAGATACCCTCTGTCTCGTGGCGGAGGGTGATGACGGGGCGATTCTGGGTGTCGGCCTCATGTCCAGATCGGGCGAGATCAGGCTCAATTATGTCTCGCCCGATGCGCGATTCCAGGGGGTAAGCAGCGCGCTGATCCGGGCCTTCGAGCGAGGGGCGGCGCAACTCGGCGTCGCACGCCTTACCCTCAACAGCACCGCCACCGCGCACCGTTTCTATCTGGCGCGCGGCTTCAGGGATGAAGGGCAGCCGCAGACCGGCCGCCTCAGGGAAAATATCTATCCGATGGCGAAAGTCCTTTCCCAGACTGAAGCCTGAGTTTGCCAGACTGCCGCAATGTTGTTTGGGCAACAGGGCCTGCATTCGAGAGGAGACAGGCTCATGTTCTATGAGAGCGGCGGCGCGGCAGCCCGCCAATGGACGCAGACCTGCATCATTGCGCTGGTGCTCGGCTTCCTGCTTTATGATAAGTCGCTGCATCTGGCGCTGCCCGACAGCTATGGCTGGCTGTGGTCCGGCGTCACGGGCTCGCTGGCGGCCGTCACCAAGGGACTTTCCTTCTTCTGAAGCCATGCGCCTTCTCCTCATCGAAGACGAACCGCAAATGGTGGAAGCCCTCAAGGCGGCCTTCGCCCGGCACGACATTCTGATCGACGCCGTGTCGACGCTCGCCGATGCGGAGTTCATCGTCACCGACACGGCCTATGACGCCGCTCTGCTCGACCGCCAATTGCCGGATGGCGACGGGCTGCGCTTCCTCGCTACCTTGCGCAAGCGCGGCGACCCCTTGCCCGTGATCGTCCTCACCGCGATGGGCCATGTGCCGGAGCGCGTCGCGGGTCTCGACCTCGGCGCCGACGATTATATCTGCAAGCCCTTCGATTTCGACGAGTTGCTGGCCCGCCTGCGCGCCGTATTGCGCCGCCCGTAGACTCTCACTGTGCCGCTGATCACCATCGGCCGGCTCACTTTCGATCCCACCCATCGCGAGGCGCGCATCGACGACGAGCCGCTCAAGCTGCCGCGGCGCGAGCTACTGGTGCTGGAGAGCCTCATCCGCCGCACCGGCCGCATGGTGCCGCGCGCTCACCTGATGGAGGCGGTGTTCGGCTTCGACGACGAGATCCAGTCGAATGCACTCGATTCCCACATATCGCGCCTGCGCCGGCGGCTCAACGAAGCCGATGCCCGCCTCGTCATCAATGTGATCCGCGGTGTTGGCTACCTCTTGCGCGAGGATGCATGACCGGCCCGGCGCGGCGCTCGCTCAGGAGGCGCCTCTTCCGCCGCCTGCTCGCCGTCCAGGCGGCGGTGCTGGCGCTGGTCATCGCCGTGCTGTTCGGCTCGGGGCTTCTCTTCGATTTCCGCTCGCCCGACGCGACCATCGACATATTGCGCGCGGCGATCGGGCGCGACGAGAATGGCCGGCTGCGATTGCGCGAGACCGAGGAGCTCAAGGCGTTGCGCGTGACGATCCCGGATCTGTGGTTCATCATCCGCGACCGGCAGCAGCACAAGCTCGCGCACGGCGCGATCCCGCCCGAATATGCCAATATCGGCACGGCGCTCGACGATATCGGCCAGGCGCGGCTCGGCTGGAATCTGGGCGATCCCGACCGGCCGACAGCGCGCGTCAGATGGGCCGAGACGAGCATAGGCCGGCTGCAATTCACCACCGGCAGCGAAGCGCCCTGGCCGTTCCATTTCGTCCTGCTCGGCCTCTCGCTCGTCACCCTGCAATATCTCCTTCCCATCCTCGCCGTCATGGCGGTGGGCGCCTTGATCGCGACGCCATGGATCCTGCGCTCGGCCTTCGCCGGGCTCGACCGTGCCGCTTCCGAGGCCGACACTATCGATGTCAGCCAGCGCGGCCTGCGGCTGGCGACGGTCGACATACCCTCGGAGGTACTGCCCTTCGTCAATGCGGTGAACGGCGCGCTGGCTCGCCTCGACGAGGGCTATGAGCGCCAGGAGCGGTTCCTCGCCGATGCCGCGCATGAGCTGCGCACGCCCATCGCCATCCTGAACACACGGCTTGCGGCGCTGCCGCAGGGACCTGCAAAGGCGCAACTCGCTCTGGATGCGGCGCGCCTCAGGATCATCACCGAGCAGATGCTCGACCTCGAGCGCCTGCACTCTGCTCCCTCGCCATTTCCGGATGTCGATCTCGAGGCGCTGGCGCGCCAGGTCATTCTCGACATGGGTCCGCTCGCTTTCGAGGCGGGCTATGAAATCGAATTCGGCGCGGCAGACGGTCCGGCCATCGTCAAGGGCGACGCGCAGGCGATCGGCCGGGCTTTGACCAATCTCGTCCAGAACGCCATCGACCATGGCGGCCGGAAAGGCACAATCTCGCTCCTCGTCGGCACCGACTGGGTCGAGGTGACGGATGAAGGGCCGGGCATTCCATCCGACTTGCGCGATCGCATCTTCGAGCCCTTCTTCAAGCGCAAGAAGGATGGGCGCGGCGCCGGGTTGGGTCTGAGCCTCGTCGGCGACGCGATGCGACTCCATGGCGGCGGCGTCTCGGTGCGCGACCGCGCCGTCGGCGCCTCCTTCCGCCTGTCCTTCCCGCTAGCGCGGGATGCGAAAAAGTGGGCACCAGTTTTTCACGAGGATCCCGCGCTAACATATGAGAATCGATCACGTTTATGAGTTTGGATTGACTCAATCCAAACTCATCGTGATCTAAGCGGATAAATCCTGCCCACCGCAATACTCTCACAACCCGCCTCGGGGATCCTTCGCGTCCATGAACAATAGGCCAAGGACCACCCCATGCTTCGTGTCGCTCTTTTTTGCCTCTGTCTTTCGTCGATAGCATTCGTGCCCGCTGGTGAGGCACAGCCCCATAGCGGCCGGCTTGAGCGGGTCCAATATTACAACCCCTGCCGTGACGGGAGCCTCAGTGACGGCAAAGCCCGCAGCTGCAAGGAGCTCAGGCGCTGGCTGCGTCATCAGGGCCGCGAGCCGGAGCCGCGAGAGTGGCGCCGCAAGCGCTATGATCCCTGCACGGATGGCAGCGTCAGCGACGGCCGCCCCCGCACCTGCCGGGAGTTACGGCGTTGGTTCTACAATCCTGAAGTTCAGGATTGGGATTAGGAGAGCCTTCCCTGACGGCATTCAGAGCGCTTGCATTCCGCGGGCTTTTCAGCCATAGAGCCCCCGCCAGTTGGCTTCCGGTTGGGGGGCTGAACGGAAGGTTTGTGGCTCATCAGGGTCCCAGACAGGGTTTGATCCCGTCTTCCCGTGTCTCCGCTCTTTCGAGAAACCGGTCTTTCGAGCCTTTCACTTCTGAGGGCTCGAAGGAGGCTCTGCGCCGGGAGTCAATTGATGGCAGAAACTTTGAAAGGCTTGAAACATGCCACTTTACGAGCATGTGTTCCTGACCCGTCAGGACGCATCGAATGCGCAGGTTGATCAGCTGACTGATCAATTCAAGACCGTCATCACTTCGGGTGGCGGCAAGATCGGCAAGACCGAGTATTGGGGTCTGAAGTCCCTCAACTTCCGCATCAAGAAGAACCGGAAGGCGCACTACACCTATATCGACATCGAAGCCCCGCCGGCGGCTATCGCCGAAATGGAGCGCCAGATGTCGATCAATGAAGACGTCATCCGTTTCATGACGGTGCGCGTCGAGAAGCACGAAGACGGTCCCACGGCCATGATGAAGGCCGGCAAGCGCGACGAGCGCGGCGGTGGACGTGGCTTCGGCGGCCGTGGCGGTCGTGGCTTCGACGATCTCGATTTCTCTTCGGACAGGGAGGCTAACTAATGGCTCAAGGTCAAGGCGGGCCGGCACGTCGCCCCTTCTTCCGTCGTCGCAAGAGCTGCCCGTTCTCGGGCGATAACGCGCCGGCGATCGACTACAAGGATGTGAAGCTGCTGCAGCGCTTCATCTCCGAGCGCGGCAAGATCGTGCCGTCGCGCATCACCGCGGTTTCGGCCAAGAAGCAGCGCGAACTCGCCCAGGCGATCAAGCGCGCGCGTTTCCTGGGCCTCCTGCCCTACGTGCTGAAGTAATCGCTCATTGGAGCGTTCCCTTCTCGCCAAAGTCGAACAACTTTGGCGGGGAACGCTTCGACGGTTGGGGCGGATACCCGATCCGCCTCTAACCCATCCTCCAGGATCGGGGACAGCAAAGGATTAGAATTATGGACGTCATTCTTCTCGAGCGCATCGGCAAGCTCGGCAATATGGGTGAAGTCGTCAAGGTCAAGGACGGCTTCGCCCGCAACTACCTCTTCCCACAGCACAAGGCGCTGCGCGCGACCGAGGCCAACCGGGTCAAGTTCGAGCGCGACCGCACCCAGCACGAAGCTCGCAACGAGGAGCGCCGCAAGGCCGCCATGGGCGACAGCGGCAAGCTCGAAGGCAAGAGCTTCATCCTCCTGCGCCAGGCTGGTGAATCGGGTCAGCTCTACGGTTCGGTCTCAACCCGCGATATCGCCGAGGCCGCCTCGACGGCCGGCATTCCGGTGTCGCGCAACCATGTGCTGCTCGATGCCCCGATCAAGACCATCGGCCTCTACACGGTGCAGATCGCCCTCCACCCCGAGCTTTCCGTTCCGGTGACGCTCAATGTGGCGCGCTCGCAGGACGAGGCGGATGCTCAGGCGCGCGGCGAGGTCCTGACCGGCCCCGTCTCCGAGCGGGCCGAGGCGCTGGCCGCCGCCGAGGAGCTGTTCGAGTCGGAAACGGCTGCCGAGGAAGCCGTCGAAGAGGAAACGAAGGACTGATCCTTCCCTCAGCGATAAGTTGGACAAGGGCTCTGCCGCGGCAGGGCCCTTTTTCTTTGCCCGGCCCGGGCCTCCCCAAGCGCGGGATGCGAAAAAGTGGGCACCGGTTTTTCGCAAGAATCCCGCGCTATCATATAGGAATCGATCACGTTTATGAGTTTGGATTGACTCAATCCAAACTCATCGTGATCTAGGCCGCGGAACGAGGGTCGGAGCCCCCGTGGTCCTGCATTAACGCTATGCGCTCCCGAAATGCCGCGGGCCTTCACTTATTCGTCAAACTGCGTTTACTATGCGGGTGAACCACCTTCCGGCTGGGGAGCCGGAAAAGCGGGAGAACGGAGATGTTTGCAGCTTTAAACCAGGCTCTGAGACAGCTGGTTCAGACCGGCAATCTGACGGTGACCGATATCCGCGGGCGCAAGCACATCTATGGCGATGGGTCGGGTAAACCGTCCGGCTTCAAGATCGTCAATCCGCGGGCTCCGATGAAGATCCTTCTCGACCCCGACCGCTATTTCGGCGAGCTCTACATGGCGGGCGACATCGAGCTTACCGAAGGCACGATCTACGACCTGCTCGAAGTCCTCATGAAAAATATGGAGCAGCGGCCGACGCCGGGTGCTGCGAAATTCTTCAACCAGCTCCGCATCGGGCTGAAGCGGCTCGACCAGTATAATCCGGTCGGCAAGGCCAAGGCCAATGTCGCCCATCACTATGACCTGTCGGGCGCCCTCTACGATCTTTTCCTCGACCGTGACCGGCAATATTCCTGCGCCTATTTCGAGACGCCGGAACCCTCGCTCGAGGACGCCCAGCTTGCCAAGAAACGGCATCTGGCGGCCAAGCTCAATATCAAGCCCGGCATGAAGGTGCTCGATATCGGCTCAGGCTGGGGTGGACTCGCCCTCTATCTCGCCGAGACCTGCGATGCCAAGGTGACGGGGGTCACGCTTTCGGAAGAACAGCACAAGATGTCGATGGAGCGCGCCCGCCAGCGCAGCGTCTCCAACACGGTGGACTTTCGCCTGCTCGATTACCGCCATCTCGACGAGAAATTCGACCGCATCGTCTCGGTCGGCATGTTCGAGCATGTCGGCGTGGTCCACTATAAGGAATTCTTCGCGAAATGCCGCGCGCTGCTCAAGGATGACGGCGTGGCGGTGGTGCATTCGATCAACCGCTCCGACGGGCCCGGCGCCACCAGCGCCTGGATCAAGAAATTTATCTTCCCGGGCGGTTATATCCCTGCTCTGTCCGAAGTGCTTCCGTTTATCGAGAAGAGCGGCCTCTATGTGACCGACATCGAAATCCTGAGATTGCATTATGCGGAGACCTTGCGCGAATGGGGCAAGCGCTTCGCTGCCAACCGGCACCGCGCCAAGGCGATCTATGACGAGCGCTTCTGCCGGATGTGGGAGTTCTATCTGGCCGCGTCCGAAAACGCCTTCCGCTATCAGGGCATGAACAATTTCCAGATCCAGTTCACCCGCAACCAGCACGCGCTGCCGATGACGCGCAACTACATGATCACGGAAGAAGAACGCCTCAGGGCGATCGACAGCAAGAGCCGCCGGCTGAAATCGGTGCCGGCGGAATAATCCGCCGGAAGCCCGCAACGCGGCCGAATTCGGCCTTGATCCTGCCGCAACGACAGGCCTAAAGAACCGCGAGGGAAATTCTCAAGGACGGTCGGCGGCATGATGCCTCTATATCTGGCCCGGAATACGCAACGGGCCATCAGTGCCCTTCTCGCAGTCTTCATCACCGTCCTGGCCGCCTCCGCCGTTATGGCCGAGGAGCAGAAGACGCTGAAGGGCGTCGCCCTGGTGATCGGGCAGTCGAAATATGCCCATATCACGCCCTTGCCCAATCCCGCCAATGACGCGCGTGAAATGTCGAAGCTGCTTACCGATCTGGGCTTCGACGGACGCGCGGTGACCGACCGCGACGCTGGAAAACTCTCGCGCGATCTCGAGCGCTTCGTCGAGGATGCCGAAGGCGCGGATATCGCCTTCCTCTATTATTCGGGCCACGGCATCGAGGCGGGCGGCGACAATTATCTCGTCCCCGTCAATGCGGATGAAGCCTCGCTCGGCAATGCCGGCGTGGAGCTCGTCTCCCTCACTGCCGTTGTCGACAAGCTCAAGGCCACTGTCCCGGTGGTGATCGTGCTGCTCGATGCCTGCCGCACCAATCCTTTCCCCGCAACCGCCCAGCTCAAGGCGACGCCGGAAAGCCCGGCGCTGCCGGTGACCGTCAGCGGCCTCGGGGCGCCGCGTGGGGCGGCCGTCGTCGAAAACGCCGCTCCCGCCACCGAGAATCTCGGCACGGTGATCGGTTACGCGGCCGAGCCTGGCCGTCCGGCGCTCGATGGCGCCGAAGGCGGCAACAGCCCCTATGCGGCGGCCCTCCTGCGCCATCTCTCCGCCATGAAAGGCGCCGAGCTCGGCTCCGTGATGCGCATGGTGACGGAGGAAGTCTATCTCTCGACCGAGACGCGCCAGCGTCCTTGGGTCAATGAAAGCCTGAGGCGCCTCCTCTATCTGGGCGTGGCGCCCGACGAGCCCGAAGGCGAGGACGGCCTCATCACCGGCGAGCGCCGCCAGCTGCTCCTCACCATCGCCGATCTGCCGAGCCTCGAGCGCGGGCAGGTCGAAACGATCTCCAAGGACAAGGGCGTGCCGATCAGCGCGCTCTATGGCGTGCTGAGCGCCCTCGGCGTCAAGGACATGCCGAAGGATCCGGAAGCGCTGGAGAAGCTTCTCAAGATGCAAGCGGAAACCATCAAGAGGATGATGGCCGAGCGCGAATCGCTCAATGTGGACGATCCCGAGATCAAGAAGCTCGCCGAGGCGGCACACCGCGCCATCCAACAAGGCGCCATTGCCACAGCCCGTCAATTCCTCGATGACGCCGTCAAGCGCGTCGAAGCGACCGCGGGCGCCGTCGACGCCGCGGAGGAAGCGGTCAAGAATAAACGGCTGGCCGATGCCGCCATCTATGTGCGCCGCGCCGAGGCCGCCTCGCTCGCCTCAGACTATCTTGCCGCCGCCAAGGACTATGCCAAGGCCTTCTCTCTGGTCGAGAAGTGGGACGAGAAGCTCAAATGGAACTACAAGAACCTCGAAGCCGAGGCGCTTAACGCGCAAGGCGATGAGAAAGCCGACAATGATGCCCTCAGGCAATCCATCGCCGCCTATGAACAGCTTCTTTCCTTCATCCCCAATGGCGAGAAAAATGCCGACTGGGCCAAGACGCGCAACAACATGGGCGTCGCCTATCTCAACCTCAATGAACGCGTCTGCGACAGAAAACTGCTCGAAGAAGCGGCCCAGATCTTCCGCGGCTCCTTGGAGGTTCTCACCCGCCAGAGCGATCCGGTGAACTGGGCAGCAGCTCAGAACAACTACGCCAATGCGCTCATCGCGCTCGGACAGCGTGAAAGCAACACATTCAATCTGGAAGCCGCGGTTGCCGCCCAGCGCGCCGTGCTCGAAATCCGTAACCGCGACAAGCTACCGACGGAATGGGCGGATTCGCAATTCAATCTCGGCATCGCTCTTTCCGCTCTGGGCGGACGGGAAAGCGGCGACGCCCGTCTTCTCGAAGCCGTCGGCGCCTATCGCGCCGCCTTCGTAGTGATCGCCCGCGAAAAGGATCCTCTGCGCTGGGGCAATTTGCAGAACAGCCTCGGCAACACGCTCAGCACGCTGGCGACCCGCAAGAATGACATGGCCATGCTCAAGGAGGCCGAGAAGACGCTTCGCCTCGCCCTCGAAGTGCGCACCCGCGAGCGCGTGCCGCTGAAATGGGGCAACAGTCTCAATGGACTGAGCGAGGTGACCTACAATATCGGCCAACGCTCTGGCACGGCTACAACCGAGATGGAGGAAGCGGCGAAAGGATTCCGCGATGCCCTGGTCGAAGTGACGCGCGAGCGGTCAGCGGTCAACTGGGCCACCATCCAGAACAATCTGGCTTCGTCCTTGCTTGTCATTGGCATGCGCAAGCAGGACGTCGCGATGATTGAAGAAGCGGCTGTACTCTTTCCCGGCCCTATCGAAGTCTTCAAGCGTGATTGCTCGCCCCAGGACTGGGCAATGACCCGGGTCAATTTTGGTAACGCGCAGCAAGCCCTCGGCAAGATTAAGGACGATCCGGCCAAGCTCACCGCAGCGATCGCGCTCTACAATGAGGCCGCTGAGGAGTTCACGCGGGAACGCGACCCGATCACCTGGGCCGGCGTCCAAGCCATGCTCGGTAGCACGTTGGAAGCGCTCGCCTCGCGCGGCGGCGGCCTCGACATGTACAAACAGTCGATCGCAGCCAAGCAGGCCTCACTGTCGGTCTATACCAAGGAAAATTCCGGCCTCGAATGGGCGGAAGCCCAGCTCAATCTCGGCAATTCTCTCGCCATGGTCGGCAACTTCGAGAAGGGTACCGAGAGCTACGATCTGGCACTCATCGCTTTCAACGCTTCGATGGAGGTGTTCACGCGGGATACGAATGCGCTAAAATGGGGCCTCGCCCAGAACGGCATCGGCGATGTCTATTGGGGCTACGGCACAAGGCGTCAGGACCGGAAGGCCTTCGAGGAATCCATCACACGTTTCGAGATGGCAAAGGGTGCGCTCAATCAGGCCGGCATGGCCAGCATGGCGGGGCTCGTCGACAACAAGATCAAGATTATCAGCGACACCCTAGCGGGCATGAAGTAAGCGAGGAGAGCGCAGCAATAGCGCCCTCTCCCGCGTTGACTTCGCCCTTACTTACTAGTAAGTAAATCAAAACAACAATGCCCGCAATGCGCGGCAAATCAGGGAGAGAGCGCCATGAAAGAGTTCCTGCGACAAATCCTCGATTCCAAGCTCAATCAGGATGTGAGCCGCCGGCGGTTCATCCAGAGTGCGGCCGGCCTCGCCACGCTCACCGTGCTCGGCGCCCCGCCCGCTTCGGCCCAGGACAAGAAGCTCGGCGGGCCGCTCAATTTCCTCGGCTGGGACGGCGAGCATGGCGGCAATGTCGCCAAGGAGTTCCTGGCCAAGAACAACATCCAGATGCAGGCCTCCTTCCAGTCGGCGGCGGACGAGGCCCTCACCCGCTTCAACACCGGCGGGCGCGGCTCGATGGACATCCTGACCCCGAACAAGGATTTCCAGCGCGCCATCCTCGGCTCCAATACCGAGCTGTTCCAGCCGCTCGACATGGCCCGCATTCCGAGCGCGCAAGGTCTCTTCCCCGCCTTCAAGGATGCCCCGTGGCTCACGCGCGACGGCAAGACCTATGGCATCCCGATGATCTGGGGCGACGAGCCTTGCGTCTACAATCCGGCCAAGTGGGACAAGATGCCGGAAAAGTATACGGACTTCGCCGATCCAAAATATAAGGGCGAGCTTGTCCTCCTCGATGATCCCTTCGGCAATATCTGGCTCTTCGCCACCTCGCTCGGCATGAAGGAGCCGAACCGGCTGACCGCGCCTCAGCTCGAGCAGGTCGTCGAGGCGATGCTCAAGGTCAAGCCCAATGTCGTGACGATCGGCGCGTCCCACGGCGACATGGCCGACGTCATGGTGCGCGGCGACGCCTCGCTCGGTATCGGCGGTTGGGCCTATCAGACGCTCATCGCCAAGGACAAGGGCGTCAAGCTGGTGGTGGGCTCGCCTTCGAAGGACGGCACCTTTTTCTGGTCGGACGCCTATGCCCTCGCGGTCGATTCTCCCAATATCGACAATGCCTATGCGTTCATCGACTTCATCACCTTGCCGGAGAACAATGCCGCCTTGGCCAAGGAGCTGGGGTCGGGCTGCACGGTCGAGAAGGCCTTCGACCTTATCGATGCGAGCGTGCGCGACATCTATCCTTACGAGAATGTGCGCCAGCCCGGTGGCGGCATTCTCGGCACCCAGATCGTCGTGCCGCCGCAGAACCCGGAAGGCGACGTCGTCGGCTCGGCGGCCTGGGTCGAAGCCTGGCAGAAATTCAAGGTGGCCTGAAGTTTCGATCCGCGGATGACCGCGACCGCCGGCACAATGGGACGCTGGGGACAAGCGGGCGTGACTGCGCGCCCGCTCCTCCCGGCGTCGTTTTTCTACCTGATCTTCTTCGCCGTGCCGATGCTGGCGCTCTTCGTCTTGAGCTTCTGGCGGGCGAACGGCTTCGTGCTCATCCCCGATCTCACGCTCGACAATTATGAGAAGATCGCCACCTCCAGCCTCTATCGCGTGCTGATTATCCGCACCATCGCCGTCGGCCTGGTCACCGCTGCCTTCGTGGTGCCGATCGCCTTCGCCGTCTCCTATCTCATGCGCTTCGTCTTTGAGAGGCGCGGCCAGATCATCCTGCAGCTCATCCTGCTGTCGCTGTTCAGCGGCTATCTGGTGCGCATCTATGCCTGGCGTACCATTCTCGGCAAGCAGGGCCTGCTCAATTCCACCTTGCAATGGCTTGGCCTCATCGACCGGCCGCTCGAATTCCTGATCTACAGCAATCTTGCCATCGTCATCACGCTGTGCGGCCTATTGCTGCCGCTCGCCGTGCTGCCGATCTATTCGGCGATGGCGAATATTTCGCGCGATTATCTCGAGGCCGCGCGCGACCTCGGCGCCCCTGCTTATACCCTCATCCGCACCATCCTGGTGCCGATGGCGCTCCCAGGCCTCAGGACCGCCTTCGCCTTTGCCTTCCTGCTCGCTGCCGGCGACTTCGTGACGCCGACTTTGGTCGGGGGCACCCAGAGCCTCCTCATAGGCAATGTCATCGCCGACCAGTTCCGCGGCATCGGCTCGAACTGGCCGCTCGGCGCGGCGCTGGCCTTCGTCACCATCAGCATCGTGCTCGGCCTCTATTTCCTCATCATGCGCATCGTGCGCTGGGTGACGGTATGGTGAGGCCGCCCCCCTCGAACCTCCTGGCGCGCGGCTTCCTCGGCTTCGTGCTTCTCTACCTTTATGCGCCGATCGTGGTAATCGTGCTGTTCTCTTTCACCACCTCGCCCCGGCTCGCCATGCCGATCGAGGGCCTCACTCTGGCGTGGTACCAGAACGCTTTCGCCAATCCGCTCATCACCAAGGCGCTCACCAACAGCCTGATCCTTGCCGGCATTTCGGCGGTGGCTGCCGGTGTCCTGGGCGCCGCCTTCGCCTTCGGCGTCGTGAAGCTCGCCCAGCCGCGCCTGCGCCAGGCACTGCTCGCTGCGAGCCTCCTGCCGGCGGTCGTGCCGCTGCTCGTCATCGGCATCTCGCTTGCCGTCATGTTTCACGGGCTGGGCCTCTCGCAAGGCCTGCGCAATGCCGCCATCGGCCATGTGCTGGTGAGCCTGCCCTTTGTCGTGCTGACCATGAATGCAAGGCTCGAGACCTTCGACTTCACCACGCTCGAGGCGGCGCGCGATCTCGGCGCCTCATCCTTCCAGACCTTCCGCGACATCACCTTCCCGCAGATACGCCCCTCGATCGTCGGTGCCGCATTGCTTGCCGCCGCGCTGTCGCTCGATGAGTTCGTCGTCACCTGGTTCAATATCGGCAATGAGCAATCCGTTCCGGTGCTGGTCTGGGGCCTGATGCGCCGCGGCGTCGACCCTTCGATCAACGCCTTGGCGGCGATGCTGCTCTTCCTGCTCGTCTGCCTGGTGATCGGATCCAATTTCATCGGCCGGAGAAATTCATGACCCAAACGCCCCGCCAGTCCGTCGAGCTGATGATCCGGCATGCTCATGTGCTCACCATGGATGACGGCGAGCGCATCTTCGAACATGGCGCCATCGCCATCGACAAGGGCCGCATCATCGCGGTGGGCGATGACGCCGATATCGCCGCTCGGTTTGAGGGCAAGCGCAGCATCGATGCGCAAGGTGCTCCCGTCCATCCGGGCTTCATCGAATGCCACTTGCACGCGTCCTTCCAGCTGTTCCGCGGCGCGCTGCCCGACCAACTCGCCGAGACGGATGCCTTCGACACATTCGAAAGCGTCTTCTTCAACACGGTGAACGACGAGGAGGAATATCTCGCCGTCGCGCTCGCGGCGATGGAGATGATCCGCAACGGCACGACCTGTTTTCTCGAAGCCGGCACCGTGCTCACGCCCGCCGCCGCGGCGCGCGCCGCGCAGGATATCGGCATCCGCGCCATCATCGGCGACGCCTTCATCTGGGATCAGCCGCAGGGCTTCGCGCAAGGCATGGTCGAGTCAGGCTGCAGCGCCTGCGCCGCGCAGGCGCGCACCCGTCCGGTGCTGAAGCGCGCGCCCAAGACCCGCGCCGAGGCGCTCGCCCTGATGGGAGGCGAGCTCCATCGCAATGGCGATCCGGAAGCCCTGGTCACCGGCCATGTCGCCATACTGGGCCTCGGCACGGCCAGCGAGGAACTGATGATGGAGGCCAAGGCGCGCGCCGATACGGCGGGCGTCGTCCTCAATCTACACCAGTCCTACAGCCCCGCCGACACGGAAGCGGATCACAAGCGCTTCGGCACCGATCCCCCTCCTGCATCTCGAAAAGATCGGCTTCCTCGACCGCAATGTCACTTTCGGCCATGCCAATCATCTGACCGACGCCGAATGCGAGGCGCTGCTCGGCAAGGGCACGAGCATCGCCTGGGCGCCCGCCGCCTCGATGATGTGGGGTCATGGCGGCTGCTTCCATGGAAGGCACGCGGAACTGTGGCGGCGCGGCGCCAATATCGCACTGGGCTCGGACTCGGCCAACTGGTCGAATGACTTCGATCTCTGGCGGCAGGCAAACTTGAGCGTGCTGACGGCGCGCGAGGCGCATGGCGATCGCACCTATCTCGTCGCCGAGGATGGGCTCGCCATGGCGACGCGCGCCGGCGCCCGCGCCGTCGGCATGGAGAAAAGCATCGGCTCAATCGAGCCCGGCAAACGCGCCGATCTCGTCATCCACACGCTCGACCGGCCGGAACTTATCCCGACCACCAATATGATCCGCAATCTCTTTTATTCGTCGCGCTCGAAGTCCGTCCATTGGGTGATCGTCAATGGCCGGATCGTTCTGGAGGAAGGCCGCTTCGCGACCGTGGATGAGCGCAAGCTCCTGCGCGAAGCAAACCAGGCAGCCATGGCCCTGCTCGCCCGCATGGGTCGCAAGATCGAACCCAACACCCTTGCGCGGCACAAGCGGAACACGGCATGATCGCCTTCCCGCCCGGATATCAGACGCTCCATGTCACCTGACCCTGTCATCATCCCCTTTCGGCCCGAGCATTTCACCCGGGCGTCCGCTGTGGTTGCGGAGCATGCAGGCATGACCGCCACCGCCTTCCTCTATGGCAGCGGCGTCGCCGGACTCACGATCGCCAATGACGCGGGCCAGCTCGATCTGCTGCCCTTCCACGGCCAGCAGATCTGGGATGCCACATTCTTCGGGCGCCGCCTCACCATGGGCTCGATGTTCGACGAACCGGTCGCCACCCAGGACTATCTCTCCAATTACGGCGCGTTCTTCATCCATTGCGGTGTCACCGCCATGGGTAATCCGGGGCCGGGCGATACGCATCCGCTGCACGGCGAGCTTCCGAATGCGATTTATCAAGAGGCTCATCTCATCGTCGGCCGGGACGAGCGCGGGCCCTATATGGCGCTTTCCGGCAGCTACCGTCATCGGGTCGCGTTCACGCATAATTACGTAGCGGTGCCCGTCATCAAGCTCGGCGCGAAGGGCGGGCGCATCCGCGCCACTTTGTCCGTCCGCAACATGAAACAAGGGCCGATGGAGCTGATGTATCTGGCTCACATCAATTTCCGGCCGATCGACAGCGCGGCGCTCATCGACACGGCGCCCGATGATCCACGTCATATGCGGGTCCGCGCCACCTTGCCGGGCAATGCCACGCCCTCGGCGCGCCATCGCCAGCTTCTGGACGCCACCCTCGCCGATCCCGCCCGGCATCGGCAGATCCGACCGGGCGAAGCAATCGATCCCGAGCTTGTTTTCTCGCTCGACTGCCGCGCCGACGAGACAGGATGGGCGCACAGCATGCAGCTGCTTCCCGATGGCTCGGCCGATTTCGTGAGCCATCGTCCACAGCAACTCGATCGTGGCGTGCGCTGGATCAGCCGCAGCGGCGACCAGGATGCCCTCGGATTGATGCTGCCGGCCACCGCCGATCCCAACGGCTATACGGCGGAGAAGGCCAATGGCCGTCTGCGCATATTGGCGCCGCAGGATGAATATCATTGCGAGATGGCGTTTGGGGCATTGGCGCCGGATGAAGCGCAAAGCCTCAGGCAATCCATCGAAACGATCAGAAAGAGGACAACATGACAGGCGCTGCCGGCTTTACCACGATCGACTTCGACCGGCCCGGCAAGCAGACCGGATTCGTCAACATCCCCCATTCGCCGCATGACGATGCCTGGGGCGTCACACGCATCCCGCTCTGCGTCATCAGCAACGGCAAGGGGCCGACGGTCATCATCGAAGGCGGCAATCATGGCGATGAATATGAAGGCCCGATCACCATCTGCGAGCTGATCCGCGATCTCGATCCGAAGGAGATCCAGGGCCGCCTCATCCTGCTGCCGACGATCAATGTGCATGCTGTCATGGCCGGGCGGCGCACCTCGCCGGTCGACGGACTCAATTTCAACCGCACCTTCCCCGGCGATCCCAAGGGCACGATCACCCAGCAGATCTCGGCCTATATGACACGCGAGATCTTCCCGCGCGGCGATGCCTTCCTCGACCTTCACTCCGGCGGCTCCTCGCTCGACATCCTCCCCAGCGCCATCGTCGAGCCGACCGACAATCCCGATCTGCTCCGGCGCAATATCGCGGCGGCGCTCGCCTTCGACGCGCCGCTCGCCGTCGTCATCAGCAATCACGGCGACACACGTACCGCGACGGCGGCCGCCTGCCATGCCGGCCTCGTCACCGTCGGTACCGAGATGGGCGGCGGTGGCACCGTCTCGCTCGAAGGCCTCGCCATCTGCCGCCGGGGCGTGCGCAATGTGCTGGCGCATCTGGGTGTCCTGCCCCAGGCCAAGAAGCCGGAACCCCGGCCCGACAGGCGTATCCTGGATCTCGCCGGCAACAAGGCGCATGTCTATGCGACGATGGACGGCGTCTTCGAGCCCTCCCATCCCAATGGTCAGAAGGTGAAAGCCGGCGAAGAGGCGGGGCGCATCCATTGCCTGTGGGACCCGACGCGCCCGCCCGACCTGCTCCACTATCAAGCCGACGGCATCCTCTATGGGCGCCGCCAGCCCGGCCGGGTGAAGCCCGGCAATTGCTGCCTGGTGGTGGCCTCGCTCTATGAAGGAGACCTGTCATAATCAGCATCCAGGATATCGAGGCGGCGCGCACCCGCATCGCCCCCCATATCCGGCGCACGCCCGTGCTGGCGCTGGATCAGCTTCAGTCCTCCCTGAGCGGCGCGCCGAAGGTGACGCTCAAGCTCGAATGCCTGCAGGTGACGGGCTCGTTCAAGGCGCGCGGCGCGATGAACCGGCTTCTCGGCGCCGGCAAGGACGAGATCAAAGGCGGCATCACCACGGCCTCGGGCGGAAATCACGGCCTCGCGGTGGCGCGCACCGCCTTCGCGGCCAAGGTGCCGGCGACCATCTTCGTCCCGTCGAATGTCTCGCCCGCCAAGGTCGCCAAGATGAAGGCCTGGAACGCCAAGGTCGAGATCGTCGGCGACGAATGGAGCCAATCCAACCAGGCGGCGCATGACTATGCGGCGAAAACGGGAGCGGCCTATTTCCATCCCTTCGCCGACCCGCTCGTCGTCGCTGGGCAAGGTACGCTCGGCCTCGAGATCCTCGACGACCTTCCCGATATCGATGCGATTCTCATCGCCATTGGCGGCGGCGGGCTCATTTCCGGTCTTGGCACGGCGCTGAAGGCGAAGCGGCCCGACATTCGCATCATCGGCATCGAGCCCACAGGCTCGCCGACGCTCAAGGCCAGTCTCGATGCCGGCCATGTGGTGACGCTTTCCGAAGTGACCTCACGGGTGCCGACCATGAGCTGCCGGCGCACCGACGAGCGCATCTATGAAACCGTCCGCGCCACGGTCGACGACATCGTGCTCGTCAGCGATGAGGAGATGGCGGAGGCCTCGTGTTTCCTGTGGTTCGAAATGGGCATCGCCGCCGATCTCTCAGGCGCCGCCTCGATCGCCGCTTTGCGCCAGAACCTGCCACAGCTCAAGGGCGCCAGGCATGTCTGCGCACTGGTCTGCGGCGCCGGGCCCGAGGGAACCGTGTAATGGCGGTAAAGCTCGCCCTCGCCGGCGCCGGACTCTTCGGCCAGGAGCATTTGAGCGTCATCGCTCGTATCCCGGATGCGCAAGTCGTGGCCATCGCCGATCGCAATGAGACGGCCGCCAGGACGGCCGCCGAGCGCCATGGCGTCAAGGACTGGGGCGGCGACATCATCGACCTGTTGCGGCACACCAGGCCCGATGGCGTCATCATCGCCTCGCCGGGCCAGACGCATGTGCCGCTGGCGCTCGCGGCCCTTGAGCTCGGCATTCCGGCGCTCGTCGAAAAGCCCATGGCCATGACGGCGTCGCAAGCCCTTCCCCTGGTCGAGGCAGACGCGCGCGGCCCGGCCTTCGTGCTGCCCGGGCATGTGCTGCGTTTCTCCGCGCCTCATCGCCGGATCGCCGATATCATCGGATCGGGCGAGATCGGCCGCGTGCTCTCCTTCAGCGCCAGGCGTCACCGCGACGACAGCCATGCGGTGCGCTATCCCGACATAGATCCCATCATGATGACGATGATCCACGACATCGATCTCGCTTTATGGATGACGGGCGGCACGGCCAGGGACGTTCACGCTTGGCGGAGCCCGGACGGCGCGCAGCGATCGCAAACCATGGTGACGGCCAAAGGCGACACGGGCGCCGTCTGGTCGCTCGCCACCTCCTGGACCTATCCGGGCGAGGCCGCGCCCGATCGCATCGAGATCGTGGCTGAGCGCGGCGGCATCGACTTCGAGACCGGCACCTATATCCGCCAGTATGGCGACAAGCCGCGTAGCATCGACCTCGCCGAGCTGGGGCCGGACGATTCCCTTCTCAACGAGGTGTCCTATTTCGTCCACTGTATCCGCGCCGGAGAGCGCCCCAGCGTCGTCACCGCGCGCGATGCCTTGGCCGGCCTCGAGATCGCCGGAGCGGCTCTTTCATCACTCGGGAGGGAATAGCCATGACAGAGGAACGCCCGCTCGCCGGACGCATCGCGCTGGTCACCGGAGCGACACGCGGACTCGGCCGGGCGATCGCGCTCAAGCTCGCCCGCGACGGCGCGCATGTGGGCGTGCTTGGACGCAATGAGGCGCATGGCTCCGCCGTCGTGCGCGAGATCGAGGCCGCCAACGGACAGGCTTTCTTCACCCGCCTCGATGTCCGCGATTTCGCGGCGACGGAGCGCGTGGTCGGCGATACCGTGAGCCGCCTCGGCCGGCTCGACATCGTCATCGCCAATGCCGGCATCGGCACGATCGGACCGGTCGAGAGCGCCGATCCCGAAGACTGGCGCCAGATGATGGACGTCAATTTCCACGGCGCCGCTCACACCATCAAGGCCGCGTTGAGACCTATGCTGGCCCAGGCGCGCGGCGACTTCGTCGCCATCGCGTCTTCGGCCGGCACGACCGGCTATGCCGACTGGTCGGGCTATTGCGCCAGCAAATGGGCGGTGATGGGTTTCATGGAATGCCTCGGACGGGAAATGGTCTCGCGTGGCATCCGTGTATCGACCGTCTGCCCGGGCAGTGTCGACACGCCCTTCTGGGATATTCTCAATGTAGATCTCCATCCGGCGGGATCGGAAAGCCGCAGCGGCATGATGTCGTCGGATGATGTGGCGGAAGTGGTGCTGCTGCAATTGCGCCTGCCGCCCGGCGTGGTGCTCAAGAATACCCTGATGTTCCCCGCCAATGAGTGGCATTGACGCCCTGCGCATCCAAGCTTGATACTCAGGCATCTACGGAATAGCGTGCGGCCTGGGGCGTAGGGGAGGAATGATCATCAATCCACCGGCGCGCCGGATAGAGCATCGGACCGAAAAGTGCGAAGCGGCTTTCGGAGAATCCGATGCGCAGATCAAAGATATAAAGCGCCTTGGCGTTCCCGCCAGATCGTCAGGCGCTCGAGTCATTGCGGCCTGCTACGGATTGCTGTGCCACAGCCTGTTCATCGCGGCTGTCGCGGCGATGATCGTCATGATGTATCACGGCATGAGCCGGTCCTTCGGAGATCTGGCGGAGCCGTATGGTTCCATCGCGAACGGCATGCTTCTCCTTCAGTTTCCCATCGCGCATTCCCTGCTGCTGACGCGCGGCGGCAATCGTTTCATGCGCCATTTGGCGCCGGCCGGATTGGGCGCCGACCTCTCGACAACAACCTATGCCGCGATTGCGTCGCTGCAAGTACTGGCGCTCTTCCTCTTATGGTCGCCGAGCGGAATCATCTGGTGGCGGGCGGAAGGCCCCCTGCTCGTCGCCTTGTGCTGCGCCTATGCCGCTGCCTGGCTGAGCCTCCTTAAAGCCATCGTCGATGCCGGCTTCGCGCTGCAAGTGGGGCTTCTCGGCTGGTATTCGATCGCCAGGGGCATCGCCGTGCGCTACCCGCCGATGCCGCGGACGGGACTTTTCAGATTTTGCCGACAGCCCATCTATGTCGCCTTCGCCGCCACCTTGTGGACGGTTCCGACCTGGACGCCCGACCAGCTCACGGTTGCCGGCGTGCTCACGCTCTACTGCCTCATCGGGCCGCTCTTCAAGGAAGCGCGCTTCAAAGCGCGTTTCGGTGATCAGTTTGAAGCCTACCGCCGGCATGTGCCATACTGGCTTCCCTTCCGTCGCAACAGAAAATGAAGCACTCCCCCGATCCGGCCCGCAACGATCTGTCGATCTACGACACCTTTGCATCGAGCTGGTGGACGGGCGAGACCCGCTGGCTCCGGCTTCTGCAGAACATGGTGCCGGCGCGGCTTTCCTATTTCACACCGATCGTCGGGGACTGGCGCGGCAAGTCGGTGCTCGATCTCGGCTGCGGCGGCGGCTTCATGTCGGAAGCCCTGGCGCAACGCGGCGCTCATGTCATCGGCGTCGATCCTTCAGCACCCGCCATTGCCATCGCCAAAAATCATGCGGAAGCCACGGGCCTCCCCATCGACTATCGCGTCGGGGCGGGCGAGAGCCTGCCGGTTGCCGACAACTCGCTCGATATCGTGCTCTGCGTCGATGTGCTGGAGCATGTGCGCGATCTCGACGCGGTCATCGGCGAGATCCGTCGCGTGCTGAAGCCGGGTGGTCTCTTCCTGTTTGACACGATCAACCGCAACTGGCTGGCCAGGCTGGTCGTGGTGACTTTGGGCGAGAGCGTTCTCCGCCTCCTGCCGCCGGGAACCCATGATCCAGCCCTGTTCATCACCCCGGCCGAGCTCAAGGCCAAGCTGGAACGGCATGATTTCGCCGTGGCGCCACTTGCCGGTTTCGGTCCATGCGGACTCAACCGGCGATTCGACCTCACCTTCGGTTCCCTCCCGACTACCTCGATCACCTATATCGGGCATGCGCGCGGCTGATTTGTCAAAGTTACAAGGGGATATGAGCGAATCACCTGATTTTGAAAATCAGCATTTCCCCTGGCTGTGGATAGCGCGCATAATCGCCAATAGATTCGCCCTTTGACACCGGCAATCGCTATCAAAGACTCATGAACGCACAAAACACCGCCCGGGTGGTCGAGCCCGAACAGGAAACCGACTCCTACCGCACGCCTCCGCATAATCTCGAGGCGGAACAGGCGCTGCTCGGCGCCATCCTGGTCAATAATGAGGCCTGCGACCGGGTCTCGGCCTTCCTCGACCCGTCGCATTTCTTCGAGGCGGTGCATGCGCGCATCTACGAGGCGGCCGCGACGCTCATCCGTGCCGGCAAGCTCGCCTCTCCGGTGACGCTCAAGACCTATTTCGAGCGCGACGAGACGCTGAAGGAGATCGGCGGCCCGGTCTATCTCGCCCGTCTTGCCGCCGCGGCGACCACCATCATCAATGCCGAGGAATACGGCCGCGCCATCTATGAGCTGGCGCAACGCCGCAAGCTCATCGACATCGGCTCCGAGATCGTCAACAACTCCTTCGACACGCCGGTCGACCTGACCGCGAAAGATCTCATCGAGACGGCCGAACAGAGCCTCTATGAGATCGCCGAGACCGGCAAATACGGCCAAGGCTTCCAGCTATTCGGCCGGGCGCTCACCGAAGCCGTCGACATGGCCGCCAGCGCCTATCAGCGCGACGGCGGCCTTTCAGGCATTTCGGCGGGCTTGCGCGATCTCGACGAGAAGATGGGCGGCCTGCAGGCGTCGGATCTCATCATCCTCGCGGCGCGCCCTGCCATGGGCAAGACCTCGCTCGCCACCAACATCGCCTACTACGTCGCCAAGTCCTACAAGGCCGATCATCAGCCGGACGGCACAGTGCGCATTCTCGACGGCGGCGTCGTCGGCTTCTTTTCACTCGAAATGTCGCAGGAACAATTGGCGACGCGTATCATCGCCGAGCAATCCGCCATCTCCTCGGAACGCATCCGCCGCGGCAAGATCACCGAGGACGAATTCCATCGCATCGTCGAGGTGTCGCGCGAATTGTCGACATTGCCGCTCTATATCGACGCGACCGGCGGCCTCACCATCGCGCAGGTCGCGGCGCGCGCCCGGCGCCTGAAACGGCAGCGGGGCCTGGGCCTCCTCATCGTCGACTATCTCCAACTCCTTGCCGGCTCCGCCAAGCGCGCCTCTGAAGGCCGCGTCCAGGAAGTCACCGAGATCACCGTCGGACTCAAGGCACTGGCCAAGGAGCTCAAGGTACCGATCATCGCCCTCTCCCAGCTCTCGCGTCAGGTGGAGAACCGCGACGACAAGCGCCCGCAGCTCGCCGACTTGCGCGAATCCGGCTCGATCGAACAGGACGCCGACGTCGTGATGTTCATCTACCGCGAGGAATACTATCTCGGCCGCACCGAGCCCCGGCCCAATACGCCTGAGCATTTCGAGTGGCAGGAGACGATGAACCGGGTGACCGGCGTCGCCGAGCTCATCATCGCCAAGCAGCGCCACGGCCCCACCGGCATCGTCGAACTGCAATTCGACGCCTCGCTCACCAAGTTCCAGGATCTGGTCAAGTCCGACCACCTGCCCGAGCAATTCAACTAGCCAGGCCCCATGCGGTTATGCTCTCCGTCAGTTTCCCTTCTCCTGTTGCAAGGCCTTGCTCAGAGGTCGGAAGGATGAAGCCTGGCCGGTCACATACCTCCGCGGTCATGGCGATCTGACCATCCTCGCCGAAGCCGAGCTGCAATAGGTCCTGGTTTAAGTGGACTTCATCGCTTGTCCGGAAGTGGACGTACCGCATGTGGCCGATCGCAGCCATAGTCGGCCCATCATCTACCGGGCTGAATCCATGCGCGCATCGCACGCTTATTTCCTCTTTGTCGGCACGCTCCTCACCGCCGCCGGCTATGGCGCGACCTTTCTGCTCACTGAGCATTTCCGCGCCCTGGGCGGCAGCGAGATCGACACCAGCACGACGCTCGGGGGCGCGATGGCGGGCACGCTTATCGGCGTGCCGCTGGTCGGCTGGTATGCGAAGAAGCTCAAGGCGGCGCGCATGGGCGCCATGGGCGCCGTCTCGGTGGCGGCGGGCTATGGCTTTCTGGCGCTCCTCACGACATTGACGCCGCTCATCGCGCTGGCCGGCTTCCTGATCGGGCTTGGCTGGGGCATCTTCTATCTCGCCGGGCCCATGGCGCTCTCGGAGCGCGTCACCGATCAGGATCGCGGCTTCTGGTTCACCCGCTTCGGCGCCTTCCAGATGGCGGGCATCGGCTTCAGCCCGATCGTGGCGGCGGCGCTCGTCGAGCATCTCGGTCTCTCAACCAGAGGCGCTTTCGGCGTGATCGCCGGCGCCACGCTCGTCGCCGCCGTCCTGCTCCTCACCTTCGAAGCCTTGTCGCCGCAAGCTTCCCAGGCGCGGGCGCAGACCAGCAACTGGATGCGCGCGCTGCCGGCGCTTCTCTCCTCGCGCGCGATCTATCCGATCCTCATGGTGGGGCTCGGCGCCTGCGTGTTCAGCGGCATGCTTACTTTCCAGTCGTCGTTGGTGCGCGGCACCGGCCTCGAGGCCGGCACCTTTTTCGCCGCCTATGCCGTCACCGTGGTGGTGGCGCGCTTCGTCCTGGCGCCGATGATCAACCGCGCCGATGGCGATCGCGCGTCCGTCGTTCTCCTGGCGCTGATGATCCTCGGCGTCGTGACCGCCTTCGGCCTTGTCTATGGGGTGCCGGTCCAGATCGCGAGCGCCATCCTGCTCGGCCTCGGCTATGGCCTCGTCTACACAGTCATCCAGACACAGGCCGTCAATGACGCGCCGCCTGAGCACCGCAGCGCCGCCTTGACCTGGTTCGTCATCGCCTATTTCTTCGGCATTTTCGGCTTTCCGGTGCTTGGCGGCTGGCTGATCGTGACGGTCGGCATAGCGGGCTTTCTCGCCGCCGTGCTGGCCTTCGCCGTCGCGGAAATGGCGCTGGCGCTGCTGCGCGGGCGCCAGACCACACGTAAACCCGTCAGCGCGTGATTAACGCGTCTGACCGATATATCCTTGCATCCCCGGCCGTTTGACGCTTTATGCGCAGGCGATGAGCTCGTTCAACGCCCATATCAGCGGGCCGCCCACCGATCTGGCCGGCGCCGTTCTGACGGTCGATCTCACCGCCATCCAGGAAAACTGGAAGCGGCTTGCCGCCAGGGCCGCCCCGGCCGAATGCGGGGCCGCGGTCAAAGGCAATGCCTATGGTCTGGGCGTCGAGCAGGTCGCGGTAGCGCTGTGGGCGGCAGGTTGCCGCACCTTCTTCGTGGCGCGGCCAATGGAGGGCGGCGAGCTCAGGTCAATCCTGCCGCGCGAGGCCGTCATCTATGTGCTGGACGGCCTGTTTCCGGGCCAGGCCGAATTCTATGCGCGCGAGGATCTGCGCCCCGCTCTCATCACCGTCGAAGAGGCACGCGAATGGGCGGCCTTCGGCACCGAATATGGCCGCAACCTCCCCTGCGCCATCCATGTCGATACCGGCATCAACCGCCTGGGCTTTTCAGGTCCGGCCTTCGAGGCGTTGCTCGGCGACAATGAGATCAGCGCCCGGCTCAATCTCACCTTGCTGATGAGCCATCTCGCTTGTGCCGACGAGCCGGGCCATCCGCTCAATGGCCGCCAGAATGCCGCCTTTTCGGCGTTGCGCCGGCGCCTGCCCGGCATTCCGGCGAGCCTCGCCAATTCGAGCGGCATCTTCCTCGGTCCCGACTACACCCATGACATGGTGCGCCCCGGCATCGCGCTCTATGGCGGCAATCCGGTGGCGCCGGCGGCCAATCCGATGCTGCCGGTCGCGCATCTTCAGGGCACCGTGTTGCAGCTGCGCGAAATCGAGGCCGGCGAAAGCGTCGGCTACGGCGCCACCTGGCGGGCCACGCGGCCGACTCGTATCGCGATATTGGGCGCCGGCTACAAGGACGGCGTGCCGCGCTCCTTGAGCTCGCGGGCCACCAACGGCCCGGCCCAGGTCTATATCGCCGACCGCCGTTGTCCGGTGATCGGGCGCGTTTCGATGGACATGATGGCGGTCGACGTGACGCAGGTGCCGGTAGATCTGTGCAGGCGCGGAACAAGAGCGGAACTCATCGGCCGTAATATTGCCATCGATGAAACGGCAGAATGGGCTGGCACCATCTCCTATGAACTCCTCACCCGTTTAGGTCAGCGCTTCACCCGTCTATATTCAGGGGCCGAATCGCACCTCTCCAAGGCTCCCCTATCGTGAACTTCCTCGCCAATCTGGGCCGCGTCGTGCTGGCCCTCCTCACCGAGATCGGCAGCACTGTCCTTTTCATCAAGGATGCGCTGGTGCAGGGCCTGACGCCCACTATCTATGTGCGCCAGATTTTCGAGCAGATGCTCAAGATTGGCTATAACTCGCTGCCTGTCGTAGGCCTTACCGCCTTCTTCACCGGCGGCGCTCTCGCGCTGCAGATCTATCTCGGCGGCTCGCGCTTCAACGCCGAAAGCCTCGTTTCGACCATCGTGGCGCTCGGCATCACCCGTGAGCTGGGGCCCGTGCTCGCCGGTCTCATGGTGGCGGGCCGCGTCGGCGCCTCGATCGCCGCCGAGCTCGGCACCATGCGGGTCACCGAGCAGATCGATGCTCTGACGACGCTCGCGACCAACCCGTTCAAATATCTCGTCGGCCCGCGCATCCTCGCCGGCGTCATTACCTTGCCGATCCTGGTCTTCATTGCCGATATCATCGGCATCATGGGCGGCTATGTCATCGGCACCCGCTCGCTCGGCTTCAACTCCTTCGCCTATATCAAGAGCACGGCAGACTTCCTGCAATTCGGCGACGTGATGTCGGGTCTCATCAAGGCGGCGGTGTTCGGCTTCATCATCACGCTGATGGGCTGCTATCACGGCTTTCATTCGAAAGGCGGCGCGCAAGGTGTCGGCCGCGCCACCACCAATGCGGTGGTAAGCTCGGCGATCCTTATCCTCGCCGCCAATTTCGTCCTCACCTCGCTGTTGTTCTCGGAGTGATCTGATGGACGAGACCGACTACATAGTCCTCAAGGACGTCCGCAAGGCCTTCGGACCGAAGAAGGTCCTCAACGGCATCAATCTCACCGTGCCGAAAGCCCAGTCGCTGGTCGTCATCGGCGGTTCGGGCACCGGCAAGTCGGTGATGATCAAGTCCATCCTCGGCATCGTGCGTCCGGATTCGGGCTCGATCAGCATCGGCGGCAAGGAAGTCACCGGCCTCACCGGCAAGGACCGGGACGCCTTCCTGCAGCGCTTCGGCATGCTGTTCCAGGGGGGCGCTCTCTTCGACTCCCTCCCCGTCTGGGAGAATGTCGCTTTCGGCCTCATCCAGGGCCGCAACATGCCGCGCAAGCAGGCGCGGGATATCGCGATGGAGAAACTGCGGCAGGTGGGGCTCGGCCCCGAAGTGGGTCAGCTCCACCCGGCGGAACTGTCGGGCGGCATGCAGAAACGCGTCGGCCTCGCCCGCGCCATCGCCGCCGACCCCGAGATCATCTTCTTCGACGAGCCGACCACCGGCCTCGATCCGATCATGGCGGACGTCATCAACAACCTGATCGTCGACTGCGTGGAGCGTCTCGGCGCCACCACCATCTCGATCACCCACGACATGGCGTCGGCCCGCAAGATCGCTGACCGCATCGCCATGATCCACAAGGGCGAGATCATCTGGCAGGGCCCGGCGAGCTCGGTCGACGAGAGCGGCAACGCCTCTGTCGACCAGTTCATCCACGGCCGCGCCGAAGGGCCGATCCAGATGGAAATCTTGAAGGCTTAGGGGTCTCCCCAACTCGTCATGGCCGGGCTAAGAGGCAAAAAGAAGGGCCGCGCGAGCGGCCCTTCCCGTGAGATGCGTTGGTCAGCATCCCGATCCGGATAACGTCAGGAAAGGCAAGGAGCCTCCGCTGCGACCCGCACGAGCGTGACAAACGCAGTGAACTCACTCGACATCGGATCACCTCCTTTCGATTGTTGAAACCAGCCATAGTGTGGGGTCTTGCTATAAGAATATCAAGCGGGCAATTTCGAGCCCCTTTTTCAGCCAGGACGGACTATGCCGACAGCCGATATCATCATCACCAATGCCAAAATCCTGACCATGGACAAGGCGTTGCCGCGCGCTGAAGCGCTGGCGATCGCCGGGAACCGGCTGCTCGCGGTCGGAAGGCAGGACGATATCGCGGGGCTCAAGGCCCCGCATACGCGGGTGATCGATGCGCGCGGCAAGACGGTGCTTCCCGGCATGATCGAGAGCCATATGCATATCTTCATGGGCTCGGTCGAGCTCGACAGCCTCATGGTCACGGGACTCGAAGGCATCGAGGCCCTGACCCGGGCGGTGCGTGCTTATTCGGCCAAGCGCCCCGACGACAAGATCATCGTCGCCAATGGCGCGAACTACATGACCATCCGGCCGACCGGCATCATCACCCGCCAGGATCTCGACCAGGTCCTGCCCGACCGCCCCCTTCATCCTGTGCTGCTTCGACCATCACACCGTGTGGGCCAATACCGCGGCGCTGAAAGCGGCGGGCATCCTCCACGGCAAGGCCCTCCCGCCCGGCAACGAAATCGTCATGGGGGCGGACGGGCTCGCCGCCGGTGAGCTCAAGGAGCCGGCGGCCTATGGCCCCGTCTTCGCGCTCACCCCGACCCAGGGGCGCGAGTCGCTCGGGATGACCACCGGTGAGAATCCGGTGCCGCCGGCGAGCGAGGGGGACCGGCGCGCCGACATGGCGGCCCTCAAGCGCGGCCTCAAATACTGCGCCTCGCTCGGCATCACCTCCATCCACAACATGGACGGCAATTATTATCAGCTCGAGCTGCTCGACGCGCTGCGCCAGGAAGGCGATCTCGTCTGCCGCGTGCAGGTGCCCTGGCATCAGAAGAACTTCTTCGCCACCGAGCGCGTCGACGAGGCGGTCGAGATGCGGGCGCGCTACAATGACGACATGCTCTATTCGGGCCGCGTCAAGATCTTCATGGACGGTGTGATCGAATCCATGACGGCGCTGATGCTCGACGACTATCCCAACCATCCGGGCGAGCGCGGCTTCGCGCTTTTCACGGCCGACCAGTTCAACGAGGTCGCGGCGCGCGCCGACCGGAACGGGCTGCAGATCAGCGTGCATGCGATCGGCGATGCCGCGGTGAGGCGCACGCTCGATGGTTATGAGTTTGCGCGGAAGGTGAACGGCACGCGCGACTCCCGCCATCGCATCGAGCATATCGAGGTGATCGATCCCGCCGATATTCCGCGGCTCAAAGAATTGGGCGTCGTCGCCTCGCTGCAGCCGATAGTGGGTCTCGGCGTTCCGGGCGTGCCGGAAGAGCCCTGCCGCGAGCGCATCGGGAAGAAGCTGCCTTATTCCTATGCCTGGCAGACTTTGCGCGAAGCCGGCGCCCATATCAGTTTCTCCTCCGACTGGCCGATCTCGCCGCTCGATCCGTTGCAGGGCATGCAGTCGGCGATGACGCAGTCGCCGATCGCCCCCGACTGCCCACCACAGCGCCAGAGCTTCATGGACGCGGCCGCCGCCTTCACGTCCGACAGCGCCTATACCGAGTTCGCCGAAGCCAAGAAGGGCCGCCTCGTCGAGGGGCTTCTTGCTGATGTGGTGGTCTATGATGGCGACCTCGAAACGACGCGGGCGGAGGACTTGGCCAGGATCAAGCCCGCCGTCACCATTTGCGACGGACGCGTGACTTTCGAAGCGGACGTTTGACAAGCCTCATCGCGGATAGAGCGCCGGCATCAGCCCGGCCAATGCCCTGAAACGCGGCCAGGACTTCGCCTCGCTCTTCGTCCAGCCCGTCTCGGCCATCGCCGATATCCGCGGGAAGACGAGACGGTTGAAGACGCGCCGGTCGGTCATCGGCTCCGACCAGATGCAGGTCTGGACACCCAGCAGATGACGCTTCTGCGCGTCGCTCCAGCCGGCGGCCGGATCGAACGCATACGTCTTCTCGAGGCTCGACCAGCCGGCCCAGGAAGCGCCGGGCTCAGCCCATTCGGCGCTATGCGCCATGTCGAGATAATAGACCTGCGCCGGGCAGACGACGATGTCATAGCCCTCCTCCGCGAGCTTGGCGTTGATCTCAACCGAGTGCCAGCCATTGAGATAGCAGTTCGCCTTGTCGATGCCGCCGCCATGGGCGGCCTCTTCCCAGGCGCCGGTGATGCGGCCCCTGGCGGTGAGATGGGCCTGCACGCGGCGCAGGAAATGCGCCTGCAGTTCCGCTCGCCCGGAGCCCTGCAATTCGGCGAGCTTGGCCTTGGCCTGCGGCGAGCGGCTCCAGGCATCGGCCGGCACTTCATCGGCGCCGACATGAATGGTGCGTGAGGGAAAGAGCTCGATAAGCTCGTCCAGAACCGTCTCCATGAAGCGATAGGTCTCCTCGCCAGCAGGATTGATGCAGTTGTTGGGATAGCCCTGGATGGAGAAGTATTCGCCCGTCTCGTGCGGATCATGCAGCCAGGGCAAAGACTGCTGGGCGGCGAAGCAATGGCCGGGCACATCGATCTCGGGCACGATGTCGATGCCGAGGTCGGCCGCAAACGTCACCATGCCGCGAATGACATCCTTCGAATAGTACCCGCCCGACGGCTCGGGCGATGATCCGAAGAGTGGCGGAATAGGCAAGCCGTGGCCGCGCCAGGCGCCGATCGAGTTCAGCTCGGGATAAGCGGAACTCTCGATGCGCCAGGCCTCGTCATCGGTCAGATGCCAGTGAAACCGGTTGAGCTTGTTCCAGGCGAGGATGCGAAGAAACTGCCTCACTTCGTCGGCGGCATAGAATTGCCGCGCCACATCGAGATGAGTGCCGCGCCAGCCATAGGCCGGCCGGTCGCTGATCTGGCCCACACCAGGGAACAGGAAGGTCTCCGGATATTGCCGCGCGCCGCGCAGGACTTGGCCGAGGGTAACGAGACCGTAGAGGAAGCCGCTTTGCGTCGAGGCCCTGAGGGTTGCGCCAACCGGCAGGAAACGCAAGCTGTAGGCCTCTGGTCCAAGTCCCTCCGCGTGCTTGAGATCGACCGTATAGCCCCCCTCCTCCGGCGGCCGCAGCAAGGCCTCGGCCGGGAAGAGATGGCGGACGAGATCGCCGAAGGCCGCGATCGCTCCGTTCGCTTGCGTGCTGTTGCCTTTGAGCGCCAGCCCCTTCGGTACCGCACGGCGCTCGCTCACCGCCACATGCTCGGGCCAGGGAATGATCGAAACCGGCGCCGGTACCGTCTCGGGCACCGGATAGGCTTCGACATTGTTGCGCAGCGGCGCATTGTCGCTCGTGCTCCGCGTCGGCATCGCACGCACCGACAGCGTGGTGAGATCGGCGAAGGCGAGATAAGCGGTGGTGGCGCCATCGCTCCAGTGGCACAGCGGATAGCTGACACCACGCGCGACGACGCGCCAGGAGGCGCCGGGCTCCAGCACGAAGCCGTCCGGCGGGCTGAGCTCGGTGTGGTTGGAGAGGCGCACATGAAGCCTGCCATTCTCGATCTCGGCGGCGGGATCGATGCGGGCCGGGCCGCTGAAGCACAGAAGGAAATCCTTGACCGGTGCGGATGAGAGATTGGTGAGGATCAAGGCATAGACCGCGCGCTCGGACGCGGTTGCGGCCGTCCATTGCGTGTCGAGCCGGAATAGTGATTTGGCGTCGGGAGCCATGGCTTTCCTTCAGGTTCGTGGGTTCAGTCGGTGGGTCTGAGGCGGCCGGCGAAGATGCCGGGGGTCGAGCCCGCAATGCGCGTGGCGCCGACGGTGCGGGCATAAAAATCGACCGGCCCGACATCACCGATGATCGCATAGGCATAGCCTTGCGCCAGCATGTCGAAGAGGCAGGCGAGCAGCAGCGTCTGGCCGATGCCCTGGCCGCGTGCCGCCTCATCCACCCCGGTCGGACCGAAGAAGCCGCGCGCGGTCGCGTCGTAGCAGGCGAAGCCGACAGGCTGGTTCTTGCGGATCGCGATGAAGCAGGATGGCGGCTGGCGCGCGAAACTCACCGTCGCCTCTCCCGCCCAGCCGGCCCCGAAACTTTCCCCGATCCAGCGCGTGACCGGCGCCAGCTCGGGCGCCAGGACGCGGCGGATCACGATGCCCTTCTTCGCCAGTTTGGCGGCGAGCTGCGGCTTGGGCTCGAGGGCATAGAGGCGAACGAGAAGGTCCATGATGCTGCTCAGAGGGTGACGCTGCGGGTGAAGTGATTGGGGCCTATCTGCTCGATGGCGGCGGACGCGTCCCGGCTCACTTTGCGAATGGCCTCGGCATGGCGCAGGAATTCAACGCTTTCGCCCGGGACGAAGGGCCGATCGGGATCGGGCACGGCGGAGAGAAGCAGACGCGTATAAGGGTGGCGCGCCTCGGCGATGATCGTCCGCGTGTCGCCCCATTCGATCATCTGCCCGGCGAACATCACGATCATCTCTTCGGCGACATGGGCGGCTGTGGCGATGTCGTGAGTAATGTAGAGCAGCGCCAGATTACGCTGGCGTTTGATCTCGGACAGAAGCTCGAGAATGCCGAGGCGGATCGACACGTCGAGCATCGAGGTCGGCTCGTCGGCGACCAGTACATCGGGCTCGACCGCGAGCGCGCGGGCGATGTTAACGCGCTGGCGCTGGCCTCCTGACAATTCATGCGGGAACTTCCCCGCCGTCGATTGCCCTTCGAGATCGACGCTGGCGAGGAGTGCCGCGACACGCGCAGCGACCTCACTGCGTGTCTTTGCGTGACCGTGCAGCAGCATTGGGCGCGCCAGATGATGGGCGACGGTGAAGACAGGATTGAGCGCGGCGAAGGGATCCTGGAACACCATCTGCACGGCGCGGCGATAAGTCTTCTCGTCCTCCGAGCTTTGCGACGAGGTGAATTGCCGGCCACGGAAATAGAGATCGCCCGTGCTCGGCCGGTCCATGCGCGCGATGATGCGGGCACAGCTCGTCTTGCCGCAGCCCGATTCCCCCACTAGCGCCAGAGCGCGGCCGGGCTTCAAGGCGAGCGAGATACCACGCAGGGCCTGCACCGGACCAAAGGACCGGGTGATGCCTTGGAGCGTGATGATGGGCTGGCGCTGATCGCTATCCGTGGTGATCTCCTGCATGATGGTCATGCGGGGACCCCGGCCCGGCGATGCTGCGGCAAGGACGGGATCGCGCCCCAGAGCTTGCGCGTATAAGCATGGCGAGGCAAGCGGCTGATCTCGCGCACCGTGCCGGTCTCGACCAGCTCGCCCTTCAGCATGATGCCGATGCGGTGGCAGAGCTGCGCCATCAGATGCAGATCATGGGTTATGAACAGGACGGAGAAGTCGCGGGCGCGCTGAAGGTCGACGATCTGCTCCAGGATCTCGCGCTGCACCACGACATCGAGGGCCGTCGTCGGCTCATCCATGATGATGAGTTCGGGGTTGAGCGCCAAGCAGATCGCGATGACGATGCGCTGGCGCATGCCGCCCGAGAATTGGTGCGGATAGTCGCTGAGCCGTGAGGACGGGATGCCGACCAGACGGAACATCTCCTCGGCCCGGGCGTACGACTGGGTACGTGTCGTATTGCCATGCCGATGCAGCACGTCATGGAACTGCGCCTCGACCCGCATCAGCGGATTAAGGGAATTCATGGCGCTCTGGAACACCATGCCGATGCGCCGCCAGCGTACTTTCTGCAACTCGGCCTCGGGAAGCCTGAGAAGGTCGACGCCGTCAAGCAGGATCTCGCCCTCCGTCACCCAGGCCGGCGGCTTGGACAACCGCGTGATCGCATAAGCGATCGTGCTCTTGCCGCAACCCGATTCTCCCGCCAATCCGAAGATCTCGCCGCGCCCGATGTCGAAGGAGACGTTGCGCACCGCCTGGAAGGCGCCGACATCGAGAAGATAATCGACGCTGAGATTGCGGATCTGCAGCAAGGCCTCGCTCATGACGCCCGCTCCAGGAGACGGCGACGACGCCGGTCGAGGCCGAGCCAGCGGCTCAAGGCGGGACCTGAGCGTAATTGCGGATTGGCGATCTCGTCGAAGGTGAAGTTGAGGAGCGCCAGGCCCAATCCCACAAGCGCGATACCAATACAGGGTGCGGCGATGTCCCACCAGGCGCCGACCATGATGGCGGAGGCATTCTGCGCATTGTAGAGCATGGTGCCCCAGGTGACGCGCAAGGGATCGCCGAAGCCCAGATATTCGAGCGTGGTCTGGGCGATGATCGCATAGATGACGCTGCCGACGATGTTGATGCCGATGAGCGGCAGGAGATTGGGCAGGATCTCGACGAAAATGACGCGCCAGGCCGGCTCGCCGATCATGCGCGCGGCGACGACGAAGTCGCGGTTCTTGAGCGCCAGCGTCTGCGAGCGCGTCATGCGGGCCCCCCAGGGCCAGGAGGTGAGCGCGATGATGGTCATGATCATCAATGGCCCGACCGTTCCGGCGAAGGACGCCAGCAGGATCAGAAGTGGTATATTGGGGATAACGAGCACCGCATTGGTGAAAAGATCGAGCGTGCCGTCGATGCGGCCACCGAAATAACCGGCGACGAGCCCAATGATCGTGCCGAGCGCCGTGATGAAGAGGCCGGTGGCGAAGCCGACGGCGAGCGAGCTCCTGGCGCCCCAGATGAACTGGCTGAAGACATCGCGGCCCATCTTGGTGGTGCCGAACACATGCTCGATGCTGGGCGGCTGGTGCGAGCGACCCACCCGCTCGGCCGGATCGCCCGGTGCCAGCACCGGCGCCATGAGCGCCAACAGGCACAGCACACCGACGATCATGAGGCCGAAGACCGGCTTCTTCTGGCGCAGCAGGATCGTCATCGCCGGCATCATGCGGGAGCCTCGCGGATGCGCGGATCGACCAGGCCATAGACGATGTCGACCAGGAGATTGGCGATGAGCGTGGCGAGCGTCATCAGGAGCAACTGGCCCTGAATGACCGGATAGTCGCGCGCCACGCTGGCGGTGAAGAGAGTGAGACCGAGGCCCGGATAGTTGAAGACGATCTCGATGACGATCGAGCCGCCGAAGACGACACCGAGCATCAACGCCAGATTGGTGAGCACCGGCAGCATGGCGTTGCGGGCGGCATAGCTGAACATCACCGCCGTTTCGCTCAGGCCCTTGGCGCGGCCCATGGTGACATAGTCCTCGCCCAAGACGGAGATCATGCTCGAGCGCATGGTGGACTGGAATTCGCCGATGAGATGGGTCGACAGCGTCAGCACCGGCATGATCGCATGCAGGAAGACGCTGCCGAAGAAGCGGAAATCGAGAGCGGGATCGAGATCGGGATGATAGGCATAGCCGACCGGCAGCCAGCGCAGCGACACGCCGAAGACGAACAACGTCGTAAGCGCCACGATGACCGGCGGCACGGCGATGAGCACGAAGGCGAAGGGCGAAACGAAGGTGTCGAAGCGTCCGCCGCGCCGCCAGGCAGCGTATGCGCCGAGGAGCACGCCGACACAAAGCGAGAAGAGGATGGCGGTGAGGACGAGAAGCGCCGTCCATCCCGCCGAGCGGGCCAGAACCTCGGTGACTGTCTGGGGGTAGTATTTCACCGAGACGCCGAGATCGAAAGTGGCAAGTCCCTTGAGGTAGTCAAGGAACTGCCACCAGATCGGCTGCTCCACCGCGCCGAAGCGCGCCTTGATCGCCTCGATGGCGGCCGGAGTGGCGCGTTGCCCCAGTTGCGCGATCATCGCATCGACGGGACTGCCCGGCATCAGCCTCGGCACCGTGAAATTCATCACGATGGCGAAGAGGAACGCCACGCCATAGACCGCGAGCCGGCGGGATGACAGTCGCATCGCCTGCGATTCTCTTGACCCGCCCTCCTATTGCACCGGCTTGAGGCGCAGGAGATGGATCAGCCTCATGCTGTTAAGGTCGTGATCCTCCGGATTCATCACCGGCTCGTCCTTGGTGACCCATCCGGTGAAGCGCTTGCTCGAATATTGATACCAGATCGGCCCATTATAGGCGGGCACCACCGGCATGTTGTCGGCGACGATGAGCTGGATCTTGTCGAAAAGCTCATGGCGCTTGGCATCATCCGTGGCCTTGCGGAATTCGGCGAAGAGCGCATCGAGCTCGGCATTATCGTAGCGCGACGCGGCTTCCGCCGTGCGCCCGGCATTCACGCCGGCCAGCGCATTGTAGAAGGCCGTGAAGGGCGTCGCCCCGTCCTGACGCGACTGCAGCACGACATCGAAGCTGCCTTCGATAATCTGCTTGCGCCATTGCTCATATTCGGGCGTCGTGACGGAGGCGTTGATGCCGGCCTTGCGCAGGCCCTCGACCGCGATCTGCGCCGCGTCGATCCAGTCGGTCCAGCCATTGGGCACGATGATCGCGAAGGCGATCGCCTCGCCCTTGGGTGTCGCGCGGAAACCGTCGCCGCCCTTCTTGTAGCCGGCTTCATCGAGCACCTTGTTCACCTTGTCGACGTCGAAGGCCATCCATTCGTCCTGCGTCTTCTCGGCCTCCGGATTGCGCCAGGCCTCGAAGCGCGGCGGCAGGCCGCTCGCATGCTCGGCTGCCTTGGGGTAGCCATAGCCCGCGATGTCGACCATCGACTTGCGGTCGAGAGACAGGCTGAAGGCGCGCCGGAAGGCGAGATCGTTGAAGGCCGCGGCATTGCCGGGCTTATCGGTCTTCAAATTCATCTGATAGGAGACCGTCGCATCGGGCGGCTGCCAATAGCCATTGTGCTCGGGATCGAGCGCCACATAGGTCTTGTCGATATCGGGCAGGAAGGAGCCTAACCAGTCGAGCTCGCCCGAGGGGGAGATAGGCCAGCATCTGCTCGTTGCCGGCGATCTGCGGGAATTTCAGGCAATCGACCTTGAGCGTGTCCGCATCCCAATAATGCGGATTGCGGCACTGCTCATAGACCTGAGGGGTGAAGCGGCGCACTTCGGTCATCGGCCCCGAGCCCACCGGCTTTTCATTGGTGAAGGCGAGCGGGTCCTTGATGTCTTTCCATATGTGGGCGGGCACCACGGGCAAACGCTGCAAGGTCTCCGGGATTTGCGTGTCGACATCCTTGAGATTGAGCTTGAACTCGGTCGGCGAGACGATCTCGACCGAACTGATCAGCGCGCCGGCGCCGATCGTATCGACGGCGGGATTCTGCAGCATCAGGTCGAGCGTATATTTCACGTCATCGACGGTGAGCGGCTTGCCGTCCGACCATTTCACGCCCTCGCGCATGGTGAAGGTCAGCGTCTTGAGGTCGTCGGAGAACTTCATGCCGGTGGCGAGACGGAAAATCGGCTTGCCGCCCTGATCGGCGTTGAAGATGACCAGAGGTTCGTAGATGAACTCCATGGTGCTCTGGCGCCGGCCGGCGAGATCGAACGGATTGAAGTTCTGCACCCAGCTCGTCTGCTCTTCTATGTGCATGGTGAGCACCGCCTCTGCGGCGGCGGACCGCGACTGCGTCAGGAAGCTTGTGGTGAGAAGTGCGGCACCGAAAGCGGTCGCGGCGATGAAAGTCGAGGTCGAAACGAATGACGGCCGGCTGAACCAAAGATGGGTTTTCGTGTCTGCACGCATGTCCAGATGTCCTCCCATTGGATGTGGCTTGGTCTAATTCACGACGACGGTTTCCCTGCTTCTTGAACCCCAAGTTAAACACGCTGTTTTTATTAATTCAAGTTGATTTGATTATTGTGGATGATCCATGCACAATCCGTTACACCCTCTGAAATGCCTGCCATGAAGACCAGAAACGCACTTGCCGGTACCAATCTCGAACAGGCCAAGTCGCATAATCGCCGCGTGGTGATCGAGGCGATCCGGCTCAATGGCGCCATTTCGCGCGCCGACATCGCCCGGCTGACGGCGCTGAGCTCCCAGACCATCTCCAACATCGTCGAGGAGCTGGAAAAGGCCCGCTTCCTCAAGGCCGAGCCCGCCGGTAAACCGGTGCGCGGCCAGCCGGCGGTGCCCTATTCGATCGACCCGGATGGCGCCTATTCGATCGGATTGCAGCTCGATCACCAATTGCTGATCGGCGTCGTCACAGATCTGTCGGGGCTCATCCGCGCCCGGGTCGAGAAGATGGTCGACCGGCCCGTCCCGGCCGATGCCCTGCCCGCTCTGGCGGAAACGGTGGAGGAGCTCACCCGGTGCTTTCCCGCCGCCCGCGGCAAGCTGCTCGGCGTCGGCCTCGCTATGCCGGGCCCCTTCGGCGTCCAGGGCCTCACCTCCGTCGGCCCGACCGCCCTGCCCGGTTGGCAGGATTTCCCGATCGCGGCCGAGCTCGAAAGGCTGACCGGGCTGCCGGTGATCGTCGAGAACGACGCGACCGCCGCCGCCATCGGCGAAAAACTTCATGGCGTGGCCCGCCAAATCGGAAGTTTCGTCTATCTCTTCATCGGCACCGGCCTCGGCGCCGGCCTTTTCCTTGACGGCCATCTCTACAAAGGCAGCGGCCACAATGCCGGCGAGATCGGCCATCTGGTGGTCAATCCGAATGGTCTCGCCTGTGCCTGCGGCAAGCGCGGCTGCCTCGAGCGCTATGTGTCGCTGCGCGCGGCCTATGACTTCCTCGAGCTTCCCGACGCAGACCACGCCTCGCCGAAGCTGCTCGAAGATCTCCAAGCTCAGGGCGATGAGCGGATCGAGGCGTGGATCAACTCCGCTGTCGAACCCTTGCGCCAGGCCATCAATACGCTGGAGTTGACGCTCGATCCCGAAACCGTCGTGCTCGGTGGCTTCATGCCGGTGGAGATCATCGAGCGGCTGGTGGCGCGGCTAGAGCCCTTGCCGCTTTCGGTCAGCGCCAGCGGTGGCGCGCGGGGTATCCCGCGCGTTCTGATCGGCGCGACCGGGCGTGAGACATCGGTGCTGGGGGCCGCCGCCCTTCCCATCTTCGGCGAATTCGCCCCACGCTTCGATGTCCTGCTCAAGCCGCGCGGTTGAGTTCTTGTTCACTTGCCCGTGATCGCCGGTAAAATCAGGGCATCCGGCTGCGTATTGAGCGGCATGGGCCTTCGAACGACCCGCGCCTGGCCTGTGCGCTTTGTGGAGACCACCGCGATGACCGATACATCTCCCCGGCTTTCAGCTCACTATCTCCGCCTGCTGGCCATGCTTGTTCCCCTTCTCGGCGGCGGCGCCGGTATCGCCGCCGCTGAGGAAGGCATCGCCATTCCCGCACCCGTTCTGGACGAGCCCGCCACGACCAAACCGGAAACGGCCATCCTGGCCGGCGGCTGTTTCTGGGGCGTGCAAGGCGTGTTCCAGCATGTCGCGGGCGTCACCAATGCGGTGTCGGGCTATGCGGGCGGAACCGCGGACACGGCACAATACGAGACGGTCAGCGGCGGCGCGACCGGTCATGCCGAATCCGTCAGGATCACCTTCGATCCCAACAGGATCAGCTATGGGCACATACTTCAGATCTACTTCTCCGTCGCGCATGATCCGACCCAGCTCAACCGCCAGGGACCCGACAGAGGAACCCAGTATCGATCGGCCATATTCCCCGTGAATGATGAGCAAGCGAAGGTCGCCAAGGCCTATATCGAGCAACTCGGCTCAGCGAAGCTGTTCGATGCGGACATCGTCACCAAGATCGAGCCGGACCACGAATTCTATCCGGCGGAAGCCTATCATCAGGATTACCTGACGCTGAATCCGACCCAGCCCTATATCGTCTATAACGACCTCCCGAAGGTCGAGAATCTGAAGCGCCTGTTTCCGGCGCTCTATCGCGACGATCCCGTGCTCGTGTCGGAGGTGGGCCTGTCCAACTAGATCACGATGAGTTTGGATTGAATCAATCCAAACTCATAAACGTGATCGATTCTTATAGGTTAGCGTGGGATTCTTGCGAAAAACCGGTGCCCACTTTTTCGCATCCCGCGCTAGGCTTGCGCGCCCGGGATGATCGGCGCGCTGGCGGCGATATAGATGGCAGCGAGGAGCTCGATTCCATCCTGATCTTCTGCGTCGAAACGCCCGGGCATTGGACTGTCGAGATCGAGGACGCCGAAGATCTCGCCCGCGCGCAGCAGAGGGACGACGAGCTCGGAGCGTGATGCGCTGTCGCAGGCTATGTGGCCGGCAAAGCTGTGCACATCTTCCACCCGCTGAGTGGCGCGGCGCGCGACCGCAGTTCCGCACACACCGCGACCCACGGCGATGCGCACGCAAGCCGGCGTGCCCTGAAACGGGCCGAGCACGAGCTCCTGTGGGCTGCGCAGGAAATAGAACCCGGCCCAATTGAGATCCGGAACCTGTTCGAAGATCAAAGCCGACATATTGGCGGCATTGGCGACCGGATCGCTCTCGCCGGCAAGGAGTGCCTCGAGCTGACCCGACAGCTCGCGATAGAACGTCTTCTTGTCGGTGCTCTTGATGGCCGTCGCGGCGAACATCTGTCCTCGCTTGATCGCCCGGAGGCTATCGTAACAGTTAGATCGAAATAACGGCTGACCATAGCATAGTCCTGCTTGAATGCCTGTTCACGCCGAACCCTGGCAGGCGCGGCGCCTAAGCCACGTCGGAAACGCAACGCCGGTCCGCGCCTGGTTTTCTTGACACAGCACGGGAGCTTGGTAGTGAGCCTGCCCCCATCCCTTCCGGCCGTCGTCCCATGCCCGCTTCCAGCAAGTTTCCCTGGTTCAAGCCCATTCTCGCCGGCGCCACTTTGCGCGACCGGCTCATCGCCAGCCTCGGCACGCTCCTTGGCATTGGGCTCACAGGTCTTTTCTGCGCACTCAGTTTCGGACCCGACCCCTTCCTGCCGCTGATCGTCGCGCCGATCGGCGCCTCGGCCGTCCTGCTCTTCGCGGTGCCGGCGAGCCCCCTCGCCCAGCCCTGGCCGATCATCGGCGGCAACACGATCTCGGCCCTGGTCGGCGTCACCGTCGTGCATTATCTGCCCCATCCGCTTCTCGCCACAGGCGTCGCGGTGGCGCTCGCCATCGTCGCCATGTCACTCACACGGAGCCTGCATCCGCCGGGTGGAGCGGCGGCCCTCACCGCGGTCATCGGCGGCTCGGCCGTCGCCGATGCAGGTTATCTTTTTCCTTTCGTGCCCATCGCGATCAATTCGGCACTGCTCGTGCTTCTCGGCATCGGCTTTCACAAGCTCACGCGCCGGGGCTATCCGCATGTCGCGCAGCCGCCGGCCGTCAATGAACACAAGACAAAGGATCGCCCCGCGCCGTTGCGCGTCGGCGTGCAGAGTGCCGACATCGACGCGGCGCTGATCAAGATGGGCGAGAGCTATGATATCGACCGCGGCGATCTCGACCGTCTGCTGCGCGAGGTCGAGGCCCAGATCCTGTCGCGCTCCCATGGCGACATGCTCAGCGCCGAAATCATGTCACGCGATGTCGTAACCGTCGACGAGCACACGACCAGCGCCGTCGCGCGCGGCTTGCTGCTCGATCACGATCTCCGCACCCTCCCCGTGCTGGACGGTGACCGCAGACTTGTCGGAACGGTCGGTCTGCGCGAGCTCGCTAAGGAAACCGAGCATATTTCGGGCAGCATGTCGAAAGCCGTGACGGCCACACCCGGCACCCCGATCGTGAATCTCATCCCCTTGCTGAGCAATGGGCGCAACCATGCGGTGGTCATTGTCGACGGCGACAGCAGGATCGCCGGCATCGTTACCCAGACTGACCTCCTGGTGGCGCTGGCGCGCGCCTTGCTGACGCGGGACGGCCGCAAGGATGTCCCGAAGCGGGCGCTCACTTGATGCCGGCCCGATCGGCCGATCAGTTCCACATCAGCTCGGTTTCCTTCTCACGTGTCGTCACCGAGAAACGCGCCGGACCGACCTCGTGGAAGAACCGGGAGAATATCTCTATGAACAGCCGGACAAAGAGGGGCTTCGAATTCCCATAGAGATCCAGGATGATTAACGACGGCTGCGGCAGCTCATCGAGCAAGGGACGACGCACGATTGCCGATCCATCCGCCGTCGCGCGGCCGATCGGACGCATGTTGAGGATGGACATGCCGAAACCTGAGGCGACGGCGGAGCGGACCGTCTCGTAGAAGCGCGTGCGGAAGCGAACTTCCGGCCGCTTCGCCAATATATCGAAGAGCGTCAGCAGATATGTCGCGGTCTGCGGCATATCGAGCAGGACGAAGGGACGCGTGGCGATTTCGGCGAGCCATACGGCGTCCCTGGCGGCCAAGGGGTCGTCGGCATGCAGCAGCGCGTGTGCCGGCACCTTGCAGATTTTTGTCATCGTGCCGGTCGTGATCGGGCCTATGTCATAGAGGACCGCCAGATCGATGATTCCCTCTCGCAGCCACGCCTGCAGCTGCACCTGATCGCCCTCGAGAAGGTCGATCTCCACGTCACCGACATAATCGACATATGCGCGTAGCATTTCCGGCATGAACAGCGCGCCGAAGGGTTCGAAGCAGCCGATGCGCAGCACCTTGGGCACGCGATCCGCCAGGTCGCCGATAGCCCGGTCGAATTCGGTGGACGCCGAAAGCAGAATGCGGGCGGCGCTGACGAACCGCACGCCCGCCGGTGTGATCTGGACCCCGCGGGCGGGCCTGCGCTCGAAAATCCGGGCGCCCATCTCCCCCTCGGCCAGCGTTATCGCGGCCAGGATCGAAGACTGGGATATGTTGAGCACCTTCGAGGCGGCCTGGATGCTGCCGAGACCGGCGACCTCGCAAACATAGCGTAGCTGCCGGATAGTCAGATTCATCGCCGCCCCATGATCCATAAAATGTAAGATGTTCTACGAAATAATACATTTTGTGAATGCACGGAAGCAGTTCAATCTGTTGCACGAACGAGCCTGCCGCCAAATGCAGGCCAGATGACGATACGGGAACGACAGGAATGCATTTTCAGAACCCTCTCGAAGGGGCGAACGAATTTTGCCGCATCGGCGCCGCTGAGCTGGCTGCGGCCTTTGCCAAACGCTCCCTCTCGCCGGTCGAGGTCGCCACAGCCGCGATGGACCGGGCCGAGGATGTCAATCCCGGGCTCAACGCTTTCACCTTCATCGACCGGCACGGCGCACTCGACGCGGCCACCGCCTCCGAGCGGCGCTGGAAGGACGGCGCCCCCCTCTCTCCGGTCGACGGCGTCCCCGCGACACTGAAGGACATCGTCTGGGTGAAGGGCTGGAGCGTGCGCTACGGCAGCACGACGACGCCGGCCACGCCCTTTGAGGAAGACGCCCCGTCCGTGGCGCTGCTGCGACAGGCCGGGGCCGTGTTCATCGGCCAGACCACCACGCCTGAATTCGGCTGGAAAGCGGTGACCGACAGCCCCCTCTTCGGTGTGACGCGGAACCCCTGGAACAGGGAAAAGACGCCCGGCGGATCATCGGGCGGAGGCGCGGTGGCCGCGGCGGTCGGCGCCGGCGTATTCCATCTCGGCACCGACGGCGGCGGCTCGATCCGCATTCCGGCATCCTTCACCGGCATCGTCGGTCACAAGCCGACATTCGGACGCGTCCCGGCTTATCCGCCGAGCCCGTTCGGCACCGTCGCGCATGTCGGCCCGATGGCGCGACGTGCTGCCGATGCGGCCGCCATGCTGCAGGCCATGTCCGGGCGCGACCTGCGCGACTGGGCGCAAGGGCCTGGTGAACTGTCAACGCTCGGCGGCGAGCCCATGGCGCGCCTCGCGGGCAAGCGCATCGGCCACTGGTCGAAACCCGCGGCTGGCGTCCTCGATCCAGAAGTCGCCGCGATCATAGCGGCCGCCGTCGCCCGGTTGACTGCAGCCGGCGCCCTCGTCGAACCGGTGGAGCTTCCAACCGGCGATCTTCTCGATCTCTTCCATCATCACTGGTTCA
The DNA here is from genome assembly GCF_011046735.1 of Nordella sp. HKS 07. NCBI lineage: Bacteria > Pseudomonadati > Pseudomonadota > Alphaproteobacteria > Hyphomicrobiales > Nordella > Nordella sp. HKS 07. The sequence continues at coordinate 5,242,342 of NZ_CP049258.1, read as the reverse complement.
CAGGGGCTGCCGCAAGGCTCGCCGCGATCCCCGAGCCCGCGCGTGCCGCTATTGATCCGGGCCTCGTGCAGATCGCCGCGGCCGGCGCCGCCTACAGCTCGACGCAGCTTGTCCGCGCCCAGATACGGCGCGGCGAATACGGCGCCGCCATGGACAGGTTGCTGGCCAAATACGACTTCCTCGTGTCGCCGGCGACGCCGCTGGCGGCTTTCGACGCGGGCGTCGAAGTGCCGGCGGGAAGCACCTTCGGGCGCTGGACCGAATGGGCGGGCTTCAGCTTTCCGATCAATCTCAGCCAGCAGCCGGCCTGTGTCGTCCCGTGCGGTTTCACCGCCGCGGGGCTTCCGGTCGGCTTTCAGATCGTCGGCGCGCGCGGCGAGGATGCCCGCGTCCTGTCCGCCGCCGCCAGCCTGGAGACGATCTTCCCGTAACAACCGCCAGACGACACGCAACACTCACAACCAAAATCAGGAGGGGAAACCGTTATGATGAATAGACGTGCGATGCTTCAGGGAGCTCTGGGCGCCGGCGCCGCCGGCGGGGTGCTCCTCGCCGATATGAACAAGGCCACCCGGGCGCAGGATTCCGCGCCGATTCCCGTCGGCTCGGCGCTGCCGATGTCCGGCATCGCCGCCGCGGACGGCATCGAGTTCAAGAATGGCCTCGAACTGGCGGCAGAGGAGATCAACGCCGCGGGCGGCGTTCTCGGCCGCCCCATCGAACTCCACATCGAAGACACCAAGGAGATGGGCGCCGACCTCGTGTCGCAGGCCATGCAGCGCCTGGTCGACCGATTCAACACGCCGGTGATCATCAACGGCTACAATCTCGGCACCAACATGATCGAGATGGACGTCGCCGCCGACAACGACGTCATCATGATGCACTACAACACGCTCATTTCGCACAATGAGAAGTTCAAGACCGATTCAGAACGTTATTACGGCTCGTTTCAGGGCGATCCGCCGGAGTTCTGGTACGGACCGGGCTGCTTGAACTTCTTGAAGACGCTGGCCGACGGTGGCAAGTGGACGGCGCCTAACAAGAAGATCGCCATCATTCCCTCGGCCAACGAGTATTCGATCGTCATCGCCAACGCGATCCGCGACAAGGCCAAGGATTACGGCTTCGAGGTCAGCCTTTTCGAGACCGTGCCGTTTCCGACCAACCAGTGGGGGCCGACGCTGGCAAAGCTGCGGCAGGATCCGCCGGCAGCGATCATCGTCACCCACTTCCTGCCGCAGGACCTCGCGCAGTTCATGGTGCAGTTCCTGACGCAGCCGACCAACAGCCTGGTCTATATGCAATACGGCCCGTCGCTTCCGGCATTCCGCGAGATCGGCGGGGCGAATGTCAACGGTGTCATCTATTCGACCGTCGTCGGCTGCCTGCCGGATGAATTCTCCAAACCCTTCCGCGAGTCCTACCGGGCGAAGTTCGGACCGAATTCGGCCTATATCACCGGCTCGCAGACCTATGACGGCCTGTGGATGTGGGCGATCGCGGCAGCGATCGCCGGCGGTCCGGGTGAGCCGTTCAACAAGGACCAGGTGCGCAAGGTCGCCGCCGCGATGCGCCGCAACATCTATCGGGGCGTCAACGGCACATACCGGGCCGATCCCGCCGGCCAATCGGCCTACTGCTACCCGACGCAGGTGGCCGATCCGTCGCTCGGCATGCCGCACCAGTTCCTGCAGCACCAGGACCACACGACGGATCCGAGGCTCGTCGCTCCGGCGCTCTATGCGACCCACGACTTCCTGCTGCCGCCCTGGATCAAATAAGCCGATCAAGACCAACGACGTTGACTCTCCGCACCGGCCGCGCCGCGGCCGGTGCCGATGACGAAGGAGCGGACAATGAAGAACGGCAGTCGAGCACTGCTGGAATGCGCCAATGTCGTGAAGAGGTTCGGCTCTCTGGCCGCCGTCGACGGCATGTCGCTGACGGTCGCGCCCGGCGAGATCGTCGGCATCGGGGGACCCAACGGGGCGGGTAAGACGACCTTCTTCGATGTGGTGACCGGCGTCACTCCCGCCACGGACGGCAGCATAGGCTTCGACGGTCACGACATCACGGGCGTCGGCGCCGACCGCATCTGCCAACTCGGCATCGCCCGCACCTTTCAGCTCAATGCCGCATTCGAGAGCCTGACGGTGCGCGAGAACATCGACGTGGCCGCCTATTTCGGCCGGGCGAGGCGCGCCGTGCCGGGCTTGCGACTCGGCCGGGACGTTCGCGAGCACACCGACGAGGCGCTCGCCTTCGTCGGCCTGGCGGACAAGGACGACGTCACGGTTGCCCAATTACCCGTCCTCGATCGCAAACTGCTGATGATCGCCGGCGCAATCGCCACGAAGCCCAAGCTCCTGTTTCTCGACGAGCCTGTCGGCGGCCTCAACACCAAGGAGATCGACCACATCATCGGCCTGGTCGAGCGGCTCAAGGCGGGCGGGCTCACGGTGGTCCTGATCGAGCACGTCATGCGCTTCCTGCTCGCGCTGTCGAGCCGTGTCATCATCATGCACCACGGCAAGAAGATCTTCGAGGGACTGCCAAACGCCGTGGCGGAGGATCCGATCGTCGTCGAAACCTATCTCGGAGAAGGCACGCGGAAGCGCCTCAAGACCTTTTTCACGGAAGGCGGGGCGCAGGCATGAGCGGCAAACCTCCCATTCTCAGCCTTTCGAATGTCGTTTCCGGCTACCGGGAACTGACCGTCCTCAAGGGCATCTCCTTCGACGTCGCGGCCGGAGAATTCGTGACGGTCGTCGGCCCGAACGGTCACGGCAAGTCGACGCTGCTCAAGACCATTTCCGGCCTCGTGCCGCTCAAATCCGGCACGATCAGCATCAATGGCGGCCCGACGCTCGCCAAGCCCCACGCCATCGCCGCGCTCGGCGTCGCCCATGTGCCCCAGGGCGACATTCTCTTCCCGGAGATGACCGTCCTCGAAAACCTCCTGATGGGCGCCTATCTGGCGCCCTCGAAGGCGGAGATCGACCGCCGGCTGGACGAGGTCTACACGCTCCTGCCAAAGCTCTCCGACCGGCGCCAGCAAATCGCCTCGTCGCTCTCGGGCGGCGAGCGTCGCATGGTCGGCATCGGCCGCGGGCTGATGATGAACGGCGAGATCCTGCTCATCGACGAGCCCTCGCTCGGACTTGCGCCGCTGATCATCGAGCAGATCTACGGCGTCATCACGGAGCTTTCGAAAAGCGGCCGCACCATCCTTCTCATCGAGGAGAATCCGGCACGCGTCGCCGACCTTGCCGATCACCTCCATCTGCTGGACGACGGCGAGATTGTCTGGTCGGGCCCGGCCGCCGAGCTCCTCGCCCGCGACGAGCTCCTTGCAACCTATCTCGGAGGCTGAGGGCCATGTTCGACATCATCTCCGCCATTCTCATCGCCGGACTGACGATGGGAGCGCTCTATGCGCTCGCCACCATCGGCCTCTCACTCGTCTGGGGCTCGATGGGCATGCTGAACATGGCGCACGCCGCCATGCTGACGCTCGGTGGCTATGCCGCCTTCACCTTCTCCTCCGCCCTCGGCCTGCCGGTCTTCGTCGGTTTCGCCGGTGCCATCCTCGTCGGCGCCGTCGCCGGTGGCCTGCTCTACTTCCTGATCGTGCGCAACCTGCTGAAAGGCGACAAGCCGACATTCGAATCCAGCGTCATGATCGCCACAGTCGGCGTCGGCATCGCGCTCGAAAACGCGATCCTGCTCGTTTTCGGCGGCCAGCCCCTGAAGCAGCCGATCTCGACGAGCGGCTCGCTTGCTCTGGGGCCGGTGAGCGTGCCTTACCAGAACATTCTGATCGTCTTCGTCGTCATCGTGCTCATGGTCCTGATAGCACTCCTGCTCGGCCGCACGCGCATGGGCCGGGCGATCCGCGCCACCGCGCAGAGCCGCGAGACCGCCCAGTTGATGGGCGTCGCCGTCAACCGCGTCTATTTCCAGGTGCTGGTCCTCTCCGGCGCGATTGCCGGCGTGTGCGGCGTCATGGTCAGTTCGATGACGCAGCTTTCGCCGCCGCTCGGCAACGACCCGATGCTGAAAGCGTTCATCATGTGCGTGGTGGCCGGTCTCGGTAATCTGCCGGGCGCCGTCGCCGCCGCCTTCGGCCTGGCACTGCTCGAAGCCTTCGTCCAATACGCCGCGGGCGCGCGCTGGGGCTTCCCGACGCTGCTTTTCGTCGTCATCGCCGTCCTGATCTGGCGGCCGGCGGGCCTCTTCGGCCGTACCCAGATCCGTCGCATGTGAGGTGCCGTCATGACCCAAGCCTCCCGCTCGAAACGCGTCTCCGGCTCCGCTCGCGCCGATCTGGTCATCAGTCTGCTTCTCGTCGCCGCCGCCGTCGCCCTCCCCTTCCTGGTCGATAGCCGCTACGTGCTCGGCCAAGTCGTGCTGGCGCTGTTCTACGCGACCATCGCTTCGCAGTGGAACCTGCTCTTCGGGTTCTCCGGCATCTTCTCGCTGGTCCAAATGGCGATCTTCGCCTTCGGCGGCTACGTGACCGCGATGATCTGCTTCTATTTCGGCTGGAACGTCTGGGCAGCCCTCCTGCCCGGTGCGCTCGCCGCCGTCGTCTTCTCCCTCATCATCGGCCTCGCCTGCCTCAGGCTCACCGGCGTCTATGTCGCGCTGCTGACGCTCGCGATCGCCCAGACCATGTATCTGCTCATCGTCACCGATACCGAGTGCTTCACCATGGTCGGCTCGATCTGCCGGCAGTTCACCGGCGGAGCGGTCGGATTTGCCCGCTTCGGCGACCTCGGAACCCGGGCGCTGCTCAAGGGCCAGTGGCTCGTCGGCAACTACGCGATCGTGGCAGCGCTCTTCGCCGTCACGATGACCTTCACCTATGTCATCGTCAAAAGCCCGATCGGTCTCGCCTTCAGGGCGCTGAAGGACAATCCCGGCTATGCGGTGGCGCGCGGCGTCAACCGCTTCCAGGCGCAGCTTCTCGTCTTCGGCATCTCCGCCTTCTTCACGGGGCTGGCCGGCGGCTTTTACGCGGCGCATTTCCAGGCCATCGGTCCGGGCATTCTGTCCCTGTCGCAGCTCCTGTTCATCATCGCGATCGCCGTGGTCGGGGGCGTCGGCACATTCTGGGGGCCGCTCGTCGGCACCGTCGTGCTGGTGGCTGCGGACGAACTGATGCGGGAGATGGGCGAGTTCCGCACCCTCGGCCTCGGCCTCATCATTGCACTATCCGTCATCCTCATGCCGAAGGGTCTCGTCGGCCGGCTGGGTGACCTCGTGCACTGGCTGCGCCACAGGAACGGCACGGCGCCGAAGACCAAATTTCAGGAGAATCCGGCCGCGGCTGGGAAATGAGGGGTTCCATGTACGACACGATCATCATCGGCGCCGGCTCCGCCGGCTGTGTGCTCGCAAACCGTCTGAGCGCGGATCCGGACCGCAAGGTCCTCGTGCTCGAGGCGGGCCGGTCCGCCCCGATCGCCAGCGATGTTCCCGCCGACTGGGTGACGATGTTCAACACCAGCGCGGACTGGGGCTACTACACCGAACCGCAGGCCGGCTGCCGCGGCCGCCGCATCTTCTGGCCGCGCGGCAAGATGATCGGCGGCTCCGGCGCCCTCAACGCCATGATCTATATCCGCGGCCTGCCGTCGGACTATGACGGATGGGAAGCGATGGGCTGCGCAGGTTGGGGCTGGAAGGACGTGTTCCCTGTCTTCCGTTATTCGGAAGCCAATGCCGATATCAGGAATAGCCCCTACCATGGCAATGAGGGCCTGCTGCATATCGGCAACGTGCCCTATGTCGATGTGTATGAGCGGATGTGGATCGAGGCCGCGGAAGCGGCGGGCTACGCATACAATCCCGACTATAATGGCGAGAAGCAGGAGGGCGTCGGCCTCTTCCAGTTCACCATCAAGAACGGCGAGCGCTGGGGCACCGGCAAGGCCTATCTGCGCCCTGCCCTCGAACGACCGAACCTGACGCTCAAGTCCGGGGTGCTCGTCACGGGGCTGATCATCGAGAACGGCCGCGTCAAGGGCGTGAAGTACCTTGCCGACGGCATTCCGGCGACGGCCTATGCCGAAAGCGAGGTCGTGCTGTCCTCGGGCGCTGTGGGTTCGGCGCAACTTCTTCTGCTATCGGGCATCGGCCCGGCCGATGAGCTCAAGGCCGTAGGCGTCGATCCCGTCCATGATCTGCCGGGCGTCGGCAAGGACCTGCAGGACCACCTCAATATCCCGATCACCTTCTACACGAACGAACCGATGGGCATCGGCGCCTGGACCGAGGACATCATCGCCAAGAGCTTCGAGGAATGGCGTGACCGGCGTACCGGCATCCGCACCTCGCCCTGGGTGGCCTCGGGCGGCCATGTCTGCAGCCGCCCCGGTATCGAACCCGACCTCCAACTCTACGGCGCCATCAGCCCGCACCGCGACTATGCCCGCTTCCTCGCCGGCCAGTCCGGCATCACGACGCACTCGACGCTCCAGCGGCCGAACAGCCGCGGCGAGATCAAGCTGCGCTCCGCCAATCCGATCGAACACCCTTCTATCGATCCGAAGTATTTCGTGAGCGACCCGGAGGGCCTCGACCTCGCCACCATGGTCGAAGGGGTCAAGATCAACCGCCGCATCATGCAGCAGTCGCCGGTCAAGCAACTCATCGCCTGCGAGGTCACGCCCAGCGCCGAATGCCGGACGGATGAGGAGATCGCGAATTATGTGCGCGGCCATATGACGACGCTCTATCATCCCTCGTCGAGCTGCCGCATGGGCACGGACGCGATGGCCGTGACCGATCCCGCCACCCTCAAGGTGCACGGTCTCGAAGGGATCCGCGTCAGCGACGCCTCGGTGATTCCAAAGATGGTCTCGGGAAATCTCAACGCGCCGACCATCATGATCGCCGAACGTGCCGCGCTGATGATCGTCGGCGGCTAGAGCATCGGCCCGAGTTCGTCTCAAGCGCCCGGTTTGACCGCGATCTTGCGGACCTTGCTCGTAGCCTCGGGCAGCTTGGGCAGGGTGATCTTGAGTACGCCCTTGTCGAAGCTCGCCTCGACCTTGCCGGCATCGATGCCGACCGGGAGCATGAAGGAACGTTGAAACATGCCGTATGAGCGCTCATTCAGATGGTAGTTCTTCTGCTTGTCTTCCTTCTCCGCCTTCTTCTCGGCCTTGATGGTAAGCATGTCGTCCTTCAGCGCTATATCGATATCCTCGGGCGCCGCCCCCGGGAGTTCGGCCGTCACCTCGAAGGCCTTGTCCGTCTCCGCGACGTCAAGGGTGACCAACATGAAGCCGCTCCCGGCATCACCCAGTCTTGGCATTCCCAGCGAGAAATCCTCGAACAGGTGGTCGATCTCGCGCTGAAGTGAACGAAACATGTCGAGCCCCGCATTGGAGCGATTACCGAACATTTGCGGCAAGTGAGCCTTGTTCATGCGTTTTTCCTCCTTCATGGCGGGGCGCGGTCCAGAAGAGGGCGCGCCAGGCTTGGGGTTCATCGATTCAGGGCGAACCGTTCTGAATTGCCCGTGATGAGGTGAATGGAATCAACGGAATCGCGACGGCAAAGTTCCGGACTCTTGCTTAGGCCCACGGGGCACGCCAAATAGGGACCCCATGGCCAGATCATCCTCGCAATTCGTCTGTCAATCCTGTGGCGCCGTCTCGTCGAAATGGGCGGGGCGCTGCGACAATTGCGGCGAATGGAATTCGATCGTCGAGGAATCGGCACCGACGCCGCTGTCGGGCGCCAAGGGGGCGAGCCTGCCCAAGGGCCGTGCTTCCCGCCTCGTCGGGCTCAAAGGCGAAAGCGCCGCCCCGGCACGCATTGAAACCGGCATCGCCGAGCTCGACCGGGTGGCGGGCGGTGGCTTCGTGCCGGGCTCGGGCGTGCTGATCGGCGGCGATCCCGGCATCGGCAAATCGACGCTGCTGCTGCAGGCCATGGCGGCACTTGCCAATCGCGGGCGCCGGGTGATCTATGTTTCGGGCGAAGAGGCGATCGCGCAGGTGAGGCTCAGGGCCGAGCGGCTCGGTATCGCCGATACCTCGGTGCTGCTCGCCGCCGAGACCAATGCCGCCGACATCGTCGCCACGCTCGGCGAGGGCGAGCCCCCCGCCATCGCGGTCATCGACTCGATCCAGACCGTCTGGTCGCCCAATATCGATGCCGCCCCGGGCACCGTCTCGCAGCTCAAGGCCGGCTCGGAAGCCCTCATCCGCTTCGCCAAGCAGAAGGGCACCAGCATTCTCCTCGTCGGCCATGTCACCAAGGACGGCCAGATCGCCGGCCCCAAGGTCATCGAGCATATGGTCGATACGGTCCTTTATTTCGAAGGTGACCGCGGCCATCAGTACCGCATCCTGCGGGCGGTCAAGAACCGCTTCGGTCCGACCGACGAGATCGGTGTGTTCGAGATGTCGGATGGCGGCCTCAAGGAAGTGGCCAACCCGTCACGGCTGTTCATGGGTTCGGGCGAGCACCCGACCCCGGGGTCCGCCGTCTTCGCCGGCGTGGAAGGCACCCGGCCCCTCCTCATCGAAGTGCAGGCCCTCGTCTCGCCCTCGCCTTTCGGCAATCCCAGGCGAACCGTCGTCGGCTGGGACGCCAACCGGCTCGCCATGGTGCTGGCGGTGCTGGAAGCGCGCGCCGGCGTTCAGATCGGCAATCACGATGTCTATCTGAATGTGGCTGGCGGCCTCAAAGTAAAGGAAACCGCGGCCGACCTCGCCGTCGCTGCCGCCCTCCTTTCATCGCTCACGGGCACCATCGTGCCGCATGGAACGACGGTTTTCGGCGAAATCGCGCTCTCCGGCGCCATCCGTCCGGTGAGCCTCGCGGAGGCACGTGTCAAAGAAGCACATAAACTCGGCCTGAAGGAGGCCGTGACCGCCGCCCGGCCCGAGCTTGTCGGCCCGAAGGGCTTTAAAATCAAGCCGTTGGAGACCATCGCCGACCTTGTTGCCTGGGCCGCCGCCCAGCCCAAGGGGCTCGCCCGAATCGCCTAGCCCATGCCACAAAAGCTGCTTATAAGATCGCGTTCAACCTCCATCGCACGGACTGGCTAATGCCGTTTCAACTGCTTGATCTCATTCTTGCCGGCATCATGATCATTTCGGGCCTCCTCGCCCTGATGCGCGGCTTCACCCGCGAGGTGCTCTCCCTCGTCGCCTGGGGTGCGGCGGCGGTCGGCGCCTATTTCGCCATCCGCTCGCCGGAGATGGTCGGTTTCGCCAGCCAGTATCTGCAGCCCGAAATCGTCGCCAAGATCGCCGTCGGCGGCGCGATCTTCCTCATCGTCCTCATCGTCGTCTCGCTGATCAGCGTGAAACTCTCCGATGTGGTTGTCGACTCGGCCGCCGGCGCCTTCGACCGGACGCTGGGTTTCTTCTACGGCCTGGCGCGCGGCCTCGTGCTGGTCGTCATCGCCTATCTGTTTTATGGCTGGCTCATTCCCTTCGACCGTCAGGAAGACTGGGTGAAGAACGCCCGCACGCTGCCGGTGATCCAGTCGGTCGGTGAAGTCATCCTGTCACTGGTGCCGCCCGACATCGCCGAAACGCTTACCAATTCCTCCATCCTCACCAACCAGGCGCCAGCGTCCACACAGCAGCCGCCCGCCGCGCAGACCGGCACCGGCGACGCGACGACGCCCGACGAAGAAGGCTACAAGAAGAACGAATCGCAGGGCCTCGATCAGTTGATCCAGGGAACGCAGGGCCAGCAGCAACAGCAGCAGCAGAACTCGCCGCCTCCCGATAATCAGGAGCAGCCGGATTTCGGCGGCCAGAGCAACCCCAATTGAGGACTTTCGCGATGGCGGCGCCCAATCCCGTACTCAATTTCGATCTCGACGGTGACACGCTGCGTGAGGAATGCGGCGTGTTCGGCATTTTCGGCCATGACGACGCCGCTGCCCTCACGGCGCTCGGCCTGCATGCTTTGCAGCATCGCGGCCAGGAAGCGGCCGGCATTGTCGCCTTCAACGGCGAGCGCTTTCATTCAGAACGCCGGCTCGGCCTCGTCGGCGATCATTTCTCGAAAGAGAGCGCCATCAAGCGCCTTCAGGGCCGCGTGGCGCTCGGCCATGTGCGCTACTCGACGACGGGCGAAACCATCCTGCGCAATGTGCAACCGCTCTTCGCCGAACTGGCGACCGGCGGCCTCGCCGTCGCGCATAACGGCAATCTCACCAACGGCCTGACGCTCCGGCGCGATCTCGTGGCGCAAGGCGCCATCTGCCAGTCGACGTCGGACACCGAGGTCATCCTGCATCTGGTGGCGCGCTCGCAGAAGCCGCGCATCGTCGAGCGCTATATCGACGCGCTCAGGGCCCTCGAGGGCGCTTACTCGCTGGTCGCCATGACCAACAAGAAGCTCATCGGCGCACGTGATCCGCTCGGCATCCGCCCGCTGATCCTCGGCGAACTCAACGGCGCCTATATCCTCTGCTCGGAGACTTGCGCGCTCGACATCATCGGCGCCCGTTTCGTGCGCGAGGTCGAGAACGGCGAGGTGGTCGTCATCTCCGAGGAGGGCGTCGAATCCCTGCGCCCCTTCCCGCGCATGCAGGCGCGTCCCTGTGTCTTCGAATATGTCTACTTCTCGCGCCCTGACAGCATCCTCGGCGGACGTTCGGTCTATGAAGTGCGCAAGCAGTTCGGCCGTCAGCTCGCCCAGGAGGCCCCGGCCGACGTCGATGTCGTCATCCCGGTGCCGGATTCGGGCGTGCCCGCGGCACTCGGCTTTGCGCAACAGGCCGGTATTCCCTTCGAGCTCGGCATCATCCGCAACCACTATGTTGGGCGCACTTTCATCGAGCCGACGCAGACCATCCGGGCGCTCGGCGTGAAGCTCAAGCACAACGCCAATCGCGCGGTGATCAACGGCAAGCGCGTCCTGCTCGTCGACGACTCAATCGTGCGCGGCACCACGTCGGTGAAAATCGTGCGCATGATGTATGAGGCGGGTGCTCGCGAAGTTCATATGCGCATCGCCTGCCCGCCGATCCGGCATCCCGACTTCTACGGCATCGACACGCCGGAGCAGAAGGCGCTGCTCGCCGCCACGCACACGCTGGAGGAGATGCGCGACTATATCGGCGTCGCCTCCCTCGCCTTCCTCTCGGTCGATGGCCTCTACCGCGCAGTGGGCTATGACGGGCGCGATCCGGTGCGGCCGCAATTCACCGATCATTGCTTCACCGGCGATTATCCCACTCACCTGACCGACATTATCGGCGAATCGGCCAAGCAGCAGCTTTCGCTTCTCGCAGAGGCCGGCTGAAGGACATCATGACCAGAGAACTTGAGAACCGCATCGCGGTCGTCACCGGTGCGTCGCGCGGTATTGGCAAGGCCGCCGCCCTCGCCTTGGCCAGACAGGGCGCCCATGTCGTGGCGCTCGCCCGCACCCAGGGCGGGCTCGAGGAACTCGACGACGAGATCAAGGCCCTGGGCGGCAGCGCCACGCTGGTGCCCGCCGACGTCAAGGACTATGCGGCCATCGACCGGCTGGGCGCCGCCATCCACGAACGCTGGGGCCGCCTCGACATCCTGATCGGCAATGCCGGCGTGCTCGGCAAACTCTCGCCTTTGGGCCACATCGAGCCCAAGACCTGGGACGAGGTGATGGCGGTCAATGTCACGGCCAACTGGCGGCTCATCCGCTCGCTCGACCCGCTGCTGAAGCGCTCGGAAGACGGACGCGCCATTTTCGTTACCTCTGGCTCGGCGCAGAAGGCTTTTGCCTATTGGGGCGTCTATTCGACATCGAAGGCGGCGCTCGAAACCCTGGTCAGGACCTATGCGGCGGAAATCGCCACCACCAAGGTGACGGCGAACATGTTCAGTCCGGGTCCCACGGCCACGCGCATGCGGGCGCTTGCCATGCCGGGCGAAGATCCGGATAAGCTGCCGACGGCCGATGATGTGGCGGGACAGCTGGTCGAGATGTGTCTTCCCTCCTTCAAGGCCAATGGCGCGACCTACAAATACGCGCCGACCGGACTGTTCAAGTTCCGGGGCTAGCCGTTCAATCCCCTCTCTCCCTGCGGGGGAGAGGGCGAATGCACTCCGTCTCTGGGCGAGCCGAGCGACTGAGCCAATTCAATCTGATCGAATCCCATCAGGCTGCGTCGAACCGGACTGGCGCGATCGGCACATTCATTGTCGCCTATATTCTACATCATCGTCGCGCCCAGTGTTGACGCTTCGCGGATTCTCGCCTAGCTTTTTGTCATACAAATAAGAAAAGGCGGTTCAACATTTGCCGCTCGCGGGTGCCGCTGCGGCATCATCATGGGAGGAAGCATATGAAACGTCTGCTGATGGCCGGCGCCGCTTTCGCGATGGCCTTATCCGTCACGTTGAGCGCGGGTGCTCAGGACAAGAAGACCCTGGCGTTCGTCGTCAATGGCGCGTCCGACTTCTGGAAGATCGCCGAAGCCGGCGTCAAGAAGGCGCAAGAAGAACTTCCCAACTACACGCTCGAATTCAAATACCCGGAACAGTCTTCGGCCGCCATCCAGCAGCGCCTGATGGACGATCTCGTCGCCGCCGGCGTCTCGGCCATCATGGTGAGCGCCGTCGATCCCAAGACATCGACGGATGCGCTCGACCGCGTCGCCGGCCAGGTTCTGCTGTTCACCACCGACAGCGATGCGCCGCAATCCAAGCGCGTCGCCTATATCGGCAGCTCGAATGTCGAGCTCGGCAAGGACGCCGGCAAGCTCATGCTGAAGGCCCTCCCCGACGGCGGCAAGTGCATAGGCTTCGTCGGTCTGCCGGGCGCCGATAACGCCCGCGAACGGATAGAGGGCGTGCAGACGACAATCAAAGGATCCAAGGTCGAACTGGTCGATGTGCGCGGCGACGACATCGATTTCGCTCGCGCCAAGCGCAATGTCGCCGACGCGCTGTCGGCGATGCCGGATGTCGCCTGCATGGTCGGATTCTATTCGTATAATACGCCGTTCATCTACGAGACCCTCAAGGAATCCGGCAAGCTTGGCCAGATCAAGATCATCGGATTCGACGAGGACCCGGTGACGCTCGGTGGCGTGCGCGAAGGCGCGATCGTAGGCACGGTCGTCCAGAACCCCTATGAATGGGGCTATCAGGGCATGAAGCTGATGGCGAAATATCTGGATGGCGACAAATCCGGTATTCCCGGAGACGGTCTCATCATCGTCCCCGGCCAGGTCATCGACAAGGCGAATGTAGACAGCTTCGAGGCTGAGCTCAAAGCCCGGATCGGAAAATAGCGCAGGGGAGCCTGCCGGCACCCGCTTGTGCCGGCAGGTATTCCGGGTCAAGCTCCGGGGCAAGATGGCCGATCCGTTTCTCGAGCTCGTCGACATCAGCAAGTCCTATCCGGGCGTCGTCGCCCTGAAAGGCGTGACGCTCAGCGTGACACCAGGCGAGGTCATCGGCCTTGTCGGCGAGAACGGCGCCGGCAAATCGACCCTGATGCGCATATTGGGGGGCGTCGTCGCGCCAGACCACGGTGTGCTGCGGATCGACGGGAGCGAACGGGCGGCGATGACCATCGACGCGGCGTCCAAGGCCGGTATCGCCTTCGTGCATCAGGAACTCAATCTCTTCGATAATCTCGATGTCGCGGCCAATGTGTTCATCGGCCGCGAGCCCCGCGGGCGCGCGCCGCTCCGGCTCATCGACACCCAGGCTACGCGGCAGCGCACCGAGCCCCTGCTCGGCAAGCTCGGCGCCGATTTCGCGCCGACAAGCCTGGTGGCCGGCCTTTCACTGGCGCAGCGCCAGCTCGTTGAAATCGCCAAGGCTCTGTCCTTCGCCGCGCGTCTGGTCATCATGGACGAGCCGACCTCGAGCCTCACCGTCAACGAAACCAACCGGCTTCTGAAGATAATCGCCGATCTGAAAGCCGGCGGCGTCAGCGTGATCTTCATTTCCCACCGGCTGCAGGAGGTCGAGCGCTGCGCCGACCGCGTCATCGTCCTGCGCGACGGCCGAAAGGTGGGCGAGCTCGCCGGTACCGGCATCCAGCATGATGCGATGATCCGGCTCATGATCGGCCGCGATCTGAAATCGCTCTATATCCCGCCCAAGGCGGCGCCGGGCGATGAAGCCCTTACGCTCGTGGGGTTGCGCACCCTCACCTTTCCGGATAAGGCGGTCGATCTCGCCGTCAGGCAAGGCGAAATACTGGGTCTCGCCGGCCTGGTCGGCTCGGGCCGCACCGAAGTGGCCCGCGTCGTCTTCGGCATCGATCCCACGCCCGGCGGCGAGATCCGTCTCAACGGAGATCCGATCCGCATCGCCCGGCCGCGCGAGGCCATCGACAAGGGCATCTTTCTCGTTCCGGAGGATCGCAAGCAGTTCGGCCTCCTGCTCGATGTGTCGATCAGCCAGAACATCTCCCTGCCGGATCTGACGAACTATGCCGAGGCGGGACTGGTCAAGCCCGGGCGCGAGGACGCCAATGCCATGCGCCAGAAGGACCGTCTCAATATCAGGGCTCCCAGTGTCGAGGTCGCCGCCGGAGCGCTTTCGGGCGGCAACCAGCAGAAGGTCGTGCTGGCGAAATGGCTGTCGATGAAGCCACAAGTCATCATCTTCGACGAACCCACGCGCGGCGTCGATGTCGGCGCCAAGCAGGAGATCTATGAATTGATGCGCGCCTTGAGCGACGCCGGCGTCGCCATCCTGATGATTTCCAGCGACATGGAGGAAGTGATCGGCGTCAGCGACCGGATCGCCGTGATGCATGAGGGGCGCATCAGCGGGCTGCTCGAACGCAATCGTTTCAGCGAAGACAACGTGCTCAGACTGGCGGTCGGAAAGACGCTCAACTAGAGCGCATCCCGCGAAAGTTGCTCGACTTTCGCGAAAAGGAAGCGCTCCAGATAATATGTAGTCGAGCCTTTTTATCCCGTTTTGATCGAATCCCTTGATTCGATCAAAACGGGAAAGGCTCTGAAGCATCGGGCCGAAAAGTGTGACACGCTATTCCGGCAGCCCGATGCGCAACAGAAAGTTCTAAGTTCGCCATGCTCAAGAAAGACCTGGGCCTCCTCATCCTCATCATCGTGGTCTCGGCCACGGTCGCCTTCATCAATCCGCGCTTCCTGCTGCCGGCCAACTTATCCAACACGATGAACCTCATCGGCCTCTATGGGATATTCTCGATCGGCGTCGGCCTCGTCATCATTACCGGTGGCATCGAGCTTTCCGTCGGCTCCATGTTCGCCCTGCTCGGCGTGATCTTCGTCGACCTGCTCTCCAACTATGAGATCAACTGGGCCATCGCCTTCCTGCTCATCGTCGTCGCCGGACTGATCCTCGGCGCCTGGCATGGCTTCCTCGTCACACGAATGGGGCTCCAGCCTTTCATCGTCACTCTATGCGGGCTTCTCATCTATCGCGGCATAGCGCGCTTCTATACCGAGGATGCCACTGCGGGCTTTCCGTTCGGCGCCTCCTATCCGGCGCTTCAATGGCTGACCACCGGGCGCACCTTCGGCATCCCGCACAGCTTCATCGCATTCATCATCATCGCCATCATCATGGGCATCGTGCTGCACCGTTCCGTCTTCGGGCGTTATCTCTTCGCGGTCGGCAAGAACGAGGAAGCCGCGCGCTATTCCGGCATCCCCACCAAGCGCATCATATCATCGGCCTATATCATCTGCGGCGGCCTGGCCGGCCTCGCCGCCGTGTTCCTGACCCTTTACACCCGCTCCATCTCGCCGGCTTCGCACGGAAATTTTTACGAGCTCTATGCGATCGCCGCGGCGGTGCTGGGCGGCTGCAGCCTCAGGGGTGGCGAAGGCTCGATCCTCGGCATCGTATTGGGTACGATCCTGCTTCAGGTGCTGCAGAACCTGGTCAATCTGCTCGGCATTCCGAGCTCGCTCAATTTCGCCGTCATCGGCACCGTGATCCTGTTCGGCGTCCTGGCCGACCAGCAGATCGCCCGCTATGGCGGTTTCACCCAGTTCTTCCGCCGCAAACCGGCGCCGCAACCCATTCCGGAAAAGCAGGGCTAGACTAGAGCATGATCCGGAAAGCTTGTGGTCGGGCTTGACCCGACCATGCGTGCGGTTTTCGGGAAAGCCGATGCGCAAAATCAAAGAGATAGAGCGCCGGGCCGATTACACGAGAACCCCCGGCGCTCTAAAGCCTTGACTATCCGCGCGCGGACATGGAATTGGAGAATTTCATCATCGGAGAATTGCCTTGAACGACTCTGTCGGCGGGCTTGTGCGAATGACCCGTCTTAGGAAGAGAACAGATGGAAATTCCCTGCTCCTGAGCACCGGAATTTGACTAAGCCATTGATATAGTTTGATTCCCACCCGAGTTTCGCGATAATTCCCTGCAAATCCCTGCAAATCCCTGTTTTTTGCCTTGGACTGCACTGGACTGCACCCCGAGGGTGCGACAGGCCAATTGAGTGACACGGTTTTCGGAGGAGCAACCGTAGCGCATGCGGCTGCCCCGTATGACCACTCGCGGGCACCGACGATGCCCTCCGCGCGCTCCTGTCAGACCGAAAATCCCAAAGCGCGCAAATCGCGGGTCAGGGCCTCAGGCGAGGTGAAATGCACGGCATGCATGCCGGCGGCGCGCGCGCCCTCGACATTGCGCAGGCTGTCGTCGATGAACACCGCTGTCTCGGGTATCACCTTGTAGCGTTCGAAGAAGAGATCGAAGATCTCGCGGTCGGGCTTCAGCATGCGCTCATCGCCCGACACCACGATGCCGGCAAAGCTCTTGAGGAACGGGAAGCGCTCGAGCGCCTCGCGGAACTTGTCCTGGTTCCAGTTGGTGATGGCATAAATCGGTACATTGTTGTGTCTGAGCGCATCGAGAATAGCGACCGTCCCCTCGATGGGCCCCGAAATCGTTTCGTGCCACAACTCGTCATAGGCTCGGATCATCGGATGCCATTGCGCCGGATGCTCCTTCACCAGGAGGTCGACCGCGTCCTTGAAGCTCCGCCCCCTGTCCTGCTCGACATTCCAGGCCGGGGTGCAGATGTTTGCCAGGAACCACTCCATCTCCGTCTCGCGGTCCGCGAAGAAGCGGCGGTAAAGATGACGCGGGTCCCAGGAGACGAGAACATTGCCGATATCGAAGACGACTGTGGTCGGACTGGCGGTCATCTCTTATCCTTGTCGAACGGGTTGCGGCTGCCGCGCCGGTTGAAGCGCAAGGGTGTGCCCCAGAGCTCGAAGGTTTCGCGCAGGCCGTTCATCAGATAACGCACATAGGTCTCGGGCAAATGATCGAGCTGATTGCCGAAGAGGGAGAAGGTCGGCGGCCGCGAGCGCACCTGCGTCGCATATCTGATCTTGATGCGTCGCCCCGACGGCGCCGGCGGCGGGTTGCGCTCCAACATGGTCTCGAGCCAGCGATTGAGCTGCCCCGTCGAGATGCGGCTGTTCCATTTCTCGACCGCGGCGAGGACCGCCTCCATCAGCCGGTCGAGGCCTTTCTCGTGCAGCGCCGAAAGGGGAACGATGGTGACACCACGGATCTCGGGCAGGATGTCGGCGATGTCGTCCTTGACCTGCTTGAGGCGCTTCGGCTTGTCCTCGACAAGATCCCATTTCGACAGCGCCAGCACCACGGCTCTGCCTTCTTGTGCCGCGAGATCGGCAAGGGTGAGATCCTGGCGTTCGATATCGATCGAGGCGTCGATCAAGACGACGACGGCATCGGCGAAGCGAATGGCGCGCAGACCGTCGGCCACCGCGAGCTTCTCGACCTTGCCGGTGACACGCGATTTACGTCTGATGCCGGCCGTGTCCCACAGCATGACTTGCTTGTCGCGCCAGGTCCAGTCGATGGCGATGGCGTCGCGCGTGATGCCGGCCTCGGGGCCTGTCAGAACGCGCTCGGAGCCGAGCAAAGCATTGACCAGGGTGGATTTGCCGGCATTGGGCTGGCCGATGATGGCGAGCTTGAGGGGCTTGTCCTCGGCCTCATCTTCGTCCGTTTCATCGCTTTCCTCGGCGCTCTTCACGTAAGGCTCGAGCGCCTCGTAAAGCTCGTTCATGCCGTCGCCATGCTCGGCCGAAATGGCGATCGGATCGCCCAGCCCCAACGAGAAGGCTTCAAGGGCGCCGGACTCCCCGGCACGGCCTTCCGCCTTGTTGGCGAGCACCAGGACCGGTTTGCCGTGGCGCCTCAGCTTGGCGGCGAATTCGCGGTCGACCGGCGTGACGCCGGCCCTGGCATCGATGACGAACAGGCACACATCGGCATCGGCGATCGCCGCTTCCGACTGGGCGCTCATCCGGTCTTCGAGGCTGCCGCGCGGCGCCGCATCGAGACCGGCCGTGTCGAAGAGACGGAAGGTCAGATCGGCGAGATGCGCTTCCCCCTCCCGGCGGTCGCGGGTGACGCCAGGCTGATCATCGACCAGCGCCAGCTTGCGGCCGACCAGCCGGTTGAACAGCGTCGATTTGCCGACGTTGGGTCGGCCCAGGATTGCGACTTTTGCTTGCATGATGAGTGTTCTAGAGCATCGGACCGAAAAGTGCGAAGCGGTTTTCGGAGAGTCCGATGCGCAAATCAAAGAGATAGAGCGCCGAGGTAATCCATGACAACGCCCGGCGCCCTAGCGCAGCGCGATCAGCTGGGCATCGTCGGAAAGCAGATACACCGTGCCGTTGGCGATGACGGGAGCGATATAGAAGGCATCGCTCAGCTTCGTCGTGTTCAATACCTCACCGGTCTGCGCGGAGATGCTGGCGAGCTGGCCATCGGAGCTTACCGCCAGCAGGCGTCCGCCACCCAGAACCGGACCGGCCCAGACCTTGCCCGGCAGGTCCTTGCTCCAGCGCACGCCGCCGGTGCGCCGCGACAGCGCCATCAGGGTCTTGCCGTTGATGATGACGAAGACATGATCGCCCGCCACCCACGGCGTCTGCGATCCGGAGATGTCGCGCGTCCACTGCCGATCGCCGTTCTGCAAAGCGAAGGCCCCCATGCGGCCGGCATTGGAAATGGCGATGACCTGATCGCCATCGATGACCGGGCGGCCGGCGACACTGCCAATATTGGTGGCGGTCGCGGCGGGATCAGAGGAGGTCAAAGCATCGCTCCAGGCCTCGAGACCGTCGCTCGCGGTGAAGGCGATGATCTCGCCGGCCGTGGTGGGAATGACGACTAAGCCCTGCGAGACGGCCGGGCTCGGGCTCGACGCGATGGTGGCTTGCCCGCCGGTGCCTTGATACTTCCACACCTCACTGCCGTCGCTGGCCCGGAGCGCGAAAACCTCATTGCTCGAGCCGGTGAAATAGATCGTGCCGTTGGCGACCGTCGGCGCGGCGCGCACCGGGGCGCCTAACTTCTTGCGCCAGAGTACGGCGCCGGTCGCCGCATCGAGCGCCAAAGCCTCGCCAAAGACCGAGGTGGCATAGATGCGCTGGCCGTCGGAAGCGAGGCCGCCGCCGAAAGCGCGGGTGCTCTTGCCTTCCGGAATGAGCGAGACGCGCCAGGCCTGGCCGCCGCTCGACGTGCGGATCGCCGTCACATTGCTGCGCGAGTCGAGCACATAGGCGGTGCCGCCGACAATAATGGGGCTCGCCACGATGCGGCCATCGCCCGAGGTCCCCTCGCCCGCATTGGCGGACCAGGCACGCGACAGATTGGCGCCGGCGGAGAGATTACCGAAGGAATTGGTTGCCTGGCCTCCGGGCTGCGGCCAGCTGGCATTGGTCTCGGCGGTCGGAATGACAATGGGCTCGCTCGACGTCTCGCCCTGGGCAGCGGTGGACTCGCCCGAGGACAGGACGCTCTCGCGCTTGCCGGGCAGCACCACGTCCTTCTCACCGGTGACGCCCTCGAGCAGCTTCGAGGCCGAGCCGCAGCCGGTGAGGAAAAGCGATGTCGCCAGGAGCGGCCAGAGCCGAGAAAATCGCATGTTCAGCCCTTACTTTTTGGCGGTCAGAAGCGGTGTGATCACTTCGAGCAGCATCTGGGCACGCTGGCGCAATTCCAGCGACACGCCCTGATCGGAGATGATGGCATTGAGATAGCGGTCAGCCATGGTGTAATCGCCGGTACGATAGGCGGCCAGCGCGAAGATTTCGCGCGCCAGGCCGCGCCATGGGCTCGTCTCATTGTCGAAGGAGCCGAGCCGGCTGATCAGCTCCGCCGGCGCCAGCTTGTCGGTCAGGGCGTAGCCGGCACGCAGGCGCGCCAGATCGCGCAGCGACTGCTCATTCTTCTGATCATTGGCGATCTTGTCATAGAGCGCCACGGCCTCATCGGTCTTGCCACCCGCCGCGAGAGCGGCGGCGCGGCGCAGATCTGCAAGCTTGGCGTAGCCCGAGTGGTTGATGGCGGCGAAAGCCCCCTGGGCGTCGGCGATCTTGCCGTCCTGCAGCTTCTGAACGCCATCGGCAAAGATCTGTGCGGCCGTCTCCGATTGGGTCAACTGCCAGTATTGCCAGCCCTTGAAGCCCGCCACGGCGAGCACTACGGCTACTGCCAAGACTGTGAAATAGCTGCCATATTTGGTCCAGAGCTTCTTGAATTGGTCTTGGCGGACTTCTTCGTCCACTTCTCTGAATAGCGATTCATCGCTCACTGATTGGGCTCCCGACCTGCCGTCTATAACGCTTTGATGAAGCTGCTAATTTAGCCAAACGGCCAAATCAAGGCAAATTACGCACCGACCTCGAAAGAGGACATCAGGCCGGAATCGATCCGTTCCGCGATTGTACTCTGGATGCCCCAGCGGCCCGGATTGTCGGCCACGAAAACCAATTTCACCTGTCTTTCCGCTGGAATGACCGCCGTGTCACGCCAGGGCGTGGGCTGCTCGTCGATCACCCGCCAGACATGTCCGTGGATATGGAGCGGCTGGTCAAACCTTGTACGGTTGTCGACCTCGAGGACCACCGTCTCGCCGCGGGTGAAGCTCATCCAGGGCTCCGGAGTAAGCCCCGCCGTGCCGTTTATAGCCCAGGCCATGCGTTTTTCGAGCAGCGCCCGCAAATCGAGCTTCTCCCCGGCATAGACGGCCCCGGTCATTCCGCCTTTCTCGCCCCCTTCGAGCACAAAGGGCACGATGTTCGCCTTTGCCATATCGAGGGTCGTGGAAATGGGGTTGGGTGGCAACGCAAAATTATCGGGCAGCACGATTTCGGCCGCCGCCCCCTTGCGGTTGAGATAGGCCGCCTCGATGACATCCTCGAACAGATTGACCGCCAAAGTGAGGTTTTCCTCGCTTTCCGCCAGCAGCAGGTCGCTCCTTTGTCCGGGCGCCAGGACGAGGCCGTTATTGCCCAGTTGGCGCGGCGGCACCGGCTGGCCGTCCTCGGAAATGATCAGAGGGTCGGCCCCCTTGATGAGGATCGACATGGTACGGACATTGGCGGCATTAAGGATACGCAGGCGCACCAAGCCGGTCGGAATGTCGATCTTGGGGCGATAGGCGCCATTGACGGTGAACCAGTTGCCGAGCCGGCCCTGGCCGATCGCATCCTCGAGATTGCCGAAAGTCGTGGTGTCGATCTGGCCGTCATCTGTCAACTGCCAGTCGTCGAAGGTTAGCGGCAGATCGGCAAAGGCGGGGACCGGCTCCTTCTCCAGGACCTCGACAAGGGCATAGAGCCCGATTTCACGCTGGCGTGAGACATCGGCGACAGGCGAAAGCCAGAATGTTCCAGCATCGGGCGGGGTGAAGACGCAATCGAAGGCATTGTCCTCACCCGGCACCACCGAGATGCTCATCATCTCGGATGGACCGCGCAGGCCGTACCAATGGAGCGCCATCGGCCTGTCGAGTAAATTGACGAAACGTACCTTGAACTCCTCGCCCTGCTTGGCGCGCAGCACCGGGGGCGGCCACTGCCCGGAGAGGCTTTGGAGCTTCGTCGCGGGACTATCGGCTTCCATGAGCCGGCCGGCGGTCGGGCTGGCCGTCAGCACGATGAAACCGTCTTCCGCCGTCTGCGCCTCAAGACGGTGAGGTAGGGCGGCCAGCGCCGCACCGCCGACAATGAACGAACGCCTAGAGAGGATCATCGATCATCCCGTTCCGATTCGGAATCTTTATAGCAATTCCGCGTCATCCTGACTTCGGATTGTTTCAATCCCAAGTCCGCAATCCAAACTCATAGTGATCTAGTGTGCTGAACGCGAAGTTCCTGATATCAGGCGGCTGCACCGACAGGAACTTCGCGTTCAAAAGCACACTAGAATCATTAGGTTTTCTAGTGTCCTTCCGAATCCGAAGTTCGCTCGGAAGCTCCCGCTGGCTGTGGCGAACTTCGGATTTGGGACACTAGCTAGTGATCGGATAATGACTTCTTGCCGGCTGGCCAGATGATGGCCGCACCGGTCGGATCGGCTTGCGCGTCAGTCCTTGGTTTCGTAGATATTGGCCTTGCCGGGGAAGCTCCGTGCACGGACTTCCGTGGCATAGGAGCTGATCGCCCTGTCGATGGCCTTGCCGATTTCGCCGAATTCGCGCACGAATTTCGGCACGCGCGGCGAGAGGCCCAGCATGTCCTCCATCACGAGGATCTGACCATCGCATTCGGCCGACGCACCGATGCCGATGGTCGGGATCGGAATGGCCTTGGTGATGCGGGCGGCGAGCGGTTCCACCACCGCCTCGAGCACGACGCAGAAAGCGCCGGCCTCGGTGACGATGCGGGCGTCTTCTTCGATTTCCGCCCACTGGTCGCGCTTGCGGCCCTGTGTCTTGAAGCCGCCCAGGACATTGATCGATTGTGGCGTGAGGCCGATATGGGCGACGATCGGAATGCCGCGCTCGACGAGGAAGCGGATGGTCTCGCCCATGCGCCGCCCGCCTTCGAGCTTGATCGCCCCGCACTGCGTCTCCTTGACGATGCGGGCGGCATTGCGGAAGGCCTGGGCCGGGCTTTCCTCATAGGTGCCGAAGGGCATGTCGACGACGACCAGCGCCCGCTTGGTCCCGCGCATCACGGCGCGACCGTGGATGATCATAAGCTCCAACGGCACCGGCAAGGTCGATTCAAAGCCATGCATGACCATGCCGAGCGTGTCGCCGACCAGCAGGAAGTCGACATATTTGTCGGCGATCGCCGCGGTGTGGGCGTGATACGAAGTCAAGGCGACGATCGGATCGCCCCCCTTGCGCGCGGTGATGTCGGGAGCGGTGAGACGCTTCTGATCGGTATGTAGTGACATGGCGGGCAAACCTATCGCGGTTGCGTTTGCCGAGCAATCGTTTTTGTGCACCGCACAATATCTATTATAACGTCAGCGTCACCACCGGCACACCGGTAAAGAGCGGGTGCAGTTGCGCGAAAACGCCATAAAGCGCCACGCCCATGATGATCGAGATCGCGTCGTGACCCTGGCGGATATCGGGCGACGGCCGCACGCCATTGGCATAACCAAGCCCCAGATGCGCCAGCGCATAGAGCAGCATGCCGCCAAAGAGTATGAGGCTGGCAAGATCGCCATTGGCAAACAGATGGCCCACCGACCAGAAGACGACGCCCCAGGCCAAGGGCAACCGCAGTTTCTGGCGCAGATTGCCGCGGAACAGGAAGATCGCCAGGCAAAGAAAGGCGAATAGAACGAGGACGAAGGTCACGGTGCGGCCCCAGCTCGGCGTCTCATAGATGATCTCGACCGGCGCTCCGCGCCAGCCGAGCACAATGAGAATAAGCGGCAGAGCTGAGACGACGCCAAAGCCCGGCCCATGGAATTTGCCGAAGCGCCGGCGCAGCGCCTCCTTGGCCTCGGGCAATGCGAGTGTCAGATGGCAGACAGCGAAGAGCGCCACGCCTAGAGCGAGAAGAATCATACGATGATGGGCAGATTAAAGACGTAAGGATGGATGACGAACAGGAAGATCGCATAGAGGACGATGCCGACGATCACGGCGATCACATCGGATCTCAGCCTCGGCTCATGGGTGGGAACCTTACCGCGTGCCGTCGAGAGGATGATGTCGATCACCGCCAGCGCCAGGATCGCTCCGAACATCACGACACCGGGCCGGTCGCCGTTGGCGAGCAGATGCGCCACCGCCCACAGTCCGATGCCGATCGACATAGGCTGCTTCAGCCAGCGTTTCAGATAGCCCTTGCCATGCGAAGCGCCGACGAAGATGAAGCCGAGGAGAACCAGCGTCATCGCGGCATGGCGAGTCCACGGGGCTGGCGTATAGAGATAGTCGTCGCCTTCGAGCATGCCGCGCGTGGTGTAGAAGCCATAGATCATCAGCGCGAGACCGAGGAGCGACACGAGCGAGAACACGCCCTTGTAAGGCCCCTCGCCCAGACTGCCGCTGAGACTATCGCGCAAGCGCGGATTGAGCATCACAACAAGATGTGCGCCGACGAAGATGACGATACCAATAATCAACAGGCTCATGATTCCTCACCAGCTATTATGAAGCAAAAGTCGGGGCGTCAGCATCAGCGACCATAGAAGCGGCAGCGCCAGCCCTTGCTGGTCCAGTTGACCAGAAGGCTCGATGCGTTGAACTGATCTCGGCAAAGGTTGAAGGCCTCCGACCGCGACATCGGCTTGCGCCCCTTCTTACCCTCGCCGAGGCAGATCGCTGTTTCTCGGTCCCCGCCATTCTGCACCTTGATGGGATAACGGCTGTAGAGCGTCGAACAGGCCCAGGCCTGCTGGTCCATCTTGATGTCCCAATCCTTGGCATGGGCTCCGGCCAACGGCAATGACAGGCCGACGCCCACCCCGGATAGGAGGAGAGCTGCCCGAAGGGCGACAGGAAACCGCATGATTCTGACCCGATGATCCATTGCCGGCCATCCTGCCATCAAAAAGAGAGCAGGTGAAGCGCGGCGGAACCGCTCAGTAGTTGCCCGAATAGAGACACATCCAACGGCCGTTCCGCTTCTGCATGACGATCATCTTGGGGTTGAGCGTGCGCTTGCAGTATTCATAGACTTCCTTGCGCGACGCCGTCTCACTCGGCCCCTGCTGACACACGATCTCGCCGTTCTTCTTGATGACGACATCGCTGACCTCATTGCCATACTTGGCCCGGCAGGCGGCCATCGCCTGCTTTTTCGATACGCCTGCTTCGGCTTCGCCTAGCAGTCCTGCCGTCATGAAGGCGGACAGAGCAAGCGCGAACGCTGCATTGAGGACCGCCGTCCCGCTCGACGTCATATTATACTCCCGTTGCTTGTATGATGATCAGTAGCGCCCATAGTAACGGCACAAACATCCGTCCTTGGTCTTGCGGAGCAGGACGGTCGTTGCGCTGTATTTCTTCCGGCAGGATTCGAAGGCCTCCTCGCGCGTCATCTCGCGCCGGACCATCCACTCGCACCTGACTTTGCCGTCCTTCTGCACAATGGCATTGACGACTTTCTTGCCATATTGAGCCCGGCAGGCCGCAAGGGCCTCCTTCTGGGTCGGTTTCGCAGCGTTGGATGTTTCAACCATGCCACCCAGCGCAGCCCCGACAACGAGCGCAGCTACCACGTGGGCGCGCTTCGCCTTCCGCCATGTCATGAAAGCCCCCGAAAGTTGCTCACTGACATTACGACGGCTCCAGGCTAACGCAACGAAAATGTTAATAATTGCAATTTCACTTGCAACAATTGTTATCTTTGCATAATTACATGCTGTCGAGTTAAGGTCGCCGGAGGAATCATGTCCATCGTCACCCTGGTGCAAAGCGTCGCCGACACCTTGACCCCATCCGAGCGCATGCTCGTGAAGGAAGTCATGGCGCGGCCGCGCGAGATCGCACTCAGCACGGCGGGGGAACTGGCGGAGCGCGCCGGCGTGCATGAGGCGACAGCCTCGCGCTTGGCGCGCAAACTTGGCTTCGAAAGCTATGCCGATTTTCGCGATGCCATTCGCGACGAATTCATTGTGCGCACGGATCCGGCTGTTCGCATGCGCAACACGCTCGCTCATTCGCGCGGCAATTCGATACTGGGCGGGTTGATCGCCCAGGAGATCGAAGCCCTGACGGCGCTCCCCGATTTCATCGGCGACGATCGGCTGAAGGCGGCGGCGCGTCAGCTCACCGACCGCCGCAAGATCTTCATCTTCGCGCGCGGCAATGCCGAAAGCCTTGCGGTGCTGATGGAACGCCGCCTGCGGCGGATGGCAATCGACGCCATCTTGTTGAATGGCGACAGCCGCGACGTGGCCGAGCGTCTGCTGGCGCTCAACGCAGACGACGCTCTCCTCGCTTTTGCCTTCCGGCGCCAGCCCCGTCATTATCAGGCGGTGATCGAGCATGCGCGGAAAGTCGGCGCCTTCACGCTTGCAATCGCGGGCTCTATCGGTCCGGCCCTGGCGCCCGCGGCCGACATGCTGCTCTCCGCGCCTCGTTCAGGCGCGCCCGACGGCTTCCAGACCCTCACCGTCCCGATGGCGATCTGCAACGGGCTGATCCTGCAACTGGCGGAAACGGCGGAGCGGCGCTCTCTGGTACGGCTCGAGGAACTCGGCCGCCTTATCAGCACCTTCGAAGACACCTGAGACCGCGCATGGCTGCAATCACCAATGTCGCTCACCTTGAGACTGCAAGCTAACATGCAGATTGGAAGAGAACCGCAATAATGTCCCGCAACATCTACAACAGGGAGGAAAGAATGATCTCGAAACGAATAGGCTATCTCACGGCGACACTGCTCTTCGCGGCGCTCCCCGCCACCGCGCAGAACCTCGACACAATGAGCGCCAAGGAACTTCTGCCGCTCGCCCAGAAGGAAGGCAAGGTCACGGTCTATGCCTTCACCAGCCGGATCGCCAAGGTCGAAAAGGCTTTCGAAGCGCAGTATCCGGGAATCGACATGATCCCGTTCGACATGTCCTCGACCGAACAGATCGCCCGCCTCAAGAGCGAGGATGGCGCCGGCATCACCAATGCCGATGTCGTCTATATTTCCGACGTTCCCGTCGTGATCCCCGAACTGCTCAACACCGGCATCGTTCAGAACTACGTGCCACCGCGCATCGCCGACCGGCTCGATGAGCCGTTCAAGGCGCCCCTCCTCGCTCAGCGCCTCTCCACCAAGGTCCTGATGTACAATGAGGAGGCTAACCCCAACGGCTCGCCCATCAGCAACCTTTGGCAGCTCACGACGCCCGATTGGAAAGGCCGGGTCGTCATGGTCGATCCCTTGCAGCGCGGCGATTATCTCGATCTGATGGTCGAGATCGTGCTGAATGCGGACGGGATGGCGAAAGCCTATGAGGCGCAGTTCGGCAAGCCGATCGCGCTCGGCGACGGCGTGAAGAGCGCCGGCCATCAGTTCATCACCGACCTCTTCAAGAATGATGTGGTGCTGATGGGCTCGACCGACGACGTCAACAAGGCGGTGGGCGCCAAGGGTCAGGCCAATCCGCCGGTCGGCTTCACCAGCTACTCGGACCGTCGCGACAATGAGGATGAGGGTTGGGCTCTGCAGGTCGCCAACAACGTCGCACCCGCCAACGGCATCATCTTCCCGGCCGTGCTCGGCGTCACCAAGAAGACGACCAAGCCGGCGGCGGCACGTCTCGCCATTGACTTCCTGATGGGCGACGACAGCGCAACCGGCGGCGATGCCTACAAGCCCTTCTATGTCGCCGGCGACTATGCGACCCGCAAGGACATCGCCAGCCATCCGGACGCGGTGCCGCTCGCTGATTTCAAGGCCTGGCAGATCGACCCCGCCAAGACGGCGGAGATCCGCAAGGAGATCGGCGACCTCATCCTGCTCCTGCAGTGATATCGCCCCAGTCCCCGCGCGGGGCTATCCCTAGAGCGGGATGCGAAAAAGTGGACACCGGTTTTTCGCAACAATCCCGCGCTAAAATTAGAATCGATCACGTTTATGAGTTTGGATTGATTCAATCCAAACTCATCGTGATCTAGTCCAACGAAACCGGCGCGGCACCGCTTCTCCGAATGACTCTTCTTCGCTCCACTCATCCAGGACTGCCCCTGAAGCTCGCGGTACTCGCGCTGCTGGGCCTGCTGATCGCCGCGCCCCTGCTCAAGATCCTGATCGGCACGCTCGGTCCCGATGCGATCGGCGCCTGGTCGGATGCGCTCGTCAGCCCGCTGTCGCGCAATCTGTTCTGGCTCCCTCTGCTCAACACCATGATTCTCGGCTTCGGCGTCGCGGCGGGCTGCGTCCTGCTCGGGGGCTTCCTCGCGTGGCTGGTGGTCATGACCGACATTCCGTTTCGCCGGACCATCGGCCTCATGGCGACATTGCCGTTCATGATCCCGAGCTTCGCCACCGCGCTCGCCTGGGGAGCCCTGTTCAAGAATGCGCGCGCCGGCGGCCAGATCGGCTTCCTGACCGGCCTCGGCCTGCCGGTGCCCGACTGGCTCGCCTGGGGCATGGTGCCCACCCTGATCGTTCTCGTCGCGCATTATTATTCGCTGGCCTTCACCGTCATCGCGGCGTCGCTCGCCAGCGTCAATTCCGATCTCGTGGAATCGGCGCAGATGACCGGCGCCGGTCGCGGCCGCATCTTTCTCGGCATCATCCTGCCGGTCACCTTGCCGGCGGTGGTCGCCGGCGCCTCGCTCACATTTGCGGGTGCGGTATCGAATTTCGCGGCCCCGGCATTGCTGGGCCTGCCGGTGCGTATGCAGACGCTCGCCACCCGGCTTTTCGGCATGATCGAAATCGGCCAGACGGCGCGGGGCTTTGTCATCGCCATTCTGCTCATCCTCATCTCGGCCCTGTTCCTCTGGCTCGGCAACCGCGTGATCTCGGGGCGCCGCTCCTATGCGACCATCACCGGCAAGGGCGGACGCGCCAAGCGCTTTACGCTCGGCGCCAACAAGTGGGCGCTGTTCGTGATCGCCCTGACGATCTGCCTCCTCACCACCATCGTGCCGGTCTGTGTGCTGATCGCCTCTAGCTTCGCTCCCTCCTCGTCGGCGCTGTTCTCCGACTGGACGCTCCATTACTGGCTGGGCCAATCCATCGCTTCGATGGAACAAGGCCAGCCCGGTATCTGGCGCAATCCGGCCATCCTGTCGGCCGTAGGCATCACCATGGCGCTCGGCGCCGCCGTTGCCGTCACCGGCACGCTCGTCGGGCTTTTCGTCTCCTTCGCACTCGCCCGCTACCGTCAGGGCGTGTTGTCGGCGGCGATCAACCAGATCGCCTTCCTGCCGTTGCTCGTGCCTGGCATCGCCTTCGGCGCCGCCTATATCGCGCTCTTCGGCGCGCCGATCGGACCGCTTCCGGCCCTCTATGGCACTTTCGCCCTGCTGGTCATCGCCGCCACCGCCTATCTGGTGCCTTTCTCCATTCAAACCGGACGCGCCGTGATCCAGCAGGTCTCAGGCGATCTCGATGAAAGCGCGCGGCTCACCGGGGCGGGCTTGCTGCACCGCCTCGCCGCCATCACGGTGCCGCTCGCCGCGCGCGGACTTTCGGCCGGCGCGCTCATCGTCTTCGTCAAGATCGTGCGTGACCTGTCACTCGTGGTGCTCCTCTTCACGCCGACCATGCCGGTGCTCTCGGTGCTCGCCTATCAATATGCCTCCGAGGGTTTTACCCAATTCGCCCATGCGATCACCGTCGTGGTTCTGGTGATTTCGGTCGGCGCCACATTGCTCGCCAATCACATTCAGAAGAAGTCGCAACCATGGCTCAAGGCTTGAGGCCCGATGATCAGGATTGAAAATCTTCGCAAGAGCTTCGGCACCTTCGAGGCGGTGCGCGGCGTCACCCTGGACGTGCCGAAAGGATCGTTCCTCGTGCTGGTCGGGCCCTCGGGCTGCGGCAAGTCGACTATGCTGCGGATGCTGGCGGGTCTCGATACACCGAGCGCCGGCACCATCTCCTATGGCGGGCGTGTCGTCTCTGACGGCGCCCTCAATTGGACCATCGAACCTGCCAAACGCGACAACGGACTCGTCTTCCAATCCTATGCGCTGTGGCCACATATGACCGTCGCCGGCAATATCGACTGGCCGCTCAAGGTCGCCGGGATGGCGAAGCCGGAACGGCACAAGCGCATCACCGAGGTACTGCAGCTGCTCGGTATCGCCGAGCTTGGCGCCCGATATCCCAATGAGATCTCGGGTGGACAGCAGCAGCGTGTCGCGATCGCGCGGATGATCGCGCCGAAGCCCGGCATCCTGCTCTTTGACGAGCCGCTCTCCAATCTCGACGCCAAGCTCAGGGTCGAAATGCGCACCGAGCTCTTGCGCATCCACCGTGCCACGGGAGCGACCTCCGTCTATGTCACCCACGACCAGGTCGAAGCCATGACCATGGCGAGCCATGTCGCGGTCATGAACGGCGGCGTCATCGAACAATTCGGGACACCCGAGGAACTCGTGGCCAGGCCCGCGAGCACCTTCGTCGCGACATTCGTCGGCACGCCCCCCGCCAATCTCGTGCCCATCATGCCCGGCGCCGACGGACCGGCCCTTGCCGGACGCATCGCGGATGCGGCGCTCAAAGGCAGTCGCGCGGCGCATGCGATGTTTCGGGCCGAAGAAATCACGGTGTCGGCAAGGCCAACGCCCCGCAGCCTGGCGCTCGATTTCGCCGAGGCGAGCCCGATCGCCGGTCGCCTGATGGTCACCGGCACCAGCGGCGACCTTAGACTCACCGCCGTCGTCGACGAAGCGCCGCGCTTCGCCATCGGCGACACTGTTCATTTCGCCTTGCCGGCCCAGCCGTCGGCCCTCTTTGCCGCCTCAGGAGCACGCCTCAGTTGAAACGCATCTTCCTTGTCCGCCACGGTGAAAGTGAGTGGAACTCGGTCCGCCGGCTGCAGGGCCAGGCCGACATCAATCTGTCGGAGACGGGGCGCGCCCAGGCGCGTGCTCTCCGCGCCACGATACGGAATCTGACGCCCGACCAGGCACTGACCTCGGACCTCAAGCGCGCCAGCGAGACGGCGGAACTGCTTGGCTTCGAGCACGCCAGTCCGTCGTCGCGCCTGCGCGAGATCGATGTCGGCGAATGGACGGGAACACCGATCGCCGATCTCTCGAAGCTGAATGACGGGCTCTATCGCCGCTGGCGGGCCGGCACCTATACGCCGCCCGGCGGGGAAAGCTGGAACGATTTCGTGGCGCGCAGCAGCGCCGCCGTCGGCGAAGCTCTGCAGCGCGGCGCCGAGCGCCTGCTCGTCGTCTGTCATGGAGGCGTGATCCGCGCCCTCCTCGAACATTTCATAACTCTGCCGCCACACCGTCTCGTGCCGGTCGGCCCGGCGAGCCTGTCAATCGTCGCGGTGCGCGATCTCGAGGCCCAGGATATCCGCCTCGAATTGCTGAATTACCGACCGGACGGACCGGCGCTCGATTCCCCCGACTGAGCACGCCTGCGCTTTACGGCCTCGAGAGCCACGGCGGCGGTTATGGTCAGCACGATAAGGATGAGGCCCAGCGCATTGACTGCCGGGGTCAGACCGGTGCGCACCTTGGTGGCGATATAGACGGTGAGCGGCGTCTCGGTGCCGCGCACGAAGAGCGTCGTGTTGTAGTTCTCGAAGGACTGCAGGAAGGCGATGAGTGTCGCCGCCAGAAGCGACGGCTTCAGATAGGGCAGAAGGATGCGGCGGAACACCATGAAGCGCGAGGCGCCGAGCCCGATTGCCGCCTCTTCCAATGTGCGGTCGAAGCGCTGCAGTCGCGCGGTGACCATCAGCATCACGTAAGCCGCGATGAAACTCGACTGCGCCAGGATGATGAGCCAGAGCCCACCGCCGACGCCAGCCTGACGCCAGAGGATCAATGTGGCGATGCCGATGGCGACGCCGGGCGTCAGCAAGGGCGAGACCATAACGGCATAGAAGAAGCTGCGTGCCCGCCCATCGAGGCTCGTCAGGAACAAAGCGGCGGCGGTGCCGATCGGCAGCGCGATCGCGATGACGCAGAAGCCGATCAGGATCGAGACCCACAGCGCCTTCCACATCGCCTGATCGGCCCACAACGCCGAGAACCAGTGCAGCGTGGTGCCGAGCCAGGGCGTCACGGTCGGGAACTTGCTGGTATTGAAAGTCGCCGCCGTCATCACCGCCAGCGGCAGGAAGAGATAGGCGAAGAAAAGGATCATATAGAGGGCGAAGGTGATCCGGGGCAGCAGATCGGCGATAACGGCAAGGCCCCCTCTCGGGGCGTTCAAGCGGGCCGCCATGGGCGCTTCGATAGCCATGGTCATTTGGCGACATCCGCAAGATTGACTCGGAACAGACGCAAGGCCGCCAATACCACCAGCATGCAGAGGACAAGCAGCACCAACGCATAGGCCGCGCCGCGATTCCAGTTTCCGCCTTCGAAGAACCAGTTATAGATGATTTCGGTGAACCAGCGGCTGCCGGGCGAACCCAGGAGTGCTGGCGCCACATAACTTCCCGCCGCCAGCATGAAGGTGAAGACACAGCCGGTGGCGATTCCGGCCTTGGCATGCGGAATGACGATACGGCGATGAATTCTCACCGTCGAGGCGCCGAGATTGCGGGCTGCCTCGATCTGCGCCGTCTCCAAGGTGGAGATCGAATTGTAGATTGGAAACAGCATGAACAGGATATAGGCATAGACCATGCCGGCGAGGACACCGATATCGCCGAACCAGCGCACCGGCTGGTCGATGACGCCCAGCGCCAGGAACACCGCGTTGAGTGGGCCATTGAAGGCGAGCAGGATGTACCAGGCGAGCGTGCGCAGGACTTCATTGATCCAGAACGGAATGATGAGCGCCAGGAGCGCCAGCGCCATGGTCTTAGGCGTCGAGAGCTTGGCCAACCAGAAGGCCAGGGGATAGGTCACGATCAGCGTCGTCAGCGTGACAAAAGCGCTCGCCCAGATTGTCTTGAGAAAGATGCCGCGGTGAACGGAATCGCTGAATAGCGCATTGAAGTTCGCGATCGAATATCGGTCGGCCACCGTGCCGATCTGGCTCGGCATGAGATTGGGACGCAGCGAGAAATCGAGCATCATGAGATTGGGCGCCAGCACCATGGCGACGAGCCACAGAGCGACAAGCAGCAGGATCGCGCCGCCAAGCCCCGGACCGAAGCGCATCGTCAGGCTAGACATGGGAAAGGACCAACGCCTCGGCGGGCGTGAAGGATAGCCGGACATTGCCGCCTGCCGACGGCGCTTTGGCGAGGCCGTGATGGGCTATGGCCGCGAGCACCGCCTGGCCCTCGCCCGCCTTGGCATGGAGTATGGCGACGGCGCCTTCGAAATCGAGGCGCTCGACAGCAGCCTCGATGCGGTTGTCGCTTTCGCCTTCGAGCGACAGAGCTTCCGGTCTCACATAAATGGCGGCCTGATCTCCAGCCTTGAGCCCGGGTCCGGCACGCCCCCTGAACAGGCCATGGCGGGTCTCGATGGCGGCCACGCCGCTGTCGATGCTGTAGACGCGACCCGGAAATTCATTCGTCTCGCCGACGAATCTGGCGACGAAGGAGGTGGCGGGGTTGGCATAGAGTTCGCGGGGTGTCGCGATCTGCTGCAGCTTGCCGGCGCTCATCACCGCGACCCGGTCCGACATGGCGAGCGCTTCGGACTGATCATGGGTGATATAGATGAAGGTGACACCGGTGCGCTTCTGCAGCGCCCGCAATTCGGCGCGCATATGCTGGCGCAGCTTGAGATCGAGCGCCGAGAGCGGCTCGTCGAGGAGGAGCACCTGCGGCTCGACCGCGAGGGCGCGTGCAATGGCGACACGCTGCTTCTGGCCACCCGACAATTCATGGATCATGCGGTCGCCGTAACCCGGAAGTGCTATGAGCTCGAGCAGCTCCGCGGCCCGCTTGCGCCGCTCCGCCTTGGGAACGCCACGCACTTCGAGACCGAAGACGATATTCTCCCAAACCGGCATCAGCGGGAAGAGCGCCAACGACTGGAAAATCATCGAGGTCGGGCGCTGATGCGCCCCCCGCCCCGTCATGTCCTCGCCCCCGATCACGATCCTGCCTGCGGTCGGCTGGATGAAGCCCGCGACAAGGCGCAAAAGGGTGGTCTTTCCGCAGCCCGACGGCCCCAGGATCGAGAAGAATTCGCCGCCTTCGACGGAAGCGGAGAATTTCTCGACGGCACGCACCTGGCCGAAGATCATTTCGATGTCGATAAGGTCGACTGAATGGGACATGGGGCACCAGGGGAAAGAGGGGATGGCAGAGCCTCGCGGCTCCGCCATCGACTTGAAATCAGGCCGAGAGGAACTTGTCCTGATATTCGTTGCGGATGGCGACGAACCAGTTCTCCTGGACCGGCCACCACCAGAGCTTCTCGAGCGCGTCGCCCGGATAGGCGGCATTAAAGAAGGTCTTCGATCCCTCCGACAGGAACTTGTCGGCGCCGATCGCGGTGGTGTTGATCGAGGTGTGATTGGCGTAGAGGGCGCCGGCTTCCGGCGTCAGCATCCAGTTCACGAATGCGTAGGCTCGTCGACGTTCTTGATGCCGACCGGCAGTGACACGCCTTCCATCCAGGCGAGCGCCCCTTCGACCGGTGCCACGAAGCCGATGGGGAGACCTTCCTTGGCAAGGCCGGCGGCGGAGGAATCCCAGGTCTGGCCGATCACCGCGCCATTGGTGCGAAACGCGCCCTGCGCCTCATTCTCGTTCGCCCAGAACTGCACGATATTGCCTTTACGCGCGATGGCCTCGGCGAGAATCAAGTCGTAATTGGCGCGCATCGTGGCTTCGTCCTTGAAGCTGTCGCGCATCGGTTTCGGCAGCTTGCCCTGGGTCTCGAGCCAGAGGCCGAGGCCGACGAGACCCGAATGGCCGCGGATCGTCGCCTTGCCCGTGTTTTCGGGCTTCCAGATGTCGCCATAGGAGGCCTTGCCATATTCGAGCGGCGCAGCCTTCTTGTCGAAGGAGAGCCCTTCCGTGCCCCAATCGGTCGGCACCTGATAACGCTTGCCATCGACGACGGCGCCGAGCGTCTCCGATCCCTTCACGGCGCTCGGCAGCGCCAGATCCCATTTCACCTTCGCTTCGTCGATCGGCTGCAGAAGGCCAAATTCCACATAGTTCGGCACGCGGTCGACCGCCGGCCAGATGATGTCGTAGCCGGTGCCATTGCTGGCGCGCATCTGGTTGAGAAGCTCGTCATTCGTACCGTAGGGCGTATAGACGGCCTTGATTCCAGTCGCTTTTTCGAAACCTGCCAGCATCTCGTCGGAAATGTAGCCGGCCCAGGCAAAGATATTGACCGTTCCCGACGAAGCCTGGGCTTCCCGCGCGATGAAGGGAGCCGCGAGCGTCACGCCTGCCGTGGCGGCGGCGCTCCCGAGGAGCGTCCGGCGGCTGATCGTCTTCATATGAAATTCTCCTGTGTTTGGTCTTCAACCATTGCGCTAGCTATCGTTGCTGTGTGACAGTCGTGCGAAGATGTTTTGCACAGGCCGACAAGCGACCGGGAGGTTCTCATGGCGCAGGACAAGACGATCGGACTCATATTCATCGAAGGATATGCCGACTGGGAGTTCGGGCTTCTATCGGCATCGACGGGAGAGTGGTTTCCGGGCCGGGTAGTTGCACTTTCGCCCGGGGGCAAGCCGGTGCGCTCGATCGGCAAGCTGATGCTGACGCCTGAGCGCGACACGGCCCCTGACAACAACAGCGATCTCGACGCCGTCGCCGTCATCGGCTCGGATGGCTGGGCCCAGGCCGACGCACCGGATGTCGCCCCCCTGCTCAAGGCCGTGGCCGCGCGTGGCGGTGTCATTGGCGGCATCTGCGCTGGTACGCTGGCCCTGGCGCGCGCCGGGCTCTTCGCCAAGGCGGCGCACACCAGCAACGACCGCGGCTGGATTGCCGGCCTGGTCCCCGACTATCAGGGCAGGGAGCATTATCGGGATGTGCCCCAGGCGGTTGTCGATGGCAGGATCATCTCGGCACCAGGGTCGGCGCCCGGCACATTCGCGACGGAATTCCTGCGCGCACTCTATCCCGACGAGGCCGAAAAAGTCAGTGAGATGAAGGCGATGTTCGCGAAAGAGTATACGGGCTGAACTTAGAACACCCTGCTATGCCGTGGCCGCCGCCCCGAACGTTCCCCATTGGTTGGGAATGTCGAGCGATGCCTTGGCATAGGCCTTGCCGATGGCGATGAGATCGTTGGTCGCCTTCACTGAATCCAACTTGCCCACAGCTTCCGGCGAGACGCTTTTGAAGCCCAGGTCATCGAGCCCGGCACGGGTAAGCTGAGGGTCGTAGCGCGCATATAGAAAGGCGCGGCCCAAGTCTTCCGACAAGGCCCGCTTGGACACCATGTCGCCCACCTCGCGGTCGATCACCGGACCGAAAACACAGCGCCCGACGGTTCGGCAATTGATATCCTGGTCATAGGCCATGCCGTTCATCATTTCGCCCGCAATGGACATGGCGACCTCCAGAAGCGAGCGGCTCGGATCCCCGGCCTCGGGTCCAAGGCGCGGCGCCGATCCGGTCCCGGCGGACACGATCAGCATCTTGCTCTCTCCCCTTTCCCACAAGAGTCTGTAGGGATCGGCCGTCGCCTTGCGGAACATCAGGAAGGCCGGAATGTTGTATGGCGTCACCCCGCCATCGACGAAAACGAACTGCCGCCCCTCCTTTAGCTTGACGACCTCGGGCGGGAAAAAGGTCGGCGCCGCCGTCGAGGCCCGCACCAATTGCCAGAGCGGAAGCTTGAGATTGCAGTCGTCCCGGTCACGCGAATTATAGTGGGCGTTGGGGTTGTTGGTGACCGGCCATGGCGAGTCTGTCGTGACGTTGCGCATGACAACCAGCAGGAGCGTCTTGAGCTTGGGGCTGCCAAGCTCAGTGTCCTTGCCGAGAATGTCCTTGAGTTTGATCTCCAGAGGGTCGGATTTGAACTTGTTCCACAAACGATCGAGAAGCTCTTCCTTCTTGAACATCAAGGGCCCGGCCTCGAGATAGAATTTGGTCAGTTCGGCGGCAGACAGGCCAATAGAGAGACCGACTGCCAGAATGGCGCCGGTGGACGTCCCGCCGATAAAGTCAAAATAATCGGCGAGACGGAAGCTCGCGTCTTTCTTGAGGATGCGGCGCAGATCCGCCTCCATCTTCTCGAGAATGCCGAGCGTGATCAGCCCGCGTATGCCGCCGCCATCGAGGGCGAGCAGCCGGCGCTGGCCGGCCTGTTTCGGCTCAAGGATGGAAGAATTCGCTGCCACCATATCCACCTCCCTGTGATGAAGCCCGGTCTAAGATGCTTCGGCCAGAACAGAGCTACGCTCCATTTCTTTCAGGATGCGCCCGAGGACCACCTCGGCGACTTCCTGCTGACCTAGTCGGCAAGCCATCGTCTCGGTGCCGGCAAAAGTGCCGAGCTCGCCCAGCTTGTTCGAAGGCGCGCCGCCGCGGCATAGTGGAAAATAGGCGCAATCGCGCGCGCAGGCCGCGATGCCTGCGGAGATCTCCGCCCACTGGGTCTGAAAGACTTGCCCGTCGATGATATCGGCCAAGCTGTCGCTGCCGACATGACCAAGCGCCAGCGTACCGAACTCGGGATGCTCGATTCCCGCGAGCTCCGGAGAGAAGGTATAAATCGCCCCGTCCCTCGTTACGGTCACGAGGACAAAGGGCATGTTCTGGTCGTTGCCCGGCCAGTCCTTGTTCGGCAATTCCACCGCGGCGCCGAGAACGCCGCGCACTTCACGTATACTGATGCCAAGCTCGTCGGCACGCTCGACGGCACGCTCGAAGAAGGCGCGGAAGCGGGCACGGCCATCATTTACCGCCAGGGTCGAGCCAGTATGGACGCCCTCGATCTCCTCGATATTGAATCCGACATCGACAATCCCTTCGCCGGCAAAGAACTCGATGAGCGCGTCCGAGCGCGACAGCGACGCTTCAGTGACGACGCAGATGACATGGAATGGAACCTCATTGCGCTTGAGGGCGGCGACACCCCGCATGGCCGCGGCATGGCTACCATGACCATCCCGCCTCTTGCGATGGAGATCATGCAGCGCCGCGGGCCCATCGAGGCTGACGCCGACGCGCACCTTGTGCCCGGCGAAGAATGCGCACCACGCGTCGTCTATGAGCGTGCCATTGGTCTGAAAGGCGTGACGCCGGTTCCAGGATGAAGGGGCGACCTCAGCCGCCACGGCGAAAGCTTTTTCATACCAGGCGCGCGGCAAGGTGAGCGGTTCTCCCGCATGCCACACGACAGTCGTGTCGTCCTGGCCCAGGCCGTTCTCGAATATCCAGCGGACCGACTCTCCAACCATCGCCATCGGCATGCGTGCTTTGACGCTGCGCTCCGCCAGATAGCAGTAGTCGCAGTCAATGTTACAGAAGGGCGTACCCTGAAGAACGAGCAGCTTGGTGCGCCCGCGCAAGGCGGCCGGCTGCAAGCCAGCGATCATCAATTGCCCCAATTGGTCCAATTCGGCCAATCTGCGAGCACCTTGCCTGATGCTGAAGGCTTAATCGGCTTCGTGCCCTCTTCCAAGGCGCCGCGCAGAACAGCGCGGATTTCGGGCAGCCGATCGATGGCCCTTCCCTCGTCTACCGCCGTGCTCTGCGAAGACGACGACGCACTCACGAGTCCCAGCGTGAGGGCGGCTGCCGACCATAGAAGACGCTTATTCTGTTTATCCATGGCTCACCTCGTTTCGCCATTCACCATTGCCACGACTGGGCGGCGGAATCTTCCAATGGCGCCCACTCATAACATCGTGTCTTTCGACAGGCTTCTGATAGATCGAAAATGTCCAGCTTCTCCTTCCCTTGCTCATCCGACATCGAGCCCGCCAGCAATTTCACATGCTCAGCTAAAGTTTGGACACCGATCACACGCCGGCGCCACATGCCATCCGCTGTGTGGAAATCCATGACCTTTCCATCGGTCGTTACGACATCGATAGGAGCGTCCGGCGGCAACGGCCACTCCCATATTGGAAGATATCCCGTCCCTTCGGATGGGACCGCTTGAACCGTAAAATAGGGATTGCAGTTGCCAGGATCATTCTTGGCACATCTGCTCTCCTTGTCGATGCGCACTTTCGATGACGACATCTCAAACTCGCACGGGAAGATCGCCGCCGCGCACCTGTGCTCCACATTCGGCGACGTGGAGAGGAGATAGGGATCATTCACACCAGGTGTTGTATCGGCAATGAGCCACTCGTCGCCAAACTTCAAAGCGAAGCCCATGCGGGGAGGCGCATCTTGGACCGGTGAGATGAAATCATAGACATCCATACTGGCCCATAATGTCGCCCCCGCAACCTCGCCCGACTTCTCCCGCCATAGTTTCCGCCACGGTGGCTCAGCTCGCACTTTCGCGTATTTCTTTGGATAGGTCACACGCAGAAGACGCGGTTCCGGCAGCCACGCGACACAATCCTTACCCGTGAAACGCTCACAGGTCAGGCCCAGCATCCAGAACCGCGGCTCCTGGTCCTTTCCGGCCGGCCACACCATCAAGAGAGGTATAGTTTTGTTGAGGCAAACCATATCGCCTTCCCTAGCCAAGGGATACAACCTCGCATCCGGCGCGGGTTCGGCCCCCGCTCTCGAAGCGGTCCCGAGCCGCGCCCACCAGGACTTCGTGTATTCAACGTAAGTCACGCCGAGGTATAAGGAACCCGCCGGGTGCATGAGCACGGGGTTGTACATCCTGCAATCTGACTTTGAGGTTTCGAAATTCGAATCCGTGGGATCGCGGAAAACGACCGCCCCGGTGATCTGGCGCGCCGCTCTTTCCCAACTGCTCACCGACAATGACATCTCGTTGTAGGGCTGTGTATCTTTCACCCAGTTCTCGGCGCTGCGATGTCCATTCATCCGATTATAGACACGATCGAGTTCGTAGGCGCTGGCTTCGAGCCAGCGCTGCGTGTCCAGATTACCGGACGACGCCACGGCACCGAAATAAAGCCGATCCTGCGAACGCGTCAGCTCGTTTTTCTTCACGGCCAGATATAGCCCGCCGCCGCCGAGGGCGATGGTAAGGAGGCCAACGGCACCGGTCATGATCATCCAGCGCGGAAAGTAGCGTTTCGAAGCCGCGGTGGCCCATGGTTCCGCCATTTTCCCGATGCGCCGGCGCATCTCCTGTTCCAGCACCTCACGCTCGCGCGCCTCGGCTACCGCCGCCTGCCCGCTTGCTTCCTGCTGGCCCGGAGATTTCCGCCCTTCGATATCAGCCAGAAGAGCCGCGGCAAGACCGACACTAACGCTCTTGGCCGGCCCCACGACCTTGCCGACATCTTCACGAAAACGATCGGGAATGAGCTCGCGGGCACGACTCTCGTTCTTCTCGCGTATCCAGTCCCAGGCCCAGCCCCAGAGCGAGCGCGGCCTGGCCGCGCCGACGTCGTCCGTTTCTTCATTCTCGATATTGGTGGATACCTCGCGAAGGCTGTGTTGGAGCGCGCCGATCTCGCGCAGCCAGTCGTTGTATGTGTTCCAGTTGCGGATCAGGGCCTCGTGCGAGACGTCGAATTTCTTGTCCTTGCCACTGCCGGTCCGGTTGAGATATCCACTTCGCTTGAAGGTCAGCAGCACATCCTTCACCGCAGCCTTGTCCGCCGCGTCATTGTCGAGGAGCTCCGCGACACGCGCAGGAGAAACGAATCGGCGAGCCCAGTTGCCGCGATCGTCGCGGCGCGCCATTGCGCAGAAAGCGGTGCGCACCACACGCTCTGCCTTGTCGCGCGCATCTGGGCCGGTGAAGCGCTGGGCAGCCTTGTCGATCGCCTCGTCGCGCGCCCGGTCGGCATAATTGTTGAGACAGCGGACAAGAAAGCCCGGCTCGACGCCATCGCCGATGTGCGCGAGATCGGGAACGCCGATGACGCGATCCACCGGCTTGCCCTCCTTGAGTTCGCGCTGCCAACGCATCATGGCGGCATCCCACAGGTGCTGAAGCGCATGCTGCAGCAAGGGCAGATAATCCGATTTGTGAGTCAGCCCCGCCATGGCGCGCTGGCTCTCGTCCATCAGAAGCTGCACCACCTTGGCATCGAAAGGGGCGGTGTCGCTGTCAGGCGCTGCTTCATGAGCCCAAATCCAATCACCAAATACCGCCTGTGCCGGCCGGATGATGATCTCGCGCCGCGCATTCTCGTCGTCGAGAGGACCGAGGAGATAGGCGGTCTCCGTGACGATATTGGCAAGGCCCGCCTCGGCGCAGCGATGCAACTCCTCGCTTCTGAGCGTGAGCGCCAGGAACAACGACGACGGACGCTGCTTGAAGGTCTCCTTGATCAATTCGCATAGATTGTCTTGACCCTGCGGCGTCACTTCCGAGCGGAAGGCCTCTTCGAATTGATCAATCAGCATCAGAAGGTTGGGAGGGCCGGCGCGGGCGCCGCGGGAAAGCTCGATGTCGAGCCGATCGAGCACGTCGCAGGCTAGTTTGAAGACGCCTTTTACAATGAGCGGGGTGGCGCGCAGCTCGTCCGGCCGGGCGTCACCGAACAGCCTCTTGCGGATCGCGGCGACGGCCTGAACGCGCAACTGCTCTTCTGAGTCTTGCGTAATCAGGGCGTCATCGAGGTCAAGCGCCTTGACTAACGCTCGCCTGCCGAGAAACAAGTCATCGGCCGGCGCGAAGCGCGCCACAGGGGCAATGATACTGTCGCGAAAGCCGTCGACCAGCGCGCTGTTGGGGTCGAGACCGGGACGGAACTCGACAACATACCAGCGTCCGGTGAGGCCAGGCACCGAGGCGGAAGTTGAAAGCCTTGGAATGAGACCGGCCCGTACCAGCGAGGACTTACCGCAGCCCGAGCCGCCCAGCACCACCATGATGTTGCTCTTGGCGAGGCGCTGGACCAATCCATCTGTCTGCGCCTCGCGCGCGAAAAACAGCGCCGATTCGTCAGGGTCCGAAGCTGCGCAAGCCTGGATAGGGCGTGGGCGGGGTGAGCCACAGCAGCTCGCGGCGCTCGTCCTCGCTGATTTCCGCAGCCGACCTCTCGGGGCTCTCGTCCTTTCGTTCCTTGATCAGCTCATCCCAGCGCGAGACCAAGCGCTCAATCCGCCTGCGGCTCTCCACACCCGCGATGTTGACGTCGTCATTCATGCCGACTGAGCCCAAGTTCCCAATGCGTTGTCCAGTCTCTTCCGGCTCTGCTCCTCGGGCACGAACCGCTCGCCGGCATATTCGAGCTCAAGGATAATCCAGCGCCGCAGATGGAAGGTCGGCAGATGCGGGCTGCGCGGCAGCCCATGCCGGCCGTTGCTGATGCAGGCCACCCAGAACACATCCTCGGTCCGCAACCCCTTGGCCTGCAGGATCTTATCGGCCCGAACCTGAACGTCGGTGAATTTTGCGAGTATCTGCTGACGGGGATCGCCATTGCCTATCATGACATTGGCCGATGCCTTGAGATCATGGGCGACGAGAATCGGCCGCTGGCCGGCGATATCGCCGAAAAGCAACTCGAACTCGCTGGGCGGAAACTCCACATAGGTGTTCTCTTCGGGCAGATATTTCCGCACGCAGCCGAATATCTCCTCCGGCAGCTTTCGCCTCACTTCCGCCGCGCCATTGCCAGGCTCATCAACACTCTCGAGGGTCAGGACCGGACCGCGTTTGTCGCGCCCGAGCAAGCGGGCCAGCACATGCGACAGCTCCGACGGAGTGTCGATCCGGAAGGCAGGATTGGCCTCGCCTTCCGTCTCAGCGCGCTTGCCGAAATCCTCATGCTGCTCGCCTTTCGGCAGCCACAGCATGATCTGCGACTTTTCCAGGACCGGTCGCGATTTCTCGGCCAGCGCTACCGACAGATACTTCAATGTGCGTCCCGGCTGCTCCATATAGGCTGGCGCATCTGCGGCCGACAGAGGCTGCACAAACAGCGCGCCCTCATTGAGTGCCGCCTCCTTGTCGGGATCGCACCACTTGTTCGGCCAGGCGGTAACCGTGGCGCCACTCGCCTTCATCTCTTCCGTCAGTTGGTCTGCCGCCTGCCGCACGCCATCCGAGAGCTCCGCCTTCGGGTGACCGAGCAGGATCATCTGCTTGAGGCTGACGATTGGGCCGACGGGAACAACCGGCTCCAGCAGCGCGTTGCGGATTTTTACGACCAGTTGGGCGTCGGGAGTGTCCCA
The DNA here is from genome assembly GCF_011046735.1 of Nordella sp. HKS 07. Classification (NCBI taxonomy): domain Bacteria; kingdom Pseudomonadati; phylum Pseudomonadota; class Alphaproteobacteria; order Hyphomicrobiales; genus Nordella; species Nordella sp. HKS 07. The sequence continues at coordinate 5,199,329 of NZ_CP049258.1, read as the reverse complement.
GTTTGAACTTCCCGGCTGGAAGAAGGCTTGGTCCTTGATGTCCAGGCTATGACTCTTCTTGAAGTCGTCCCACCAGATCTTGCCACCCTGACTGAGAGTTATCGGCACGATCCTCTTGCGCAGACTGGCTCGGCGGTCGAGCTCATTCGCGCAATCCTTTTCATAGGTACTACCGATGAAGGCGATGAAAATATCAGCAGCGTCTATGCGTTTCGCCAACTCATCGCGCTCGACCTCGCCGGCGTCGATAGTCCGGTCAAGATGCTGCAAATCCAGCTCAAGGCTGAAGAAGTGTCGGGAAAACTCGTCGACAAATGGCTTCGTGTCATCGACATAGCTTAAGAAGACCTGCGTGCCGCTCATGGCCCACTCCGCTCCTCGACCTATGCCCTCGAGTAACTTGCATACAACTCTCAAGCATCGGGTCCGTCAAGATGTCCGCCCCCGGAGCATCATCTGATGCACGATAAGTCGTTAACGCGTGACCTAGGCCGGAAACTTCTCGGCCAGGGATTTGCGCAGCCTTTGGATCGCCATGACGCCAGCCGCATCGGGTAGCGACCAGGCATTGGTACCCGGTTTGAAGAAGGGCTGGTCGGCGATATCGTTAAGACCCGCCTTTTGCTTGACGTCCTTCCACCAGCTCCGTCCGCTTTGTCCCAAAGTGACCGGCACGACAATCAGATTCTGCCCGGCCTTACGTAACTCCAGTGCTTGGTCAAGTTCCTTAGCCGCCATCCGGCTCGGATAGTCTTTGCAAATGAATGCGATGAAAACTCCGGACGATTTGATTCTCTCGGCAATCTCGGCTGAGACCGCCTCGCCGGCATCGACATTCTCGATGAGCCAATCAAGCCTCAGGAAATTGCCGCTGACCGTAAAAAAGTGCTTGGAAAACTCCTCCACGAACACGCTCGTGTCGCCGACATAACTCAGGAAAACCTTCACCTCGCTCATGGTTAAGCCTCTCCTGCCGACTTGTCATAAGGTCAGCTGCATTCAACTCCGCAGCCAGCCTAGCGTCAAGCTCGCTCCCCATTATCGCAGATCGGCGGGGCGAATAATGTGCGGTTTATCACCATCGGCCTCAGCCTTGCGCACGAGATCGGCGGTGCCGCCGGGGCCATCGCCTCCTTTGCCGTCCCAAAGAGCGATCAGGTGATAGGCGCCGTGCCCCCGCGCGAGCTCAATCATCCTCGTATTGCACAAAGCATAGGCCTCGCTGGAGCGCGGCAAGTTCAAATTGATACAGTCTCGCGGGTCCTTGGCCCACAGGGCGCGAAAGCGTTCCACCCACTCTCCCTCCGCGACGCCGGCGATGGATGTTGTCTCGAACAGCGCCGGGGCGAAGGGAAGGACGATCACGGTGCGAAAGCCGAGCTCGCGGGCCTGCTCGTGGAACAGGATGTCGCCGCCACGCGCCGCGCTGGCATAGCCGATCTTCTCGGCCGGCATATGCGTCCTTGTCTCCGCGAGGGCTTTCCGGATCGCCACCGCGGCCGCCGCCTCCAGCGCCGGCGGAAAGCGCGGCTCGGGGCGGTCGGGCAAATCGATCATGTGCCCGGTGAAAATCACCGCATCGATCATGGGCAGGCTTCCCTCAAAATCCCGTCCTACATCTTTCAGCAGAGTGGGAACCTGCCCGCAATAGTCAAAGCCGCTACCGCCGCTCATGTCTTGTTGATCGACACACCGCCATCGACGAGAAGCGCTGCTCCAGTCATGAAGCTCGACGCCTCCGACGCCAGGAATAATGCCGAGCGGGCGATCTCGTCCGGTTCCGCCAGACGCTTCAAGGCATGCAACCCCTCGACGAAGCTTCTGATCTCAGGCGAGTTGATCACCTCGCGCCCCATCGGCGTATCGGTACCACCGGGAAGCAGCGCGTTGGCTCTGATCCTCTTCGCGCCGAACTCGGCGGCGATGACCTGGACGAGACCGACCAGGCCGGCCTTGCTCGCAGCATAAGCGCCGAGATTGGGGAAACCCACCGTGTGGCCGACAAAGGTGGAGGTAAAGATGAGCGATCCGCCGCCTTGCCTGAGCATTGCCGGGATCTGATGTTTCGCTGCGAGAAAGGCGCTCGTCAGATTGGTGTCGAGCGTCTCGCGCCATCCCGCGACACTGATGTCGGGTACGGGCGCCATCTCACCCACCGTGCCGGCATTGTTGAAGGCGATGTCGAGGCCGCCAAATGTATCGCGCGCGACCTCGACCAGCGCCTTGGCCACGGCTTCATCCTTCACATCGCCCGCAACGGCAACCGCTTCGCCCCCCTCACTTGTGATCTCCCTGACGACGTCGTCCAGACCGCCCTTGCGGCGTGCACAGAGCACGAGCTTTGCGCCTTCGGCGGCGAAGAGTTTCGCCGCAGCTCGACCGATGCCGGAGCTGGCGCCGGTGATGATAGTAACCTTGCCGGGAAGAGAAAGCATGAGAGTTCCTTTCATTGCATAATCGAAACTCTCTTTGATCCAGACCATGAAGCGAGGCAGCCCGTTTCTTGCTCGGGCATCGTAAAAATTGGTGAGGTCCGAATATCAGGGCCGGAAAAGACATCAGATCGCGCGGCGCGCCGCGAAGGTCTGCTGCACCCGCCAGCCGGTCTCGGTCCACAGCTCATTGCGCCATGAGAAGGAGTTCGCCTGAACATCGGAGAAAGACCAGCGCATGCGCGGTACTTCGCCTTCCGTCGTCTCGAGAATAATCTGCGCGCCGATCCTGCGCGCGGTGAAACTACGCACCACACGGTGCATCGGACCGATCCACGTGGACTGCCAGGCGCCGAGCTTCGCATCAAAGAAACGCAGGCTGGTGCCATATTCATAGAGATAATTCCGATCGGCGCGCTCCCTGCGCGGAGGCACGATCCAGACATCCTGTATGGCCCTGCCCTCCAATATCCAGGCGAAATGCCATTCGCCACGCTCCTCACGGGTGAGCTTGCCCGCTTCGTCGAACCAGCGAACAACGAGATCCCATGAGCCGATAAAGGGCGCAAAGATCTGCTGCTCAGGCGGGATCGCCTGATGCGGACCGGCGCTGATCAATGACTCGGCGAATGGGACAGATGAATGGGGCATGATTGTCCTGCTAACTTTGCCGGCGCGCCAGAATGGCGAAACGCGACAAGCGCCTTTCCTTGGCGAGCAAGGCGGCGGTCGCGAGGAACCGTTGCTGGCCGGCGAAGATATCGTCGCCTTCGATGCCGCGCAGCTCCGCCTCTCGTTTGGCGCGCGCGGTGAGCCATCCAGCCGCGTTCTCGGCCATATTCCGGGTACGATCCTCGACGCGCTCGACCTCAAAGCCCGTATCTATCAACAAGGCTTCGTCCAACCCGGCGGGCGTGAAAACGATGAAACCGATCGATGCGCGGATGGCGATTTCTGCATTGGTGATAAGGCCGGTCAGGACAATGGGATCTGTGAACAGCAGCAATCCGCCCGGCTTGAGGATGCGGCGACACTCCGCCAGCACCTGTGGCCGGTCGGGCAAGTGATTGATCGCATCAATACAGGTAATCGCATCGAAGCTCGAATTGACGAAGGCGAGGCGCTCAGCGGCATTGCCTTGATAGAATTTGGTGCGCCCTTCATAACCCAGCTCGCGCGCGCTGGCCTTCGCGCTGGCGATGGCATCGCCGTGGAGATCGACGCCCGAGACATGGCAACCTGTCTTCTGGGCGATCCGCAAAGTCGGCTTTCCCGACCCGCATGCCAGATCGAGCAGTTGACTCGAGCGCGACAGATGCAGCCACCCGATAAAGAGATCCTGCTCTTCCGCCGTCAGCCACCCGGTCTGGCCGATGTCCTGGCCGAATGCCTCACGGCGAATCTCGGCATAGAGGTCGGTCGCAAAATTGCGGTAGCTGGCACCGTAGAGATCGACGCGCTTGTCGGTTTCGGATGTCTTCATGACCTCGTCCCGCTCATGACTGCCCCGCCGCATCCCCGGCTCATTCTCCATACGAGGGAGATACAAGCAAGCGTTCAGCGATGAGCCCTTGCGCTCGCCACCCATTTCCACCACCACCCTGAATTAATTCTCAATAACAGGAGAAGCTTGAAGATCATTTCGTGTCGGTTTGCCAGGCATGGCAGTGCGACCACTTCCAATGCCAGCCAGCTTCTCATTGTCGATGCTTAGAATTCAGCTATCCTCAAAGCCGACGCGGCCCGGCGTTGCGTCATCGATGTGACCCCACGGACCCCGTCAGTGACCGCAACTACTGAACCGACCGTCGCCGTCAATATCGGCGGCAGCAAGATCGCCGTCGCCCGGATCGAAGGCGGCGGAATCACCGAACGCCACCAGACCGCGACGCCGCGCACTGGCCATGGCCACGACCTCGCCGATGCGGTGGCGACGATTGTGCGCAAGATCAGCGCGAACCCGGCCAGGCTCGGCGTCGCCACCACCGGCATCGTCGCCGAAGGCTGCCTCACCGCGCTCGTTCCCGGCACACTGCCGGTCGAGAACAACTATCCGATCGTCGCCTCCTTGCGGCGAAGACTCGGTGTGGAGCCACTCGTCGTCAATGATGCGCAAGCCGCCGCCTTCCATGAAAGCCGTCAGGCTGGCGAGATTGTCAGGCGTCTCGCTTTCATTACCGTGTCGACCGGCATCGCCGCCGGCATTGTGATTGATGGCAAGCTGCAGATCGGCCGCCACGGCCTCGCTGGACATGCCGGCCATATGACCGTCGACGGATCGGGTCCGCTCTGCGGATGTGGTCGGCGCGGCTGCGTCGAAACGCTTGCTTCCGGAACCGCCATCGCCAGGCGTGCCAGCGACGTTATCGGCAAGGAGATGAGCGCGCCGGCGGTCTTCGCCGCAGCGCATCAGGGCGATGAGCACTGCGTCCGCGTGATCGAGGACGCCGTCCAGGCGCTCGCCGCCATGATCGCCGATCTCGTCGCCAGCCTCGATCTCGACCTCATTCGCCTGGGTGGCGGTATCGGCATCGTGCCTTCCTTCCTCCACCGACTGCGCGCCACGATGGAAGACCTGCCCGCGATCTATCGGCGTCCGATCGAGCCGGCACGCGGTGGCGCTGAAGCCGGGCTACTCGGCGTTGCCGCCTTGTTGGATGTGAAACTTCCTCAGTAATCGTCCAATGCGCCGGGGCGAATATATTAAGACTCGGCTTCGAACGGCATGCCGGCATCGGCTTGGTGGGACTTCGGATCAAGGGGATGATCGGCATCGCTGCGGCGGGCGCCCTGCTCTTCGATCCTGAGAGCGGGCAACGCATCGTCTAGCTGGCGGGTTTCGGCGGCAGCGCGTAGCCTGCGACAATGACCGATGATTCATCCCCCCATTCTGAAGAATGGCGCGCGCAGGCGGTACTCGGCAACTACGCGGAGCGTCCCCACGCCGGCCCTCTCACGCACCTGCGTATCTGGTCCTATACGGATGCGGTCTCCTATGCGCCCGGCGAACGCGTGAAACTGCATTGCTGCACCAATGCGCCGGCTTTCGATCTCATTGTCCTGCGCGACGGGCTCGTGCAAGAGGTTGTGTACGCGCGGCAAGGCCTGCCGGGCAAGTTGCACCCGATCCCCGACGATTGCTCGATCAAGGGCTGCGGGTGGCCGGTCGCGCTCGAGTTCGAGATCGGTGCCAACTGGCGCTCGGGCGTCTATATCGTGCGTACGCTGTGCCGGAAAAACGACACTGTCGCCGACACTCATGAGCATCTCCTCATCGTCCGGCCGAAGCCGGCCGCTGCCGCGCCGGGACGCCTCCTCCTCATCGCCGCCACTGCGACCTGGACAGCCTATAATGACTGGGGCGGCTCCAACCACTATCAAGGCTTCACCGGTCCGAAGGGTGATCTCTTCTCGGCGGAACTCAGTCTCCACAGGCCGCTCGCCAAGGGTTTCGTCAGTCTGCCGCCCGACGCACCGCGTCCAGTCCTGACCGAACCGCCAGCGAAGATGGCCGAGCCGCGCTATCCACACATGGAATGGGCCTATGCGAATGGCTACAGCAAGAAATATGCGTCCGCCGGCTGGGCAAGCTATGAACGCCATTTCGTCCAATGGGCGGAGGCGTCAGGCTATCCGGTCGACATCATCTCGCAGACCGATCTGCACTTGCGCCCTGAGATCATCTCCGCCTATCCCTGCCTGGTGATGGTCGGCCATGACGAATACTGGTCCTGGCAGATGCGCGACGCGATCGACGCCTACGTCGACAAGGGCGGCCGCATCGCCCGCTTCGCCGGTAATTTCCTCTGGCAGATAAGGCTCGAGGACGAAGGCCGTACCCAGATCTGTCACAAATATCTGGCGACCAGGAACGACCCCTGTATGCTCTCAGGCCCGCGCCATCTGGTGACCGAAGCCTGGGAAGCGCCCGAGATCGGACGGCCAGGCTCGCAGACCTTCGGGCTCAATGCGACGCGCGGCTTCTACACCGGCTGGTCCGGTTGCTCGCCGCGTGGCCCCAAAGGCTTCCCCGTCTACCGGCCCGAGCACTGGGCCTTCGCAAACACCGGTCTCTATTATGGCGATGTGCTCGGTGCGCGTTCCTGCATCTTCGGCTACGAAGTCGACGGGCTCGACTACGAGATCCGCGGCGGCCTGCCTTATGTCGCGCCCGGCGAACAGGCTCCCCAGGACATCGAGATCCTTGCGCTCGGACTGTCCTCGACGATCGAGGAAGGCCCGACGATCGTGCCGGGCAAAGTGTTTCTCGGCGCCGAAGATGCGGAGTATGTCGCCTCCGTTCTCAAAGGCAGCAGCGATGCCGCCGCCGTCGAGGCGACGAAGCGCGGCTGCGGCATGATCGTGAATTTTCGCCGCGGACGCGGCGAGGTCTTCCATGCCGGCACATGCGAATGGGTGGCGGGATTGCTGCGCCAGGACGAGATGGTCATCCAGGTGACGCGCAACGTGCTCGACCGCTATCTCGCCTGACACTCACGTGATCAGTGCCGCGAGCGCTCGGGCTGTGAGATAGAGGCCAAGTCCGAAGACCGTATGGTTGAGAAGGCTGCGTAACCGCGCGACCGTAGGTCTCGGCGTCTTCGCGGCGGCAATGCCGAGCCCCAGGCCTGGCTGCATGATGAAGAAGGGGGCGGCGAGCGTCGCCCACCCGATGATGAGCGCGGGCATCAAAGTGGGCTGGTACGCCCAGCCGGGACGCCAGATCGCCAACAGGACACCGGCGAAGACGATGCCAATCGCATAATGTGCGATCCATCCGATTGCCAGCTCGCCCCGGACGGGCGCCGCCTTGGCTATGCTCTCGTGGACAAATCGTCCGGCCGGCATGTGGCCGAACCACCGGCCCACCATTCCCCAATTTACGGCGGGAATGCCGAACATCTGCTTCGTGCCCATGCCCCAGACATCAGCCAGGGCCGTCGCGCCGATACCGATGACCGAGGAATAAATAACAAACTCAATAGCTTCCTGCATGAAAACCATCATTCAATTAATTCATTGAATGATTGAAGCAGAACGGCTAGCCTGCTGTCAATGACCGACCGCATGCCGAACCGGATATTCGCCGACGTGGCCGAGTTGACCCGCAGCCTCGGTCATCCACATCGCCTCCAGCTGCTCGACCTCATCTCCGAAAGCGAGCATTCAGTTGAGCGCCTCGCCGAACTCTCAGGCCTTTCCATTGCCAATGCCTCCCAGCATCTCCAGCAACTGAAGCGCGCCGGCTTCGTAGCCGCGCGGCGAAACGGCAAGCACGTCCTCTACGGTTTGGGCGACGGTCCGATACTCCCCCTGCTCGCGGCCCTGTGCCACTATGCCGAACATCGTCGCGCCGGGATCAGCGCCTTCGCGATGGACACTCTCACGCGGCAGGCTTCCCTCGAAGCCATCACACGCGAAGAGTTGCTGCGCCGGATGCGCGAGGAGAGCATCACCTTGCTCGGGCCATGCTCTACGGCTGAAAATGTAAAGAAATCATCTACTTGACTATGCCGTACTGTTTGCAGACTACAACAAAACAGCAGAACCACGGCGCCGGCGGCGCCGGTTGTTGTGGGCGCGCAACAACGTGTTGGATGCATGAAACGAAAATACTGTGTGAAATCAATGATTTAGAAGCGCGACGCACCGCAGATGGGTGTTTCAGGTGGCGGTCTCAGGCCCGGGAAATGCAAGTGCCATGGGCATTTTCTGAATTTTACTGCCGAACCTTAAGCTTCACCGCTCTTTCCCCGACCCGGTAACGGACCCGCGGCCGCAGCTCATGCGCCCAGATATCCGGCGCCGTATGCCGGTTCCGCCACGCCTCGACTAGCCTGCCGAAGGCCAGCGGACCGAGTTCCAGGAAATCCTTGCGCATCGGCATACCCTTGGGCCAGGCCGCCGTGGCGCCGAGCGCCGCCAGCGCCCGTTTCCTCGGGTTCCGCAAAATGAGAACTGGCCTGCCGAAGCGTGCGGCCTCGGCCTTCGCCGCCGAGATCAGGCCGCCGTGACAACGACAGAATTTGCCGCCGCGCAGGGCAAATGCCCGGCACTTGCGGCCGGTCGACCGCGCCGTGGCCTCGCACAACTTCACCACGCGCCTGGCCCGTGCCGCCCGGAAGGCGGCCGACTGCTTCGGGTTCCTGCTCCCGCGGCCGTTGACGAACGGCGCCCGCCACGCCGGACGATGTCCCACTACCGCTTCTCCAACGCTCGATCGCTCATGGCGTCGAGGATTAGACCGGCGCGCCGCTGGCCGCAACCAGTGCCGGATCTCAATAACGACCATTACGGTGCGTCCCCACAGCCGCAGCCATCTGGACCGGCCACATCGCTCATCTCCGCCGTACCGGCCAACGGCTCCGCCGGATGCTGCCGCCGGCGGTCGCAGGGTTATTTTTCTGCCCCACTCACCGGCGCGCCGCGGAGGTCTGCCCCGGTCAGCCTGCCCCAGTTCCTCCCCCTACGGGGGAGAGAACAACTGGGGCAGACCGGGGGTGACTGCAGCGCCACACTTCGCCCCGGTCTGCCACAGTTATTGCCACAGTTATTGCTGGCAACTGTGGCAGACCCGTTACCTCACGTTCCAGCGCCGTCGTCGGGCTCTTCTGACCCCCCTGCGGCCGGCGTCCCCACCGCCGCCGCCAGCGTCTCGGCCAGCGATGTCGCGGGGGCGCCGACGGCGACGAATGTGCGCTGCATGCGCTTCTCGTCTTTTCCCATCACCCGCTTGAGCCAGCCCGCCTCGAGCCACCTGTCGATGACCGTTTTCACCTTCTCCCGTGCCGCCACCTGGGCAGTGCTGGCAGCTTTCGCCGCTTTCACCCCTCCGGTGGCGTCGAGCCCCATGTCGACGCCGAGCGCCTGGGCGACCGGGAACCCGACCCAGTCGCGCGCCCGCAGGTCGAGCCGCAGCTGGCTCTCGCCGATCAGCGTCTGTGCCTTTCTGGCGACCTCCGCGTCGACGCCGTCCATCACGTCCGGCGGCTCCCATCGGGCGAGGGCCTGGACCTCGTCGGCCGGCTGCGGCCCGCCGCCGCCGTCCGGCTCGGCAATACCGTTGTCGAGGTCGACGGAAACCAGTTCGTACCAGTCGTCGTTGCTGCGGGCGATCGCCATCGAGTTCTTCTCGCTGGCGCCGACGATGCGCACATACGAACCCGGTGTGGCGATGCCGAGCTTCATGGCGACATCGTCCGGCATCCGGTTCAGCGCCCGGCCCGAGCGCACGGCGGCCAGCAGTGCCGAGGCGCCGCGCAGGTCCTCGAGCGTCACCGCCTCGCCCGGCAGCGTCTTGCGCGGATGATGCACGATCATGACGGCGCAGCGCGCCTTGTCGGCCACGTAGCCCCATTTTTTCAACACCAGGGCGATCGCGCCGTTGTCGTTTTCCGACACCCCGTGCGAAGTATTGAACGGGTCGACGATGATGACGTCGATCCCCTGCGCCTTGATCTGGCCGATCAGGTCCTCGAGCATCGCCTCGTTGACGATCATGCCGTCCCGGCCTTGTGTCACTGTTGCCCATTCCCGGTCGCGGCCGCTGTCGAAAAACAGCCACTCCCTGATCTCGGCCCAGGCGACCTTGTGCTGCAGGCGGGCCGCCCGGATGCGGCGTTTCAGTTCCTCGCGCGGATCTTCGCCATTGTACATCCACACCTTGAGCCGCCGTCGCGGCTGCACGCCGATGAGATTGCGGCCGGTCGTCATCGCCAGCGCCTCGGCGATCACCAGCGACGTCTTGCCGGCGCCGCTGGCGCCGACCGTCGCGCTGACATAACCCCTGATGTAGTGGCGGGCGTACAGCCAGTCGCGGGGCGGCGTGTAATCGTCCTCCCCCGCCGCCGTGATGACGGCAAAGCCGACCTTCGGCTCGACCTTGTCGAACGGATCGGGCTCTCCCGGCACCAAGGGCTTCAGGAAATTGTAGACTTTTCCGGTCGGCTGATTTTTTTCGTCCATGGCTTGTCCTTCCTGCGGCCGAATAGCTTGTGCTGTAAAAATTCTATCTCCTCAGCCAGCTTTGCGTCCTTGCCGCGGAAGCGCCGGATCGTGCTGACCACCCAGTTTTCGCCATAGCGGCTCTGCCGGCCGGGATCGGGGCGCTGGCTGAGTAGCGCGGCGACACAGGCGCAGATCTCCGCTTCGCTCTCCTGCGTGTGGGCGGCGAGCCCGAGGGCCCTGCTCAGCGGCTCGAAGAAGCCGGTCGGGCCGCCGAGCGTCGCATCCAGAAGCTTGCGCCAGTCGCCGCCGCTGGCCGCCGCCGCCGCCGCGACCTTGCGCTCGATCGCCAGGGAAATGCTGTCGTAGCGCTCGGCCACCAGGCTGACGCGCCCAGCCGTGCCGGGCAGCACGAACGCCCACAGCTCCGGTGGCACCGGGTCTTCCATGTTCTCGAAGATCGGCCGGCTCGTATAGACCGGTTGGCCAGGCTGCAGGATTGCCGGATCGATCGGCAGGCCGGCGCGCTGCGCCGCCAGCCCCCAGCGGCGCAGCCGCAACAGGTCGCAGGGCCGGTCGAGCAGGTAGAACATCCTGAGCCGGGCGATGTCCGGGGCGATCAGGCCGGTGCTCGCCGTCGCCGTGACGGCGCACTCGACGCCGCGGAATTCCTCCGGCAGCAGATTGTCGCGCACCCAGATCGCGGCGTCGGCGAGGCGGTCGCCGTCGCCGTATCCCTGCGGCACCGTGACGTCGTCGACGTCGATCGCCAGCCAGGCGCGCGGGGTGGCGAACAGCGTGTTCGGCTCGCTGAGCAATGGCGACGCCCACAGCCGCCGGCTCCGCCGCTTCGGATCGTGCCCCGCGGCGGTCACGCCCATCACGATCATCAAGTCGCGCATGTCCGCCAGCCAGCGCAAGGTCTGCGCCATCGTCACCGTTGCCTGCGGACCGGCCAGCGCCCGCGCCATCTCGGCCAGGCCGGCGTTCGGGCTGTCCGGCGCCAGCTTGATCAGGCTCCACAACTTGGTGTTGTCGTAGTCGTGCTTGCGCAACGTGCCGTCTCGGCGCCGCCGGATCCGCTTGGCCGCCGTGCAGCCGGCCTGGGCGACGGCGCACAGGGTGAACTCGAAGCCGGGCAGGTTGGGCCGCTCAGTCATCGGGGTGCTCGACATCGACCTGCATGATCCTCGCCTCGCGACTGCCGCCGCGGCTCTCGAAGGTGATCGTCATCCACACTTTCCAGCTGGCGCCGCGCGCGGCCTTACCGATTTCCCTCACCAGTTGCTCGGCGTCGTCGCCCGCGGTGACGCCGAGGCCGTTCATCCACTGCAGGAGCATCTGCATGTCGTGGCAGAGGCGTGCCTGCGCCGTTCCGTCGGTTTCGGTAACCAGGGAAAGCGGGATTTCCTTGCCGGCGAAGTCGCCCTCGATGATGCCGACGACGAAGCCGATGCCGGACTTCCATTGCGAGCTGAACGGCGCGATGTCGTGCGGCAGCAGTTGGACCAGGTAGCGCCCATCTGGAATATGCGAGTAGCGTTTCGACAGCAGCGCGGCGAAATTGCCGACGGCGGGAGATTCCAATCGCGGCCGAAACAGCGGTGGAGGAGAAGCCGCTGGCGCCGGCGTGGCGGCTTCCTCGGCGCTTGTCTTCGGCGCCGGCGCGCCCTCGCGGATCGCGCGCGGGGTTTCCGTCGCACTCGCGATCTCCGCAGCCCCCGGAATTTCCGGGTCCTCCCGGGTGTCGGGGGTCTCCGCGAGTTTCGAAATTTCCGGGTCCGTCGGGTTGTCGGGGGTCGCCGGGCGCGCCGGTCGCGCCGGTCTCGCCGGTCTCGCCACTCTCGGCGCTCTCGCCGGCGGGGGCGGCGCCGGTTCGGCAGGGTTGTCGAACGCGGTGTTTGGCGCCGCCGGCTTCGTGAAGCTGAACAGCGGCTTTTTCGTTTCCGTCCGCGGCTCGTAAGGCGAGCGCGGTGGCAGCGGCGGCTTGTTGCGGCGGGGGCCCGGCGCCGCCGGCTTCGCCCCCTTAGTCGCCCCCTTCTCCGTCGTGTCGTCGTCGGCCGCGTCCATCTTCATGACCGAGGCCGCGAGATCGGCGGCCAGGCTGCTGGTGCCGCTTTGCGGCGGGTGTCTGGTGCTTATGGGTTTCATCTTGAACCTCCTCCTTTGAATCCCTGGCGTTGGTAGTGGTGCGGGGCGTCGTGCTGATAGGTTCGGGAAATTTCAGCCCGCTGACGTGGATCAGGCGTCCCTCGGCCACTTCGACGCTCTCTTTCGGCACGGCGGCCGGCGGGGATCTCGGCCAGCAGCCCGTCCATTTCTTTCCGTGCGGCGATCGGTGCCTGCGCGATGAGATTGTCGTCGCGCATGGATTTCACCTCTCACCAGCGAAAACGACGGCGGCGGGCGTCGAGCAGGGGCTCGAGACGCCGGCCCAGATCGACCAGGCCTATAATCAAATCCTGATTCTGCGTGGCGCCCCTGACCTGCAGTGTAATGGTCGCGTGCGGGCCGATATTGATCTTGGTCGCGCCGTCAGCGTTGGTGACGCACAGGGCGTTCTTCGCGCCCTTTATATCGATGTGAAGCTCCGCGACGACACTGGACTCATGGCAGTCAAGCGTCGTTGTGCTTAAGCCCATGACGATGCTTTCTGGCATGTCTATCTCATGGTGTTCAGCCATGTAGCTGTTCTCGACCGTGAGATCGCGGTCGGTCAGCTTGCGCGCCATGTCGTCGCTCATCCTGGCGGCAGCCCCGCTGCGCTCTCGCAGATATGTTTCCCAGATGTCCGGCTGGAGGGCATTGAATGCCTTTGCCGCGTGGCGGGCTTTAGTGATGCTTTTCATGGGTTCCTCTGCTGTTTGCTAATGGTACGTGCGGCGAAGTGCGGCGCGCGGCCGCCCTATCTCGACGGGTTCGGTCGTGAAGTAGGACTTGGTCTCCTCGCTCTCGAAGCCGCTCACGATCTCGAGCGCTTCCACGACACGTATGAGAGTCGCGGCATTATCGTCGCCGATGAGTGCGGGGGGCTCGCCCTCATAGGTGCGCGGCGCGGCCGTCTCGCGCGCCTGGCGGAGTCCTTCCGCGAGATCTTTCAGAAGGTCGGCGGCCGAGAAGCGAGCTTTGCGGTTGTCAGTCATTGGCCGCCTCCAACTTCGAGCCGGTAAAAATCGCGGCGGCGGAGATGCCGGATAAGGAGTCCGACTCGGCTCGGCTTGACCCAGCAGATCGCGCCGGAGCGCAAGCGCCGGCGATGGCCGCGGCGATCATGCGGAATCGGCGAGCGGTGGGTGCCGGAACGGCTGCTGCCGGGGCTGGCCTTGCGCCGGGTGTCGAGCTTCGTGGTGTAGAGTTCGCCGATACGGCTGGCATCGAGATGCCAGATCGGCGGCAATGCCGGCTTGCCTTTCTCGCGGCGGCGCTTGTTGAGCTTCTCGTCCGGGACCTCGCGCTTCAGGGGCAGGCGTGAGTCATTGACCAATAGCAGCAGCGTGCGCGTCGCGACCGCCAGCCCGGTAAGGATCAGCATCTGCAGCTCGGTGGTGGTGTCGTCGACGACCGGCAGCCCCCTGGGGTCCGGTTGAATCCAGGCGCGCAAGGCGAGCCCATGGGCGCCGTTATCAGGATCTTCGCAGAGTAGAGCGACCGTGACCTGTTGAAGCCGGCCGCGCTCGTCGCCGCGCAACACGAAAAGCGTCGGCGACTGGTCGATCGTAATGATGATCGGCGTCGCCGTGAAGGGAACGCCGAGCCCTTCCATGACCTCCGCCGGCGGTGTCTGCAGCATCAGTTCCCTGAGAGACAGGTTGCCGTCGATGCTGAAGGTGTGCCCGGCCGCGTGGGCTTCCGTCGCGGCGTGGAGATCGGTCGAGGCGCGCCGGGTGGCGGGATCGTCCATGCTGCCGGTGCCCACCATTGTCGCCTGCGTCAGCGGGGAGTTAGTGAGCAGCTGCCGAAGGTCGGCATTGCGGCCGTTGGGCACCGGCGGAAAGGCGGGGTCGAAAATCGCGCTGGCCACTGGATAAGTGCCGGCCGGCAGCTGCCGAAGCGGCAGCAGTGAAGTGGTTTCGTTTCTGTCGTGGATCGTCATCCGACGGCCCTCCTTGCTGGTTCAAAGAGGGCGGGGTTTGCGGAAGCGCTCGCTTTCGGCTATTTCTTCACGGTCGGCTGGCGTCGACCAACTTAGAAAAAGCCGGGCGGTGCTCTCCGTAGAGCCCGCCCGATTTCATGCTGCCGGCTCCTCCTGCAATTCGACATCGGCCAGGCGCCGGAAGTCGTTCAGCGTGAAGGCCAACGTGCGCCAATCGGGCAGCGATGGCATGTGCACGAACGGCCGATCGCCAGCATATTCGATGCGCGGCAACAGGCCCTGGCGGGCGAGCCGGATCAGATCCGACGGGCTGATCCTCTCGAGCAGCATGAAAGCCTCGACCGGCGCCCAGAGCGGCTCTGGCTCCGGTTCGGTCTTCCTGGGGTGAAATCTGGGGGGTTTGGTCATCGGCGCCTCCATGGGAGGCTTCCCATTATGCGCACATTTTGCCGGCTGTCTGTGCCGGGAAAGTCGATTTTTGGCACATAGGCCGTCTCATCGCTTCTTGCCGCCGAACGGAATGATGTTGGCACCATTTTCCTTTCCCACCTCCTTGCGCATGAGTTTTTCGAGCTGCTGCAGGTCGTAGTCGCCGCCCCATTGCGGTCGCATCGCTTTACCGGCCCTGGCGTCCGCCTGGCCTTCCAGGCGCGCCGCCTCGACACTCGGCCGGATGTTGAGCTTGCGGACGGTCTTGTCGAAGGCGTTGCGCGAAATGTCGATGATGGCGGCGTTCTCGAGGAGCACCGCCTCGACCGTCCTTCCGGTGAAGCCGACGCGGTAGTAGACGCCCATGCTGAAGTAGAAGAACGCCACCGCGTAGCGCCCACTGCCGCCGCGCAGCCCCTGCACGGTCGCCGGCGCGACCAGCGGCGTCACCGCGTTCAGATTGAGCAGGTTGAGCGCCGCCGCCATATTGACGGCCAGCCCCGGCGGTAGGGCATCGGAGAAGTCGAGGAGGAACTGTATGATCATCCGCCGCTGCGTTGCCGCCTCGTCCTGATCCATCGCCTGCAGGGGAGCCACCGGTATGCCGCCGGCCTGCGCGGCTTCGGGCAGCCAGCTCGGCGTCAGCGCAAGGCTCGATCTCGCGATGCGGGCGACGCCGAGGCGTTCGGCGAGCTGCGGCCCGATCAGCTCGCTGAGGAGCGTCATCTTGAGCTTCCAGATATCGTCGTAGGCGGCGGCGAAATGCTCCGGGTCATTGATGCTGGCGACCGCCTCCTCCTGCTGCGCGAGGCGGTCGATCAGCTGGCGCAGGCTATCCCAGTGGGTGCGCTTCATGTCTTGGCTTCCTCGCCGGTGAACTCGCATGCGGCGACCATCAATTCGTAGGCAGCCAGCGCGTCGTCCTGGGCGGCGATGGTCTCCGCGGTACTGGTTGCCCGCGTCTCGCGCTCGAGTGCCGCCTGATAGCGCGCCAAGGCGGTGAGACACACGCGCCCGGCCGGGGTCTGCAGCCAGGCCTTCACCTGTGGGTAATCGTCGCTGCTGTTCATTGTGATCTCCTCCACATGTTGCGCATGTTTGCTGTCGGCGGCCAGGTTGACGAGTGCCGCCAGGGCGCGCCGCCGCCTGAGCGCTCTGATGCCGGTCAGCGCCGCGATGGCGCTCGTCGCCTTCCGGGCAGCCGCCTGGGCGGCTTCGCGGGCGGCATAGGAATTCGCCTGCGCTTCGCGCTCGCGCGCCCGGTGCAGCTCCTCCAGCAGCTGCAGGGCGGCGAAACCGGCGGGCGTGACCGTGCCGTCGATGGCGATGAACTCATGCACGGACTCGGGGCTAACGCTCATCTTGCCGTCTCCAACCGGGGTTTGCTGGGCCAGCACCACGAGACCCGAGCACCTGGTCGAGCCGCTTGTCAGACAGGCCGGGTGCCGGCAATCGGTCGCTGGTCGTGCCGACCGTCGTCCAGCCGGGTCGTTCGGCCCGCGCAAACAGCTCGAGCCGGCGCACGTGCGGTCCGAACAACCGCTCGATGCGATCGTAGGCCTCGTCGGGCTTTTGCGAATGTCGTCGCCGCGGCGCCATGATGATCTGGGATATGCCGCGATCGAACCGCTTCAGCGGCTTGCCGCGGGTTGCGAGGAGGCAAGGCTCGGAGTTGGCGCGGGTGTAGAAACCGGTCCCCAGCGCCGGCAGGCCCTTCTTGGTTATCTTGATCCAGTCGAAGAGGCAGGTCTTGCCCTTAAATCCCCAGGCATCGAAAACGCGCTGCACGTTACCGCACGCCTCCTGCGGCCAGGTCGTCCATAGGCAGCCCGTGCAATCCTTCGCGGCAAGCTTCCTGATACGCGGGCCGAGCGCCATGATCTCGGCGAGGTTCATCGTCGGATAATGGCGGTCGGCGCTGCGGCCCAAGCCCTGCTTCGAATAGGTTTTGAACCGCCAGGCCGGATCGAAGAGCATGATGTCGAAAACCGCTCCGACGGAAATCAGCGCGTCAAGCTCGGCGAGGAAGCTGCCGGATTCAATTTCGGCGCGGAAGGCCGGATCGTCGATGGCCAACCTGATGGCATTGCGTTCGAGTGGCGCGACTGGCGCAGCCGTCGCCGCGAAGGGTTTCGACATTCCATCGCACCCTTCACGAAGCCTTGTGGCCGGCGATCAGTTTCCTGAGCGCGCCGACCGTGATCCTGACGGCGCGGCCATATTTGACGACCTCAGGTCCGACGCCGGCGTGTCGCCAGCTTTTCAGCGTCTCGGCCGAAAGCCCTAGAATGTCGGCGGCTTCGCGCATGGTCAGGCCTACGGAATCACTGAGTTTATCGAAGTCCAGACGTGGATCGCGGCGTTGCGCTTCGCCGTGAGCTGCGGCAGCTGGTTGGGGATTGTTCTTTTTGGGCGCGCCTCGCGGCGCCGCGGTTGGCCGGGGCTTGCGACGTTTGGGCATGTCGCCTGAGGTAACGATCTGACGGGAAGACATTGACAGCAAAACTCCTGAAATCGAGGAACAGATGAATGCACGGACCTTTTGCTGTGTCCTGGTGCCTGCTTCGATTTCCGGTTCGCTGTGTCCTGTCTGGTCAGGCCATACTGGCGCGCGGGCTGGCGGTGGGTCAAGAGGTATTGTTGGGCGCAGACGTTGCTGCCGACAATCCCGACAATCCGAGAAATGCGTGTACCTATGTACACAACTTTATCGGCGAAAAATTTTTGTGGCAGCCTGAACACATTTTGGCAAGTCGTCCAGGCCGGTGCTGTCGGTCAAGCCTGCCGGCGGCCGGCGCGGCCTTGTTGCAGATTTGCGCGTCGTCTTCGTCTCCGCCTGCGTGGGGTTCCACCTGCCGCGCATAGCGTCAGCGCCGAAATCCGGGCCTTCCAACAGGTCGCGGGCAGTCGGCCCCGGGCGGCATCTCTGCTTCGGCCCCATTCTCGGCGAGAGGTGCGGCGGCAGTCGGTACTGCCATTGACGCGCCCTCGTCAGAGCGAAACTCAAGGACGACACCACCAAGAACAAGTTGCGCGCTGAGGCCACGGCTTTGCTCTGGCTTGGCGAGGAAGCCGAACGGATGATAATTTTGTCCGAGTACCGCGCCGGCCTTATCCCGGCTAAGCATGCGGCACTCGCCACCCCGAAGGCGGCCAGGGATGCCGTCGAGCGTGTCTTGAAGGCGCGCCAGGCGGAGGCAGAAGCCAAGCGGCTCGGCGCCTGCCATGTCGGCGACGGCGTCGAGAAGCTGCTCGCTGGACAGAACGATGCCGCCGAGCCGGTCGGCGCCACCGATGTCCAGCTGCGGGCGGCATTCCGCCAGCGCCCGGTTCTCCAGATCGCCTTGCTGTATATCGCCGAGAACCAGGACCGGGCGATCGATCTCGCCGATAGCATTCGTAACGAGGTCAGACAGGCGCGTATTGACGCCAAGGATGCCGCGACACGCGCCAAAGCGAAGGCGAAAGCCTGAAGGGGTTTGCTATCGTCAGGCATGCGCAAGACCGTCATGAAACTCAAACCGGATGATCTTCCGACGACCGGCTGGTCAAAAGTCGATGTGGTCGGCTTGTGGAAATCGGATCTGCTGCCGCTGATCGAGGCTTCGCGGGCTTTGCAGTGGCAACTCGAGGACGCCGTGCGGCCGTGAGCCACGTTGGGGCCTACAATCGCATACAAACTAGATAAGCTCGCTCACCGAGACGTTCCTACGGGAGACCGCGGCCAGCAATTCGGCCCCGTTCTCAGTGACGCACAGGCGCGCCAAGCTCGAGCTGCTCCTGTACGGGATGGGCAGAACTTCATTTGGCGTCAAATCGCAAGAGATTGGCGGATCGCCGTATGAGGCTCTGATGCTTCGCGCCTATTTAATTGTGAGTGTCGGATGGGCTGTTTGAAATTTCAAAAGGATGGATTGACATGAAACGTGTACTGGCCGTGATGGCCCTCATTCTCAGCGTGTCGAGCGCGCATGCGCTAACCGCCGAGCAGAACAAGCACTACAAGATCGGCGCTCGCATGATCGAGTGCAGCGCCTATTTCCGCTTGACTTCGGAAGCCGCATTGGCCGTTGGCCAGCAAGACACTGCCACCGCGCTGGAAAATCTCAAGAACGGATGGGAGCTGGCCGGTATGTTCGTGCTCGCCGACGGTCTCGAAGACCCGACGCGGACGAGGAAGGTGACCGCAAGTATCCAAGATGCCATGCTCGCGCGGCTGAAAGGCCAAGTGCAATTGGAGGGCGATAAGTGGGGTGATCTAGCGGTCAAGCAGTTCGACGCCGACTGCCGCCCATACCTCGAATACCAGGAGTCGATAATTCAGTTCATGAGGCAGCAGAAAACGCAATGACCCACGAAGAGCGCATGGTGATCCTCGATCTGTGCAGACTGCTCGAGGCTTATACATGGAGCTCATGCGCTTCGAAGAAGCCGTTCATGATTTTACCGCACTCATTCAAATCAATCCCACCGTGGCGGGCTATTACGATAATCGGCAGAGTGCGCTAAAATCGCTGGGGTACATGAACGAGGCTTTGCAAGACGCGGACATGACTGTCCGGCTGGCTCCGAACCATTCATTCGCCTATCGCAGTCGCGGAGTCGTTTATGCTGCTGCCGGCCGTTACGATTCCGCCATCGCAGATTTCAGCAAGGCGATTTCGATCGCTCCACGCGCCGGAGGGCTTTTCCTAGATCGGGGCAAAATTTACGCGAAAGTGGGCACTTACCGGGAGGCCATCGCCGACTTCTCCCACGCTCTCGACATAGATGACAAAATGCTCGCCGCGTATCGCGAGCGTGGTCTTGCTTTCAAGCAGCTTGGCGACCTCGAAGCTGCTCTTGCTGACCTCGCATGGTGCGCGAAGTTCGAACACAGAGATGCGGAAGGATATAAAGGCCGCATCGTTTGCCTCGAATGGCGTAGGGCGTTCGCCTGTGGAACGATTGCCTGATGCAAGTCCGCCCGAAAGCCAGGGTGGGTCATCGGGAACTGGCTTCTTGATATCTGCTGAGGGGGACATCGTCACGAACGCCCATGTTGTCAGCGAATGCTCAAGGCCGGTAATAGTTTTCGGACAGCATCCGCCCAGCTCAGCGCGAGTCCTGGCGCGCGACCAGTCCAACGATCTCGCCATACTTAAGGGCGACTTGAAACCTCCTCGTCTGGCAACATTGCGAATAGGCGCCAAGATCGGCGAGACAGTTGGCGCTTTCGGCTATCCATTGGTGGGGCTCCTTTCGACAAGCGGAAATTATACGGTTGGCAATGTGTCGGCCATGACTGGTGTGGGCGACAATACGCGATATCTTCAATTTTCAGCCCCGGTTCAGCCAGGCAACAGCGGTGGACCCGTGCTCGATCAGAGCGGTAACGTCATTGGCCGGAAAACTTGATACAATGAAGATCGCGGCCGCAACCAATGACGTCGCCCAAAACGTCAATTTCGCAATCAAGACTGCGCTGTTGACGAATTTCCTTGAGGCAAACAATGTCAGTTACGCGACCGCAGCTCTCGGACAGCCGCTTTCGCCTTCAGATTTGGCTGAACGTGCGAAATCGATCTCGGTTCTTATCAGATGCGAAAAATAGCGGGGCGCTGATTTCGCCTCAACGGCGATACAGGCTTCGAACTCGTCCATGAAGCAGTCGCCAATGAACTATTTCCAAATCACTGACTGGATAGATAAATTTCGGAAATTGAGGTTATCCGATCTGCCAGAATGTGGGCTGGAAAGCCGGATTTTCTTGCAAATTCGATTGGGGATTCCTGACTCAGCGAAGCGTGATTCTCTCGGGCTGAGGGCAATAGACCGAGGGGGATCGCGCCATGAAGCCGCGGGAACGTCGCGAGAAGGGTGAGCAGGATCTGTTCCGCTCACGGCTCGATCAGATCATCAACATGGAGCACGAGTTGGTGAGGCTGGCAAAGGCGATCACATGGCGCTTCATCGAAGAGAGATGCGGCGAGGGCTACAGCGACGGCCCCGGCATGCCGCCTCTACCGACCCGGCTGATGGCTGGACTTGCGATCCTCAAGCATACCTTCGATCTCTCCGATGAGGAGCTGTGCGCGCGCTGGGTGGAGAACCCCTACTTCCAGTATTTTTGCGGCGAGGAGTTCTTCTGCCCCCACAATCGACTTTCTAAACGTACTGTTTGACAAATGCTCGGGAGCTTGTGAGCGGGAGTCTCGTTGCGCTTAAAAACAGTATCGGAGAATCTGTGGGTCGATCAGGGATATCTGCCGCCAAACATCACAGCCCGTGCTCAACCCGAGCGTTGTTGCATTGCTTCACTCGACCTGCAGGACACCAATGTCGGTTTCCAAAAAATCATTCTTTCCCCAATTTGGATTTTTCCGCCTGACAAGTGAAAAGAGCACCAGCATGCGAGATACGCCCTCTTCCTCGCTAACCATGAACCTAGCGATTTCAACGAGATGGGTGTTCTAATATTTTATCCTGCACTGTGCGCCTTCATACCTCGTCCCACGAGCGCTCGTGCTGCACGGCACTCAACTTAATCCGATCGGCCTACGTGGGATACATCGTCATCAGGATTCGCTTCGGCAATTGTGAATGCGCTTGGTAGCCTGCCGATATATTCATCTTTAGGCGGAGCAACATCAGCCGCCGATCTTGCGCGACGTGGGGTAGGCGAAGAAAATAATCGCACAATGTTCGTTTTAAGCTGGGGACAGAAGAACTCGCTGGTAGCTCGATGGATTACATTCTGCTGATGCAATTCTACAATCATGATGGCATAATATTTTTGTGCGGTTGATTTTTTTTTCGACACAGCTAGAGGAGTAGCACACATGCCTGACATTTTTCAGATGTTACGCAAAGAAATCTCGCTGGACTATTCATTTCACGCTGTTACGAGCCGTCCCAGCAAGTGGGCCATTCTGCTCCTGAAATTCAACAACGAGCCAAAACCTTCCACTCCCACACTCGATTTCTATGAGCGCCTTTTCACCGGCAAAGGCGCAGGCACCCTCAACGTCCCCGAGTTCTTCTCAGACGTCTCTCACGGCCAACTCGATCTCTCAGCGTCCAAGGTCTTCGATTGGATGACCATCAACGCAAACCGCAGCGACTACGCCGGCAATATCGCCGACAAGGATGTCCCCAAAGGAAAGTTCAACCGCAACGGCCTCATGACCCTCGGATATCAGACCGCCCTCGATAATAAGGTTCCCGTCGGTGACTACGAGGGCATCGTCTACTCCTTCTCCGGCAGGATGGACCTCTTCGGTGTCACTGGCGGCATGGCCGCCGTCTGCGACACCGCATCGCTCTGGCCCTCGCTCCTTGGGCAGGAGATGGGACACGGTTATGGCCTTGACCACTCCCGCGCCGACGGTTCCAGCCAGGAATACAAGGATATCTGGGACATCATGAGCACCAACGTCGGAGGGACCTTTTCCACCCCCAACCCCAACTACTCGTTCGTCGGTCCAGGCATGAATGCCTGGAACATGCGCTCGCGTGGCTGGCTCAACGAAAACCGCGTATGGAAGCCTCTGTTTGAACATTTCGGAACTCAGGATGTCGTGCTCCGCCCGCTTCATCGCCGGGATCTGCGCGGATACCTCGCCGCTGAGCTTGGTCCCTACCTCGTAGAGTTTCGCGTTGCGGAATTATGGGACGCTGGGCTTCAGGGTGGCGGCGGTATCCTCGTTCACCGGTTCGCCGACAATGTTTCTTATGTCATGGGTTCTCCCGCCTCGGTCGCGCTCTTCTCGCCGTTTGGCGCACACCCGCAAAAGGTTGGAGAACCTTTCCAGGTCGGTGACGACGCGCATCAGTTCAGCCCTCTCTACCGCTGCGAAGTCATCGCTATCGACAACTCTGCGCGCACGGCCACCGTGCGCCTCTCATATCGGGCGGCCGCTAAACCACCAGGCCCTCACCAGCGGCCGTTTGAGCTTGGCCCTCTCGTAGACGAAGGTATAAACTTCTACGTTCAGAACGGTCACGTAGTGCGCATACCGCCCCACGGACCGCTCATGCAGATCATGCAGCAGGTCATCGCCCACACCGAAGCCTCCACGATTCCCGACACCGGTATTCGCAGCCTTACCCAGGCCACCGCCCTCACCAGCCTCATGCGCCACGCCGCGGACGCGCTCCGCGCCCTCGACCCCATCCGCTCCCCAGCCCCCAAGCCTCACAATCCCCAAATCAACGCAAAAAAACCTTCTCAGCTCAAGGCCACGACAAAACTCAAGGTAGCGAAGATTCGTAAGCTGAAAAACAGTTCGGGAGAACGAAGTTAGTAGATTTGGGTCGACCGCGAGGTTATCGGGACCCGCTATCGAATGGGGCGTGACCTGTTGGCGGATGCGATGCTGCGACTTGAGGCCGCCGGCTTCCCAGTCGTGACGTCGATTCACGACGAGATCATCTGCGACTAGCAAGGCAACCGACGCGCGATGGGTGAGCCGGTGTAAATCTGCGATAGTGAACCGCGCCTTCATTTCAACCGCACAAGCAGTCCGGAGACGGTCGGATCATCCTCACAAATCGTCGGTTTTGCAAGATCCCCGGCATCTGCCCCTCGGCCCAATCAAATACGTATGCCATTGCAAAGCATCACGAATACGCGGAACAGGTATTGCACAAAGTGTCGAGCCATTAACCGGCGAACCAGGCGAACCCGCTCCGTCGGCAACGATTGTGCTGCACTACGGTTGATTTGCTCCGCAGCAGCCGGGCTGCCCTGGCGAAATCGACACGCCCACGACGGCCGCCGGCCTTGCGTACCGCGGGTTGACCAAGGAGCAACTCGCTGCGGAGATTTCGCTTGGCCGCATCGCGAATCCCGACAAGATCGCCAAGGCGGTGCTGTTTCTCGCTTCGGACGATTCCTCCTTTATGACGGGCGCTATGATGTCGGTCGATGGCGGCAGTACGGCAGCTTAGTCAATGGGTGAATCGGCGATCAACATCAAGGGCGCTACAAATGCACCAATCTCTGCAACGTCCGCCCCAAGTCGGCTTCAATGTTGGGAGCTGTCCCTTGATCCAATCCCCAAATGTGCGAGAAATGCCACGTGCGGTGTTTCTCAGAGTTCACTGGTCGAATGCATGAAGCGTCTTCGATTGAGACAAGTGCTTCGATCCTCATAATACGATCCCGCCGAAAATGGAGATGGTGACCGTAGGATAGGCAACTGGCGGCGATCAAAAGGATGATTTCGCCTTATTGCTTTCTGGCGGCCTGTCTTGTTGGCGTTGGTATAATTGCGGGGATAGGCTGGAATTTACCAACGCTGCACAAGGCATTTCATTCACATAGCAAAAAAATTTGACTCCTAGCCCGTCCGCCAAGCGGCCGTCTCCAGACGAGACGAGAAACCCCGCCCAAGGGAGGGCGTTCCATGGACGGGGCTCTTGGGTTCCGCCCGCTCTAAGGCGGACGGCACTACCTTAGCGGAAAAAATGTACCTTCGGTAAAGCGGACCTTGATTAGCCGTTGCGGAGAATGATAAACTTCGCCATGTCGCCGTTCGCTCCATGACGAGGTTTTCTCTTCGAAGAAACCCCAGCGATCGGGGGTGGAAAACGGGGTTTGAAGAAGGCCATGCCACTGATTTGGCCTCGTTGCCGGACAATACCTTCGACCTCGTGGTTAGCGTTTTTTTTTTTTTTTGGAGCATGCTCGCGCCGAGGCCATTTGATGTCGCCAAGGAGATGGCGAGTGTGACCCGACCCGGCGGCCGAATTGTTATGGGGAATTGGATACCGAGTGACCCCACGCTCGTTGCGCAGATTCTGGAAATAAGCGCCGCCTATACGCCGCCGCCCCCTGAAGGCTTTATCAGCCCGATAACCTGGGGTGTTGAGTCCAACGTCGTGGAGCGGTTCGGCAATGCGGGCGTGCCGGAAAAGAACATGTCTTTTGTGAGGGATACTTTCCGGTTCGACTTCTAGCTACGCAACAAGAGGGAGAGGATTAACGCGCGTCGTACCTTCTCGACCACTGAATAATTCCCATGCTTCCATGCATTCCGGGCTGCATTTCGGTGCGCCGGTCGCATTGCCGTCGTGCATCAGGCACCTACCGTTCCTCATCGCGCCGTTCCGGCACGGCTTGCCGTTCCGTCTCGAATTTGGCCAGGTATGATCCTGTGCTTAAGCGTGAAGCCTCACGGGCATTTCTCCGACTGCCATTTCTCGTCGTAGCGAGGCTTCGTCCCCTTTGATTTTATCTTGCAACAAGCCTAGCACCGAAGAGGTGTAACTCTTGTTCATTGCGTTTGTATGTTCACAAAATGATTCCAGTGTTCGAATGAAGGTCGCCTTGTCTGATTCAGAAACGTCTTTGATGTTTAGTATTGTTGTAGCGGCGCTGTAGAGCGCCGTCTGCTCTCTATCCCATATCTGAAATAGGGTATCCAATTCTGATGACGCATCCTTCATTATTAGTATAATATTTTTTGACTCATTCAATCCATATTGTTGAGACTTTTGCAGTAGAAGATTCAAACCATTGAGCAAATCAAGTACTTTCTTCTTCATCTTTTGTTTCGTAACGGCTCTAAATACAATAGGTGAAAATTCACTTTGATCCTTCTCAAGAAACATGAATCGATATTGCAATCCTATTTCCATAGCTTTCAATAGCAGTGTAGTTTTGGGGTCGCCATAGTCCTTTCCCTGCAATATCTCGACTATATAAACCTCAAATTCAGTCGCATTGCTGTAAAAATTGGCGATTCTTGATGTGAATATCCGAAAGCTCTTTTGCCTGTCGAAGGATAAAATCATGTTATTCTCGATAAAATTGCTCTTCTTCGCGGCCCCCATCAATGCTGTGAAGGCTTCGTGCCAGGCAAAGCGAATATCTTCGCCCTGGGCCTTGGACGTAAATTGAGCCCAGGTAATTGGTCCGGACAATCCTTCCTCAAGACCAAAAGCTTCGTTGCAGGGCCCCTCAATTCTTAGCGTGGCATCCTCGATTGAAATGGCTTCATCACCTTTGACGGTAATGACGAGTTTGCTTTTTGGAATGACTACCGACTTTTCTCTGTTAAGCATGAGCTCAAAAAGCCTCGTGCAAAGATTCACTGAATGTGCGCGCAGCTGTTCGATTCTTCCTTCGAGGCTTACAGTTCTGCCTACCGTACCTATTCCGCAGGCATGAATAACATCCTCAATATCGCCAAGCAGCCGAAAAATCATATTATCTGGAGAGTTTCTTGCGTGCCTATTAGATAGGTTTTCAAGATTTGACGTGAGGTCGGTCGGATCGAACCTAACATCCCGCAGATGCGTCGGATCAATGTCCACACCCTGGAACTCATCTAGGGTACCCGGTATCCGGGCTAATACAGCAAATGGAATCATACGACGGTTCAGGGAGGGCCATCTTTCCATTGTGGGTTTTGATCGCAAGGAAAAGGAGAAGCTACCGATTTCAACACCGGTAAAGGAATGACTTGGTTTCAATCGTCCGGTCGCAATGGCGATCAGAATATCTGTTCGCTCTATGCTGTCGTCTATAATCTTCCGCCAATTCAGCCCACTCGGAAACTCGCTCATTTTGGTGATCTCAATCTCGTGCAAAAATACCTGTCGCAGAGTGGTAGCGAGCGCGTCGGCTACCGTCTCGTCTTCCGAGGCATAACTAAAAAAGATATTCAAAGCAGCGGTGTTGGAAAATGGCATGACGTTCCTCCCGAGCCAGCCAGATGTCCGATGTCATAACGAATCTGGGGCATGAGGCTCTGATACCTTCTCGGCACAATTCTTTCAGCCTTGCGAGGCTCGCGGGCCTCACTCCAATTTCTCAACGCCCTATCGAGCTATGAGCCTTTGATTGGAATATGGTGAGACTTGCCGCATGCTTATGTGTGACAGTCTCCATCTCAAGACTGTGAACCTGATGAATCATAAGGCGGGATTCTGACGAGCGCTGTGGTAAAAATCACAATGACAAACGGTAACACCAAGCTAGCGATGGTTGCTTGTGGATGATCACATCGCAGAACCAGATGTATCCCGTGGGCATAAAGGTACCATAGGAGAACGTTCATAGCAATGCGGCGCGTTTTCTCCTTTGTTGCATAATTCCCATGCTTCCAGGCGTTTCGGTTACCTTTTGGAGAGCCCTTTGCCTTGCCGCGATGCATTCGGCACCTACCATTCTTCATCGCCCCGTTCCGGCGCGGCTTCCCGCTCCACCTCGAATGAGCTTCGCATCTCCCACTCCCGTGAACAGAATGTTTCAAGCGCCGGTCACGTTTGCGGGATTGGCGCGACATGACGGCGAAGGTCGGGGGGCTCGGACGCTGAAGGTTTAGTCGACCGTGAACATCGTGTTTTCACGTGAATGCGGATCGCGGCTGAGGCAAGAGCGCGATCAGGAGGAGACGCAAGAGAAGCCTCAGCCAGGTGAGCAGGACCGCGAGCAGGTTTGGAAGCCCGGTCAGACACTGCGGCAGCCAGACGCGAGCCTCCCTCGCCGCCGCTTCGAAGGCTTTCTTTGCCGCTTCGGGCTCAGCCTTGCCCGCATGTGCTTCAGTCACCAGCCTCGCGGTGCCATCACCCTTGGCGCTCCTCGGCCATTTGAGGAGTTCGGCGGCTGCCATCTCAAGGTTGTTGACTTGTCGGACCATGCCCGGCTTGGCCCAGTCCATGACGCACGCCGGAGGATGCGAAAACCATTTCATGGGCCGACTATGTCAGGGTCAGCCGTCCGTCGGCAATGTGTCGAACAAACGGAGCAAGCGCTCGACGTGGTCAAGATGGTTCTGCTGGGTGTGCTCGAAGAGTGTCACTATCCGCCGGGCTTCAGCGTCGTCCTGACCTGCCGCTGCAAGCTGGTCCGCGATGCGCCTTTGAGCTTGGACAAGCACCTCTCCCCTTTCGGCGTATCGCCTAGCGGTCGCCAAGTGCTCAAGGAGTTCGGCGCGCTCCATGGCGAGGAAGCCTATCGCGGAAATCGACGCCGAGGGGATCCATGTGATCTCGGTCAACACCTTGTCGACACTCGCCTCGGTGTGCCCGTTGATGGCCTTGGCGACTGCGCGCAGTCCGACCTGGGTCTCGGGATCGGAGACACGCTCGGCGGCGACGGTCACCCATGACGGCGAGACCCGCGGCATGCGTGAAGTGCTCATACCAAGTGAGTTGCTTCATGACACGCGAGAAAAGCGGAAGGCATTGCCGCTTGATAGAGCTTCGCGAGCCTAGGCCAGCAAACCATTGCTGCGGAGGCCCGCCTGTGCCGATCCTACAGTTCGTCTCGGAGCTTCGAGAGCTTGACGAAGGTTTTGACAATCGCCACCCCTTCCTCTTCGGTCGGCTTATCGCGCTCGCCTGCGCCGACGCTGGATGCGCCAAGGCCGCCTCGCGCAGGATGATTGCAAGATGATCGTCTATGATCAACGCCGCTTGAGAAACTCAACCGACAGGGTGAAGTCGTCGCGCTTCGGCGTCCTGCCTGGTCTGATGGCCGCCTCTTGCGCCAACGCTTGGAGAGCCCAGGCTCTCATTACATTTTGACTTGGGGTTTGCCTCGTGGGTGCGGTCCCCCTCTCGATGCGCTAGCGAGGGAGGGGGCAGATAGGTGAGGGGTATGGTGCACTCCATATCCTAACCGGCCCCTAGTCCACCCTACCCACCGGATGCTAGCGGAAGGGAGTAAGCAGTCCATGCCCATTGAATATGCAGCAGGCGTAGCGATCCACTCAGGGAGGTATTTTTACTCGAATTGATGATTGCCTGTGCCGCAACACGCGCCCCCTCTTCGCTGAAATGCCAATCAGAGGCGTACAGACTTTGGACATCCTCTCGTTTCTTGAACATTTCCGCAAGATCGATGACTTCCACGCCGGCTTCCGCCGCAGCCTTCAGGACGCGATTGCGCAATGAGTCATAGACGAACTCGTGTGAGATCATTCCGCCATAACGGGCAGCCTGCGGAATATAGAGAAGCCGTAGTTCGCCCCCCAACTCTCGGTGATCTTGGCGGCCTCGCGCAATATCTGGACATATTCGGGCTGCGGCCGGAAAACCTTTGGGTAAGCGATCCCAAGTTCAGAACTCACCTGGCGCAAGGCAAAGGAGTTGTCAGAAGGCCCTTGTAACGGGCTTTTCGGTGGGTAGCCTGGTCGCTTGACGCTCGATAGAAGTTGTTGATCCGTGGCGCGGAAGAAAGACAATCAGCGAACGGAATTGGAACTGCAGAGACCTGTTTGGTCGGGAGGAACCATCCGGCCCATGAAGGGTTGCCACTAGTCAACCTTCTAGACAGGAGCACTCCATGAATCGCGATCAAGACAACCGTGATCGGAATCAGCAACAGCAAGGGAATCCGGGGCAGCGGCCCGGCCAGGAGCAGCAAGGCGGCGGAACGAAGAACCCCGGTCAGCAGCAGCAGAATCCGAACCTCAGACATCCTGATTATGAAGACGACGACCGCACTCCGAGCGGCTAGAACAAGTGATGCGTGCAGCGGAGCCCCTTCAAACGAAGGGGCTCTTTATGTTTCTGCACGGTCCACGAATCCCAAGCTTCTGAGGTTTGCAAATGCCCCCACGTCGTCGCACTACCGGTGTGAGCCAGAAGAGCGGGGTTTCTACCGGACGCCACATTCAGTCGGCGGTCGATGGCAGGGACCGCAAGCGAGGTTCAAAAGAACCATCGAAAAAGGCTATGCACGCAGGCGTGCGCGGCACCCCGAAAGAGTTTCCGCGCTGTGAGGCAGCCTCGATGGGCATCGACTCATCCTTTGTGGCAGTTGGACCGTCTCGTTCCGTCGCCGATGCCATGTTGGGATACGCCATCGGCAATGCTATCGAGCGGTCTATTCGTCAACCGGAAGGCTCAAGGCTACGAATATGTGAAGTCGCCCACTCGTGAGAAGAGGGACGATGGCATTGAAGCGCCTGAGACCGCGCAACGGTGCCAGCTGGCACTTGGGACTGTTTCGGGGGCGCGATCGACGCCCTGGCGGCTATGACCGACGGCAAGGCAGTGACCTGTGTGGGCCATAAGAGAGACCAAAACGGCCGGCTGATCGCCCGTTGCTCCACCGATGAGGTGCCGGACGTGGGCGCCAGACTCGTGGCCTCGGGCCTCGCCTGGGCGTTTGTCAAGTATTCGCCGGACTACATTGCGCTGGAAATGCAACCACGGCGCGGCAAAGTCGGCATCTGGCAGTCGAAGACGCAACCTCCGTGGGAGTATCGCGCCAGGCGCTGGGCAACTACAGCGCAGATCAGCTCAGAGGGCTGTCCGATCAAGGGCAACATCAACGACAAGGGCGAGCGGATCTACCACGCTCCGTGGTCGAAGAGTTATGCCAAGACGCGGATAGACACTTCGAAGGGCGAAAGGTGGTTTTGCACCGAAGCCGAGGCGAAGGCTGCCGGATGGCGGGCGCCGTATCGGTGATGGCTGGGCGGAAAACGCCTGATATAGTGGGGCATGCACCGCGACCAAGCCAGCACCACCACTGGAGACCTTATGCGAGGTGACGCCGGCTGGTGGATCATAATTCCTCGACCGCTTATTGCGGAAGCCGCTTAAACACACAAGCGATGCTTTCGACTTCGTGCTTCAACACTGCTATATCGTTTGGCTCCCAACCGACGAGGGAATGTCCCGGGTCTGTCCAGACATATCCGTTGCTCTTTAAAGCCTTTTCAGCGAGTTCTAAAACGCCTCTAGCACATGTAGCGGGATCACCCGCCTCCGCCAGGGGGAAAGTATACTCTTTGGCCCGCTCATCCCTTATCGTGATCTGCTCCACCCAATTACCATGACGGGTTTGAAATTCTGCGTGCGCAACGCCACAGCAAGATAGAGCGACAAGCGAAACAGTTAGGCGCACCATTTTGTGCCTCCGCAAATGCCTTCTCGCTTCCGCGCCGTAACATATTACTAGACTGTTGTCGTCCGCTAACTTATTCCCACTCTATTAGTCGTTCTTGTCGGTGCCGTGCGCAGGTCGGCAGTCGCCCGGTTGATCTGGACGCCCCCGGCCCACTTCTACCGGTCGCTGTGCTTGGCGTCGTCGATGCTGACGACGAGGACAGTCTCGAAATCTTCTTCGGCACCTGGCTCAGGTTCCCGTAAACGAACAGAACGGGTCGGTTTAGCCATGCAGTATCATGGCTAGAACGGTCCCCTACGGGTCGGTTTGACCAGGCACTATACTGGACAGAACGATCCCCTACGGGGAGACTTCTGCCAAACCCGCGGGGTCTCTTCGTTTTAAGGCTGCTCGAACAATAGCCCCCGCCATTCGTAAGGTCCTGCCGGTGATATCCGCAGGGCCTTTTTTGTTTGGTTGAAGACCTGCGAGGGCCAGCCATGCCCTCAGGCTGCGCCTAACAGCGCTGAGCAAGGCGCTCTTGGCACAACATCGTGTGTAAATGGCAGCCAAGAGCAAGCGCCCCCTCCCCAGGCTCCCCATCTAAGCGGCGTCGGAAAACCTGAAAGGAACCTGAAAATGAAACGCTTGTTGCGAACCACCACAACGACCCTCGCGGCCGCTTTGACGGTCGCAGCGTTGTTTTCCTCCAGTGCTTATGCGGGCCAATCGAAGCAGCACCACAACTCCGGTTTCGGTACAGCAAAGCACGAGTGCCGGACTTTTCTGTGGAGAAAAAACTGTGAATCTTCCCACAGCCGCCCCGATGAACATCGCGCGAGTCTCTCTGGCCTCGGAAGCCGGACCTCGTCGCACAAGACACACGGCAATGTAGGTTCGGCACCCGGTGATACCGGCGGTTCCAATCAGACCGCGCTGGGCAGCGACCAGGGTGGCAGTAGCCCGAGTGGCAGCAACCCGGGTGGCAGCAACCCGAGTGGCAGCAACCCGAGTGGCAGCAACCCGAGTGGCAGCAACCCGGGTGGCAGCAACCCGAGTGGCAGCAACCAGAGTGGCAGCAACCAGAGTGGCAGCAACCAGGGTGGCAGCAACCATGGAAACAACGGCCATGGAAATGATCCCGATGGCAATGACTCTTCCAATCCTGGCCACTCCAATAATGGAGATGGAACGGATGCGGATGGATCGCCCGGCGGTGGCAATGGTTCGAATGGCGGTGGCAATGGTTCCAGCAACGGCCATGGCGGCAACAAACCGTAAGATGACGCCCTGAACAACAAACTCCCCCGGCCTTTCTGGACGGGGGGGGCCAAGGGAAAACCTTGTCCCGGAACACCAGCGCCGGCGAGGCTTTCTCGCTAAAATAAGGTGATCTCTCCACCGTCTCCGTCGGAAACCTTGTCCCCCCAATCAAGCGTGCTTACAACTTGCGCTGCAAGACTAGTCCTTGCGGTCAAGCGTTTCGCAGCTTCCGTGCGTCCGACCTGGGCTTTTGTTTTGAGTGGTCCGCCGGCGCCATTATGTGCAGTTCTGGTGAACGCCGGCGGGTGCTGTGCCGGCGGGGGTTGCCGGTGCATCAGGATTGCATGCACCCGGTCATCCGCCAATGTCATAGGTTAAGGGCGGTTAATTGCCGTAGCTAGGTCGAGACGAAGACCGGCCCGCTCCCCTTGCAGTCAGCGCAGGTCCTCGTAACCCTGTCAAGATGATCGGGCCATAGCTCCGACCCGTCACATTCCAGGCACCCAATCCAGCCGGCGCCTTCTGCCACGATAACGACCTGGCGGACGAGTGGCGTCTCGCCATTCTCCCCCGCATACACGGTCATCTGGGTTTTCATTGCCGACGCCGGTGATTCCCATGGACGGTGGCCCGCCAGGGACTGGGCATAGCGAAATGATCGCCTGGCGGGCCTTGGGGCTACCTGCCGCAGGGCAGGCAAGAGGCAATACCGAAAGGTCGGGATGTTCCGGTGCTGCGACTTGGTGCGATTTGGGAATCCAAGGGGCAGCTTTTGCATTTTAAATGCTCCGCCGGCGCCAGCATGTGCAGTGCGGGTGACGCCGGCCGTTGCTGTGCCGGTGGGAGCCGGCGCCAAAGAATAGCATGTTCTCAGTCACCCGCCCATACAGTTACGTGAGCCTCTAACGAAGTGGCTTTAACGAAACGAACACCCGCCCAGTCCCCTTGCAATCCGGGCGCCGCCTCGCTTTGCCGGGCAGATGATAGCGCCAAGCCTGAGCCATCCTTGAGCCATCGCATTCCAGCCACCTGATCCGGCCGGCGCCTTCTGTCACGATCTCGGCTTGGCGCGTTACTGGGCGCCTTACTGGCGTCTCGCCATTCTCCTCGGGCACGGCTATCTCAGCCTTCACGCCACATCCGCCCGTTGCGTGAATTTACGTATATGACAAAAGAATTGCCGTTGTGCCTACCGCGGAATGTATAGACACGGCCATCGCACTCGCGGGGCCTGACCTTGCTGTAGCCGGCTTCGCGCACGATCTGCGCGGCCTCACCGCAGCTCAATCGGCCACCGCCATAGTTGACCTGGCGATCGCCATAGCCATCGCCATAGCCATAGCCATCGCCATAGCCCAACTGGCCATCGCCCAAATAAATTTCGACGTCGCCTGCCATCGCAGGTGCCATGCCGATCAGGCCGAGTGGAAGGGCGATACCACAAGCAAGCAGGGTATTGCGGAACATAACATACCTCCATGAAATGCCATTCTGAGTAAAGAACGACGCTTGCAATGCCCTGGTTCCACGAAATGTTACGACTGCGTTCCACGTCCCAGCTGAGCCGCAAGATCAGCCCGCCAGAGAATGCGCGAACGGTCGCATCTCTGACGGGCTTTTAGGGCGTACCTGTTTTGCGACAGGCAACAGGAAATGCCCGAAAGGCTCGGGATGTTCCCATATTGCGACAGGAATATTCTGGGGCTGGCTTTTGCTTTTGAAATGGTCCGCCGGCGCTACGATGTGCGGTGCGGTGTGGACTGAGCGCCGGCGGCTGTGGTGCCGAGGGGGTTCGTCGGCTACGGAACTCGGAACTTTCCACCGCTTAAAAAGTTCCTCTGCCATTGAAGGCGAGGAACGCTGGACAAAACGGGAACGGGACAAGACTTCCGAAGAGTTCATGGCGCAGAAGGAGGACCCAGAGGCGCCGCTCTAGGCGTTTGGAAGAAATGATGCGAGGCTTACGGATGCTATGGAACCAATGCTCGCCCTCATCATGATTTGCGGAAACTTAATCTCCCCGCACTGCCAAGTCACGGTGGTTGAGACCACCCAAGCCGCTTGTGCGCAGTGGCTGGTTGTTCTGGAGAACGATGAGGCCCGACCAGCTAGTGACATCAGGGTATACTGCTTTCCATTTCTCCCAGAAAAACGCTAGTTGTGATCCTCCTCGCGCAAACGCGAACACTCGATTCTCCCGGCTAATCCTCTTTGCTCGTCCCGCGCGCCACGATCTTGATCATGTCGGCTGGCGAGGCCTAACTGAAGCTAGAAAGGCCTCCCCTAAGGGAGGCCTTGTTAATACGGTGCTTAGTTGCCGCCGCCGCTGCCCGAATCCTGTCCGCCACCGCTGCCCTCGCCGGGTGTTGGTGTTGGCGTTCCACCGCCGCCCTCACCGCCACCCCCGATGCCGCTGTCACCGCCAGAGCCACGGCCGTCGGGCGCGCCGCCGTTGCTGCCACGGCCATCAGGGGCTCCGCCACTGTTGATGCCGCTGTCACCGCCAGGTCCACGGCCATCGGCGAGAGCGGGCTGAATCGCTGCGAACAATGCCAATACCGCTGCACCGGCGAGAATAGTCTTCTTCATAGCTTCTCCTCTGTCAGATGATTTTCTGACTCAGTGAGCCGTCCCACAACCTCAAGTGTGCGAAACAATGCAGCGAAAATACGACAAGTTGCACTATTCGTTGGAACTCGCAGAATAACGCCGCGTCAAAACTGAAACAAGTTTCAGCTACTTGCCGCTACGTCCAAGCAGCGCAAGCCGCAATTGCCAAGAGAGCACCGCTGAGCGCTCACTATATTCGAAACATAGCGAGCGTTTTGCATTTGAGACAGAACATGCCCGCTTCTACGTCACTAAAACCTGTGATAACTGGCCCGAGTGCGCAAGCGGGACGATCGTCGAGGAGACTGCGAGGAAGCAGAGCGGCTGACCCTCAAGGAGATGGCTGATAGCCGCGCCGATAGTCATGACGATGAGGATCTCGGCAATCCCGACCATTGGCTCGAGTCCGAGGCTCGCAACTGGCACACGGTTGATTGCTTCGACTTGGATGAATTTATCGAGAGGGAGAGAAAGAAATGAGCCGCGCCTTTGTGTCGCCCAACGGTCGTCCGATCATCGGGGGCGCCCATTTGACATGCAGTGCAAACGACGCCGGCGGGGGCTTCCGGTGCATGAAGATTGCATGCACCCGGACATCCGCCAATGTCATAGGTTAGGTGCGGTTAATTGCCATAGCTAGACCGAAACGAACACGCTCCCCGTCCCCTTGCAGTCCGTGCAGACCCTCGTCACCCCGTCCGGGTGATACGGCCATAGGCCTGACCCGTCACATTCCAGGCAGTGAATCCGGCCAACTATTCCCTCGATGATCTCGACCTAGCGCGCGACCGGCGTCTCACCATTCTCGCGGGCGTAGTATAGCGCCGACGCCAACTCCCCACGCATAGTGACCCGCCAGGGACTGGGTAGTAGCGAAGTGATCACTTGACGGGCCTTGGGCTGCCTGCCGGGGGGACAGGCCACATCGAAATGCAATGTTAAAATATTCCGTTCGTTGGATGCGGCGGTCATTTCGGCAATGTAGGGCGCCCGCCGGACTGGGAGGCAATCCGTAGCCCGACGGGCTAGATGGCCATGTTGCACTTCATGGCTATCTTCGTAATTCGGGTGCTCGTAAGTGGTTCCGGGGGTCGAGTTGAGCGCGAAGCCCGTCGGCTTAGGGTTTGGGGGCAAGCTTGCCGACGGGCGCCGTGGTGGGAGCGCTGCCGGATTCGGGCCCGGCAACCTAAAGTGTCGCACATCATTCGCCGAGCGCCAATGTCATAGTTATGCGCGCCTCTGAAATAATCCCCAAACCTGCCCGCTCCTTGGGAAACCATTGTCGCGCATGTCTGGCGCGCGCCGTATCCTTGAGCCAAGCGTAGATCAGCCCGCCAGAGAGAACGCTCAGGGCAAGCGACGCGACTGGCGCGAGAAGCGCTGACATCGGGCCGGAATGCTCCACGCAAAACCCGTTTGGTGAGCGGAACGATTCCACCATGCACACGTTACATTGCGGAGTAATTTTTTCAGGAGGCCAATATGGATTGGAACCGCGTTGAGGGTAACTGGAAACAGGTGAAGGGCAAAGTCAAAGAGAAATGGGGCAAACTCACGGACGATGATCTTGACGTCATAAATGGTCGCCGTGATCAACTCGAAGGTAAGATTCAAGAGCGCTATGGAATTGCGAAGGATCAGGTCAGAAAGGACCTTGACGCTTGGTACAGCGATCAACGCTGGTAGCTGCCAAATTCTAATTCTAGGCCCGGCCGCCGAAAGGTGCCGGGCTTTTTTTGCGTTGAAGTAGTCCCGGGTCAGTCGCGGAGCAGGAGCCGCGAGGTCCGCCGTTACGGGGAATCTGTACCGACGGACCCGTCGGTGGCTGCCGGGATGCGGCGCCGGCATCTGGGCGTCGCACATCGTGCGACGCTCGCCAATATTGATCCGCGCTCTTTGGAACGCTGACGGGGCTGGCCTGGCGGGCTCCTTGCTCCTGCATAGAGCAGGAATCTGAAAATGTTACGGACGCCGAGAGGCTCCGGTCGCGCGACGACGATGCGACTTTTGCCGAAATGCGTCGCGATTTTCTTCGCAAATGGCTGCATGGAAAAGATACAAATCAGCGACAGGGCCGCTATTGTGTTGCGCAAATTTCTTCGCGCGCCGGATCTGCTTTTCAAGCCGCTCCATTTTGGGACCCATTTTCCGCGATTGGACCACTCCTGCAGGAGGCCGGGCAACGATCGTTTCCGCGGCCTGATCCCGGCAAGGTTGGGAACGGGCGCCATGGCTGTTTGTTTGTCCGGCACCACCTAACACGAATCCGAGCAATTTTTCGAAGTCGCGCTCGCCCCCGTCGGCATATGCAATTGTGCGTGATGCTATAGTTGCCTTGGCCACCTCATCACAACCCCCAACCGCCTCACAAGCCCGATCCACGACCTGCGCAAGCAGAGCCAATTCTTTAAAATCGTAATAATTGTAAGCGTTCTTCATCCGCGCCTCCTCGATGCCAAATACTGGCATACGAGCGAGACTCATGCGTGTTCAAAATTGATCATTCCGTGGAGAAAAGTGGTGCGGAGTTTCGGCTAACTTTCCCAGCCAGCCTGTGCATAAAGACGGCCCGGATCGACGATCCTCATTGTCTTCCCAGCCTATTATTGCACATTAGAGGCGCCCGTCGGGCCGGGAGGCGATCCGCAGCCCGACGGGCTAAATGGCCATGAATTGAGCGCAATCACGGCCATCTTCGTAATGCGGGTGCTCTTAAATGGTTCCGGGCGCCGAGTTGAGCGCGAAGCCGGGGCTATGTTTCAAGGTGCCCGCCGGGCGGAAGGCCTCCGCGACCCGACGGGCTAGGACCACGTCACACGCTTCATGGCGATCTCGGAAATACCCTGCGCCGACCGCCGGCAAAAGAAAACCCGCCGAAGCGGGTCGAGAGTTGGATTGGGTAGTTCACCTCCATAGGGGGTGTGGAGGCATTACATAAACGCCCGCTTAACAAGAAGGTTCCATTTCACTGATCGATCTCGCCGGCATAGTTATCTCAGCCTTCACGCCACATCCGGCCGTTGCGCGAATTTACGTATATGACATAAGAATTGCCGTTATGCCTACCGCGGAATGTGTAGACGGATTGGCTCGACGACCTCATTGGCCTCTGTAGTCAGGAACGAATAGAGCAGGTGCTCGCCCTCAACGGGAGCCTTCTTCGTGCCCCTCACACCATTCCAAGGGCGCCAGATGCCGGCAAGGGCAAAGGGCGGCGGGTTGTGGCTCAGAGCAAACCAGACGACATCCTTTTTCTTCGTCACCGGGTCGGGCTCTGGCGCGTATTCAGAAAAACTTGTCACGGCACCAGGCAGCGGTTCTCCGCCTTCCAAGAGAGGTGGCTGCTTATATTTGGCTGGAAGATTCCATACTGGCAAAATGAGCAATTCGCGCGATGTACAGTCACCTCGTAGCCCGGTGTTTCGAAACAAACATAAAAGGGCATATGAGATTGGAACAACTTTCGCCCTGTCAATACTTTCCCTCGACGGATGTTCCACTCGGGTCAATTAAGTTTTAACTGGCCAATCGCAGGGCTTTCATGGGCATCGAAGGACTTGCTTCCATCCTGCGCCGGCCGGTTACAGGGTGGGCGCCGCACGGCTTAGGGTTCTCGTTCACCCCTGATCCATTACATCGAGCAGCCGTTCCATTTCCGCCAGATCAATGTCCTGCGCCTCAATCAGTCTAGCGAGGATGGCGCGCGCCTTCTCGGAAGGGAGGCCTTGCTTTTCGAGTTCCCTGATGATTTCGTATTGGGCCATAATATCCAGGTCGCCGGCCTCAGCTCGCCGCCGGGCTTCGGTGAAAAGGGTGAGAAGAGTGGTCTTGTCCATCCCACACTTTTGCCATTGAGCGGGAACGTGATCAACCGACTGTCGCGGACCGCCTCGACATCGTGCCGTCTCGGGTCAGTCTTCCTTAAGGTCTTTCAGGATCAGCGCGATTTCGTGGCGAGCCTGGGGAAGGGTCTGCTTGGGGCGCCACAGGACGGCGCGGATCTCCTCGATCGCCGCGGCGAGCTTCCGTTTCTCGATCTTCTCCAGTTCCTTGACGAGGTCCATGGGGCGGCCATCCTCCTCCGGCCGCTGGAAAAAGTCACGCGGTCGCCCGGCGCAGCGCCTGTTGCGCCTCCCCAAGAGTTTTGTAGAGCGCAAAGGGCTTGTCATCCACCATGAGCGCATGGCCGGAAACGTTGCGCTTGAGGATCGGGCCATTGACGCGGGCCTGAAGGTCGTCGCCCTCAACCAGCCACCCATTAGAGGTGCGGACAAATCTACCGCTCAAAATGGAAAAGGTTGTCATCTGTCGCTCCTGTCGCACCCATATCCTGCCAGACTAGTGTGCCAACGTCGACACCGGTATTCTCGCCCAAATGGAGTAGAGAAATGTTCACGCAGCTGGCTCGGATTGTTGCATTCCTCACTCTTTTTCTCGGGGGGTTTCGCATCGCGATGGGGATTGCGATCGCAAGCTGCTGGTTTGGACCGACGCAAGAAGCGCTGGCTCAATTCCTGCCTGCAGACGCGACGACAGGTGAGGCCATTGACAAAGGGGTGTTTTAGGTCGCTGTGGCAATTGCATTTGTGGTCCGTCATAGCTGTTTATCCATTCAAGTCGGATTTTGGGTCCGCTGTTCAGTAGACAGCTTTTTCCAGGGAGCACTTTGCGGCGTCGGCATGATCAATCCTTTAGGTCGCACACCTTATTCAAGGCGTTATAGGCGGGGACATTCACTCCTAAGTGCCAAAGTTCTGGATTCTCTTGGAGGTCCTTAGAAAGGATGGCAGCTATCTGCTCCGCTGACTTATTCTTGATACAGGCGTCAAGCCGCGCGACTCTGCCGCTGTCTGGTGCGCCAAAAAGCGGTGCGCCCAACATCCCATCCACTAGCCCCGCCGCGTAGACAATCTTCTCCGCTTCACGCAGCTGTTGGTACTCATTGCCAGTTATGTAGCCACCACCGATCGTTACCGACTGTGCGGTCGCGCTAACAGCGCCGGTCCCGATCAAGACGGCGGACAACACCACAACTCCAAAGTCACCAGCTGATCGCCGCAACATCATCAGCCCTCCCACAAAGAAGCAGCAGCATACCTGCATGCCTTGCAGATGGCTATTTGGACTTTGGCTCCGACAAATTGTTAGCAAGGCCGCCACCTGATCCGGCACATCCCGCGCGAGACTATGCCGGAAGCCCGGTCCCCTCACGGAGGCCGGGCTTTTTTGTTTCTATCGGCCGAACGCATCTTTCCCAAGCGAGTCAACGTAGTCGCCGCCCAGAGTGACATGATCCGGATATTCATTGTCGGGATCGGTGCCGATGTAACTCACCGGCATCACATATCCGGTGTCGGCATCCAAGATGCTCACTTTCATCTCCGGCGGAAACTTGCTCAACTTTTCGATCAGGTCAGCGACCGTCAAGTATTCTCCGGTAGGCACAGCTCTTTGTCTGGCTTCCGCCACACGTTGGTCAATTGCCGCTGTCTGTTCCTTTGTGACCATCATCCTCTCCCAAACGCCTCAACCTTGACCGTCAGCGAACCTACCGTGATCTTCTCGTCGCGGGACTTCCAAACTTCCTGAGCCAGCTTTTCGAGACGTGCCCGAGAGGGCATCTTCGGTGCGACGACCGTCACCGTCACCGCCCGGTTCCACGGCCGGTCAGGCACTTCGACTTAGTCTTTAAAGGTCGCCATCCAGACATCCTGCCACTGAAGGCAGGGAGAGGGCTAGGCCAGGGCCGTAGTGGCGTCAAATCGCAAGCATTTGGCAGACTGCCCTAAGCAATTCTGATTAGGAGGGGCTATCTATCCTGCCCGCCGATTGGATACGTCCGCTCGCCCCTGCCCTTCTCGTGGGCGGACGCATCAAGGAGACCCCGCTCCGTCACCACGGGGTGGGGTTTTCTCTTGGACACTATCCAAATCGCCCGACACCTATGTTCTCGCCCAAATGGACGAGAAGATGTTCACGCAACTGGCTCGCACAGCGCTGATTATCAGCATCGCGACATCGACTCTTTTCATAGCAGCTAGCGCCCAAGCCGAACCCATCATGTGCAAGAATCCGAAAACCTACTTTTGCAACGTCGACGGATGCATTCCAGACCCCGGCCTGCGGCGTAATGAGAATGTCGTAATCCTCGACACAAAAAAGGTCCTCACCGTCTGCAAGGAGAGAGCCATTTCATATCCGGTCCTGCGATGGCCCTCGAGCCCATCGACACCGAACTCACACTAGCCCTAAGCAACAAACAATCCATCATGACGCAATTTTTCCAGTGCGCGAAACACTAAAGGCGGGCCGCATCCCCCCATCCTGCCAACAATGACAGGGAGAGGGCTAGGGCCGCTCTGAGGGAGAGAGGACGGGGGGCGCAGCGGAGGTCGCCAATTATGATTTGGCAGTATTTTAATTCCACCTCTGCGCTATATTGGCGAAAGGTGTAGGGTGTGTGGCGACATGGCCGCTTGTCAGGAAGAGGGCAACGCCGGCATCGAAATCCTCGGTGATCCGGCCCATCAGCATGATCTGCCGCTGTAGCGCGCTGCACTGAGTTCGTTCTGGAAGGACATTCCGTGGACGCATACTTCTCAGCTCTAATAGGTCTGGCCGGAGTGGCGATCGGCAGCTTGACCTCGTTCGCCACCGCATGGCTGACGCAGCATTCTCAGTTGAAAGAAATGCGTCGTGAGGCCCAGTTTGCCAAGCGAGAGAAGCTCTTCAGCGACTTCATCACTGAAGCCACACGGCTTTACGGAGATGCGCTTAGCCATCAGAAGGATGATGTCTCTGACCTGGTGCTGCTGTACGCACTCGTTGCTCAAATGCGCCTCGTCGCGTCCCGCCCGGTCGTGAATACAGCCGAGAAAGCCATGGATGAGATCATCCAGACATATCTGGCTCCTAATCTTTCGCTTCATGAGATTCAAAATCTGGCTCGCTCAGGGGCTATGAACTTCCTTTATGATTTTGGAGAGGCATGCCGAACAGAATTGGCGACAGACAGTAGCCGAAGTTCCAGAACGTAATAAGACCGGCTGCCAAACATCACGGCGCTGTCGCCTCAAACCATGGGGGAACGCAAGGACGCTGGCGTCAAATAGTGAGTGTCTGGCGTGGATTCGAAACCTGATGGACTCGTACAACAGATGTATCGATCATTTGCACTGCGGCATTGTGAGCCGCAGCTAGTCCGTCCATGATCTGATCCCAGATGCCAGCCCGACGCCAACGAACGAAGCGATTGTAGCATGTCGTGCATGGGCCCATAATTCTTGGGCAAGTCGCGCCACGGCGCACCGGAATGCAGAACCCAGAAGATGCCATTGAGTATGCGTCGGTCGTTTACACGCGGAACGCCGCACGGCTTGTTTGGTAGCATCGGTTTGATAGCGACATACTCAAAATCGCTGAGTTCGTAGCGCATGATTCGAGGCTCCAGTTTTAGAGCTTGAATCACGCCCGACCACTCCAACCCGCAATGGTCCTGCGCCGCTAACGCTCCAATTTACTTCCGCTCTTGGCAGCACAACGGACATGGCCGAACTTGCTGCCGGTTCGACCGTGTCGCGAATACCCCAGAACCGACATCGTTTGCTAGGGAACCCTGCTCCTCCAAATAAAAGATCCCGGCTGAAACCGATGCTGCCGCGCGCCGGCGGCGCGCATCTACCTGCCTCGGGTGACGCCCTACATTGCCGCCACGAATTGATAGGCGCTATCCTTCCTCTCGGCGTGGCCGACGCCCGGATAGGGCCAATGGAAACCGAGGAGCTTCGTCTTGTCGGTGGCGGCGCGGTCCAGCAACTTCTTGCGGTTGGCAATGGCCAGATCGTGGATCGCGTCGAAGGCCAAGCGCCACTCCGGGTGTGGGAAGTAGATGAAGGGTAAGCCGATCGCATCGGCGACGATGATAAGCCCGCCGTCGCCCGCCACTTCGAAGGAAACATGCCCCGGCGTGTGCCCGAAGGTTTCGAGCACGCGGATGCCGGAGACGATGTCGTCTCCCGGCTTCACCATCGTGACGCGATCCTTGACGCCATTGAGATGCTTCTGGGCGCCGAGCACGAAGGGGTGCATCTCTTTGGGCATCTGGGTGAGAATGTCCTTGCCCATCCAGAAATCCCATTCGGCGGCAGCGCAACAATACGCGGCGTTGGGGAAATTCAGCGCCCCGCCAGCACCCACGGTTGCCCAGATGTGGTCGGGATGGGCATGGGTGAAGACAACCTTGGTGATCGCGCCCGGATCGATCCCGGCGAGCTTCAGATTTTCAATGAGCTTGCCGGCCGTCGGCTGGAACTCCGTGCCTGAACCGTTATCGAACAGGATGAGGTCGGCGCCCGACTTGATGAGGGTCACGTTGGTTGGTGCCTGCACCTCGTTGCCGGTAACACCGGCCGCGGTGAACAAGGCTTTCCGCGCTTCTGGCGGTGCATCGGGCGCGAAAACGTCGATTGGCAGAACAAGGTGGCCGTCGCTGACCACCGTCACATCGACGGTGCCCTGCTTGAAACTGTAGGGGCCGGCCAGCGCCAAGACGCTTTTCGGCATCAGGCCAGCGGCGATGAAGCCAGCGGCGGCAGCCAGGAACTTGCGGCGATCGACGACGATAAACGGCTTTGAGTCCAGCATGATCGTCCCTCCAATTCGAATGCGCGGAAGCCATAATAGTCATATTGCGCGCGAAGTTTCAACGACCGACAGTGCTGTGGAATTGGGCCGCTATCGGGGCGTAGCGGACATCGAACAAGCACCACCAATCATGCTCAATTTATGAGTACGCGCCCTAATTAGAAAAATAAATTAGCGTAGACGGCGGGCGGCACGCTCGATCTCGGCGGTCTTGAGATCGGAGCGCAGCCTGGCGATGTTGATCTCATCGGTAATGTCCGGCCCGCCCAGCGCCTTGGCCCAGCGTCGCGGCGAGATCGGTGCCGGTCTGACTGTGGTT
Source organism: Nordella sp. HKS 07 (assembly GCF_011046735.1). NCBI lineage: Bacteria > Pseudomonadati > Pseudomonadota > Alphaproteobacteria > Hyphomicrobiales > Nordella > Nordella sp. HKS 07. The sequence continues at coordinate 5,155,764 of NZ_CP049258.1, read as the reverse complement.
GATGCGAAGACCGATCGATGCCAAAGCCCCGTCGTCCGTTTAAAACCCTCTGCCGCCGCCGGTACTGGCGGCACCGGGGAGGCAACAGACGCGCCGGCGCCGCGCACCATGGGGCGGTTGACCAGGTTCAAGTCGCGCGCCAGGAAGTCGCACGATTTGGTGCGCCCGCCACGCGAAGCCGGGCCAAAGCGCCGGCCGGCCAGATCGATCAATTGGATGGCCCAGGCTGCCGAACGTTATCCGATCCGGTGGCCATGCCGGTTGCCAGAGGCCGTGGCACACAGCGCCAGACGCCAGAGAAGCCAAGTCACGACCCCGGCCTTGGCTAGCGCGGGGGCTGGCCGGGCTGATAGCGCTTTCTCATTCGGGGTCCGGCCTGGGCTGGCGCGCCAGAAATTCGGCCAGCGCTTCCAGCATTGTCGCCCGGTCGGCGTTGGAGATGTAGTTCACCCGCGCCGGTTTATCGAACTCGAATATCAGGAGCGCAAAGCCGATCTGACGCTGCTTACCAGGCACCTCGCCGTTGAGCGACTTGTCGAGGAAGCGTGCCAGCTCGTTCAGGCGCTCGAGGTATTCGGGGGAAACCGGGTCATCGGCCATGCGCGGACCTTTCGCGTTTCGGCATCAGTCGCCGGGTCCGCCGCGCAGCGTTCGCACCACCCGCTGGATCAGCGAGGCGCGGTCCATAGTGCAGTCGCAGTGGCCGACGCCGCCAAGACCGGTCGGATAGACGCGCGGCTGGCGCTGCAGCACCCGATCGACGTCAACGAGGCTGCGGCCGATGTCGCGGTTGATCGTGCCGGCCATCTGCTGCTCGCGTTCGTGGTAGTCGGCGATCGTCCGGCGCATACGCGCCATCTTGTCCTCGTGGCCGCCGACAAGGCGGCGCAAGGCAGCGATCTCGGCATTGAGCCGGTTCTCGCGCTCGGTGGCGTCCTTCAACTGCCTATGCGCAAGCTCAAGTGGATCGACTACGGCCACGTTCTCATCGAACGGCAGCTCAGGCCTCGTCTCAGTCACCAGCTGGTCCTGCACGTCCTTGTCGAAAGGGGTCATGATCGTCCTCCCACTATAAAACTCAGCACAGGGCTGAGGGCCGCGATGAGCAGCCAGACAGTCAGCAAAAGCCGCCAGTCGATGCCGAATATCATACGCGGATGCCTCGTTACAGCGCTCGTTATGCTTCCATAGCTCATCCAGCGGCAAGTCGTCGAACCCCTTCGGCGGTGCCGCCTTTGTCGCAAATACGCAACATCGAGCAGACCGGGAAGCTGAACCCCACGCCTTTCGCCAGCGCCGGTACTTTAAACCCGCAATTTTTAGGTGGCGGCACTTAAAAAATGCAATTTTCCGAACCGACGGTGCGCGGATTTTTGTCCTAGGAATTTAGGGGCGGCCAGGGGTGGGATGCGGTTTTTAAAATGCAACCGCCACATCGACGACGAGGCACACAAACCCCGGCACGATGCCGATACGAGGACGCACGCGGAGCAAGGCATGCCCCCCTTTCATATCCGCAAAAGTGACCCCCCAGGGGGTGGACTGTCGCCCACAGCATCAAGCGTCGTGCACTATTCACTACTGCAACAAGACAGATGCAGAGACGATAAAACAACGCGAACGCTTGACAATCGACATCGCCATTCGGTGCAACAGTGTTGCATCTCCGCGTCACAAACGGCGCAAACACCCCGCAAATACAGGGCAAAACCAGCCTATACAGCGTCACGGCGTTGCGGACGCGCCGCGCCACGGCCGGCGCCGAACACGAGACGCGGGCCGCGCGACGGACGCGGCTGACTCATCTGAGCGGTGACGGTGACGACGCCGACCGGCCGCGCGCACCAGGCACCGAGCACCCGGGATAACCGCGACCCGTGCGCCCTTCCGGTGCGCCCAGACGAAGTGCTGCGCCGTTTTCACCAGCGTGTGAAACCAACGGCGCGCCGATGTGCTTCGCGTGAATACCCGACGTCGCCGGCTCGCGGCCCCCATCTCGAGCCCCGTCTCGAGCCCCATCCCGAGTCCCCTCTCGAGCACCATCCTGCCCCTGACCGAGATCACGAACCTTTCGGCGCATCCGCCCGCGAAAGCCCGGCGCCGGCGATGTCGGTCCTATGCCCACCCTGGCGACGCTGGCAGCCTGGCGCACGGATTCGGCCTGACGCGCCGAGAACGGCGCGACCCGACTGCCCCGGGCACCGAGTCCTGCCCGCGCGCCCCGCTCGGCGGCCAAAACCGAACCATTTGTAACATCGCAGTTGACTTGTTTCACCAGCCGTGTAACAACACTACGCTCGTAGCAATGCTCTAAATTGAGGCCCGAATCGTGAAAACCGCCATCGCCTACGCCCGTCTCTCCAAACCCAACAAGCGCGGCCGGCCTGGCATCGGGCTGGAAGCCCAGCAGGAGGCAATCATCCGCTTCGCCGAAGCCGAGGGGTATCAGCTGCTCGAAACCTTTACCGAGATCGAAACCGGTGCCGGCCACGATGCGCTCGACCGGCGCCCGCAGCTGGCCGCCGCGATGAAGCTGGCCAAGAAGCACAAGGCGCCCGTCATCGTGGCGAAGCTCGATCGGCTGGCGCGCGACGTGCATTTCATCTCAGGGCTGATGGTGCATCGGGTGCCGTTCATCGTCACCGAACTCGGTGCCGACGTCGACCCGTTCATGCTCCACATCTATGCGGCGTTGGCCGAGAAGGAACGGCGGCTGATCGCGCAACGCACCAAGGACGCGCTCGCCGCGCTGAAGGCTGGAGGCAAGAAGCTCGGCGGCCTGCGCCCCGGGACTGTCGCGGCGATGAAGGCTGCCGACGATCGCGCCAAAGGGCTCCGATCCGTCCTGACCGAACTCGAGGGCCTGTCAGCCCGCCATATCGCCGCCGAACTCAACGCCCGCGGCATCCCGACCGCAAAAGGTGGCGCTTGGCACGCGGCGACGGTAATCCGCGTGCAGAACAGGCTGAAGAGCTAAGCGACACAAAATCATCGCCAATCGGCTTAGCCGAGGGATTCCAGCCCCCCATGCCGGCGTGGCCAAGGTGCTGCGCCGCGCCTGAAATTGGCGCCGAAAAACCCGGAAATCCCGCGCACCGAAGCGTCTGAATTGTAACTATGAACATTATTAAAATCAATAACTTAGCTGCAGATTCCTCAACCAAAATGTGACATAAACGACGAACGCGCCGATCGTGGTGAAACGATCGGGCGCGCTCTTGAAATCCAACCGGATCAGACGGTCAGAAATCCATGTCCAAGGTAATTCCTGCGCCCGCCCCGACACAAGAGCCGCCGAAAACCGTTGAACCTGTCGCCTGTCGCGGCCGCATGATCGTGCGCGAAGAACGCCACGCCGGCTATCAGCCCGAGAACCATGAATGGCGCGCCTGGCTGTGCGAGCGCGACGCCAAGTGCAAGCTCATCGGCAAAGACCCGATGACCCTGCCGCTCGACGTTTTAACGGCCAGCGGCCATCCCAGCGCCCGCACCAGCGCCGTCATTTTCAGATTGCGCGTCGCCCATGGGGTCGCGACCGGGGAGGCGCGCGGCGACAGCTTCCTGGGACTGCAGCCGGAAGACCTGCCAAAACGGCTGACGGCAATCCGCGAGACGATTTGCCTGGCGTGCACCGGCGAAAACAACCTCAACGCCTGGGAAGTTCGCCGCTGCGCAGTCTATGACTGCCCCGCCTGGCCGTTCCGTATGGGTCACAACCCGCATAATCCGCAGCGCGGCGTCAATCGCTTCCAAAAGGCTGTTTCCCCCGCTGAGCCCTGCCGTCAGCGCTTTCAAACGGGCGGCGCGGCCGCGCCGGGCACGGATTTGGCCCCACCCTGCCAAACCGGCACCGGCCAGAGCGCCAGCGCGCCAGCGCGCCAGCTCGCCAGCGCACCGGCAGCCTCATCCACTCCGACCGCCAGCGATCAGGAGCCCGAGCATGGCTGAACCCCAAATCGACGCTAAGATTTTTATTGAGTTTAAAAGGATAGGCCGCCAAGGGCCGCTGTATGCCGTGTATCTCGCTGCCCCCGATGGCGAAGAGATTGTCGCGGCTACAATCCAGCCGATGTATGACGCCAGCCGTGTCCTGCTGGAGCGCGGCATTACCGGCACCCTGGAAATGTGGGACAGCGAACGGCCCTATCCCCGAATGCGCGGCGACATAGCGGGGATGGCAAACTGGACGATCAGGGAAAACCGGAAAGAATTTAGGCTTGTCCGCTACCAGAAGATGCCTTCCGCAAGCGATGTCTTCTCGCCAGCGGCAAAACAGGGCTCCGGGGTATCCGAGTAAGGGGTCCCCCCCACCCGCCACCGCCAGGACCAGGCCGCCCAGCCACGCGATCAAGGTGCTCCACAGCAGCAACCTGGCCATGACGATCGCCTCCCACCGGCCTGGGAGGCCGGCCGCTTCCGCCGCCGAAAGCCCGACCGCCACCCTCACAAGGGCGAGAAGAAGACCTGGGGGCCGGACCGTGCACCGTGAAGCCAACAGACCAGCCCCGCAGGCTTGCCCGGCAGAGAGGTCTCCGCCGGGAAACTGGAGCGGCGCGGGCTGCGAGCGCCGTACTCGGGGGCTTTGGCTGAGCCGGGCCTGACCGATCCACTCTCAGAATATCGCCCGGCGGGAGCAACTCCGGGCGCCTCTCGGCAGCCCAGCGCCCTCGCGCCGAGACGGTTTGGACCGGGGAGCGCGAAAGCTAAGAAAATGCACCCGCCGGGGTGCTCAGCGCCAACCCACCGGAGATGCGATCGGCGCGATAGGCGGTTCCAGGCGAAGGCGTGGTCCTTCGGGGTGGGATAGACCTAGGGGACCAGCCGAGGGTTGAGCACTATGCCGTCGCCTGGAATCTCACAAACTTGGGCTGGCTCCTTGACCTCGATGACCTGGATGACCTCGATGACCTGGATGACCTCGAGGCGGGAGCCGTCGCGCCGATACAGCACACCGCCGCGCCGCCGCCAGAGCCGCGACGCGGGCCTTCAAGGCGGCACCTGGTACCCGATCGGCAGCGCCACTCCTTGGGAAGCCCCGCCACTGCGAAAAGCCCTCCCGTCTCTCCGCACAGGCCTTCACGGAGCTGGCGGAGCGACGTCGAGACCAAGCAGGCCCTCGACATGCGCCGAGACGCGGACGAAGGCCGCCACCCTGGCCGGCCACATGAGATCGCGGTTGTAGACGCCGACCAAGCCCTTACGCACATGGCCGATGCACAGTTCGGCGACCGCCTCGTCGACGCCAAGCCGCGACATCAGGGTCCGAAGCGTGCGCCGCGTATCGTGTAGCCGCATCGCCACGCCCGATTCACGGACCAATCTCGACACCAATCTCGACCAACCATGCAAAACGCCGCCGCTGACCCGGCTCGGAAACACCAGCCCGGCGCCGTGACGGCGCGGCTGGTTGCTGAGGATTTCCCGCATCAAACCGGTGAGCGGCACGTGATGGGCGCGGCCCATCTTCGAGCGCGCGGCCGGAATGGTGATCATGTCGGCGCCGATATCCGACCACTCGAGCGTCGCCATCTCGGCGCGCCGCAAACCGGTGAGCAGGCCGAGCCGGACCAGGGCGCCGAAGGCGCCGAGGCCGGCGGCGGCGCCCCAGACCTTGGCGATCTCGGCGTCGTCGAGGGCCTTGCCCTCACGCAGGCCGGCGCCGGACAGCAGCTCGGCGCGGGTACGCCGGACGATACGATAACCGGCGAGAGGGTTATACTTCACCAGGCCCGTTGCCGTGCACCAGGCCAGGAAGGCGTGGCAATTCTTGCGAAATTCCCGGGCACTGCCCGGCGTCGTGTAGAGCGTGCCGTCCTTGCGGCGCTGGGGCTGAGTGGCGATCGCCGTGATCCGCGCGATCAGAATGGGCTGGTCGAGAGCCCTGAGATCCGCATCGAGCATCGGCGCCAGACCGCGCCGGAGGGCGGACATGACGCCGGTCCGGCCGACGACGCCGCGCCGGTCAAGATCGCCCGCGTAGGCGTCAAGGGCGTTGGCGATCCGTGATTTGACCTTGGCGCGCGCCGCCCGCAGATCGGCGGCAGGATCGCCGCCGGCGGCAACCGTCGCAACATGACGAAGCGCCTCACGACGCGCATCATCGAGAGCGAGCGACGGGTACGAGCCGATCGTGATGGTCCGCGGGGGAGCACCGGTGACGCCTTTCGGCCTGAACACATAGACCCAGCTGGCGCTGCCGCTGGCGCGCAGCTTGAGGCCGAAGCCGATCGGCCTGGCGTCCCACAGGACCAGCTGCGCCTTGGCCGCAGGCACGCCGCCCTTCACGAACGCCGCGACTGTCGCCCTCGTCAACGGCCTTGCCGCCATGTGGATCGTAACCCTCCCATTCACCCCGGACTACACCTGGACAGCAGGATGATCTACCTCTCCAGCCACCTCAGCCCACCTCGGTACACGATATAACCACGTAACTAGGCACGTTTGTCAAGTCAGAGTGGCTCGAGCGAAGGAAGTCGAACCCCGAGCATAACCTTGCTCGACGTGCGCCCGGAAGCGGAATACGCCGTGGGTCATGTGCCGGGCGCGCTCAACATCCCTGTCGCGGAGCTCGAACGCCGGCTCATCGAACTGCCCGATGACCAGGAAATCATCGCCTATTGCCGCGGCCCCCATTGCGCTCTTTCCGCTGAAGCGGTCCGGGCCTTGCGTGCCAAAGGCTACAAGGCCCGGCATTTCGAAAGCGGGCTTCCCGGCTGGCAGGCTCTGGGCCTTGCAGTCTCCTCTGTTCACTCTTCCGGCAGGAGTGCCGGATTGTAGACGATTTCCCAGAGATGATCGTCGGGGTCCTGGAAATAGCCGGCATAGCCGCCCCAGAAGGTCTTCTGCGCCGGCTTGACGAGGCGCGCGCCTGAAGCGATCGCCCGACGCATCACTTGATCGACCTCGCTCTCGCTCGCCACATTGTGCCCAATGGTGAATTCGGTCGGACTGCGCGGCGTCTCCTTGATGCCTGCGTCATGCGCGATGTCGCGGCGGGCGAAAAGCGCGAGCTTGAAGCCATGCGCGAGATCGAAGAAGGCCACTTCGCCATGTTCGAATTCCTGCCCGATGACGCCCTCAGTCGGCAGTCCGAGACCGTCTCTGTAGAAGCGCAGCGCGGTTTCGAGATTGTCGACCCCGAGCGATAGGACGCTGATTCTGGGTTTCATGATGCGATTTCCTCTGATGCCGCGCCATTCTGGCCGAGCAGCACCGGACATTTCTTGAACATTCCGGCCAATGCTACACTGCGCCCATGACCCTGCCCAAACCAGGAGACCCGGCGCCCGCCGCTGCAGTGGGCGAGTTCCACGAGCGGTCGGTCGCGCCGGCTCTCAGCGATGTGTTCGCGTGTGTCTGGACGCACCGCATGCCCAAAACCGGCACGCCGCCCATTGTCGTGACACCCGACGGCACCATCGATCTGCAGTGGATCGGCGGCGCCTTGCGCATCGCCGGTCCCGACAAGGAGCCGCTGACCGAAATCATCCCGGCTGGAACGGACGTCGTCGGCTTCCGCTTCCATCCCGGCGCAGCGCATGGCTGGCTGGGACTGCCCGTCTGCGAGATCACGAGCCGGCGCATCGGCCTCGAGGAGCTATGGGGCGCCAAAGCGCGACGCCTCGCCGAGCATATCGGCGGGGTGGAGGATATCGAGCGTGTGCTCATCCAATTTCGCCCCGAGCAAGAGCGCGGCGATGCGGTCATGCGCGCGGCGTTCGCCTTGATCGCGCAAGGTCCACCACCTGGCGCCGCGCTCGTTGCCTGGCTCGGACGCGCGTTGCATCTGAGCGAGCGCAGCCTCAGACGCCGCTTCGAGGAGAATTTCGGCTACGGCCCGAAGACCCTCGACCGTATCCTGCGTTATCAGCGCTTCCTGCGTCTGCGGCGCGCGTCACCGGCGACTTCGACGACCCTCATCGCCCTGGACGCCGGCTATGCCGACCAGGCGCATCTGGTGCGTGAAAGCCGTCGCCTCACCGGGCGCACACCTTCCATATATCCGGTCGTCAGAAATCGATCGCAAGCGCGCCGGTGACGCGCTGAGCTCAGGCCGCCGCAGCCGATCCCGCCAGGGCGTCGCTGCCAGTCAGATCGTGTACCCGCCCCATTCAGCCCTCAGACTCTCATCCTTACGTTGCAGCTGTGGCACGCCGCCCGACGAACGGATAAGTATACTATATTGACAGGAATTGCAGCTAGACTCCTTGCCATCATGCCTATTGCCTCCGGACAGTTCATTCTCACTTCGCAAGCTTTGACGGCGCTGCGCGCCCATCCGAGTTTTGCCGAGGCGATGCGGGTTTCGGCACAGAGCCTGATCGCGCTCCATCGCCGCAACCGTGTAATGAGCTGGATCTTGAGCGACCGGACACTGGCGCTCATCGGCCATTCGGTGATCTATCTCTCTCTTGATCAGCGCGCCGACGATACACAATCAGGCCTCACATCCAGCCGGTTTCGCAACTTCTGCACGAGTAACCGTCTGTGCAGCGCCGGCCGCGCCAGCGCGATCCTCGCCTTCCTGCGCCTGACCGGCCATATCGAAGCCATTGCCCATCCAAGCGACCGTCGGGTCACGCAATTGCGGCCGAGCGAGAAACTGATGGAAATCGCACGGGCCCGTCTGGAACGGCAATTCGAAGCGATCCGACTGATCAGGCCGGACATAGAACCGGCGATCGCCGCCCTCGGTGATCCGGATTTCGAGACGGTGATGTTCCACAATCTGGGCACCTGGTTCGTGTCCGGCAGCCGCCTCCTCGATCGCGCACCTGGAATACGTCTCTTCGCCGAGCGCGATGTCGGCATGCTGATTCTCTACAGCCTGATGCTCGCCGGGGAAGCGGATGACCGCCCCGTGCCGATGAAACCGGTGCCGATCTCGATCTCGGCGCTGGCCAAGCAGTTCCAGGTCTCGCGCACCCATGTGCTGCGGCTCCTGCGCGATGCCGAAACAGCGGGCCTCCTCACCCGCGGGGGCGACAAGGCGGAGACGGTAACAATCAGCCCGGACCTTGCGGAGGACATGGAGAACCTGCAGGCCGGCCTGTTCCAGCTGCTGGCCACCTGCGCAGCGGACGCTCTTGCCGCCATGCCCGAGCGGCCGATACCGGCCCGCCTGGCGGTCTAGATTCAGCGCAGGGCCCGCAGGGCATTGACGATGACGGCGATATCGATCGCTTCCTGGAATAGCGCGCCTTGCACCGGCGGGAGATAGCCGAAGGCGGCGACGATCATCGCGGCAATGGACAGGCCAAGGCCAATGAGCACGCTTTCCAGCGCGATGCGGCGGGTGCGATGGGCGACCGTCACCGCGAAGGTCAGGCTGGCGATCCGGTCAACCAGCAGCACGACGTCGGCGCTTTCCGAAGACGCCGCCGACCCCCTGGCGCCCATGGCGATACCGACCGTGGCGCTCGCCAGGGCCGGCGCATCATTGACGCCGTCGCCCACCATCATTGTCGGGGCGCTTGTACTCTCGCGCGCAACGACGTCCACCTTGTTGGACGGCGTCAATTCGCCGAAAGCATCCGTGATGCCGAGTTTGCCGGCAACCGCATCCACGACGTCCTGGCGGTCACCCGAGGCGAGCACAATGCGGTCAATCCCAGCCTGCCTCAGCGCCGCCAACATCGCCGGCGCGTCGGGGCGCAACTCGTCCTTGAGGATGATGATGCCCGCGAGTTTCTCAGCCACGGCTACCGCCACGACCACGCTGCCTTCCGCGATCCCCTTGCGCAGCGCGTAAGGATCGCCTTCGCGGCTCCGGTCACGCACGAAGCGGCTGCCGCCGACGACCACACGCTTTCCGTCGACCCTGCCTTCGAGACCGGTGCCGGCGGTCTCGCTCACATTCGTCGGCATGGACAAGGCGAGACCGCGCCCCTTCGCCTCGGCAACGAGCGCTTCGGCAATGACATGGCTCGACGCCTGATCGAGCGAGGCCGCGAGCCTCAAGATCTCGTCCTGGCTCCAGCCTTCCGCGGTACGGATCTCGCTGACCCGCGCCTGGCCGAAAGTGAGCGTGCCGGTCTTGTCAAGAATGGCGGTCTTGACCTTGGCCAGCGCCTCGATCGCGCCACCGCTCTTGACCAGGACGCCGCCTTTGGCGGCGCGCGACATGCCGGAGATTATCGCCACCGGCAGCGCCAGGATCAGCGGACACGGGGTGGCCACGACCAGGACCGGAAGAATGCGGGTCATATCTCCCGACAGCCACCAGGCGAGGCCGGCAATGACGAGGGTGAGCACCAAAAACCAGATCGCGTAGCGATCGGCGATGCGCACGCTCGGCGCTTTGCTTTCCTGCGCCTGGGCGACCAGGCGCACGATATTTGCATAGGTGCTCTCAGCGGCCGGCCGTGTCGCTCTCACCTGCACGGGATCGCCGGCATTGGTGGAACCGCTGAGAATCTCATCCTCCGCCCGCTTGCCGACGGGCAGGCTTTCGCCGGTGAGCACCGACTGATCGAGCAGGCCTTCGGGCGATACCAGGACGCCGTCGACCGGAGCCACCTCACCGTGGCGCAGCAAAATCAGATCGCCCACCACCAGCTGGCCGATCGGAACCTCTTCGAGCGCGCCATCCACGTAGCGCATCGCGCTGTGCGCGGCGCGTCCCAGAAGTGCGGTCATCTCGCGGCGGGCGCGGCCCTCGGCATAGCTTTCGAGCACCTGCCCGCCGGCATACATCAGCGCCACGACATTGCCGGCCAGTTCCTCGCCGAATGCGAGCGCCACCGACATGGACAAAGCGGCCACCAGATCAAGTCCCACTTCGCCGCGTCTGAGGCTGGTGATGATCTCGAAGATCAAGGCCGCGAGAACCGGCACGGTCCCCGCCATCCAGGCCCATCGGGCCCAGCCGGCATCAATCGCCCAGGCGAAGACACCGCCGGCCAAGCCTGCAACCGCGATCGCTACCAGAACCGATCTCGGCGAGAAACTCGTCATCAGGCGCGAATTCAACCGTCTGACCCTCACAACTCAGCATTTGATCCAGCCCCTATCACATCCGGACGCGGCGCTCACCCTTCAACTGGCCTGGAACACGCCTGCGCAAGTGGACAGCAGATCGCCATCGCGTCCGTGCTATCGTCGTGAAACGCCATGCCGGAATCTCTGATGACCACAGCCACCTCGAGCATAAAGACGACCTGCCCCCGCGATTGCTATGACGCCTGCGGCATCATCGTGAACAAACGCAGCGGCATGATCGCCAATGTCCTGGGCGATCCCGATCACCACATCACGCGTGGCGCCCTCTGCGGCAAATGCGCCATTGCCTATAATGGCTCCTGGCGCGACCCGGCGCTTCGGCTTTCCACTCCCCTGAAGCGTATTGGACCTAAAGGCCGAGGTGAGTTCGAACCGATCTCCTGGCATGACGCATTGGAAGAGATCGCGACGCGGCTCAAAACAGTTGTCACCCAGGGCCGGGCACGCGGCATCCTCCATACGCATTATACCGGCACAGTCGGGCTTCTGGGTGGCGCCTTCCCCAACCGCTTCTTCAACCGCATCGGCGCCACCGAAGTCGATCCCGACACCGTCTGCAACAAGGCCGGTCATATGGCGCTGGAGCTCGTCTTCGGCAATTCGCTGGACGGCTTCGACCCGCGCACCGCAAGGGACAGCCGCGCCATCCTGATCTGGGGCGCGAACCCATCCCATTCGGCGCCACATCAGGACAAGTTCTGGCTCAAGGAGGCGCGTGACCACGGCGCCAAAATCATCGTCGTCGACCCGATCGGCCACGATACCGCCCGCGGCGCCGATATCCATCTGAAGCTCAGGCCGGGCAGCGACGCGGCGCTTGCTTTCGCGCTGCTGCATGTCCTCATCGCCAGAGGCCTTGTGGATAAGGACTTCCTCGCCGCCCATACCATCGGTTGGGAAGAGCTGGTGCCGGCGATCCAATCGATGTCGCCGGAGCGGGCGGAGGAGTTGTGCGGCGTCGCGCGTCATCTCATCGAGCAGGCCGCCTTGGCCTATGGGCACGGCCCCTCACTTCTCTGGCTCGGTCAGGGCGCGCAGCGCCAGCCGCAGGGCGGCAATGTCTTTCGGGCCGTCTCCGCTCTCGTCGCCTTTACCGGCAATCTCGGCAAGAAGGGCGCCGGATTCTGCTACATGAACGGCAGCAACGGGCGCGGCATCGACATGGCGATGGTCACCGAGCCGTCGCTCGCCCGTGCCGGCACCGGCTCGGTCAGTCATATGGACCTCTCCGCTACGCTGGATGACAAGGAACAGGCGCTTGTCTTCATCAACTGGAACAACAATCCAGCCGCCTCTTCTCCCGGACAGCGCCGCCTGCGCCACGCACTCGAACGCGACGATCTCTTTCATGTCGCCATCGATCTGTTTCACACCGACACGACGGCCTATGCCGACATCGTGTTGCCGGCCGCGAGCTTTCTTGAATTCAACGACCTGGTGCTTCCCTATTTCGATCTCACCTTGTCAGCGCAGGTGAAAGCTATCGATCCCCCGGGCGAAGCGCTGCCTAATTCCGAGATCTTCCGCCGGCTGGCTGCGGCGATGGGTTTCAAAGAGCCCGAACTCTTCGAGAGCGATGACGCTTTGATTGAACGCCTCATCGCGCAGACGCCCTATCCTGGCAGCTTTGCCGATCTCGCCAGGGCCGGCACCGTCAGCTTGTTTCCCGAGCCGCGCGTACAGTTTGCCGATTTCACTTTCGCAACGCCATCCGGAAAGATCGAGCTCGCCAGCGGGCGCGCTGTGGAACTGGGCCTGCCACGCACACCGCTTCCCGATGCCGATCCGCCGCCTGCCCAAGGCAGCATCCGCATCCTCTCACCGGCCTCGCTCTGGCTCATGAATTCGAGTTACGGCAATGACAAGGTCATCCGCCGCCGGCTCGGTCCGCCCACGATCATGCTTCACCCGGATGACGCGGCCGCAAGTGGCTTCGCGGATGGCGACCCCATCCTGCTCGTCAATGAGAATGGCCAGCTTGCGCTCACGGTCACACTGTCTGATGCGGCTCAGCCCGGCATGGGCATTGTCCACAAGGGCCGCTGGCCTGGCGCCTCGGCCGGAGACGCCAATGTCAACGTGCTGGTTTCGGCAGCCAAAAGCGACATGGCCCAGAGCACCGCGGTGCACGGTACGGAAGTTCGCTTGCTTCGTCCCGGCGCCCCCTAAGGCGGGCGCATGGCAGGACTGCCGGCCTGATCAAAGGACTTTCGTGGTCAGTTCGTGATTTTAAGCATAGGGCTGATGGAGGGCTAGCTCATCGCGCCTGCCTTCGCGCGCTTGAACCGTCGCATTTAAATTATTGGTTTCGTTTGTGCTTTTTCGCACATCCTCGCTGTCGTCCGTTGGCTACAGTTTTAGCCATGAAACCCGGGCCAGTAATCATAAATAAAGATTTCACTTAAAGGTACTTCCGCTCCAGTTCCGATTGTGCTGATTTGTCATATAATTCCGCGAGGGCATGAGAGGACGCTATGGCTGATCTGACGATCACCGCCGACCTTCTTACCCGTGGCTCAAGGCGAAACTGCTACCCTATCCCATCCACGGGCATGGTTTTCTTCGGTATCCGCGGGCTGAAGCCCGAACTTCCGATCGATACGACATTCGCCGCGAGCCGGGCCGGCAACTTCACTCCCGTCGATTTCCGGCGCATGAACTGTACGCTCGGCCAATGGAAGGTCGACACCGGTGAGATCGCGGTCTTTCCGGGATCGACGGTCCCGTCGCTACCGAACATCATCAGAGCGAAGGAACAAGGCGGCAGCGGCACGAACATGCTCATGCTCGGCCGCTATGAGTATGAGAAGGGCATCCACAAGCCGTCCAAGCCTGGTGGTCATCGCGCGTTCCGGCAAGCGACCTTCTTTCCGGTCTGGCGTACGGTCGACAATCTTACCTTCGATCTTTCCGACAAGCTCGATCTTGGCAGCGATTCCGGCGACTTCGTCTGGGACAATCTACATTCGGCCTATACCGACAGCCTCGACGGGGCCTATAGCAGCGCCGGCTGCCAGGTCGTCTGCGGCCTGCCGCGCTCGGCGGCGCGCGACAATCAACCGGAAACCGGTCCTTGGCGCACCTTCGTCGAGAACGCCTATGCGCTGCAGCAGAATCGCTTTGTCTATCTGCTGTTCTCCGCTGAAGAACTGGCTCTGCTCGAGAAGGCTGAGAATGCCAAGGATATGGCGCAGGTCGTCCGCTTCGGCTCGTCGGGACAGCCGGTCAAGGACGTCCAGACCGCGCTCGCCGGGAAAGGTATTCTCCAGAGCGAAGCGGATGGCGAATTCGGCAGGGACTCGCTGCGCGCACTGATGGCCTTCCAGACCAGGTCTGTCGGCCCGGCAGTCGCCGATGGTGTGTGCGGCGCCAATACCGCCGCCCTGCTCGGGGTTACCTTACCGACCCTGAGCAAGGCCAAGCCCGCGCCGCAGCCCAGTCAGCCGACCCCGGCGCCGACAGGCAGCACCGCCGAGCCCGAAGATGAAACCGATCTCGATGAGGCGACGCTGCAACGGCTCCGTGTCCTGATACTCGGCTTGTCCGGCGCTCAGCCCATTCTCACCACAACGATGGTGGTTACACCACCACCACATCCAACGACGGTGGTTGCACCACCACACCCGACGATAGGGGTTGCTCCACCCCCACCTCCAACGACAGTGGTTACTCCACCACCACATCCAACGACAGTGGTTGCTCCACCACCTCCTCCCGCCCAATCAGCTGCCGAACGCTCGCGCGCCAATTTCGAGCGCGCGCAAGCCCTCATCAAAGAGTTCGAAGGCGGCTTTGTCGATGATCCGAGAGACCCCGGCGGAGCGACGAATTTCGGCATCACACACACCACCCTGGCGAACTGGCGCAAGCGGCCCGTCACCACGCAAGATGTGCGCAACATGTCTTACGAGGAAGCCAAGGACATCTACTTCAGCGAATACTGGTCGAGCTGCGCATGCGGCGGCATGCCTGGCCCGCTGGCATTGCCGGTCTACAATGTGGCCGTGCATGCCGGCCCTGGACGAGCGGCAGACTTCCTGCTGCGGTCTCTCAACCAGAACGGCGCGTCGCTGACGGGCGGCAACAAGATCGACGACGTTATGCTTGCCGCCGTCACCAAGGCCCCAATCCCGGATGTCATCAGCGACTTCATCGACCTCTACGAAGCCAAGCTTCGTGCTCATCCGAATTTCGCCCACTTCAAAACGGGCTTTCTGCGACGGGTAAACAAGCTAAGGACGGAATCTGAGAAATGGCTCGCCGAAACGGGCGGCGATCAACCTGTGACGCCGACGCCCAGACTCGACGACGAAAGAGAGGTTACCGTGACCACCAAGGAAGACTTGCTCGCCGAACTCATGAAGATATTGGGGCCCGCTGCAACGCTGCCCGGCATCACGACACAGCCCAGCGTCACGCCGCCACCCGCGGTGACATCACAGCCGGGCGTGGCTCCCCCGGGCTCGGCCATGCCACAGGATCAGGCTGACGCCATTGCCGCGCTGCTACGCCAAATTCTCGGAAGCGGCGCCGGCCAGCCCGGTCTCACGCCGGTCAATGGCGCCTTGGGCGAGACCATCGGAAAGATGCTCGATGGCCGCAAGAGCTTCATCGGCATCGTCGGCGCGCTTCTGAGCTCGCTGCTGTCGCCTGGTGCCGCCGGAGCGTTGTCGCCACTCGCCGCTCTCCTGCCTGGCGCCCTCGGCACAATACTTTCCTCGGCGGCCCCGGTGCTTCTGCCGATCTTCCTCGCGCTGTCGGCCTGGGGCGGCCTCGGCAAACTGGACAAATACGCCGCGCAACAGAAGTGAGCCGCGGCGCAGCCCACGCGGTGGAGAAACCAGCAGAGCGGCTGCAACGGACGGGGCGAGCGCGGATACGGGAGAACCGCAGAGGGTGATGGGCGCATCCGGAGATTCCGGCGGCGCCGATGGGGGGTTCGCAAATGGCTGGCGAAAGAAATCTCGTCGTCCTGGCAGACGGCACCGGAAACAGTGCGGCCAAGGCCTTCAAGACCAATGTCTGGCGCCTCTATGAAGCGCTCGATCTGAATGGCGCCGACCAGATCGCGGTGTTCAGCGACGGTGTCGGCACATCGAGCTTCAAGCCTTTTCAGGTCATCGGGCTCGCCCTGGGCTTTGGCGTCAAACGGCGCGTTCTGGCGCTCTATAGATTTCTGTGTCTCAATTACCAGCCGGGCGATCAGATCTATGCTTTCGGCTTCAGCCGCGGCGCCTTCACCATAAGAGTACTTGTCGGCCTCATCCATCGCGAGGGTCTGGTCGGATTCAGCTCAACCGAAGAGCTCGACCGCAACGCGCTTGCCGCCTATCGCGCCTATCGCGAGAAGGCGTTTCCCTCGGGCCTTCCATGGATCGGCGCCTTGCGGAAGCTGCGGGACACCTGTGTGCGCTGGTGGAACGCGGCGGCGGGAAGCCGGACCTATGCGGAAGTCAGACCCACACCAGGCGACCCGAGGGCCGCCGGAAATGTCAGAATCCGGTTCCTCGGGGTCTGGGACACCGTGGCGGCCTATGGCCTGCCGATCGATGAGCTCACGCGCGCCGTCGACCGATGGGTGTGGCCGATGTCGTTCAAGGACAAGCGACTGCTGGCATCCGTCGATCGCGCCCGTCAAGCCTTCAGCGTAGATGACGAGCGCCGGACGTTTTTCCCCATCCGCTGGGATCCGGACAGCCCCAGCGACCTCGATTCGTCAGCGGGGACACCGCCGCGATTGCGGCAAGTCTGGTTCACCGGCGCACATTCCAATGTCGGGGGAGGTTACCCCGACGACCGCCTCGCCTACCTGCCCCTATGCTGGATGATCGGCGAAGCCGCGGAAGGCGGATTGAGGTTCAAGTCTGACATCGTCGCGGATTATTGGGATGAAGCCTCCGAGAGCGGACGGCGCTATGGCTCGCGCTCAGGGTTGGGTGTCTTCTATCGCTATCATCCGCGCGATGCGCGTGAGCTCATGCAGGCGCGCCCGCTCGTCGATGCCAGCGCCATCATCCGCATGGCCAGGGGCTCCGACAGCTACGGCCCGATCGCGCTGCCCGAAAATATCGACGTGCTCACGCCCTATGATGAGATCGTCTCGCTTGAGCAACTCGGCAACGTTCCGGCAGAGGCCCCGCCCCCGACACGTCCCGACAAGCTTCCCTCTCCTCCCGGCCGTGCACGCGACCTCAAGGAAATGCAACAGTCCCTTTACGATGCCGCACATCGGCTCGTTGCGATGAGAGGCGCGGACCGGCCCGAACGCGTCGAGCTGATGCGTGATACTGTGTGGTGGGGCCGCGCCCTTTATTATGTGACTCTGGCGCTTTTCGTCCTGGCGGCGCTTTATCCCCTCATCGCCGGATATCTCGTCAACGAAAAGACCGTCAATATCGAAGATACCCTCCACGGCCTGATCGCGCCGCTGGCGGGGCTGCTCCAGGGCGTGCTGCCGGGATTTGCGGCGCCCTGGGTGCAGGCGATCATCAACAGCCCCGCCGGCGCGATCGTTCTGGCGCTTGCGATCGGCATCTGCCTGTGGATCGGCGGCTTCCTCAGAACCCGCATCCACGATCGCGCTCGCGCCGTCTGGAGCAGCGGCGGCAAGGCCGACAGCTCCAACAGCATGACCAGCCGCAAGAGGGCGCAACGTCGCTTTTTCTCGATCGCCGCGATCGTCTTCCTGCTCGCCTCGCTTGCCGCGTTGGTCATCTCGACTCCGCGGACGACTTTCGCCGTCGTCGCAGCCTGCGTCCTGTTCGCCCTGGCCGTCATCTGCCTGATCAGGGCGATCCGCCTCGCGCGCGCCGAGACTGTCGAGGCGGCCGACCAGCCGCCGCCCGCGCTTCGCTTCGCGCGCCGCATCAGAACCAATCCCGCGGCCATAAGCCTCTACAATGCCCTGCGCGTTACCTGGCTTCCGGCTCTATTTCTCGTGCTCGCCTCGGCCCTTATCTTCTTCGCCGTCAACAAGGCGGCCTTCGAGATCGCCGATTCAATGGGGCAGATCTGCCCGACACCCAGCCCGCCAGCGGCCGGCATGACGGCGGATTTCAAGACCCAGTCCATCTGCACGGACACTGGCATAGACCTTGCCGAGGGTGTCACTTACGAGGTCGCGATCACGATCCCGGCGAGTGATCCATGGCTCGATGCCGAAAATTGTGCCGATGTGCTCGGCGTGAGCAGCGACCTGGGCTGGTGGAGATCCTCCCACTACTTCCTCGGCGCGCTCGCGAAGCGCTGGTGGACTGAGCCCTATTTCCGGCCGATCGCCCGTGTCGGGCGATTTGGCGGCGACGAATATGCGCTGACCCCGATCAAGGAGCCGAAGGAAAGGATCGCGTGCCAATCCAACACCTTGCGCGCCCTCATGACGGCCGGAAAGTCCGGCCGGCTCTACCTCTTCGTCAACGACACGGTCATCGGATTCCCGGGTCTCTACGCCAATCGCTATAAGAAAAATCACGGCCTGGCGACTGCATCCGTTTGCGAGATCGATCCCGCGACAGGATGCAACAGGACTAATCCCCCAATGGCATTGTCAGAAGACTCTCCGTAACCAGAGCATCGGATGCGGCTGCGTCCCCGGCAAACTCAGCCGGATACAGCGGTGCTGATCGTGTTCGCGAAGGATTTCCTGAGGATAGTGCCGAAGTCGGTATAGAAGCCGCGAATGACATTGGCCTCGTGGGTCAGCACGACCATGTGTACGATGAGGCGCTGCTTCAGCTTGCGGAGGAACAGACCCGGCCGCAGCATGCTCTGCGCCGTCAGGCGGTCGACGACCGCGGCGCCGCAGCCGGCGGCGGCGAAAGCGCAAGCGAGATAATAGGTCTGCACCTCGATTGCCGGTGCGTAGCTGCAGCCGAGCTTCTCGCGTTCGTGCGCGATCATGCCGCCGACGCCGTCGCTGCGCGAAAGGCCGACGAATTCATGGTCCTGAATCTCGGCGAGATCGACCTCGCCGCCATCGTGGGGACCGAGATAGACGAGGTCGACCTCGCCAATGACCTGCGTTCTGATGTCGGGATGTTCATCGGGGAACATCGACACGGCGAGGTCGAGTTGGCGCGATCGCAAGCCTGCGATAAGTGCGTCGATATGGTTGGTCTCCACCTCGCAGACGACCGAAGGACAGGTCTTGCGGAATTCATGGATGGTCTGGGGCATGATCGACAGGCCAAGGCTCGGCAGGCAGCCGACATGCAGGCGCCCTTGCGGGAAGCGCCGCAAATTGGCGGACAGCTTGCGCAACTGATCGAGACCGGTGTTCAGCTTGGCGACCTCGACATAGAGCAGTTCCGCCTCTGCTGTCGGCAACAGCCGGCCCTTGACGCGCTCGAACAGCTTGAAACCGAGCGAGGACTCCGCATGCTGCAACACTTTGCTGGCAGCCGGTTGCGATACGCCCAATAGAACCGCCGCCTTGCTGATCGACCCGGCCTGCTTGATGGCGTGGAAAACCTCGATATGGCGCAATCGCAAAAGACATCCTCCGAATTGCACAACCCATAACCCAAAGCTATGGATGCCGTCCATATTCCAATTTGACGATTCCGGCATTCATCTCACAATTGCCCTTATTGGACAGGCACCGGCCTGCGGTGGCGCGACTGCCGAATATCTTTCGCAGACGGTCTGTTCCAGCCTAATTCATAACCAGGAATATAGATCCGGGAGGAGTTAAACATGCGCATTCGAAACTCTGTATTTGGCATTTCACGTCGGGCGTTCCTTGCACCGGCCCTCTTCGCCCTCCTTGCAACCGGCGCCCTCACCGCCGGCCCGCTGACCTCCGCCGAGGCCGCCACCTTGAAGGTTGGTGTGCGCGAGGACGCGCTCACCATCGATCCCATCGCGTCCAGCGACAATGCCTCGATCTGGGCTGAGCTGCAGATTTATGATCAACTCGTCCGCCCGAGCAAGGATGGCACAAAGCTCGAGCCCGGGATCGCCGAATCCTGGACTGTGTCACCCGACGGCAAGGAATATAAGTTCAAATTGCGGGCCGACGCCAAATTCTACGACGGGACGCCGGTGACGGCGAAGGACGTCGAATTCTCACTCAAGCGCGCGGCCGGGGAGAAGTCGGAGTGGGGGCGCTTCTTCCGGCCCATCACGACATATGAGATCGTCGATGACCAGACGATCGTAATGAAGCTTGAGAAGCCCTTCACCCCGATCATCAACAATCTCGCGATGTTCAGCGCTTCCATCTTGCCGGCCAAGCTGGTCGAGGCCCAGGGCGAGGCGTTTTTCGAAAAACCGATCGGCTCGGGCCCTTTCATTCTGTCCTCCTGGGCCCGCGGCCAGAAGATGGAGCTCGCCAAGAACCCGCATTACTGGGAGAAAGGCAAGCCCGCCATCGACGGCGCCACACTTGAGATCGTGCCCGAGGACAATTCGCGCGTCTTGAAACTCAAGGCCGGCGAGCTCGATGCGATCATCGAGGTGCCGTTCAACCAGGCCGCCGCGCTCAAGAACGATGCAAGCGTGAAGGTCGGTCTTGCCCCGGTATTCCGCATCGATATGGTGCAGATCAACACGACCAAGAAGCCATTCGATGATGCGCGCGTCCGCCAGGCGATGAACTACGCGATCGACAAGGAGGCATTGGCCAAGGGTGTCTTCCATGGCGACGCGGTCGCCGCCACGTCATCCATCCCGAAGATGGCCTATCACAACGAGGAACTGAAACCCTATCCGTTCGATCCTGAAAAGGCGAAGGCGCTGCTCAAGGAAGCGGGCCTGGACTCCGGTTTCAAGACCAGCATGCTGGTGCGCGGTGGCGACGTCACCAGCCGCCAGATCGGCAGCGCCATACAGGCGTCGCTGCGCGCCATCGGCATCGAGGTTGAACTTCAGACCATCGAAGGTTCCTCGCAATTCAGCACCACCAAGGCCGGAAACTTCGAACTGTCGCTCTCCTACGCGACGAGCGACACGATCGATCCCGACCAGCTCGTCGGCTTCACCATGATCAATCCGGAGCGGGCCAATGCCTTCCACACGCAATGGAAGGACGACCGCGTCAACGAGCTCTATGCCCTCGAACGCTCGACCAACGAAGGCGAGGAGCGCGGCAAGATGTTCAAGGAGATCGAAGCGCGCGTGCATGAAGGCGCTCCCTTCATCTTCCTGTTCATGCCGAAATCGGCCTATGCGATGCGAGCCAATGTCGAGGGCTTCGAAGTCCTGCCGACAGCCAATTACTCGCTGAAGGACGTGGTGATAAAGTAAATTGCAGATTGTCGCTTCCGCCCGGTCCCACAGGATCGGGCGGGCGCCCCAGTTCCGATCATGAAAATAGTCTTTTTCTGCCTGTCGCGGATGATCCAGCTCCTGCCGGTGTTGCTCGGCATCACGGTGGTTGCGTTCCTCCTGCTGCGCGTCATGCCGGGCGATCCGGCGACACTGATGCTCGGCAGCCGCGGCACGCCGGAAGATATCGCCAAGCTCAATGAGCAACTTGGGCTCAATCAGCCCCTGTGGCAGCAGTATCTCCGCTTCATCGGCGATCTCGTCCAGGGCAGCTTCGGCCGCTCGATCGCCTACAAGGCTGAAATCGGACCGCTCATCCTCGAGCGCCTGTGGCCGAGCCTCGCCCTGGTCGGCCTCTCGACCGTCATGGCCGTGATCATGACCGTGCCGCTGGCCATGCTGGCGGCGATCCGGCGCGGCGGCGTCATTGACCAGGTCGTGCGCGTCGTCTTCGTCGTGGCGATGTCGATGCCGGCTTTCTGGCTCGGCGTCCTCCTGGTCCTGCTCCTCGCCATCTATCTGCCGCTGTTCCCGGTATCGGGTTATGGCGAGGGATTCTGGGACAGGCTCCACCATCTGGTGCTCCCTGCCTTCATCATCGCCCTCGGCACCGCGGCACTGACCATCCGCTCGCTCAGGAGCTCGATCATCGCGGTCCTCGGCGCCGACTATGTCGACACCGCGCGCGCCAAAGGGCTGGTCGAGCGCCAGGTGCTGTGGCGCCATGTCTTCCGCAACTCGCTGACGTCGACGATATCGGTCCTCGCCGTCCATACGAGCTGGGTCATCGGTGGAACCGTCGTCATCGAGACCGTCTTCGGCATACCGGGCCTCGGCTCGCTGCTCGTCTCATCGATTTCGGCGCGCGACTATCCAATGGTGCAAGCGCTGACGGTTACCTTCGCGACGCTCGTCGTCCTCATCAATCTCCTGACCGACCTCGCTTACGCGCTGGTCGACCCACGCGTGACACTGTCGTGAACCAGATGATCTCCGCAGAGACGACGGAACGATTCCGTCGCAACCGAAACCTGCATATCGGCCTCGTGCTGTTGTCAGCGCTGGTCCTCGCCAGCCTGTTCGGTCCACTGGTCGTTCCCTATGATCCGCTCGCCATAGACTTTGGCAATTCGCTCACCCCGCCGAGCCTGGCGCATCCCTTCGGCACCGACGATCTTGGCCGCGATGTGCTGGCGCGCGTTGTCGCCGCCGCGAGGGTAGATCTGCAGGTCGTCGCGGTCTGCGTGCTCCTGCCCTTTCTCATCGGCTCCTCCATCGGACTGATTTCAGGCTATTTCGGTGGCTGGCTCGATCTTCTGCTCATGCGCCTGGTCGACATATTGTGGGCCTTTCCCTTCTATGTGCTGGTGATCAGCATTGTCGGCGCCCTCGGCCCCAGCATCGCCAATATGTATCTGGCCTTCACCATGGTCGTATGGATCTCCTTCGCCCGCATCGTCCGGGGAGAGGTTCTGCTCGCGAAGGAAGTCGACTATGTGAAAGCCGCCAAGGTGCTGGGCTACAGCCACGTCCGCATCATGTTCCAGCATGTCCTGCCCAATGTCATCACGCCGGCCATCGTCTTTATGATGGCGGATGTGGTGCTCACCATTCTCGCCGTCACATCGCTCGGTTTCCTCGGGCTCGGCATCCAGCCACCGACACCGGAATGGGGTGTGATGATCGCCGACGGCCGAAATTTCATCCAGGATGGTTGGTGGATATCGTTGTTCCCCGGCCTCGCCATCGTGCTGGTCGGCATCACCTTCACCTTCCTCGGCGACGGACTCGACGATTTCCTGAGGCCAAAGGCATGAGCGCCCCTCTCCTCAGTGTGCGCGACCTCAGGGTCACCTTCGCCGGCCGTGGCGGCGACTTGACCGCGGTCGACGGCGTCAGTTTCGACGTCCGGCCAGGCGAGATTTTTGGGCTCGTTGGCGAGTCGGGCTGCGGCAAGAGCGTCACCTGCCGCTCGCTGATCCGCCTGTTCGGTGGCGCCGCCCCTACCCGCATGGAAGGCTCGATCCTGTTCGAAGGCCGTAATCTCGTCGAGCTCAGCAACTCCGATTTTGTCGATATCCGCGGCAGCCAGATCGCGATGATCTTTCAGGATCCGATGACGGCCCTCAACCCGACCATGCGCGTCGGGAGGCAGATTCAGGAGGGCCTCGTCCGGCATGGAAGGCTCGACGGCAAGTCGCCGCGCCAGGCCGCCATCGACCTCCTGAAATCGGTCGGCGTCACCGCGCCGGAACGCCGGCTCGACGCCTATCCCCATGCCTTCAGCGGTGGCATGCGCCAACGTGTGCTCATCGCCATAGCACTTGCCTGCCGGCCCAAGCTGCTGATCGCCGACGAGCCGACCACGGCGCTCGACGTCACGGTCCAGGACCAGATCCTGAAACTGATCCTGAAGCTGCGTGCCGAAACCGGCATGGCGGTACTGTTCGTCACCCACGACCTCGGCGTCGTCGCGCAGACCTGCGACCGCGTCGCTGTCATGTATGCCGGGCGGATCGCGGAAACTGCCGACACGGCGCAACTCTTCGCCAAGCCGTCGCATCCCTATACACGCGCCTTGCTCGGCGCATTGCCCGCGATGCGCGGCAAGCATGAGCGGCTCGAGCCGATCGGTGGCGCGCCGCCAGATCTGTCGGCGCCGCCGACCGGTTGCCGCTTCCACCCGCGCTGCCGCTTCGCCGTCGACCGATGCGCGCGCGACGAGCCGTCGCTGCTCGTCGTCGAATCGGGCCACTCCGCCGCCTGCTTGCGCATGGGAGAAATCGCATGAGTGCGGCGCCACTGCTCGAAATCCGTCAGGTGTCGAAGACCTACGCGCTCGATCACAGGCTCAGCGACGTTCTCGCCCGCAAGCCGCGGGCGAAGCTGCGGGCCCTGCGCGATGTGAGCCTGACAGTCAGGCCCGGCGAGATCCTGGGCATCGTGGGCGAGTCGGGCTGCGGGAAATCGACTCTGGGTCGCTGCATCGTCGGCCTCGACACCCCGGAACACGGCTCCTTCACCTGGCAGGGCGGCGCCTTCGATGGCGACCGCCATACCCGCGCACGTCAGATCCAAATGGTGTTCCAGGATCCCTATGCCTCGCTCAATCCGCGCATGACGCTCGGCGCCTTGCTGGACGAGGTTCTGAAGGTTCACGGCATGGCGGGGAACGCCGCGGCACGGCGCGAGCGCGTCGATGAATTGCTACTGATGGTCGGCCTGACGCCGGCGCTAAAAGACCGGCTGCCGCACGCGATCAGCGGCGGCCAGCGCCAACGCATCTCGATTGCCCGGGCGCTCGCCGTCGAGCCCCGCCTGCTCATTGCCGACGAGCCCGTCTCGGCGCTCGATGCCAGCGTCCAGGCGCAGATCATAAATCTGCTGGAAGACCTGCGGACCAAGCTCGGCATCGCCATCCTCTTCATCGCGCATGATCTCAATGTGGTTCGCCATATCAGCGACCGT
This sequence comes from Nordella sp. HKS 07, assembly GCF_011046735.1. Classification (NCBI taxonomy): domain Bacteria; kingdom Pseudomonadati; phylum Pseudomonadota; class Alphaproteobacteria; order Hyphomicrobiales; genus Nordella; species Nordella sp. HKS 07. Next base: position 5,131,029 of record NZ_CP049258.1, on the reverse strand, counting down.
ATCGCCGTGATGTATCTGGGCGAAATCGTCGAGCTCGCCGAAACTGAAAGCCTGTTCGCCGAGCCCCGGCATCCCTATACCAGGGGTCTTCTTGCGGCGATCCCAATGCCGGATCCGCGCATCCGCACGCAGGCGCCCGGCGTCGAAGGCGAGGTGCCCGATCCCCTGGCGCCGCCGGTCGGCTGTGGATTTTCGACTCGCTGTCCCTTCGTGCTGGCGGCCTGCCGGGCCCAACATCCCAAGCTTGAGCCAGAAGACGGGGACCACGCCGTCCGCTGCCTCAATCCCGCGGCATCCACCGATTTCAAACTCACTCATCCTGACTGAGCAATTCATCTCATCACCTTCCGAGGCCCCCTTCATGTCTTCAAAGAACTATCCTTCGGCGGAAACACTCGGCACTGAGCTCGTTGCCTGGATCGCCGAGCGATTTGCGTCCCATGGCGTCGCCCGCGACCACTTTGCCGTCACGCTGCATCTTCATGCGGGCGAAGGAGGACCGGTGGCGGCGAGCTTTTCCTATCGTGGCGACGTACCCTTCTATCCCTGCAGCGTCGTCAAGATATTCTATATGGTGGCATTGCAGCAGGCCTATGAAGACGGGCGTCTCATCGAGACGCCGGAGCTCTCCCGTGCCATGCATGACATGATCAAGTGGTCGAGCAACATGGCGACCAACTACATCATCGACCATCTGAGCAGAACGACAGGCGACCTCGAACTCTCCGCGGTGGAGATGGAGCGATGGGTCGAGGCCCGCGAGAACGTCAACCTGTATTTCCATTCGCTCGGCCTCAAGGAGCTTGCTGGCATCAATGTGTCGCAAAAGCTGATGGACGACGAACGTTATGGGCGCGAGAAGATCTATGTCCAGCGCGGCGGAAACAATCACAACCGTCTCAGCAGTGACGCCGCCGCCGTCATCCTGGCCCGGATCATGAGCGGCACGATGATCTCGGCGGAACGGTCGCGGATCATGCGCGAGACTCTCTATCGCCCCAACACCAAGGAATTCCGCGACACGCCGAATGCGCAGCTCCTCGCCTTCCTCGGAGAGAGCATGCCGGAAGGTGCCCGCATCTGGTCCAAGGCCGGATGGACCGGATGGACCGGTGACGCGCTCGCGAGCTACCGCCGCCATGACGCGCTGCATGCGGTGCTGCCGGGTGGCGAGGCTTTCACGCTCGTCGTCTTCACCCAAGGCAAATGGCCATCCGAGAGTCTGATCATGCTGCCGGAGATCGCGGCGAAGACAGTGGCTCTCATTAGCGGTTAGCCGATCAGCTTCTCGAGCGTGATCGGCAGGTCGCGGATGCGCTTACCCGTCGCATGAAAGACGGCGTTGGCGATTGCCGGGGCGACTCCGACAATACCGAGCTCGCCCACCGCCTTGCCACCCAGTGCCGAGGCATGGAAGTCCGGCACACCGACCGAGATCACCTCGATGTCTGGAATGTCAGCATTGGTCGCGATGAGATAGTCGCCCAGATTGTTGTTGATGACTCTTGCGTAGCGCGGATCGACGACACCCTCCTCAAGCAGCGCCTGGCCGATGCCCATGATGATGCCACCTTTCCACTGGCTCTCGGCGAGCTTTGGATTGTAGAGGCGGCCGGAATCGAGCGCCGATACGACGCGCGATGCGCGCACCGTGCCGAAATCCTCATCAACCCTGACTTCGACGAAGTGGACGCACCAGGCATGGAGCGAGTAATCGCCTTCAGTCGGCGAGCGCATGCGCGAGATGGTCGTGAAGGTCGTGTGCTTGTCGGCGGCACTGTTGGCCGTCTCGGGCAGCGTGTCGCTCAGGACCTCGATCTTGTCGCGGCCCAGGCGGCGCATCAGTTCGGCGATGGACAGGCCTTCGCCGCCCAACGGCGAGGAGATGATACCATCCGCCACGCTGAGTGTATTCGCCTGCAGGGCGCGGAATGGCGAATTGGGGTCGCTGATGGCGAGACCGACCAATTCGTCGCGTGCCGTCATCGCCGCCTTGTGGACGGCACCCGTCATCAGATTGGCGAGTTGCGAGCCGCCGGCCACCGGCGCACCGGGCAGCGTCGAATCGCCGAGCTTCACCTCGACCTGATCGACCGGCAGCCCCAGCGCCTCGGCAGCCGTCTGGGCGAGGATCGTGTAGGTGCCCTGCCCCATATCGATGCCGCTGCTCGCCACTTCGGCGCGGCCATCGGCGAAGAGCCTGACCATCGCCTCACCGGCGGTGCGGCGCACCGGATAAGTGCCGGCGGCGACACCCCAGCCGATCAGATGGGAGCCGTCACGCATCGCGCGCGGCTGTGGACTCCGCTTCTCCCAGCCGAAGGCCTTGGCGCCCGCTTCATAGGCTTGGCGCAATTGCCGCGTCGACCAGGGCTTCCGCGCATGCGGATCCTCCTCGGCATAATTCAGGAGCCTTATCGCCACCGGATCGATGCCGACCTCATAGCTGAGCTCATCGATAGCGCATTCGATACCGAAGGCGCTCGGATTCTCACCCGGTGCGCGCAGGGCGCTGGGCAACACCGTGTTCACCGGCACGACCGTCTGGCGCGAGGCGAGATTGGGCACCGCATACATGATCGTCGTGACGGCATTCAACGGCTCGCCCCACACGCCGTCGACCGACGTCTCATTGGCGCCCTGCTGTATGATCGAGAGAAGCTTGCCTTCCTTTGTGGCGCCAAGCGCCAGCGTCTGACGTGTGGCCGGGCGGCCGCCATAGGCGGTGAAGGTCTGCGGGCGCGTGAGTGCCAGCTTTACCGGACGCTTGAGCATCTTTGCCGCGATGGTGGCAATCGCGCCATGCGCCAGAGCGAGGGCTTTCGAGCCGAAGCCGCCGCCAATAAACGGGGAGACCAGACGCACATTGTCATAGGGGATGCCGAACCATTCGGCATAGGTGCGCGCCATGCCGTTGATCCACTGGCTTGGCTCCCAGATGGTCAGCGTCTCGCCTTCCCATTGCGCTACCAGCCCATGCGGCTCGATCGGCACGTTGTATTCGCGGGGTGTGCGATAGGTCGCTTCGAGGCTAACAGGTGCCGCCGCCAAGACTTTCTCGGCCTCTCCCCAGCCGGCGGCCAGATGGTCGAGCGCCCTGCCGTCGCCGGCGCGCGGATCGTCATAGGTGGCGATCGCTTCCGCTTCTTCATAATGGATATTGAGAAGTGCCGCTGCGGCGGTCGCCTGCTCGAAGGTCTCGGCGATCACGGCGGCAATATGCTGACCGGTGAATCTGATAGCATGAGTCAGCGCCAGATACGGCCCTTCGGGACCAGGCGTGCCGAGCCAGGTCGACGCCGACTTCAAAGGCAGGACATTATCCGGCGTGAGCACCAGAAGAACGCCCGGCGCCGCTTCCGCCGCCCTGGCATCGATAGCCTTCACGCGACCTGCCCCGATGGTGCTCTGGACGATCACCGCATGGCAGAGGCCGGCGGGCCGATGCTCGAGCGCATAGCGCGCCGCGCCCGTGACCTTGGCCGGACCGTCTATGCGCGACAGACGGCTGCCGAGGGCTCCGCCATCGGAAGCATCGCCGCGTTTCGCCTTCATGGTAACGGTTGTCATGCGAGGCCTCCGACTTTCAGGATGGCGCGCGCTACGATGCGCGGCGCAAGCTCGATCTTGTAATGATTGTCGCCTTGGGCGACGGCGCCTGTCATAGCGAGCAGGCTCGCTCGCTTCACGGCTTCGACTTCAAGCGTCTGGCCGATCAATGCCTTTTCGACTTCGCGCGCGCGCCAAGGCTTCGTCGCGACTCCGCCCAGCGCGACGCGCAGATCACGAATGGTCCTGCCGTCCGCCGCAAGCTCGATGCCCACCGCGGCGCTCGCGGCGGCGAATTCATAGGACTGCCGATCGCGCACCTTGAGATAGGTCGAGCGCCGCGCTGCGTTGGAGGCCGGAATGGTCACCGCGGTGATCACCTCGCCCGGCTCCAGCGCGTGTTCGCGCTCAGGTGTCATTCCCGGCAGCAGGAAGAACTCCTCTATGGCGACACGGCGATCGCCCAAGTGAACTACCGCATCGAATGCGGAAAGCGCTACCGCGAGATCCCCCGGATTGGTGGCAATGCAGACCTTGCTCGTGCCCAGCACCGCGTGATTGCGGGTGAGGCCGCCGATCGCCGCGCAGCCCGAGCCCGGATGGCGTTTGTTGCAGGACGGAAAGGCTTGAGGATCGCGAAAATACGCACAGCGCGTGCGCTGCAGCAGATTTCCGCCGATCGTCGCCATATTGCGCAGTTGTGCCGAGGCCGCCTGCCAGAGCGATTCCGACACGGCCGGGTAATTTTCGCGGACCGCCGCGGCATCCGCGACATGGCTCAATTTGGCCAGCGCGCCGATATATGCGCCTTGCTGGTCGACCTTGATCGCATCGAGTCCCGTCAAATAGGTGATATCGACGACCTTCGTCGGCGCCGCCACGCCACATTTCGCGAGATCGAGCAAGGTCGTGCCGCCGGCCAGAAGCATGGCGCCGGGCTCGCCGGCAATCATGCGCGCTTCGGCCAGCGAGGCGGCGCGAGTATAGTCAAAATCCCTCATGACATCGCCTCCTTCGCCTCGCGCACCGCCGCCACGATATGCGGATAGGCACCGCAGCGGCACAGATTGCCCGACATGTATTCGCGGATCTCGGCATCGGACGAGGCATGGCCCTCCCTGATGCAGGCGACAGCCGACATGATCTGGCCCGGCGTGCAGTAGCCGCATTGGAAGGCATCATGAGCGAGGAAGGCGGCCTGAACGGGATGCAGACCGGCGCCTTCCGGTGTCAGTCCCTCGATGGTGGTAATGGCCCTGCCCTCCACTTGCGCGGCAAGGGTAAGGCAGGCAAGCACACGCTCGCCGTCGACATGCACCGTGCAGGCGCCACACTGCCCCTGGTCGCAACCTTTCTTCGAGCCGGTGAGGCCCAGATGCTCGCGCAACGCATCGAGCAAAGTGACGCGCGGCTCGATGGACAGCTCATGCGGTGCGCCATTGACGACGAGCTTAAGTTTCAGGTGTTTTGACATGAATTCGGCCTCACTCTGTCTTCCGCAAAGGACATGACATTTCGGATCCGGATGGAGTAACAAACTGGAGGCGTCCGCATTGCAATCGGAGGCGCCTCCGCTTAATACTTATGAGCCTGACGATGAGGATTCAAGACCCCAATTGCGTTGGGTGTGTGAAGTGAGCGCCAGACGTCCGGGAAGACACGGTAAGGCCACCCCGCCTCCCCAGGCGACAAGGCCCCTGCGCGCCGACGCCCAGCGCAACCGCGACAGGCTCGTCGAGGTGGCCGGACTCCTATTCGCGCAGCACGGCATCGATACATCGCTCGAGCAGATCGCCGAGCGTGCCCGGGTCGGGATCGGCACGCTCTACCGGCATTTTCCGACGCGCGAGCATCTGGTGGAGGCGGTCTACCGGCACGAGGTGGAGGCGCTTTGCCAGGCGGCGGAGGACCTGGCACGCAAGTTCCCGCCCGACAAGGCGCTCGCCGAATGGATGCGGCGTTTCGTCGACTACATCGCCGCCAAGCGCGGCATGGCCAACAGCCTCAAGCTGCTGCTTGCAGGCAATTCCGAATTCTTCGCCGAGGCCTCCGGCAAGATTCCGGCCGCCGTGCAGGGCCTCGTCGATGCCGCCATTGCACAAGGCTCCATTCGTTCGGATATCGACAGCTCGGACGTGCTGCATGCCCTCTCCGGCATTTACAACCTCCCGCAAACGCACGACTGGCGGGAACGTTCCCGCCGTCTCATTACACTTTTGATGGACGGCCTGAGATCGGGGGCACGGAAGCCCGAGCTCTGATCAGGACCGGGCGAAGACCAACCTGGAGCAAGCGCCCTTCGACGGGCCATCGGACCATATCGTGACGGACCGGTTCCGGATGACAGGTTCCCGTAATCCGGAGATGCGAGTTCTCCCCTCCTGACTGGAAAGGATGAAGGAGACAAACATGCGCCCGATTCGCGCCAATCTGCTGTCCGCGCGACGACATGCCCCGGTTAATCGGCTTGCCAGGTCCCATGTCGCCTTCTGATCTCGCTTCGACAATGTTGGAGAGCGTCGCCTATTTCTTGAGCTTCGGCCTCCTCGGCGCCGGTTTCCTCGCAGTAGTGGAAAGACTCGCACCTTTCTTCCCCTCCTACGTCCTGCTGATCTTCCTGGGGCTGACGGCTCCTGACAGCAAGACGCTCCTCCTCACCATCGGCGTGACGACGCTTGGCTCCTTCATCGGCGGACTCGGCTGGTTCATGATCGGCTGGTCGCTTGGTCCCCAAAGGGTGCGCAAAGCAGTGGCGGGCTATGGCAGATATGTGTTTTTGAAACTGTCTCTCTATGACCGCTTGACCAGCGCCTATCGCCGCAATCATTTCTGGGTGACACTGTCCGGCCAGATCATGCCGGTGGTCCGCCTCTATCTCCCCTTGCCGGCCGGCGTGCTCAGATTGAACCCGAAGACGTTTCTAGCGGCGACGTTGCTCGGCATCCTCATGTGGAACACTCCCTTCCTCTATCTCGGCTACGCTCTGCGCGGCCAAACGCATGATCCTATCCGGACGGGTTTTTGGACTTCGGTGTTCCTGCTCCTTGTCGAGTGCGCCATTCTGCTGCTGATCCGGTTTCGCAAGAGCATGCTCCCGCGCTGATCGACCGCTCATGCCAGCGGACGATAGGCCGGACGATAGACTTTCGACTCCATATAGGCATCGAGATCGGATGGCGTCGCGATACCGGCGAGGCCGTGGTCGAAAATGTAACGAGCCACCTTGCGGGCCACATTGAGCGATACCTGGAGGATCATCGATTGGGGCGGATAGATGAGGCCCGTGGCGATCTGGGCCGGCGTCACCTCCTCGGCAAGCGCCTGGGCGGCGACGATGAACATCTCGTCGGTCACGCGCGCGGCCTCCGTCGCATAGATCGCCATGCCGATCGCCGGGAAGATATAGACGTTGTTGCCCTGGCTCGGCACGAAGGTCTTGTCGCCGAGAAAGACTGGCTGGAACGGACTGCCGCTGGCGAAGACGGCTTTGCCGTCGGTCCAGCGATAGGCCTCTTCCGCGGTGCATTCCGAATGCGACGTCGGATTGGAATAGGGAAAGATGATCGGCCGCTCATTGAGCCTCGCCATCGTCTCGATGACGCCTTGGTTGAAGGCCTTGCCGACGCCCGAGACGCCGATGATGGCGGTGGGCTTGAGCGTCTCTATCGCCGTCGTGAAATTGTCGAGGGGCGCATGCTCATGCGCGAAAGGTTGCTGGAATTCGTTCAAGCCTTCGCGCTTCGACTGGATGAGCCCGCCGACATCATAGAGCCAGCAGCGCCGCCGCGCCTCGGCCTGCGACAGGCCTTCCTGCTCCAGAGCCTTGGCGAGGAGCGCCGCAATGCCGGTCGCGGCCGTGCCGGCGCCCAGAAAGAGGAAACGCTGATCCTTCAGCGTGCCGCCGACAATCTTCGATGCCGCGGCGAGCCCCGCCAACGCCACCGCCGCGGTGCCCTGAATATCGTCATTGAAGCAACATACCTTGTCGCGATAGCGCGCCAGGATCGGGGCAGCATGCGGCAGCGCGAAATCCTCAAACTGGATGCATGCGCGTGGAAATACATCTTGGACCGCCATGATGAATTCATCGATGAAGGAATCGTATTCGGAGCCGGTCACGCGCGGCTCGCGGAGGCCCAGATAGAGCGGATGCTTGCTGAGTTGCTCGTTGTTGGTGCCGACATCGAGCGTGATCGGCAAGGTCACCCTGGGCGGCACGCCGGCGCAGGCCGTGTACAGCGCCAGTTTGCCGATCGGAATCCCCATGCCGTTGATGCCGAGATCGCCGAGCCCCAAAATACGCTCGCCATCGGTGACGACGATGAAGCGCACGTCCTTGTGCGGCCAGTTGCGAAGCAGATCGCGCAGCTGGCCCTTGCGTTTTATCGACAGATAGACGCCGGCCGGGCGGCGCAGAATCTGGTCGAATTTCTGGCAGGCCTCGCCCACAGTCGGCGTGTAGACGAGCGGCAGGAAGCGCGCCGGGTCCGACATCAGTGCCTTGAAATAAAGCGTCTCGTCATTGTCGCGTAACGAAGACAGGAATATATAGCGCTCGAGATCGGTCGGCTTGTAGTCGAGCTGAACCAGAACGCGCTGCAGGCGCACATTCTCGTCCTCCACACAGTCGGGCAACAGGCCGACCAGCCCGAACTTTTCCCGCTCCGCCTCGGTGAAGGCAGTCGAGCGGTTCAGTGCCGGATCACGCAGCAGCGCCACGCCGGTCGGATGGTTGGTGGGAGGAGTCGATGTCGCAGTCATAATCATTTCCTTCGGTCGGCAGGACGTTGCGGAAGCTTGCCGCGGCCTGTCGGTTCTCGTCTGAGCCACATATAGCCCGTCCATGCCGGATGATATAAGAGGGTGCGGGGGCCGGAGACAGGCAGATGAATGAAGTGATCAGCTTCGGCACGATGACCCTCAAATTCTTCCATTCCAAAGAATCGACGGCCGGTAGCCTCGATATGTTCCGCATGACCGTACAGCCACATGGCCGCGTCCCGGTGCCGCATTATCATGAGAGCTGGGACGAAGCGGTCTACGGTCTCTCCGGTACTTTGCACTTCACCGTCGACGGCAAGACCTTGCCCTTGGGGCCGGGTGACACGCTGTTCATCAAGCGCGGCGTCGTCCACGGTTTCAACAATGTTACCGAGGACCCCGCCACGTGTCTCTGCGTGCTCACCCCCGGCGTGCTCGGCCCCGGTTATTTTCGCGAGATGGCCGCCCTTCTCGCGTCCGGCACGCCTAATCCGCAACGCATCAAGGAGACCATGCTGCGGCATGGGCTGGTGCCGGTGCCACCGAAAGCCTGATCAGTTGCCGGCGAGCGCGTTCAGAATGCGCTTGCTCGGCCGCCCGTTGGGCTTCATGCCGGCCTTCTTCTGCGCTTCCTTGATCGCGGCGACGGTGATCGGCCCGATGCGCCCGTCCGCCTCACCCTTGTAATAGCCCTGACGAATCAGAAGCTCCTGCAGGCGCTTGCGTTCGACCCGGCTCAAGCCCGGATCGTCGGTCGGCCAGGGTGTCTTCAGCGCTCCCTTGCCGGCGAGGCGGTCGGAGAGATGGCCGATCGCGAGCGCGTAGGACTCGGCCGCATTGTAGGAGTAGAGCGCGTCGAAATTGCGCGAAACGAGGAAGGACGGCCCCGAACGCCCCGCCGGCCTGATCAGGCCGTAGGAGCCACTCGACGGGAGGGCCGAGCCATCGGCACGGGTCACGCCGAGCTTGGTCCAGGCCGATGCTGGCGCCTTGCGGGAGCGGCCGACCGGTCCCTTGTAGGAAGCAGGGACTTTCACCTCGAAGCCCCATGGCAATCCCGACTGCCAGCCCGCCTTGTCGAGGAAGTTGGCCGCGGAAGCGAGCGCATCCGGCACCGAGCGGATCGTGTCGCGCCGGCCGTCACGGTCGAAATCGACGGCGAGGCGGCGATAGGTCGAGGGCATGAACTGAGTCTGGCCGAAGGCGCCGGCCCAGGAGCCGGTAAGATCGGCGAGCTTCACGTCGCCCGCCTGGACGATACGCAAGGCCTGGATGAGTTCGGCCTTGAACACCGCCGGCTTCTTGCCGCCGCAGACGACATTGGGCAATGCATGCGGCAGGAAGAAGTCGCCCTTCTCGCGACCATAGTCACTCTCCACGCCCCACAGCGCCGCGAGGACGAAACGGTTGACACCATAGGCCTTCTCGACGGCACGCAGGGTCTTGTCATGGGCACTGAGCATCTTCGCGCCATCAGCGAGGCGCGCGGCGTCCACGAGGAAGGCCATATAGTCCCAGATGGCGATGCGATATTCGGGCTGGGTCCTGGAGAAGCGCACCGCCTTCTCGTCGAAGGCAATGCCCTTGAAGGCGGCATCGACGAGGTCGGGTTTGATGCCCGCTTTCAGAACATCGGCGCGCACAGCCTTGACGCAGCTTTCGAAGGAAGCCCAGGCAGGAGGCGCGAAAAGGCCTGCAGCAAGGACCACGCCACAGGCGCCGAACAGTCGACGAAGAACACGAGTCATGATGCCATCCCAGAATGTTGGCGCAGCCTAGCAGCTGCCTCATCGGAAGTGAATCCCTTCGCCATGTCGGCTTGTTCACTCGAACTCTTTGTCACGACTATGGCTTGAGCCCCGGCTTGGCGTAATCGGGGATTCTAAAGCGGCGGCGATAGGCGCCGGGCGCCAGACCCGTCACGCGCCGGAACAGGCGGCGGAAGAAGGCCGGCTCCTCATAGCCCACCTGCCAGCTGATCTCATCGACAGAAGCCTCAGTCCGCTCGAGACGGCGTTTGGCGTCCTCGATGCGCAGGCGTTGCACATAAGCGATCGGGCTGAGGCCTATGGCGGCGGCAAAGCGACGCTTGAAGGTGCGCTCCGTGAGCCCGCTGCGCCGGACCATTTCCTCCAGGGGATTGATCACCGAGAAATGCCCGGCGACCCAGTCCTGCGCCGCCTTGATGGCGACATCGCCATGATCGCTGCGGCCCTCGAACACGATATAGGGCGCCAGCCCATCCTGATGCCATTGCAGCGCGAAGGCGCGCGCCACCGCCTGCGCCGCGGTCGCACCGGCATGGCGGCCGATCAGATAGAGCACCAGATCGTGCCAGGTCATCGATGCGCCCGAGCTGATCAGCTCCTCGCGTTTGCCGGAGATGACGAGCACCCGTTCCGGATTGATCGGCACCTGGGGAAAAGCTTTCGCGAATGCGTTGCCGTAGTGGAAATGCACCGTCGCCTCCTTGCCGTCGAACAACCCCGTCTCGGCGAGCAGGAATATGCCGGAGCAGGCCGAGCAGGGCAGCGCGCCGCGCCGATGCATGGCGCTGAGCCAGTCGACGAGCTCGGGATAGCGGCCCTTCTGCCAGCCTTCCGGCCCGAGCAGCACGGAAGGAACGATGATGATGTCGGTCTCGACAATCGTCGCGACCGCCCGCTTGACCGGCACCGGCACGCGGCTCGCCAGCTCCAGCGAACCCGGCTTCATCCCCACGATCTCGACCCGGAAAGGCGGCGGATCGGCGGGCGACGCGCCGGCCAGCGGCATCATGGCGAAGGCATTCATCACATCGAAGATGCCGCTCAACGTCGACACCACGGCCTCGGGTATGGCGACGAGGCTCACATGGAGCGGCTCCGAACCGGCCGAAGCGGGCTGACGCGGCATTGCGGTTTCCCTGACTGCAGGACGGCACGTTAGCTCCGAACGGCCGACCGCGCCATGTTTCCGGGCCGCAATGGCGCAATCGGCCCGATTCTGGACAGGTCGGCTCTGCCGCGGCGGTCGCCGGATCGTCAATGTGCGCACCGCCCATGGACGACCATGGCCCGCGCAACAGGAGACAGATATGGACGATATGCACCACAAGACGACGGATGCCGGCAAGCTCGACGCCCTGCTCGGCCGGGCGATCCAGGATATTTCGGCCGGCTATGGCGGCGTCATGATCAGCCTCGGCCACAGGCTCGGCCTCTACAAGGCGATGGCCGGTGCCGGTCCCCTCACCGCCGGCGAGCTGGCGCGCCGCGCGCGCTGCGCCGAACGCTATGTGCGCGAATGGCTCAACTCGCAGGTCGCGGGCGGCTATCTCGACTATCATGCGATCAGCGATACCTATGAGATGACGGCTGAGCAGGCCTTCGTTCTCGCCGATGAGGAAAGCCCCGTCTTCATGCCCAATGCCTGGGCTGTCCCCGCCTCGATGTGGGCCGATGAAGACAAGGCTGTGGAAGCGTTCCAGACCGGCAAGGGCATCGCCTGGGGCGATCATGATGGGCGGCTCTTCTGCGGCGTCGCCGCCTTCTACCGCAATGCCTATCGCGGCAGCCTGGTGCCGGAATGGCTGCCGGCTCTCGGCGGCGTCGTCGCCAAGCTCGCGGCCGGCGCCCTCGTCGCCGATATCGGCTGCGGCCATGGCCATTCGACGACACTGATGGCCAAGGCATTTCCCAACTCGCAGTTCCGCGGTTTCGACACGCATCGCCAGTCGGTCGACGAAGCGAACCGACTCGCCATCGAAGCGGGTGTCGCGCAGCAAGCGACCTTCGCGAGGGCAAAGGCGGATGATTATCCCGGCACCGGCTATGACCTCATCTGCTTCTTCGATTGCCTGCACGATATGGGCGATCCGGTCGCCGCGGCGACGCATGCGGCCAAAGCGCTGGCGCCCGACGGCACCGTCATGCTGGTGGAGCCCTTCGCCCACGATCATGTAGAGGACAATGTCTCGCCGGTGGCGCGCATGTATTATGCCGCTTCGACGACCATTTGCTGCGCCCATGCGATCTCCGAGGGAGGACGTCTGGTGCTCGGCGCCCAGGCCGGCGAAGCGCGGCTTGGCGATGTGTTCCGCAAAGCAGGCTTCACCCGCTTCCGCCGGGCTCTGGCGACGCCGTTCAACCTCGTTCTCGAAGCCAGGCTCTGATCACCTCCCGCAATCTGGATGAGATCCGTCGCGGAAAGGGCGGATCTCATTCGGCACTCCAGCCTTCGCTGCCGACCCCGTGATGCACGATGAAGAGTCCCTCGGGATCGTATTGGCGCTTCACTTTGAGCAGCCTGTCATAGTTGGCGCCCCAGAAGGATGTCTGCCAATCCCTTTCGAAGAAATCGCTTTCCGACACATAAGAACCCGCAGACGGATCGAGGTCGCGCAATTGCGCCATGGCACGGTCTATTGCGGCCGCGTCCTGGCGCGCTTTGGCGATATCGGGCTCATATCCCGGCACGCCCGGATAGGCCGGCGGCCCGTGGGCGCCCGCGATGGCCAGGGCGAAGGCGTCGAGGACTTGAGGATTCATCGCCGTGTCGCGCGCCGCATCGATCGCACTGGCGGGAGCGCCGGCAAGCCCCTTGTTGAAATGGAGCGATATGCTCCAATGCCGCGTTGCGCGGAACAAAGCGCCGATCAGAGTCTCCTGTCGCTCAGGTGCAAGGAAGGACTTCGCCAGCCAGCACGACTGGTAGCCATGCAGGACCTGTCCCGCCTCTTGCCTGTTGCTGGCCCAGAACAGATTGCCCTCTGGCGCGCCGGGACGGTCATCGGACAATATCAAGCCGGGAAGTCCTTTCAGGAATTGCGGACTCCAGAAATCACGTGCCGGTGCCGCGAGGATGGCGGGCTCCTGGGCGAAGGTGAAATCCTGCGGTGAGTTCCTGACCCAGTCGAAGAACGGACGCCATGCAGCTTCCGCTTCCTTCTGGCTCAATCCCTGGAATACCATGCCGATACCGATTTCGTGGCCCGGGCGGAACGTGATCTGCTCGCCCCAATGCGGGTTGAACAGCGCTTCGGCGTAGAAGGCGATGAGACGGGCGATCAGGCGGCGCCAGGCGTCCGTCGACCGAGCCTTGATCGTGGCGAAGACCCCGCCGAAGAAATTCGGGAAATCATGCGTGCGCAGCGTCAGCCGCGTCACGACACCGAAGCTGCCGCCGCCGCCTCCCTTCAGCGCCCAGAACAGGTCGGGATTAATGCAGGCATTGGCGATGCGCACCACGCCATCGGCGGTCACGATTTCGGCCTCGATCAGGCTTGCCGCCGCAAGGCCATAAGCCTTCGAGAAGGGCCCGAAGCCGCCTCCCTGGATGAGACCCGCCACCCCGACGGTCAGGCAACCGCCGCCCTGGACATAGCGTCCCGCCTGGCGCGCCGCCTCGTCATAGGCCCGCCCCCATAATGCACCGGCGCCGATCGTTGCCGCCGGTACAGATGCCTGTTCGCAGCCTTTTGCGATAAAGTCGTCGTGCGTGGTGATCGTCTGCATCCGGCGCGTCCAGATCAGCAGGGAGCCGGCGGCATTCGAGGCGCCGTGATAGCTGTGGCCGCCGCCCTTGACGATGAGCCGCAGTTTCTTCGCGCGGGCGAAATTGACCGCCGCGACGATATCGGCGGTTGTTTCCGCCGCGACCGCATAGGCGCTGGGCTGCGAGGTCCAGGCATCGACCCAACCCAACGCCTGGGTCAGCCCCGCTTCATCGCCCAGATAATAGGGATTGCGCAGATTGGCGAAGACTTGCGCCGTGCGGGCACGGTCCGCGGAACCAATACAGGGCGTGATGGGCGAGGAGACCTCGATGAGGCGGCCATTCACTTGCCCGCGCAGGCGACCCCAGTCGGCCGGGGCCGGCCAGTCCCGATCACCGGGCCGAACACGCGACCGAGCCAAACCGGAAGCGGATGAAGCCATGGCGGACAGAAGGGAAACTGCCGCCGCCCCGAGCAATGTCCGCCGCTTCATCGGGCGCCCTCCAGGGGACAAGCCGGCAAACGCATGCTAGAAACCGGCACGCTTTGCGAGGTGATGGCCATGAGACTCTCCTGTGGCGCGGTCCGCGCCTCTCATTGGAGCCTGTTTGGTGTCCGCCGGAATCGTTTGGGGACGAATGGCGGTGCCCCTGCCGCGAATGGCGGCGCGGCATGACGGCCGAGCCCTTGATTGGTGATCCCGGCGAGAAAATCGAACCCGATTTTCACTTCCCCCGCTGGCTGTGGTCTCTCTATGTGCTCATGCTGACGGCGATCGCCCTTGTCGGGGCGACCTCCTTCTGGATGGAGGCCGGACGTGACGGTGACGATCCCTCCTTCTGGCCCTTTGCAGTCGATGAAGCGACCAGTGTCGTGGCAGTTCTCGCGCTCACCCCGCTTCTCCTCGCTTGGGCGAAACGGCTCGCGCCGAGCCGCATCGGATGGGCATTGACGCTCCTCGGCCATGCGGCCGGGTTGATCGTCTTCATTCTTCTCCATGTCGTCCTCATGCTGCTGCTGCGGTTCCTCTCCTATCCGCTCTTCGGCGGCGTCTATGGTCTGGACAACGAACCGTTCCTGACGCGACTGATCTATGAGGGTCGCAAGGACAGTCTGACTTATGTCGGGCTCGTCATCGGCGCCTGGCTTCTCGCGACCCTCTTCGCGCGGCGCGCCAATGCCACACCGGCGCCGCAAGCCGAAGCGCCGTCGCGCCTCGAGATCCGGGATGGCGCGAAGCGCCTCTGGCTCGCGACGCACGACATCCAATGGGTCGAGGCCGCGGGCAACTATGTCGAGCTGCATCTCGCCGATCGCAGCCTCTTACGCCGGCAGACACTGGCGGCGCTGGAGCGCGACCTTGCGGGGCAGGATTTTGTGCGCATCCATCGCTCGCGACTGGTCAATGCACGCCATGTCGTGGGCGCCGAGACGAATGAAAGCGGCGACTTCTCCATCACGCTCAAGGACGGACGACGACTCTCTGGAAGCCGGCGCTGGCGCGGGGGTCTCAATAGGCTGGCGCTGCGTTAGGGGATCACCTTGGCAAAAGGTCACGTGGCTCCCTGCCCCATTGGATGCTAGGACGCCCCCATCGCAGGTTCCGAAAGGTAATGCTCTCGTTGCGCAAGGATATCCATACAGCCGGCATTCCGGTGCTCTGTGCCGCCTGTGAGGCGCGTCATCGCGGCGTCTGCGGCGCGCTTTCGCCCGAGCAGCTGGTGGAGCTCGCCAAGTCATCGGTCAAGCACAAGGCACCGCAGGGCGAGGAGCTCGTCGGCGATGCCGAACGCGTCGAGCGCTATTCCAATGTAATGTCCGGCGTCGTGAAGCTGAGCAAGACTCTGCCCGATGGGCGCCAGCAGATCGTCGGCCTGCAATTCGCACCCGATTTCGTCGGCCGCCCCTTCCGCAGCGAAAGCGCCGTTACGGCCGAGGCCGCGACCCAGGTCGACCTGTGCTCCTTCCCGCGCCAGGCTATCGAGCGGATGATGGAAGAGCAGCCGGATTTCGAGCATCGCCTTCTCAAGCAGACGCTGCGGGAACTCGACCAGGCGCGCGACTGGATGGTGACGCTCGGCCGCAAGACCGCGAGCGAGAAAGTGGCGAGCTTTCTTCTCATGATCGCCCGCAATATCAGTCCCGCCGCCGATCCGGCACCATCGCCCACCACATTCGACCTGCCCTTGTCGCGCGCCGAGATTGCCGATTTCCTCGGCCTCACCATCGAAACCGTCAGCCGGCAGCTCACCCGCCTGCGCACCGACGGCGTGATCCGGATCGAAGGCACGCGCCGTGTGACCGTTGTCGATATCGATCGTCTCGTCGCGCAGGCCGGCGACTGACAGCCCTTATCCGTCGCAACCGATGGCGGTCAGGATATGGTCGCGCTCGAAGGCGATATGACGGCGCATCGCCTCGAAGAAAGCCCGCAGCATATAGCCGAAGGCTTCCGGATTGCTGACTGCCGCGCCGTGGCCGATGGCGAGCAGCATCTCGGTCAGATCCTCGGCGGCGCTGTCGTCCTCGAGATGCTCGGCTGTGAGTCTGGCGATGACCCTTGCCTCGCCGCGCTCGGCAATGAAAGCAGGAAATATCGCCTCCTCTTCCAGGCGATGACAGGCCCGCAGCAACGGAACGAGCGTGCTGGCGATGGTCAGGCACTTGAGACGGTCGACGCGCGCCGGCAGATCGTCGGCGATCGCCTCGAGCGCGGCGCAGAGCTCGAGCTTCTCGGCATGCAGCCGCGCCAGATCGATACAGGGAACATGCTCGCCGGCACGGCACACCGCGCCCGCCGGACAGGCCTCCAGCACCCGGCAGCTCCATGCTTCCTGTCTCATGGCGACGCCGCGCCTCGGTGTTTCATGACGGATTCCTTTCGCAAGGCTTCCTTCTAGCCGGACCTGCGGCAAAGCGGTTTGATCTGGGTCAAGCAGGTGCGACGTCAGGCCCGGCTGGATATTCCTGTCAGAGCCAGTTCTCAAGGCTTTGCGAACCTGATTGGCGTGCCGTTGAAATGCGTCAGCTGACCGGTCAAGGCCATCTCATAGAGACGTTTCAGATCCGCGTGGCCGTACCAAACCCTTTTCAATGGGGGAGCGGACCTGCTCTAAGGTCGAGATATGGTGGACGCCGTCTCGACCGGACTCACAGCGCAACCTGCCAGCTCCGTCGGGGCGCGGCACGTGCGGCTCGTCCTCTTCCTGGCCATCGCCGCCTTCATGCTCGCCGGCCCGGTGATCGAACAGGCCTTGGGCACGCGCACGGTGTTTTGGCGCTCCTGGACGATGTTCAGCGGCATTGGTCTGGGCCTGATCGAGGCCTCTTTCACGACCCGCGCTCCCGACGGCACATCGCGCCCCCTGAACCGCTTCGCGGTGCTCGGGGTTCCGCCCGGCGGGAAGCTCAAGCGCATCGAGAATGCCGACGAACTCACTTCCATCATCGAGCGACTATGTGCCGTCCTGGGGTCCGGTGCGGATCTGCGCGTCGCGGCGCGGCTGGCGACGCGCGGCGGCTGGCGGATCATCCGCACGGAGGAACAGAATGCCTGCGCCGGCTGAGGCGGATGGAAATGGCCGGCACCTGTTGGCGCGCTTCGCCGACTGGGCAGTCTCATCATATGGCTCGTCGCGCTCTTCGGCCCTTGTCCGCGTCGGACTAGCCCTGCTCTTCTGGTCGCGTTGGGCCGGCGAATTGCTACTCTATATGAACCAGTCGCTCCCCGGCCTTATCCTGTCGGTCAATTTCTTCATCGCGACCACGCTGCTCTTCGTCGGCTACAAGAGCCGGCTTGCGGCGGTGTGGAGCGGGCTGGTCGGTTTCGCCATCTATTACTATTTCGGCCATGCGCTGGGCCGCGAACCCTGGACGCATCACCATGCCTATCTGCTCTCCGTTGCGGCCCTGCTCATCGCGCTTACGCCGTGCGGACGCTCCTTCTCGCTCGACCGCTATCTGGCGGTCACGCGGGCCCGGCGTGAGGGACATGCGCCGCCCCCCGAATATGGCAACCTGTGGGGCCTCAGACTCATCGTCCTGCAACTTTCGGTGCTCTATTTCTTCTCCGCTTTTGACAAGACCAGTCTCGCGTTTCTGAGCGGCGCCAGGCTCGAGCACATATTCCTCTGGTTCTATGCCGGCTCAGACTATCCGGGCCTGCCCGGCTTTCGGCACCTCGCCATGCTGACGGCCATCGCCGTTGTGCTGCTCGAATATGCCCTGGCATTCGGCCTGCCCTTTCTCCCCACCAGGCGCTACCTCATCTGGGCGGGTCTTGCCTTCCACGCCATCATCTATGTCGCCTTGCCGGTCTACACGTTCAGCGCGACTATGATGGTGCTCTATCTGGCCTATCTCGATGCGGATGACGTCGACAAAGTGATCCGGCGCGTGCAAGGGATGGAGCCTGCTGCGAAAACCGGGGAGACGACATCATGAGGCGCGAACCAGGCCGGTCCGGCCTTCCGGCGGCGGGCTTCGGCGTAATTCTTCTCGCCGGTCCCGCCGGCGCGACTGATCCGCTCTATCCGGCACGCGACTGGAGCGCCTTCAGCGGCGGCGAGATGAACACGTCCCTCCTGGTGTTTCGCGACATCAACCGGAATGGCGTCTACGATCTCGGCGACCGTCCGATGCCGAATATAGCGGTCGAGCTCGGCAAGCCGGACGGGCGCACCAGCCTGGAGAGGACGAATGTCAGCGGCTTCGCCAATTTCCGCATGTCGGTTCTCCGGCGCGATCGTGAAGTGGTGGACCCCGGACGCTACAGCTTCCGCGTGATGAAGCCGCCCGGCTGGTCGATCACGACCGTCAACGACATGCAGGAAAGCGACTATGTGGTCAGGCCCGGCGCGCCCGGCGACATGATCGCGCTCAGGACGACGCATCCCGTCGGTCTCGCGGCGGATCTGACGATCAGTGGCGTGGCCGCGGCCGGCACATCGATCTCAGCCATTGGACCCGAAGGTGCGAAGCGTGATCTCAGAGCCGGCGCCGACGGGCGTTTCAGTATCGAAGCGAGCCCCGGCGACTGGCAGATCGAGGCCGCGTCCGAGCGCCGCAAGGTGACGGTCGATCAGGCGCCGGTTGTACTGTCCGCTTTTGCGGGCGCGACGGAGAGCGAGGAACCGCCGCTCCCGGAAACCCGTGTCATCGGCTTCGATGACCTCGCAACCTCCGGCGTATTCGAGGTGCCTTCGGGCTATGGCGGGCTCGACTGGTACAACATCGTCGCCATGCATCAGCGTTTCACCGGCGGGCCCGGCTACATCAACGCGGCCGTGTCGGGCGAGTTCATCGCCTATAACAGCTCAGGCCATCCGGCGACGGTCGCCAGCGACAAGCCCTTCGATTTCGCCGGAGCCT
Source organism: Nordella sp. HKS 07 (assembly GCF_011046735.1). Classification (NCBI taxonomy): domain Bacteria; kingdom Pseudomonadati; phylum Pseudomonadota; class Alphaproteobacteria; order Hyphomicrobiales; genus Nordella; species Nordella sp. HKS 07. Next base: position 5,111,873 of record NZ_CP049258.1, on the reverse strand, counting down.
ATATGGGGGCCGGCTGGGATAGCGCGGAAGGCGAGACACTGCATATCCGGGCATGGCGGGGCGAGGACGTGGCACATGAGGATCAGGTCGTGCTCTCCTCCACCAGGCCCGTCTATTTCGCCGCCGACTATCGGCGCATCACCAAGATCGAGATCAAGACCGAGCATTATTGGCAAGCCGTCATCGACGATTTCGCCTTTCGCACCGGGAAATAGGATCGGATCAGGCCGGCGCGCCTGAGGTCGTCGTCGTCAGCAGGATTGTCCTGTCAGCGGACCACAGAAATCCGGATCATATCTGTCGGATCTGTCGGATCTGTCGGGGCCGGAGGCCGGGTCCGCGCTGCGGCCAGGGCTGTTTCCACCACCGATGGTGCCCCCGCCGCCCGGACTGCCGCCATTGCCGGGACTGCCGCCATTCCCGCCATTGCCGCCATTCCCCCCATTTCCACCGTTCCCGCCATTGCCGGGCGTACCGCCACCATTCCCGCCATTGCCGCCATTCCCGCCATTGCCGCCATTGCCGGGCGTACCGCTACCATTCCCACCGTTCCCGCCATTGCCACCATTCGCTGCCATCTGCGAGCGACCGGGAAGCTGGCCGTCTTTGGCAATCACCGGTTGCCCCGTGACAGAAAGTGCTGCGATCTGGGTGAGTGCATCGAACGAGGACGGTGCATTGCCTGCCGAAGCCGTGGTGGCCAGCAAGGCTGCCGATGCCACGAGTACGGCGAAAAACACGTAGCTGGTGCGCACCACGGCGCGTTGTGGCGAAAGCCGGTCCGAATGCATGTGCGAATCCCCGAGACGCCGCAGGCGGCGTGCCGACGGCGGGCTTTTCTAGCAATCCCTTCCGCCGCGTCGCCAGAGTGAAACGGAATCCACCCAAAAAAAGTCACTGCTCACGGCAAGGTGGCGGGCCCCGTCAATTCGCCTCTTCGCCATCGAGATAGTCTCTGACCCCCGACATGTCGAAGATCGTGCGCTCCCGGCCCAGAGCGCGGACATCCATCTTGTTGGAATCGGGCATCACCTGGACATCGTTCGGGTTGCGCTCACCGATCATCAGATAGCTGCAGGGGCCGGAGCCGCTGTTGAGGAAACTGTGGCCGACCCTTTGCCCGGCCGGGAAGCACACATAGTCACCCGCTTTCATGACATGGCGCTCCTCGCCGAGCAGCAATGTCACCTCGCCTTCGAGGATGAGCGCGTGCTCTTCCTCCAGCATGTGATAGTGCCGCGGCGCCAGCCGCATGCCGGGCGGCGGCCCTTCGATCAGGACACCAACATGGTAGTTCTCGCCCACCGCCTCGAAGGTCAGATGCTTGTTGCGGTCGAAGAAGCCGCGCTCCAGAGGCCTTTCATGCCAGGCGATATCTGGCGTCGAGATCGGTGGCTTCGGTTCCAGGGCGGCCTCTATCACCAGGGGCGGGACCGTGGAGGGCACCGCGCTCTCCGGCAGACCAGTCTCCTCCCCATCCTAGTAATCGCGCGTCGCGCCGAGATCGAAGACCGCGTCCCGTCCCAAAGGCCGCAGCAGCACTTTATTCGAATCCGGATAGACGACCACCTCATTCGGATTGCGCTCGCCGACGAGCACATAGCGGCAGACGGCGCTGCTGGTGTTGATGAGGCAATGTCCGGCCTTCTGTCCGGCGGGAAAGCAGACATAGTCGCCGGCTTTCATCTCGTATGACGCGGCTCCCAGGCGCAAGGTGAGCGCGCCTTCCAGGACGAAGACATGCTCTTCCTCGAAGATGTGATAATGCCGGGGCGAACTTTGTTTTCCCGGCGCCAGTTCCTCGATCACCACGCCGACGCGATAGTCGTCGCCCAGCGCGGCGCGGCTCAGATGACGGTAGCGCGACGCGAAACGCGGCGCCTCGGAGAATTCCTCCCAGGCGACCTCGCGCGACGGAATCGGGCGCAGCGGGAAAACAGGCACCTTCGACATAGATCAGCCCTCCGGATTAATTGGGACGAGGCACCTAAACGAGGCGGCGGGGTTCACGGGTCTGCCGCGAACACATCCATCAGGATGAATTCCGGCTCCCTGCGCTTATGCGCGTCGATGAGCGGCACCAGCCGCCGGAAATGCTCGCTCGCGCAATGCGCATCGAGTGCCGCCCGATCCGGCCACGCCTCGATGAAGATGAAATGCCCGGGATCCTTCTGGTCGACGAAGAGATCATAGGCGATGCACAACTCCTCCTGCCGGGTCTTCTCGACGAGTTCGGCGTAGAGCGGGCGGACGATATCGATGGCTTCCGGCTTGATGAAGTCCTCGGCGATCACCTTAAGCATAGTCAGCTCCGGCCAGCTCAGGCGCCGCCACGGTCTGACGCAGATGCAGTTCGCCCCATTGGCACAGGCTCGCGACCCCGGCGCTCAAGGCGGCACAATGCGGTGTGAGAAAGTAGACGACCTTGGGCGGCGACGTGTCATGGCTCTCGCGGCGCACCAGGCCGTCTGCCTCCATCTCGCGTAATTGCTGCTCCAGCATCTTCTCGCTGATGCCCGGGATGATCTGGCGCAACCGGCCGAAGCGGGGCGGCGCCGTATTGAGGGCGCAGAGAATGTCGATCTTCCATTTGCCGCCGATGATCCTGATCGCGGTGGTGAAACCGCAGTCCTTCGGTATGACCGTCATCGCTGTCTCCCTTACCCGCGGGTTAGCACTAACCTCGCGGTGCGTATTGTCTCCATCCGGATGGCTTCATAGCTACCGTCCATAAATGCCGCGTGCAACCCGCAGCAGATCACAAGGACAGGAGGTGGAAGGTTAAGACATCGGTCAGCATGTTGGGTGCCGGGATTGCCGCCGGCCGGCTCCAGGATGACTTCGCCGCGATGACGCTGTTCACGCGGAGGCCTTAGGCCAGGTCTCGACCCTTGCGGCTGTTCCATCCGGCGAACCTCCCCGGGCTGCCCGCATGTGACGAGCGTTGCCGATCAGGTCTTCGATGTCGCTGGCGAAGATCAGAGTGGGAAGCTGGCGTGCGAGCCATTGCAGGCTCTCCGCAACCAGTTTGCCCCGGATTGGCGGCATGCTCCAGGGCGAGACGGCCCTCTGTCCAACGATGTGGACAGCGGCAAACAGCACCAGCGCCGCGTCTTCCGCCGTGATCAGCATTCCGGGACTGGCAAGATAGGCGGCAAGATAATCGCGCAAGCTGACGATGCCTGCCTCCCTCAATCGCTCCGGAACCGGCCAGAGCGACAGATCATCGAGAGCATCCTGACGCTCGTAGCCATGCACCCAACGATCCGACCAGCCCGTCTCCTCACGGGCGTGACGCAACAACTTCACCAGATCGTCGCTGTCGCCTCCCTGTGAACTCGATCTCTGATGCGCTTGCGTGATCACATTCCACGACGGGCCATCCTGGTAGATATTCTCGAAAATGCCATGCCGCGCCAAAGCATGGACAAGCGCCGCCGCTGCATGTCCCCAATCGGCGCGCTCCGCGCCAGGTTTGGGCGCCGCAAGAATCAATTCGGCCATCAATATGGCCCCAGTTCTGGTCAGCACCTCCGCTTCATTTGCCGAAGCGGCGGTGAATGTCTCCAGCCTGTGAGGTTCGCCCGGCGATCTGAAATAGCGCGAGGGCGCCGTCTCGCCGGCGTCCGCGTTGACGAGGTCATTAGAATTGGCGACAAATTCCTCAGAGGCCGCCACCAATGCCTTGATAACATCGCTGCCTTCGATCGGAGGCGGCTCCAGAGGCTCCCCGCCAGCGGGCCCTGCCTCCGGCGGTATTGGCCCGCCACCGCCAGCACCATCGCCGCCACCCGACCCCATATAGGCGCGACGGATGAACTCCGTCAGTTCGTCGAGCGTCGCAAATGCGGCCTCGCCTCTCTCAGTGAAAAGCCCCAGCTGATGCCCGCCGCGCGCGGCGGCGAAGGCCAGTCCCCGGCTCGCGATGGGCACCGCCTGAAAGAAGGGCGCATCGATATGGACGGCCATGACGGAGGGGTCCGGCTTCTCGTCTTTCAGATCCGCTTCGCGGAAACTGGCGAAGCCGCTGCCGGCGATGGCGTCCAGAGCATCGATGTACCACAACTCGCTCATCCGCGATCCGTCCGACCGTCATCACCACACGAACCGGAACTCTGTCGGGGCCCTTGCCGAGCGCCGCTTCGGCCACCCGGCGGCGATGCCGCCACTGCAACTCGGCGAAACCGGGCAGCGGACCATTGCGAGCGCGGTCGGCGATGCGCGCCTCAGCCGCGGCATCGGCCGAGCCCAATCTGCACTCCTCCACATCCCGCGCGGCGAATGAACCGCGCTTCGGAATCTCGATATAGTCCTCGTCCGCGAGGACCCCTTCCGAGACGGCGCCCGTCGTCATCCGCCGCCGGCTGTCGGGGCGTTGCTCGAGTATCTTGCAAATGACCATGTCGGGCACGTCATCGGGCCAGCGTCCCGCCCAGCCATCGAGTTCGGCAACGGAGTTCTTGTGGGTGCCGCTCTCGTCGCCGGGCACATGGATCCGATCCACGACCGGATCGCATGAAAGGTCGTAGCTGTTGCGGTAGAGAACCAGCGACTCCCTTGGCACCTTGTCATACCGCAGCACCAGGCACGCATCGCCGAAGTACCTTATGCCGGTACCGTTCAGCTCCAGGGCCCCGTAATAGATATCCGCCGGGATGTCAGCCTGCCCGGGCCAGCCCACTTCGGCGACGACATTGTCGATGCGCTCGCGCAAAGGCAGGGTGCCGGGAGGATTGGAGGGGGGAGCGTTGCCGAGCCGGCCGGCCGGAGCGTTCATCAGATCATATCGGTTCAAGTAAGCGGGGTGCTGCGCCGCGCCGCTTTTCGACATGAAGCTCGGTATATGAGCCGTCGATATGTTGTAGACCAGTCGCACGCCGCCGCGCGGCGTGGAGGTTGCGTGCGGTCCCGCGCCGCGCATTACGCGCTCGACCATCCGCGCATTCGCCTTCCGGTACTGCGCATAGTCTGTCGTATAGTCGGTTGACCGGTCGGTGATACCTTCGGAGACCGTGGTCCAATCAGGCTTGGCCATGAAGGCGTCCCATCCAGCGCCGGACGAGCCGCGATGACCGAGCGGCTCCCCCTTTGAATAGATGGAACTACCACATATCTTTACGTGAGGATATGTTTATCCGGCTATCTGAGAACCATCTGGATGCTGCCCTCGCCCATGGCCCCAGATGGAAAAGGCTCATCAGTCCGTACATGAAGACCATGCCGGTGAGCGGCGATCCTTGCGGGCTTCCGCACAGCATCAGCGCCGGATCGCCGCCGAGCCAGCCCGTGAGCAGCGCCATGACGGCGAAAGTCGGCGCGGCGGCGAGGCTGAGGGCGGAGGCGATCATGGCACACCTCAGGCCTTGGCGTATTCGTCGTGACGGCGGAACCACAGGCCCTGCTCGTTGCGTCCTTTGGGCGCCCGGTCTAGCCACTGATACATGCCCCACAGGCCGTCGAGCCCGCGCGCATAGGTGGAATAGGTGTGATAGATGTCGTCGCCCTCGCGCGCGAAAGCGCTGAGGCCCGGCCGGTCGCGCCCAAAAGTGGCGGGATCGGTGCCGGAGCGGGCGGCGAATTCGACGACGGGCGGCGGCACCGGATCCAGGTCCAGCGCATGGGCGTTGCGCGCGTAATTATAGTCGATGCGGCCCTGACGCTGCTGCTCCTCGGTGAAGGAGACGTCGAAGTCGAAATTGAAGTCGCTGTCGCGCGACGACGCCCAGGGGAAGCTCCAACCCATGCGCTTCCTGTAGGCGGTGAGCTTGGCGAGGGGCGCGCGCGACACCGTCCACAGCATGACGTCGTGGTTCGCCAGATGGACGGCGAAGCCGTCATAGCTGTCGGCGATCGACGAGCAGGAGATGCAGCCGGCCTCGTAATCGGGACCGAACATGAAGTGATAGACGAGAAGCTGCGAGCGGCCCTGGAAGAGATCGGCGAGCGTGGCGGATCCCTTCTCGGTATCAAAGCGATAGGTCTTGTCGAGCTTCACCCAGGGCAGTTCCTGGCGCATGCGCGCCAGCTCGTCGCTACGCCTTGTATGCTCCTTCTCCGCCTTGAGGAGTGCGAGCCTCTTGGTGAGCCAGACATCATGCGTTGCGGTCGAATGAATGGTCATGGTGTTTCTCCTTTCGGGATGAATTTAAGAGCGGAATGCACGGGGGAGTGAGTGACAAAACTGGCGCGATTGGATGGCGCCTGGATCACCACCCGACCCCCATCCGGCAATCCCGGCTTACAGCCGGGATTGCCACCTTCCCCGCAAGGGGGAAGGAGAAGGTGCGCGCGCACGCATCGCTCAATGCTCCATATGGTCGAGGCACAGCACGTCGCGATAGGCGCAGAGATCGGCGAGGAGCTGCTTCTCGTTGCTGAGGATCTTCGCCTTCTCCGCTTGGCCGATGAGCTGGATCATGTAGCTGTGCTCGGGATTGCCCTGCCTGTCGACGAAGGGATAGACGAGGCTGTCGAAGTCGGCGAAATCAGGCGCGGCGCCGATCTCGGCATTGGTGAGATAGGGCGCATAGAACATCAGATGCGGCATGGCCATGGTGCGGACCTTCAGATCCGGCGGGCCCAAGGTGCGCATGATCGGCGCCACCATGTAGGAGAGACCGGGCTTCTCCGGCACCTTATAGGTTTTGTCGCGGAAACGTTTCTCGACCTCGGCCTTGAGCTCCGCCGGGCCCATGCCTTGCGCGCGCAAAGTCGCCGTATCCATGATGTAACTGAGATAGGTCTTCGTGCCTTCGGCGTCGTAGCAGAGCGGGACATAGATATCGTTGCGAAAGTTCGCGAGCTCCCATTGGGTACGCTCGACGATGCAGGTGACGCCATTGGTGCCCTGCTTGGCGAGCTTGTAGCCGGTCTTCGGATCGAGCAGATGCACGGTGGCCCTGTCGCGCAGGAGCGGTGGTGCGGCGCTCAGCGCAAGCTGCAATTCGAGCTTGGGCGGCATGGCTTCGATCGTCGTGTCGGCGGCGCGCATGGGTGTGGCCGCGGCGAGAGTGATGCCAATAAGGGCGGTGATAAAAACGAGCTTCATGAGTTCTCCTTGTCCTTGGTGGTGTCGTCGAGGATACTGAAGGCTATCGAAGGGACGGGAGTGACAAGTGTGGCGGGATTTCCATGGACTCACTGATCACGGCTGCGGCCCGCGCCCTTGCGGCAGGCGATCCGCTGGGCGCGCTGAAGCGGGTGGCGCTGCGCGAGGATGCGCCGGCGCTGGCACTGCGCGGCATCGCCATGGCGCAGCTCGGCGAACTCGAGCGCGCCAAGCTGCTGCTGCGCCGGGCGGCGCGCACCTTCGGCTCGAAAGAGGCGGTGGCGCGGGCCCGCTGCATCGTCGCCGAAGCCGAGGTTGCGCTCGCCTCGCGTGACCTGGGCTGGCCTGCCCAGATGCTCGATCAGGCGCGCGCCGTGCTCGAAGAGCATGGCGACAGAGCCAATGCCGCCCATGCGCGCTATCTCGCCGTGCGCCGCCTGCTCCTCATCGGCCGGCTCGACGAGGCGGAGGCGTCGCTCAAGGATCTCGATCCCACACATCTGCCGCCCGCCTTGCGCACCGCGCATGAGCTGGTGGTGGCCGGCATCGCGATGCGCCGCATCGACACGAAGACAGCGCGCGCGGCGCTGGCGCGGGCGGAACGGGCGGCCGATTTCACCCACATCCCGCCGCTGATGGCCGAAGTCGAAAGCGCGGCACTGCTTCTGGATGCGCCGGCGGCGCGGCTCATCAGCCGAGGCGAGGAGCGCCCTCTCCTGCTCGATGACGTCGAGGCGCTTTTCACATCGAAGGCGCTCATCATCGATGCCTGCCGCCATGCCGTGCGAGACCGGCACAGCGTGGTGTCGTTGGCGACGCGCCCGGTTCTCTTCGCGCTCGCCCGCGTCCTGGCCGAGGCGTGGCCCAAGGATGTGGCGCGCGATGTGCTGCTCGCCCGGGCCTTCGGCGCAAAGCATGCCGATGAGTCGCACCGCGCGCGACTGCGCGTCGAGATCGGGCGGCTGCGCCGGATGCTGCACCGGCACGCACGCATCAGCGCGACGGAACGCGGCTTCGTGCTGGAGCCGGCCAAGGCGCAGGAGGTGATGGTGCTGGCACGTCCCGTCGAGGAGAAGCATGCTTCGGTTCTGGCCTTTCTTGCCGATGGCGAATCCTGGTCGAGCTCGGCCCTGGCGCTGGCCTTAGGCGCGAGCCAGCGCAGCGTGCAGCGGGCGCTCGAGGAACTGGCGCAGGCGAACAAGGTGCAGTTCTATGGCCGCGGCCGGGCGCGCCGCTGGACGAGCCCGCCGGTGCCCGGTTTCACGACGACATTGTTACTCCCGGCACCGCTGGCGAGTGATTAGATTGTGAGCGTCGCCGTAGCGTCGAGCTCACGCGCTTCCCCTTCTCCCGTTGTGGGAGAGGGGAAAACTGATGCAGGATAGAAGCATGAAAAGATCGCAAGCCGAGATCATCCGCGAATATGGTCCCTTTCCCGATGTCAAGAATGTGGGCGGAATTACCTATGACGGGCGCAATGTATGGCTCGCCGGCGGCGCCACGCTGAACGCGCTCGATCCCGAGAGCGGCGAGACGGTGCGCAAGATCGATGTCGCCGCGGATGCCGGCACCGCTTTCGACGGTGAGTTTCTCTGGCAGATCGCGGAAGCACGCATCCAGAAGATCGATCCCAAGTCGGGGCGCGTGGTCGCGACCATTCCCGCACCCGGCGGCGGCGGCGATTCAGGTCTCGCCTGGGGCGAAGGCACGTTATGGGTCGGGCAATATCGCGAGCGCAAGATCCACCAGATAGACCCTGAGACGGGCAAGATCCTGCGCACGATCGAGTCGAAGCGCTTCGTCACCGGTGTCAGCTGGGTCGATGGCGAGCTGTGGCATGGCACCTGGGAAGGTGATGAGAGCGACATCCGGCGCATCGATCCCGAGACCGGCGAAGTGCTGCAGCAGATCGACATGCCGGCAGGCACCGCCGTGTCGGGCCTAGAAGCCGATGGAGCGGACCGCTTCTATTGCGGCGGTGGCAACAGCAGCAAGGTGCGCGCCGTGCGAAGGCCCAGATAGCCTGTTGTTCTCCTGTTATTTACAGGGGAATTAACAGGGGATTTGCAGGCGACTACAGAGAACTACAGGGACTTCTCGCGAAGAGCGCGGGACAGGGAGTTCTCCCGGTTCCGCCGATCGTGGAATTTCCTGACTCGAATGTGCCCATGAATGCAAGTGATGATCGCACGAACACCCTCACCCACCCTGTCAGGGCCTCGCGCATCACAGTCCGCTCTTCTCTGCTGTGTCATCCAGGCTTTCGCCCCTATCGTATGCACACATCTCGTGAGGGATGCGCCCTTACCCTCGCCCCGCTTTAGCGGGGAGAGGGAGGGACCCATTGCGTAGCAATGGGAGGGTGAGGGGCCCTTGCGAGATTGAGTTCGACTTCAGACAACTGAACGCTCTCGCGACAGCATGCCCTCACTGCGTCGGTGGCCGTGCCCCTCACCCTTCCCGCCGCTGCGCGTCGGGCCCCTTCCCTCTCCCCGCTGCGCTTCGCTTGCAGGGCGAGGGTAAAGCGGCAGGCCGGTCATCAGATGTGTGAATCCGATGACGACAGGGAGGATCCCGCCCCGGCTACTCGGCCGCCTGGCGTTTCGGCAGGACCCAGTCGGCGCGCGGGAAGTGGCAGGTATAGCCGTGCGGATATTTCATCAGATAATCCTGGTGCTCGGGCTCGGCCTCCCAGAAATCACCCACGGGTTCGACCTCGGTCACCACTTTGCCAGGCCACAGGCCTGAGGCATTCACGTCCGCAATGGTGTCCTCGGCGATGTGCTTCTGCGCGTCGTTCAGATAATAGATCGCCGAGCGATAGGCCATGCCCCTGTCGTTGCCCTGCCGATTCAGCGTCGTCGGATCATGGATCTGGAAGAAGAACTCCAGGATCCGCCTGTAGCTGATCTTCTCCGGATCGAAGACGATCTCGATGCCTTCGGCATGGGTGCCGTGGTTGCGATAGGTGGCGTTCTTCACATCGCCGCCGGTATAGCCGACACGGGTTGCGACGACGCCGGGCAGCCTGCGGATGAGGTCCTGCATGCCCCAGAAGCAGCCACCAGCGAGAACAGCTTTCTCTGTCATTGGATGTCCTCCACCTGGTTCAGATAATCACCATAGCCCTGGGCCCCCATTTCATCGCGCGGAATGAAGCGCAAGGAGGCGGAATTGATGCAGTAACGAAGCCCGCCTTGATCCGGCGGACCGTCCGGGAACACATGGCCCAGATGACTGTCGCCATGCGTCGAGCGCACCTCGGTGCGGATCATGCCATGCGAGACGTCGCGCAACTCGTTGATATTGGCCGGCACGATGGGCTTGGTGAAGCTCGGCCAGCCGCAGCCCGAGTCGAACTTGTCGGCGGAGGCGAAAAGCGGTTCGCCGGAGACGATATCGACATAGATGCCCGGCTCCTTGTTGTCGTTGTATTCGCCGGTGAAGGGGCGCTCGGTGGCGCTCTCCTGGGTCACCTTGAACTGGATGGGCGTGAGCTTTGCGACAGCCTCCGCGGTCTTACGGTAGCTCATGGCGTCTTACTCCATTCTTGATTTTGCCGCCCCAATATGGCGATGGGGCGGCGATTTTTCCATGCAAAACCCGCATGGACATGTCACCCGGCGCAATTGCACCGGGTCCACATCGCCTCTCTACGCGGGAACCACCGCCCGCGTTACACGAGGGCGGTGGTGCCCGGGCGCGCTGCTCACGCCTGCGGCGCGGGCATGAACATGTCCCGCATGGCCTTCAGATAGGCCTCCTCGGAGGTCGACCAGCGCAGGCCGGCGAAGAGCTGGGAATCGACGCCGGCCGGATAGCGGATGCGCCCGCTTTCCTCGGTCGCGGCGGCGAATGTGGCCTCGGCGACCTCGGCCTCGGTGCAATAGCGGGTGGGATATTCAGCGAGCCTGGCGAAGAAGCCTTGCGCGAAGTCGCCATAGATATCCGGCATCAGGCCCGGCATGCGACCACGGACATTGTCGGCGAAGTTCGTGGTCGGCGCATAGCCCGGCTCCACCAGCCGCGCTTTCACGTTGAACGCGGCCAGTTCATGAGAGAGCGATTCCGTGAAGCCTTCCACGGCGCATTTGCTGGCGGCGTAGACCGCCACCATCGGCATCACGCCGAGCGCGACGCTGGACGTGACATTGATGATGGTGCCGCGGCCCTGCTTCCGCAGCTGCGGGATGATGGCGCGGCAGGCGGCAAAGACGCTGAGGGTGTTGGTCTCGAAGACCTCGCGCATGGCGCTGTCGGGCGTCGCCTCGACAATTGAGACGAGGCCGATGCCGGCATTGTTCACCCAGACATCGATGCCGCCAAAGGCCGCGACGCCATCGGCGATCGCCTGCGAGACGCTGGCCGGCTTCGTCACGTCGAGCGGCAGTACGGCGAGGCGCGGAGAGGCCGGAAACAAAGCGGGGTCGGGCCGGCGCATGGTGGCGATTACGTTCCAGCCGCGGTCATGAAAGAGTTCGGCCATCGCCTTGCCATAGCCCGACGATGTTCCGGTGATGAGGATTGTCCTGGTCATTTGTCTCTCCGTTGAGGTTCTCGCGAGGATAGACAAATGCTCAGGACGATCTATAATCATCTATCCATATTTCATTACGTGACGTCCAAAGATGGATCCGTTCAGCGACCTCATCGACCTGCTCCGCCCGCATACGGCGCACACCAAATCCATAACGGCGCGCGGCAAATGGGGTGTCCGCTTCCGGGCCTATGGGAAACCCAGCTATGCGATCGTGCTCGAAGGACAGTGCTGGCTGGCACTCGATGGCGAGGAACCGGCACTATTGGAGCGCGGCGATTTCGTCCTCCTGCCCGCGACGCCGGCTTTTGCTATCTATAGCGACGCCACCGCCCCCCGCATGCCGGTGGAGCCGACGGGGCATGTATATCGGTATGGCGAATCCGAGGGCGAACCCGATCTTGCGATGCTCGGCGGCTCCTTCGAGGTCGAGCCGGTCAATGCAGCGTTGCTCCTCTCGCTCCTGCCCCGCATGATCCATATCGGGGCGTCCGAAGGCGGCACCGGGCGGTTGTCGCGGCTCATCGCACTGATCATGGAGGAATGCGCGTCTGAGGGGCCGGGCAAGGAAGCCATACTGGTGCGGCTTCTCGAAGTGCTGATGGTCGAATGCCTGCGCTCCTCCGGTCGCGAGCGCCAGCCCGTCTCGACAGGTCTGTTGTCCGGCCTCGGCGACGCAGCCCTGGCGCCGGCGCTGCGCGCGCTCCATGGCGATGTGCGCGGGCCCTGGACGGTGGCGGGGCTGGCGCGGCTCGCCGGCATGTCGCGCTCGGCCTTCGCCCTGCGCTTCTCGCAAAGGCTCGGCTGCGGGCCGCTCGAATATCTGGCGCGCTGGCGCATGATCCTGGCGCGCGACGCTCTGAGCCGCGGCGGAAAACCGCTCGAACGTCTGGCCGAGGAAATCGGCTATGAGTCGGCAAGCGCCTTCAGCACCGCGTTTCGAAGGCGCGTCGGCTGCTCGCCCGGCGCCTTTGCGCGCGCGCAACGGGCCGGCAATGGCGTTGAAGAGATCAGCGCGACGTCCGGCGATTGACCTGCTCGCTGGCATAGCCCGCCATCGACGCATAGCCGCGCACGATCGCCTCGCGCTCGGCGTAGCTCGCCACCTTGTCGATATCGTCGAAGCCATCGGGAGCGCGGGCCTCGACCATGTCGATGACGCCTTCCGGCCCGCCGCGGCGGTTGGCGCTGACGATATCGGCGGTCAGCGGCCGGCGCTCGGCATCATAGGCGGCGAAGGCCGGAACGACGTCCGGCACGGCGGTGAGATGGCGGGCGAGTGCGGCGGCATCGAGGATGGCCTGGCTGGCGCCGTTGCTGCCCACCGGATACATGGGATGGGCGGCATCACCCAGCAGCGTCACGCGGCCGTAAGACCAGCGCGCGACGGGGTCGCGGTCGCAATTGGGGTATTCATAGAAGATACTGGTCGCGGCGATGAGGCGGGCAGGATCGACGAAGCCCAAGTGGAAGCTGCCCTCGACGAAAGCGCGCGCCTCCTCGATGCGCCCGACCGCGTTCCAGTCCTCGCGCCGGGGCGGCGGCCCCGCACCGTCGGTGATACGCGCCATGATGGCCCAGTTGGTGAGGCGCTGGTCAGGCCGCGCCGGATCGGCGTGGATCGGGTAGAAAACGAACTTCGCCGCATTGCCGCCGGCGATGACCATGGTGCGGCCGTCCTCATAAATGGGCCAGGCGGTGGCGCCGCGCCACAGCATGATGCCGCTCCACAGAAGCGGCCCCTCTTCGGAATAAAAAAGACTTCGCACCCGGGAATGGATGCCGTCGGCGCCGATGAGCCCGTCGCCCACAACCTCGAAGCGTCGGCCGGTGCGGCTTTCCAGAAAGGCGGTGACCTTGCCTTGCCCGTCTTTCAGATCGACGAAGTGCCGGTCGGCATGGAGCCGCGAGGGACCGATGCGCTCGAGCACCGCCTTGAGCAGCACGCCATGCAATTTGCCGCGATGGATGCTGAGCTGCGGCACGTCATAGCCGGCATCGAGGCCGCGCAATTCGCGCCAGACCACCTGCCCGTGGCGGTTAAGATAGATGAGCTCGCGGGTGCGGATGCCGGCTTCATCGAGTGCGGGCAGAAGCCCCAGCGCCGCCAGCTCCTTCACCGCATGCGGCAGGAGATTGATGCCGACGCCCAGTTCGCGCAGCTCCTGGCTTTGCTCGAAGATGTCGACATCGATGCCGGCGCGGTGGAGCGCCAGTGCGGTGACGAGGCCGCCGATGCCACCGCCGATGATGAGGAGCTTCATCGTATCTCCTGTCTCTGGAGTACGTGGGCGTCGCGATCCGGAGCGAGTTCAATTGTCCAGATTGTCCTTGGTCAGATCATACAGGGATGGGGAGCAATCTCAAGGTCACCGTTCGTCAGCCTGAGGTGAGCGCACTACAGTAGATCGAACAACGCACTCGGAAGATCGTTTCCAGTACTCTGCCTCGCTGATGCTGCATATGGAGTGTCGCGCACGAGAACTTTGTCGCTACCACGAAACGTCATAAGCATTGATCAATTACTGGCGGCTCGGCATCCAGCCGCCAGAATCTCCCCTCCCGCCGCTCGAGCCTACTTCTCAGGCAACGCGGCTGGGCGGGCAGGATGAACTCCGGCGGCTCATCCGTCAGCTCGAAGCAGAAGCGCTTGGGCAGGTCGGTATAGAGAGAGCGTGGCGGCTTCCACTTTTTTCTCAGATTCTTGATCTCGCAGCTGGTGTCGAAATAGTGGAACCAGACGCGACGGGTGCGGAAGACCTGGCCCAGCAAATGCAGCGCCGCCGAAAGAACGGCTTCGCTCCATATGGCCACGTGCGGCGCCATGACGGTCTCGGCATAGAGCTTGAGATTCTCCCGCGCCTCGGGCTTGCGGAATGGACCATAACCTCGAACAGCATTTGCAAGGTGTCTTTCCATTCTCCTGATCCAATCGTTCTGCACTTCCTCGATCAGTGCTTCGCCGGAATGGATGTCGATATCCATGCGCGCCCACGCCAGGATGTTGCGTCCCTCCTGGTTCACGGGATGGTGGCGGTAGTTGAAGGGCATATTCTTGGCATTCAAGATCAGCCGCTGATATTGCACATCATGCGAGTGTGGGAAATTGAGCTGCAGCACGAGTTGGCGGCGCGGCCGCGATGTCTGGTTCCAACGACGCTCGCAGCTCTTCTCGGAGCCCCAGGTGGCGAACGTTACGACATAGATCTCTATCTCACTCGGCCACAGTCTCCAGAGATCATTCTGGTGCAGCCAGCCGTCACCCTTGGCAGCGGCCAGCGCCTTGATCGGCGGGCGGTCGAGCAAGCGTCCATAGCGCCCTTCGCGCAAAGTACGGATGGGCAGGCGGGGCTGAAGCAGATCCTCCAGCAGCATCGCGGCATAACGGTCCTTGTAATAGCGAAAGAGCAGACGGCGCGGCTGAGACGCGGCATCCAGCTTGTCCGCGATCACGATATCACGGTCTTTCATTGTCGTTGTCCAATAGCTCGCCTGCCCGCAGGCCTGGACGGCGCGGGGCCGGAAGCGGAACGACGCGCACAGGCGTGCCCGGCACGCGCATGTTCACACCGTCAGCGGTTCGGAATCTCTAAGGGTGAATGAAAGGCGGAATCCGGCTGGCTTAGCCGGCCGATGCAAGAAGGAGCAGCCGGGCGCCGATGGCGCCCAGAAGATCAACACCCATCATATGGCAATCTTCAAACATGGCCGTGCTCCAACTTTTCGCGCGTCTCGCGCGGGAAGTGCAGATGGCACAAAATATGACGCGACGCAAGTGTTTGATGCGAAACGGCGCCGGGAGGATACGTCTTTAGCTTCCTGATAGGCGCTTCGAGGCCCGGCTACGAGAGGGTGTTGAGAGTGTCACGCGTGCGCACTTCACGCTGCTCGTCATGATCGGCCCATAAGACGGCCATCCGGACTCGACATCACACAGCTTATGCGCGGCTGGGCTGGATGGCCGCCTCAAGGGCGGCCATGACGAAAAGGGGAAAAGGGCGTCTCAGCGTGAGGGCGTTGAGAGTGCCACGCGTGCGCACGTCACGCCGCTCGTCATGATCGGCCCATGCCGGCCATCCAGACTCGACATCACAGAGCTTCTGCGCGGATGGGCTGGATGGCCGCCTCAAGGGCGGCCATGACGAAATGGAGGAAAAGGGCGCCTCAGCGTGAGAGCGTTGGGAGGCGGAGGACGCTTCGAGGGCCGCTGCGCGGGCACCTCAGCGTGAGGGAGTTGAGAGACGCGCCTCAGCGGGAGGACTGTCGAGCGTGGCGCGCGAGGGCGTGCGCGATGAGAACGTCGATTGCTTCGGCATACGAGACGCCCGAAGCAGCGAGCGCCTTGGCGTACATGCTGATATTGGTGAAGCCGGGGATCGTGTTGACCTCATTGAGGATGAGGCTGCCATCGCGTCTGAGGAAGAAGTCGACGCGCGCCAATCCTTCGCAGCCGAGCGCGCGGAAGGCAGCTTCGGCGAGGCGGCGGGCCTCTTCGGCAACCGCCGCCGGCACATCGGCGGGGGCGCGCACGACGGCGCCGTCGGCGTCGATGTATTTCGCCTCGTAAGTGTAGAAGCCATGCTTCTCGGCGGGAATGATCTCGCCCGGCAGAGACACGGTGAGCACGCCCTTCGCATCTTCGAGAACCGCGCATTCGATCTCGCGCGCCTCGATGAATTCCTCCGCCAGCAGCTTGTCGTCATGGCGGAACGCCTCGTCGCGGCAACGGGCGAAGCTCGCCCTGTCCGTGACCTTGCCGACGCCGACCGAGGAGCCCTGGCGCGCCGGCTTGAGGAAGAACGGCAGACCCAGCCCGGCGGCGATCGTGTCGAAAGTGACCGGCTCGTCCCGGCGCAAGGTCAGCGCGCGGGCGACCGGAAGTCCTGTTGCGGCGAGCAACTTCTTGGCGAATTCCTTGTCCATGGCGGTGGCGGAGGCGAAGACGCCCGAGCCGACATAGGCCACATCGGCGACCTCGGCATAACCCTGCACCGAACCATCCTCCCCGAAGGGGCCGTGCAGCACCGGAAAGACCACATCGACGGACGGCAGTTCGCTTGTCTTGCCGTCCGCCGACAAAGTGACGAGCCGGCCGCGGCCGCCCGGAAGCAGCGCGACCTCGATGCCCTTGGAAGCATCCTCGCGCGGCAGAGCGCCGTCTTCGAGCTCGGTCAGTCGCCATACGCCGCTTCTGTCAATGGCGATGGGCACGATCTCGTAGCGGGCGCGATCCATCGCCTTCACCGCATTGGCGGCGGACAGGATCGAGACATCATGCTCGGCCGAACGGCCGCCATACAGCATGGCGACCCTGATTTTCTTCGTCATGAATTTGCCCCAGCCCGTTTTCGATTTGCGCAACGGCATCGGCAATGGAGGCCGATTCCGCCCTTTTTGTGATGGCCCTGGATACGGGATACTGTTGCCGTCCGTTCCCCCTCACCCTCCCATTGCTGCGCAATGGGGCCCCTCCCTCTCCCCCGTTGGGGGCGAGGGTATCACCTGCCCTCACGCCTCGATGATGACCTTGAGCGCCTTGGTGCGCGCCGCATCGGCGAAGGTCGCATAGGCGTCGAGGATCTGCGCCAGCTTGAAGCGATGGGTGATCAGTTTGCCGGGATCGATCTTGCGCGCCCGCACCGTCTTGAGCAGCATGGGCGTCGTGACGGTGTCGACGAGGCTGGTCGTGATGGAGATGTTGTGCGACCAGAGCCGCTCCAGATGCAGGTCGACCTTCACGCCATGCACACCGACATTGGCGATGATGCCGCCGGGCGCCACGATGTTCTGACAGGTGAGGAAGGACGCCGGCACGCCCACCGCCTCGATCGCCGTGTCGACGCCCTGGCCCCCGGTCAGCTTCATCACCGCCGCGGCCGCATCGCCCTTGCCGGCATTCACCACCGCCGTCGCGCCGAAGCGCGTCGCCACCTCCAGCCGGTTGTCGTCGAAATCGATCATGATGATCTCGGCCGGCGAATAGAATTGCGCCGTCAGGAGCGCCGCCAGGCCGATGGGACCGGCGCCGACGATCGCCACTGTGCCGCCCGGCGCCACCTTGCCCCTGAGGACGCCGCATTCGAAGCCGGTCGGCAGGATGTCGCTCAGCATCACCAGCGCATCCTCCTCGACTCCGTCCGGAATGCGATAGAGGCTCGTATCGGCATGCGGGATGCGGACATATTCCGCCTGCGTGCCGTCGATCGTGTTGCCGAGGATCCAACCACCGGTGGCGCAATGCGAATACAAGCCGCGCCGGCAGAAGTCGCAGCGTCCGCAAGACGAGATGCAGGAGATGAGCACGCGGTCGCCGGGACGGAAACTGGTGACACCGGCGCCGACCTTCTCCACGATGCCGGTTCCCTCGTGTCCCAGAATGCGCCCGGGCGCGCAGCTCGGCACATCGCCCTTCAGGATATGGAGGTCCGTGCCGCAGATCGTCGTCTTGACGATCCTCACGACAGCGTCGCCGGCCGCGGCGATCTCCGGCATCGGACGGTCTTCCAGCGCCTTGCGTCCGGGTCCCTGGTAAACGAGCGCTTTCATGATTTTGTCTCCTTACTGCAACGCGCGCGCTCCCTGTCGATCGGCAATGGAGTTCGCTCTCGTCCCAACTTGCCTCGATGGGCACAGGCGCACCTTGATCTGAATCAATTGCCGTAGAGGGCAGCTTGCAGACCGCTCTTCACGATATCAGCCGACGGCGAGGCCGAGGGCTTTCTGCTGCTTCTTCGACAAACCTTCCGCGACGAGGCGGTGCGAGGCCAAAAGGTAAGCCTTGAGCTCCTTGTCCTTGAGACCGGGCTTCGCATAATGCTGGATCCATTTGAGGCCGCGCGAAGCCAGATAGGGTGCCGGGCGCAGGCCGCGCTGGTCCTTCAGCACCTCGAAAGCGAGGTCGGAGACCTTGAAGGTGATATGCGGCTCCGCCTCCTCGTCCCAGCCGCCAATGGCGAAGACCTTGCCGCCTACTTTCCACACATGCGAGCCGCCCCATTGCATCACATAGGTCGTCGCCGGCAGCGAGGCGCAGAAGGCGTTGTATTGCTCGTAGGTCATGAAAGAGCTCTCATCCCCGGGTCGGCGCATATTACGCTATCCCGGCCCGCGCGGGCCATCGCCAATCCACACCTGCCGCACCGACAGGGACACACGGGCTGCGATCACGCGTGAGTTTCTGCTACTGCCTGGAGACAGTCCTCAGATTGATTCTCTCCATGCCCGCCGATCCTCTCTCCATCCTCAACAGCGTCTATGGCTATGCCAGCTTCCGCGGCCAGCAGCGCGACATCATCGATCATGTGATCGCCGGCAATCACGCCTTCGTCCTGATGCCGACGGGCGGCGGCAAGTCCTTGTGCTACCAGATCCCGGCGCTGATCCGGCCGGGCCTCGGCCTTGTCGTCTCGCCGCTCATCGCGCTGATGGAAGACCAGGTGGCCGCATTGCGCCAAGCCGGGGTCAAGGCGGCGGCGCTCAATTCCAGGCTCTGGGGCAACGAAAAGGACCAGCTCTGGCGCGATGTCGAGGAAGGCGAGCTCGATCTTCTCTATATGGCGCCGGAAACGCTGCTGCGCCCTGAGACCCTCGAGCGCCTCAATTCCACCCCGCTCTCGCTCGTCGCCATCGACGAGGCGCATTGCCTGTCGCAGTGGGGCCATGACTTCCGGCCCGAATACCGGGCACTCGACTGTCTCGCCGGCCGCTTCCCCAAGGTGCCGCGCCTCGCCCTCACCGCCACGGCGGATGAACCGACGCGCGCCGAGATCGTCGAGCATCTCGATATCGGGGTCGAAAACAGCTTCGTCTCCGGCTTCGACCGTCCGAATATCCGCTACGGCGTCGCCGAGAAGACGAATTCGACCCAGCAGATGCTGAAATTCCTCAAGAGCCGCAAAGGCGAAAGCGGCATCGTCTATTGCCTGTCCAAGCGCAAGACGGAGGATGTCGCACAAACGCTCAACGCCAACGGCTTCAGCGCGCTCGCCTATCATGCCGGCATGGAGATGAAGACGCGCGAGGAGAACCAGCGCCGCTTCCAGCATGAGCAAGGTCTGATCATGGTGGCCACCATCGCCTTCGGCATGGGCATCGACAAGCCAGATGTGCGCTTCGTGCTGCATCGCGACCTGCCGTCGAGCATCGAGGCCTATTACCAGGAGACGGGACGCGCCGGGCGCGACGGCCTGCCGGCCGAGGCGCTGATGCTCTATGGCGCGGAGGACATCGTGCTGCGCCGCCGTTTCATCGACGGATCGGAGGCGCCCGATGAAAGAAAACGCATGGAGGGCCGCAAGCTCGACGCGCTTCTGGGCTTCGCCGAATCCAGCCGGTGCCGCCGGCAGGTGCTGTTGCGCTATTTCGGCGACGATAGCGGCCCTTGCGGCAATTGCGATGTCTGTCTCGATCCGCCGCACACCTTCGACGGGGCGATCACCGCCCAGAAGCTGCTCTCCTGCATCTACCGCACCGGCGAGCGCTTCGGCCAGGCGCACGTGATCTCGGTGCTGCTGGGCGAGAGCGACGAACGCATCACCACTCTCGGCCATGACAAGCTCTCGGTCTTCGGCATCGGGCCTGAGCATAACCGCAACGCCTGGCGCTCGATCCTGCGCCAGCTCGTCGCCCATGGGCTGATCGGTGTGGATGTGGCGGGTTATGGCGGTCTCTATATCTCAGCGGAAGGCCGCCAGTTCCTGCGCGAGAAGCCACCCTTGCGGCTCAGGGTCCTGAAAATATCCAAGGCCGAGCGGAAAGCCCCACGCGCCGCGGGACCGGCGCTCGACGCCCATGACCGCGAGCTGTTCGATAGATTGCGCGAGAGGCGGATGGAGCTCGCCAAGGCGCAGAATGTGCCGCCTTATGTGATTTTCCACGACAAGACACTGATGGAGATGGCGGCGCGCAGCCCGCGCTCGCTCGCCGAGCTCGCCGCCATCCCCGGCACCGGCCAGGTCAAGCTGGCGCGTTATGGGGAGGCGTTTCTGGCGGTGATCAATGGAGAGGGCCGGAGTGCTTGAGGAGAGACGCCCTGCCCTCGCCCTGAGGTGCGAGCGAAGCGAGCCTCGAAGGGCGTGTTGCGGCTCTCTCGCTTCATCCTGATCGACGCTTCGAGGGCCGCTTCGCGGCCACCTCAGCGTGAGGGATTTTGAGAGACGTTTCACCTGCGCTTTGAGAGGTCACCCTTCCGTCTTCAGCGAACGCAGGAGATTGTCGCGGAGCTCGACCACTTCCTGCTGCACTTTCGGAAACTCGGACCCGAGCCCGGCCGCCTTGATCAGCAGCGGCCCCGACTCCGTGTCGAAACGCTCGAGCAGAAGGCGGCCGGCCTCCGTCAGCCGCACCTTCACCTGGCGCTCGTCGGCCGGGTCACGGCGGCGCTCGATGTAACCGGCCGATTCAAGCTTCTTGAGGATGGGGGTCAGGGTATTGGATTCGAGGAAGAGCTTCTCGCCCAGCGCCCCTACCGTCTGGTCGTCCTCGTCGCCCAAGGCCACCAGTGCTATATATTGAGTATAGGTCAGGCCGAGCCGGTCGAGGACGGGCTTATAGACCCTGCCAAAAGCGAGATTGGCGGAATAGACGGCAAAACACAGGAATTTCGCGAGCTTACGGCTTTCGGAAGGTGAATTTGCGGGCGTCGACATGGCGATCTCCAGCGGATTTCAGAGTTCCCCTTATATATATCGCATCCGATTTAATCGGAAGGGCTTGACATCCGGCATCAGTCTCTTTATTTACATCGCATCCGATTAAATCGGACACGATTTTTCAACCTGAAAGGACATCGCCATGACCGACAAGATCCTCTTCACCGGCAAGACCCACACCGTCGCCGGCCGCAACGGCGCTTCGAAAAGCCGCGACGGCAGTCTCGACATCAAGCTGCCCGAGCCGCATCCCGCCGCCGAGAACCATTTCGCCACCGCCTGGTCGGCCTGCTATCTGGGCGCCATCGAGCTCGCCGCCACCCAGCGCAAGATCAAGCTGGCGAACCCGCCTGAGGTCGACGCCGAGATCAACCTGCTGCATGGCGGCCCCAAGGGCTTCTTCCTCAAAGCGCGCTTCGATGTGAGCATTCCGGGCCTCGATCAGGAAATGGTGCGCAGCCTCGCCGACGCGGCGCATGGCATCTGCCCCTATTCCAAGGCGACGCATGGCAATATCGACGTCGAAACACATGTGGCGTGAATGCGCCAACACAATTCACCGGCCTGGCGCAGCGCGCGCCGGGTCGGGATCGCCCCTCAATTTTCGGCCAATACTCTTAGGATACGGGCACCTGGCCGTCCGGTGGGCTTCATGCCTGCCTGCTTCTCGGCTTCCCGGATCGCCGCCGCGGTGAGCGGCCCCATGCGCCCGTCGGCCTCGCCCTTGTACAGACCGCGCGCGATCAGCAATTCCTGAAGGCGCTTGCGCTCGGCGCGCGAGAGGCCCGGATCATCGGTCGGCCAGGCGGTCCTGAACGCCCCCTTGCCGCGCAGACGATCGGAGAGATGAGCAATCGCCAGCGCGTAGGATTCCGCCGCATTGTAAGAATAGAGCGCGTCGAAATTGCGCGACACGAGAAAGGCCGGCCCGCCGCGGCCCGCCGGCCGGATCAGTCCGTAAGAGCCGGCTTTAGGCAGTGCCGCGCCATCGGCCCGCCTGATGCCGCGTTTGGCCCAGGCCGAAATGGCGGCCTTGCGCGTGCGCCCCGTCGGCCCCTTGTAGGAGGCCGGCACCTTGACCTCGAAGCCCCAGGCCTGGCCCGGCCGCCAGCCGGAACGCTTCAAGTAATTGGCGGCGGAGGCCAGCGCATCGGGAATGGAGTTGATCGTGTCCTTGCGCCCGTCGCGGTCGAAATCGACGGCGAGCCGGCGATAGGTCGAGGGCATGAATTGCGTATGACCAAAGGCGCCCGCCCAGGGGCCGGTGAAATCCTGGAGCTTCACATCGCCGGCGGCGACGATCTTCAGCGCATGAAAAAGCTCGGCCTTGAAGAGCGCCGCCCGCTTGCCTTCGCAGGCGAGGCTCGCCAGCGCGCGGGGCAGATGGAAGTCCCCTTCCAGCCGCCCGTAATCGCTCTCGACGCCCCACAATGCGACCAGCACGTATTTGTCGACGCCATAGGCCTTCTCGATGGCGGCGAGCGACTTCGCCTCGATCTCGAGCATCTTGCGGCCGTCGGCGATGCGCGCCTCATCGACCAGAAAAGCCATGTAGTCCCAGATCGCCAGGCGATATTCCGGCTGGCTGCGCTGGAAGCGCAGCACGCGCTCGTCGAAAGTCATATCGCGGAAGGCCGCCTCGACGATGTCAGGGCTGACGCCGGCCTTGATCGCGCTCGTTCTGAGGCCTTTGACGCAGGTCTCGAAAGGCGCGGCCTTGGCCGATGGCGCCGCCAGCCCCATCGCCAGAGCGGCGATGATCAGCGCGCCGACGCCCAAGCGCAGTCGGCGTGACAGGCGGACAATGGTAACGGTCAGCGCAACGCTCCCCTGTTTCGCGGCACAGGACATATGCCCTGTCCGCGATTATTCGCAAATGACTCCCTAAAGAAGAAAGACTCACCCGAAACTGCGACACAATTTTGGCGCGGGCGCGAGCATGCCTGCTTCGCTGCCGGGAGTGAAGCGATTTAATGGATCCCGACTTTCGTCGGGATCACGGAACATGGTTTGTCAATTCACAATAGCGTCATCCGAGCGCGTCAAGCGCGCACGAGCCTGAGGATGGTGTCGACATTGAAGTCGATGCGCGCCTGCAACGCTTCAGGCGTCATGAAGTCGCGCTTGTAGACGACGGCGCCGGTGAAGCGGTTGGTGAAGTAGTAGTAGCTCACCGCCGCGATCGTCACATTGAGCTGCATTTCGTCTATCCCTGAACGAAACACGCCCTCGCGCACGCCGCGGTCGATGATGTCCTGCACCATGCCGTGCAGCGGCCGGTTGATCGCCTCGATATTCTGCGAGGTCTTGAGATGGCGCGCCTTGTGCAGGTTCTCGCTGTTGACGAGGGTGAGGAATTCCGGATGGTCGAGATAATATTTCCAGGTGAAGCGCACGAGCTTCTCGAGCGCCGCCTCGGCCGGCAGGCCGGCGAGATCGAGTTTCGATTCAGCGGCGCGGATGTCCTGATAGGCATCCTCGAGCACCTTCTTGAACAGGTCCTCCTTGCTGCCGAAATAGTGATAGATCATGCGCTTGTTGGCATTGGCCTTCTCGGCGATGTCGTCGACGCGCGCCCCGCCCAGGCCCAGACGGGAAAATTCGCGCTTGGCCGCCGCCAGGATGCGCTTCTGGGTGGCCTCGGCATCGCGGGCGCGCGGTGCCGCCTCTCCCCGTGCCGTCGCAGATCTCGCCATCACCAGTCTCCCAGAACGCCCCGGATATAACTAAACAGTTACATAGGAATCGGCGCTTGTCCAGCGCGCTTCGAGTTACCGTAATGCCGCCAACCGGCAAATATTTCAATCTGTTAAGCGCGGCAGGGCGATTTCGCAGGAAGCCCGGGCGATGGTCTCTCGTCCTCTTGCCGGAATCTGCCTCTTGAAAAGCCGGCGGAAATCCACTAACGAAGTAACCAGTTAGTGCACAAAACAACAAGCGCATTCATTCCTTGGGAGGAACCATGACGAGCAAGACCGTCTCGCGTAAATCCGTACAGCTCAATCGCCGCTCCGTTCTGAAAGGCATCGCCGGCCTGAGTGGTGCCGGTATCCTCGGCGGCACATTCCCCGCACCGGCCATCGCCCAGGAAACCACCTGGACGCTCGCCAATTCGATGCGCTCGCTCGCCAATCCCTATCACGCGACTTTCGCCAAAGGCGGCGAGGAATTCGCCAAGTCGATCGGCGCCAAATACGAGATGCTGGTGACGGAAGGCAATTCGGAGAAAGGCGTCTCCGACATCAAGGCGCTGCTCCAGCGCACCGGCGGCAAGCTCATCGTCAATGTCGATCCGAACGACTCGCCCGATGCGCGCGTCATCGTCGAAGAGGTGAAGAAGGCCGGCGGTTATGTCGTCACCCAGTGGAACAAGCCGGACGATCTGCATCCGTGGGATTTCGACCCCAACTATGTGGCGCATATGTCCTTCGACGGTGTGCCCAATGCCGAGGCGATCGCCAATGCGCTGTTCGCGGCCTTCGGCGGCGAAGGCGGCATCGTGGCGTTGGGCGGCATCCTCTCCAATGTGCCGGCGATCGAGCGCAAGCTCGGCCTCGACAACGCCATCGCCAAGACCAACGGCAAGGTGACGCTGCTCGATTTCCAGCCGGCCGACTGGAACGAGCAGAAGGCCTTCGATATCACGCAAGCCTGGATCACCCGCTTCGGCGACCAGATCAAGGGTGTCTTCGCCGCCAATGACGGCATGGGCATGGGGGCGCTCGAGGCGCTGCGGCAGAACAGTCTCGCGGGCAAGGTGCCGGTGGTCGGCATCGACGGCATCGACGCCGCGCTCGCGGCCATAGAGGCCGGCGAGTTCGCGGGCACGGTGGCGTGGGATCCGATGTGGACCGGCTCGATGGGCCTCGCCATTCCTTATGCGCATGTGACGGGCAAGATCGACATCACCAAGGAGCCGAAAGAGCATCGCGAATTCTACGGCACCGGTGTCGTGGTGACGAAGGACAATGTCGCCGCCTATAAGGCCAACCCGCCCAAGACCGACTTCAACGATCTGTGGGGCAAGGCGACGGGACAGGTGCAGTATCGCAAGTGACCGGTGCGATCTCTTGCTGAACCTCCCCTTCTCCCGCTTGCGGGCAGGCGCGCGATCAGGAAAAGTGGATACCGGTTTTCCGTCCGATCGCGCGCCAAACCTAAGATTTCGATCACGCTATCAGGTCAAATCGTAACGATTTGACCTGATCGTGATCTAGGTGGCGCGAAGCGCCGGATGAGGGTGTCGTTGCAAAGCGAGCGAATAACCTGACAATAACGCGATAATCGAACCAACACCCTCACCCGCCCTGTCGGGCACCCTTTCCCGCAAGCGGGAGAGGGGGGAAAGCCCGAGATAGGCCGTAGACGGAGAGGACAAAATTGGAGATCGTCCACACGGGAACTTCTCAGGCCATGCAGACGAGCAAGGCGACATCCTTCTCCTATCTCGAGCACTGGCGTCGCTGGGCGCCGGTGCTGGTGCTCGTCGCACTCTGCATCCTGATCGGACTGTTCAACCCGAACTTCCTGAGCATCGGCAATTTCATCCGGCTGCTGAACTCGGCGGCGATCCCGGTCGTTTTGTGCATGGGCGCCACCTTCATCATCCTCATGGGCTCGATCGATCTCTCGGTCGAAGGCATCGTGGCGCTGACCGCCGTCATCGCGAGCCTGCTCGTCGCCAATGACATCACCAGCTATTCCTTAGGCCTCTTCGCCGTGCCGATCGCCATGGCGATCGGCGGCGCCATGGGCCTTCTCAACGGCATCGTACATGTGAAGCTCAAGACGCCTTCCTTCATGACGACGCTCGGCATCGGCTTTGCCGGGCTCGGCATCGCCACCGCGATCCTCGGCGGGCTCACGGTGCGCATCGCCGATCCGACCTTCCGCTATCTCTCGCTCGGGCGCGTGTTCGGCGTGCCGATGGCGGTGTGGATCGCAACCGCCGCCTTCCTTGTCGCGCTGACGATCCAGCAGCGCACCCGCATCGGCGCATGGATCTATGCCATCGGCACCGATGAAGTGACGGCGCGCTTCGCCGGAATTCCGGTCGAGAAGACACGCATCCTGGTCTTCGCCCTCGCCGGCCTGTTCTATGGCCTCGGCGGCGTGCTGGCGGCGGCGCAGTTCGGCCAAGGCCATGCGCTGATCAGCCAGGGCCGCCTCTTCACCACCGTCACCGCGATCGTGGTCGGCGGCACGGCGCTGTCGGGCGGCGTCGGCTCGGTCGTCAATTCCGTCATCGGCGTCTTCATCGTCGTGGTGCTGGCTAACGGCATGGTGCTGATGGGCATCGAGCCCTATGTGCAGCAAGGCGTGCAGGGCATTCTCATCATCGCGGCCGTCGCTCTGGCGCTCGACCGCTCGCGCCTCGCGGTGGTCAAATGAACGCCCCTGCCCGCCTCGCCATACCGGCGCTCGAATTGCGCGGCGTCTCGAAGTCGTTTCCGGGCGTCAAGGCGCTCGATGATGTCTCGCTCGCCATCGGGCGCAACGAAGTGGTCGGGCTCATCGGCGAGAATGGTGCGGGCAAGACATCGCTGCTCAAGGTTCTGAACGGCATCTATCAGCCCGACGCCGGCGAGGTTCTGGTCGACGGCAAGACGGTCAAGATCGCCTCGCCGCGCCAAGCCTTCGACACCGGCATCGCCATGGTGTTCCAGGAGCAGACGATCCTGCCGTCGCTCACCGTGGCGCAGAATATCTTTCTCGGCCGCGAGGAGGAGTTCCTGCGCTTCGGCCTCGTCTCCAAGGCACGGATGAACGAGGCGGCGGCGGCCGAGCTCAAGAAGGTGCATCTCGACATCCATCCGGGCACGCCGTGCGCCAAGCTCACCTTCGCCGACCGGCAGATGGTGGAGATCGCCAAGGCGCTGTCGCTCGACAGCCGCATCAGCGGCAATATCACCATCCTGCTCGACGAGCCGACCTCGGTTCTGGAGCGCAAGGAGGTCGAGCTCCTCTTCGCCATCATCGCCGATCTCAAGAAGCGCGCCTCGATCGCCTTCATCTCGCACCGGCTCGACGAGGTGCTGGCCGTCTCCGACCGCATCTATGTGATGCGCGACGGCAAGGTGGTGAAGGAGTTCGAGGGCAAAGGCGCCACCGAAAAGGACATGCATCAACATATGGTCGGCCGCCAGCTCCACACCGAATATTACCGCGAGGCGCGCCAGACGGCGTGTTCCGACAAGGTGCTGATCGAGGCCAAGGGATTGTGCAAGGCGGGCGGCTTCAAGAATGTCAGCTTTGCTTTGCGCGAAGGCGAAGTGCTGGGCATCGCCGGGGTCATCGGCTCGGGCCGCGAGGATCTGGCGCGCTGCCTCGCCGGCCATGCCCGCGCGGATGCCGGCACGCTGACGGTAAACGGCCAGCAGGCCAGATTCGCCTCCGTGCCGCAGGCCGCCGCGAAGGGCATCGGACTGGTGCCGGCGGAGCGCAAAGTCGAGGGCCTCGTCGCGCAACTCAACGTCGCCGAGAACATGACGCTCGCCGCCTTGCCGAAATTCGTCGCCGCCGGCATGCTCAAATTCGCCGCCGAGAAGGTTCAGGCCACAGCCTGGATCGACCGGCTGAAGATCAAGACGCCCTCGCCCTATGCCATGGTCGGTGGGCTTTCCGGCGGCAATCAGCAGAAGGTGGTGCTCGCCAAATGGCGCATCGCCGGCGTCAAGGTGCTGATCCTCGATCATCCGACACGCGGCATCGATGTCGGCGCCAAGGAGGACGTCTATGAGCTGGTGCGTGACATGACGAGCGAAGGCCTCGCCGTCATCCTGCTCGGCGATACGCTCGAAGAGGTCATCGGCCTCTCCAGCCGCATCCTGGTGATGCGCGACGGTGAAGTCACCGCGGCCTTCGATTCACCGCCCGGCGGCAAGCCGACCCAGCTCGATCTCGTGCAGCATATGGTGTGACCTCATGAGCAAGGAATGGAAAGACCGCATCCACACCTATCTGCCCATCATCTTCCTCATCGTGCTGGTGCTGCTCGTCGGCGCCTATGATCCGAGCTTCTTTTCGGTCGACAATTTCCTCACCGTGACGGCCGACACGATGACGCTGTTCCTGATGGCCTCGGGCGTGACACTCGTCATCATGATCGGCGGCATCGACCTGTCGATCCAGGCGGTGGCCTCGATGGCGAGTTGCATCCTCGCCGCCTATCTCGGGCGCTTCGGCATCTGGACGATCCCGCTGGCGGTGCTGGGCGGCGCTGTCGCGGGTTTCGCTGGCAGCATCGTCTCGACCAGGCTGCGCATCCCCTCCTTCATCGCAACGCTGGCGGTAAGTGGCGTCGTGCTCTCGGCCGCCTACTGGTTCTCCGACACCCGCTCGATCAATATCCCGCCCGACCTGTCGGCGAGCTATCTCTCCTGGGCGGTCGGCGAGACGCTGGGCGTGCCGCACGAAATCTGGGTCGGCGCCGTCGCCTTGGTTGCCTTGAGCATACTGTTGCAGCTGACACCTTTCGGCCGGCTCATCCGCGCCATCGGCGCCCAGGAACAGGCGGTCATCGCGTCGGGCATCAATGTCGATCGCATCAAGATCGCCGCCTATACGCTGTCGGGCACGATGGCGGCGATCGCCGGCGTCGTCATGGCGGCGCGCCTGGGCTCGGGCTCGCCGACGCTGGCGAACGAGTTTTTGCTGCCCGCCATCGCCGCGATCATCGTCGGCGGCACGGCGATCACCGGCGGCGTCGGCTCGGTGTGGCGCACCTTCGTCGGCGCGCTCATCGTGCAGGTGGTGCGCATCGGCATGACCTTCATGGGCGTCTCCGTCTTCGCCCAGCAGATCGTGTTCGGCTTCATCCTGGTCGCCGCCGTCGCCATCACGCTGGACCGCAGCAAGCTGCTCGTGGTGAAGTGACGGCGATGACGGAAAGCTACGATTATATCATCGTCGGCGGCGGGTCTGCGGGCTGCGTGCTGGCCAACCGGCTGTCGGAAGATCCCGACTGCCGCGTGCTGCTGATCGAAGCGGGCGGGTCTGACCGAAACCCTTACATCCATATGCCGGTCGGCTTCGCCAAGATGACCACCGGGCCCCTGACCTGGGGCCTCGTCACGGTGCCGCAGAAACACGCGCAAAACCGCGAGATCACCTATGCGCAGGCACGCGTCATCGGCGGCGGCAGTTCGATCAATGCCGAGATCTATACGCGCGGCCATCCGAGCGACTATGACCGCTGGGCGAATGAGGAAGGAGCGACCGGTTGGTCGTTCAAGGACGTGCAGCCCTATTTCCTGCGCGCCGAGGGCAACGACACCTTGGCCGGCGACTGGCACAATACAGAGGGCCCGCTCGGCGTCTCCAACATCGCTTCGCCGCAGAAGATGAGCCAGGTCTTCGTCCAGGCCTGCCAGCAATATGGGATGGACTACAATCCTGACTTCAACGGCCCGCAACAGGCGGGCGCCAGCATCTATCAGACGACGATACGCGAGGCGCGGCGCTGCTCGGCGGCGGTAGCCTATCTCCGGCCGATCAGCGCGCGCAAGAACCTCACCATCCGCACCGACTGCCAGGTGTCGCGGCTTGCCGTTGAGAAAGGCCGCGCCACAGGCGTGCGCTATTGGCTGAACGGATCGGAGGCGATGGTCGCAGCCGAGCGCGAAGTGCTGGTCGCCGCGGGCGCCATCGGCTCGCCGAAACTCATGATGCTCTCCGGCATCGGACCGGCCGATCATCTGACCTCGCTCGGCATTACGGTCGAGGCGGAGGCGCCCGATGTCGGGCGCAATCTCACCGATCATTACGGCATCGATCTCGTCTATGAATTGAGCGGGCCCTACAGCCTCGACAAATACAACAAGCCGCACTGGATGATGTGGGCGGGCCTGCAATATTATCTCTTCAAGTCGGGCCCGGTGGCATCGAATGTCGTCGAAGGCGGCGCCTTCTGGTATGCCGACAAGAGTGCTACGCGTCCCGATCTGCAGTTCCATTTTTTGTGCGGGGCCGGCGTCGAGGCAGGTGTGCCGACCGTGCCGTCGGGCTCAGGATTGACGCTCAATTCCTACACGCTCAGGCCCAAGAGCCGCGGCAGCGTGCGCCTGCGTTCAGCATCCTATGTCGACAAGCCGCTGGTCGATCCGAATTTCCTGGCCGAGCCCGACGACCTCAAGACGTCGGTGGAAGGGGGTCAAAATAAGCCGCGATGTGATGCACCAGCCGGCTTTCGCGAAATATGTGAAGCGCGAGCATTTTCCAGGCACGGCGGTCAGGACGCAGGCCGATTTCGAGACTTATGCGCGCCAATATGGGCGAACGTCCTATCACCCGGTCGGCACCTGCCGCATGGGTTCGGATGCGCGGGCCGTGGTCGATCCGCAATTGCGGGTGCGCGGCATCGAGGGTTTGCGCATCTGCGACTCCTCCGTGATGCCGAGCCTCATCGGCTCCAACACCAATGCCGCGACCATCATGATCGGCGAGAAGGCGGCGGATCTGATCAGGGGGGAACAGGTAGGCGTGGGACCTTTCCCCTTCTCCCGCCTGCGGGAGAAGGTGGCGCGAAGCGCCGGATGAGGGTGTCCTTCGGTGAAAGATGCGCTTGCTGAACCAACACCCTCACCCGCCCTTCGGGCACCCTCTCCCGCAAGCGGGAGAGGGGAAAATGCCTGAGAGGCCTGACGTGTCCTTCAATCCCACTCCGGCGCCCATTTCACCAGGTCACGCGTGACGATGCGGTGGTTTGTCTTCGTGAGCGCCGTGATGCGCGCCATGTCGATGCTCGACAAGGTGAAATCCATGACGTCGAAATTGGCGCGGATATTGCCCGGCTTGGTCGACATGGTGTTGACGGCGACACCCATCTGCAGGATCCAGCGCAGCACGATCTGACCGGGCGAGCGGCCATAATCATTGGCGAGCTCGGCGAAGAGCGGATAGGCAAAGACCTTGCCACGCGCCACCGAGCAATAAGCGGAAAGCGGGATGCCGGTCTCGGCGGCGCCGGCCAGGAGCTTCGACTGGTCGAGCAAAGGATGAAACTCGACCTGGTTGGAGGCGATCGGCGCCGAAACGAGCCGGCGCGCCTCGCGCATCATCGCCACCGTATAGTTCGAGACCGCGATATTCCTGGTGAGCCCCAGACGGTGCGCCTGCGCAAGCAGTTCGAGCGACGGGCGGATGTCGCCGCCGACCGGCGGCCAGTGCAGGAACAGCACGTCGGCGTAATCAAGCCCCAGATCGTCTAAGCTCTTCTTCACGCTGGGGATGAAGCGGTCCTTCGGGAAATTGTCGGGATGCACCTTGGTGGCGATGCAAAGCTCGTCGCGCGGCAGAGACAGCTTCGCGAGTGCCGCCCCCCAGATCCGCCTCGTTGCCATACATCTGCGCCGTGTCGATGGCGCGGTAGCCAGCCGCTGCCGCCGCCGTCACCGCGCCTTCGAGCTCGGCTCCCTTCAAGGGAAAGGTGCCGAAGACGCGCTGAAAGGACTTCCTGAAATAGATGCTCATCCGCTCCCTCCCGGGGGCCTCTTGAAGCGGGCCCCGAATGCCGCTATAAATAACTATCTGGTTACTTATCTGAAGGCAAGGATGATCGTGGCATGGCACGGGTGATGACGAAGATCAGGAGCGCGGCCGAGGCGATCGCCGGCATAGCCGATGGTGCGACCGTCGCGGTCAATTCATCGAGCGGCCTGTGCTGCCCCGACGCCGTGCTGGCAGCACTAAGCGAGCGCTTTGCCCGCGAGGCGCATCCGCGCGCCTTGCGCATGATCCATCCCATCGCCGCCGGCGACATGTTCGGGACCAAGGGCATCGATCATCTCGCTGTCCATGAGGGCATGATCGCCACGATCATCGGCGGCTCCTATCCCTCGGGCCCCTCCTCGTCCGAGCCACCGGCCATCTGGCAGGCGATCGGCGCCGATAAGGTCGCGGCCTACAATGTACCGTCGGGCATCCTCTTCGACATATTGCGCGAGGCCGCCGGTATGCGGCCGGGTGTCCTCACCAAGGTCGGTCTCGACACCTTCGTCGATCCGGATCTCGAGGGCTGCGCCATGAATGCGCGGGCACGCGCAACGCCCATCGTGCGGAAGATGCCATTCGAGGGCGAGGAGTGGCTCTATTTCCCGGCGATCAAGCCCGATGTCGCCATTATCCGTGCCACCACGGCGGATGAGCGCGGCAATCTCACTTTCGAGGATGAAGGCGCCTATCTCGGCGCCATGGAGCTGGCGCTCGCGGCGCATAATTGCGGGGGCACCGTCATCGCCCAGGTCAAGCGCATCGCGGCGTCGGGCTCGCTCAAGGCGCATGACGTGCGCGTGCCCGGCATGCTCGTCGACATAATCGTCGAGGCGCCGGAGCAGTTGCAGACGACGGCGACGCCCTATGATCCGGCGATCTCCGGCCAGCTGATCCGTCCGCTCGACAGCTTTCACATGGCGCAGTTTGACATCGCCAAGGTCATCGCGCGGCGCGTCGCCATGGAGCTCAAATCCGGCTGGGCGGTCAATATCGGCTTCGGCATCTCCGCCAATGTGCCGCGCATCTTCATCGAGGAAGGCCGCCATGGCGACGTTACCTGGGTCATCGAGCAAGGTGCCGTCGGCGGCGTGCCGCTCCTCGACTTCAAATTCGGCTGCTCGGCCAATGCCGAAGCCTTCGTCGCCTCGCCGCATCAATTCACCTATTTCCAGGCGGCGGGCTTCGACGCCTCGCTCCTCTCCTTCCTGCAGATCGACCGCGAGGGCTCCGTCAATGTATCCAAGCTCTCGGTGCGCCCGCATGTGACCGCCGGCGTCGGCGGCTTCGTCGACATCACGGCGCGCGCCCGCAAGATCGTCTTCTCCGGCTATTTCAATGCCGGCGCCAAGCTCTCCGTCGCCAATGGCCGCCTCGTCATCGAGAAGGAAGGCAAGGTCGCCAAGATCGTCGACAAGGTCGAGCAGGTCACTTTCTCAGGCCCCCGAGCGATCGCGCAGGGACAGGACATCACCTATGTCACCGAGCGCTGCGTGATGAAGCTCACGCCTTCCGGGCTCGTCATCACCGAACTCGCCCCCGGCGTCGATCTCGAGCGCGACGTGCTGGCGCAGGCGAAGATCCCGCTCGCCGTCGCCAAGGATGTGAGATTGATGGCCGCCTCGCTCTTCCATGAGGACCGCTTCGGCCTCAAGCCGGCGGAAGCCGCGTGATGGAAGGGATACGTCTCGAGATCGAAGACGCCATCGCGCTCATCACGCTCGACCGTCCGGCCAAGCTCAATGCACTAGACCGCAAGATGATGGCCGGCCTCGCCGGCGCCTGTCGCGAGATCGAACATTCCGCCGCGCGCGTCGCGATCCTCACCGGCCAGGGGAGCAAGTGCTTCTGCGCCGGCGGCGATATCAGCGCCTGGTCGGCCGACACGCCGGAAGAGTTCGGCCGCTTCTGGATACGCGAAGGGCATCAGGTCTTCGATCAGCTGGCGCGGTTGCGCCAGCCGCTGATCGCGGTGCTCAATGGCGATTGTCTCGGCGGCGGGCTCGAGCTCGCGGCCTGCGCCGATTATCGCATCTGCGAGCGTCATGCCCGTCTCGGTCAGCCCGAAAGCGGGCTCGGCATCATTCCCGGCTGGTCCGGCACGCAGCGCGCGGTGCGCCGTTTCGGGCCGCAGGCGGTGCGGCGCATGGCGCTGATGGGTGAGATGTTCGACGCGGAAGCTGCCCTGGCTCTGCGGGTGGTGGATCGTGTCTGCGCGACGGGCGAAGGCCTGGCCATGGCGCGCACGCTCGCCGCCCAGATAGCCAATCGCAGCCCGCAGGCGAGCGAGCTCACGAAGATGCTGATCAATGCGGCGGAAGGCGAGGAGCGCGAGCGCGTAATCGAAGCGATCGCCGGGCAACTGGCGGCCGGATCGCCCGATCTCGCGAAGGGCGTCGAGGCGTTCCGCAACAAGCGGAAGCCGGATTTTTCGGGATCGTGAGGGTTGCCCGCCTCACTTACTTGCCCTCCTCCTTGCAATTAGGACTCGGCCCAAGGCCGTGATTATAGCCATGTTTTGACGTGATGCACGCCGGTATGACGCATGCCGGGACTGTCACTGTCATATCCGCGCGCATCGTTGGAATCGGTCATACCAGACGCTGACGTCGTCGATACCGCCGCTAGTGAACCACTGGTGGCTCGGCCGACCTGCCTTTCATGACAAACAAGCGCCGAAAATTGCCTAAGACTCTCTGGTTCCGAAGGCGACTGACGTCAAATCGCAAGAATTTGGCGGGTCGCCACAAGCAATCGCAGCGCGGGAATGCTTAGTCTCCGCGCGTTGCAGGCTGACGGAAGCAGATCAGGAAACATTCCTTCGAGATGCCCGTCCCTCCGTTCAATCATCAGCGCAAAGGGACGACTTCGTCGTGATCGATATTACCGATTTGCCGCGTATGCAAAGCTCAGTTGCATACCCCAAAATTGGCGACTTTCATTCTCGCACCTTCCCGTTCATACGGAAACTCTCCGCAGCGCTTGTTGTTGCGGCCATCAGCGTAATAACCATTCAAAGCGCTCAATCCGAAACTGTCACCGGCTCTGCAGTCATCGTTGATGGCGATACGATTTGGGTTGGATCAGAGGAAGTTCGCGTCTATGGGATCGACGCGCCCGAGACAGCGCAGAGATGCCAGCTTCCGAAAGGAGTCTGGGATTGTTCAAAGGCCGCCATCGGCGCCTTGGCGGCCATGACCGACGGCAAAACAGTCAATTGCGTTGGCAATGAGCGCGACAGATATGGAAGGCTGATCGCCCGCTGCTCGACAGATGATGTTCCCGACGTCGGCGCCAAGCTCGTCGCTTCCGGCTTGGCCTGGGCATTCGTGAGATATTCGCCCGATTACAGTGCTCTTGAGAAAAAGCCGCGAGCGATGAGAATTGGCATCTGGCAGTCAAGGACGCAGCCACCTTGGGAGTACCGAGCCAGGCGCTGGTCAACCGCGGCGCAGATTAGTTCAGAAGGGTGCCCCATCAAGGGCAACATCAATGCCAAAGGTGAAAAGATCTATCACGCCCCATGGTCGAGGCATTATGCAAAGACAGTGATAGAGCCGTCCAAGGGTGAAAGATGGTTCTGTAGCGAGGCTGAGGCCAGAGCCGCAGGTTGGCGGGCTCCGTACCGCTGATGGTTGGTCCAACAAAGGTAACCAGACACGCCGTTAAAGACGCTGCGCTTGGCAGAACATGGACTGGCGGTGGCTGGTTTTGCGCATATTTTCTTTGAGATGCTGGTAGCAGATATGGACGTCTACATTGGATTTGATTCTGCCTGGGCAGATAACCCAAAGGCTCCCGGCGCGATCTGCGCCATTGCCTTTAACGATGGCACTCCGGTTCGATTCCATGCTCCGCAGTTGGTCTCATTCGATCAAGCGGTCGCCTTTATCCGGAAAGCTCGCTTCGAGGGCGGCAATACGCTGATTGCCCTTGACCAACCAACCGTCGTTCCAAATTTGACCAGCATGCGGCCAGTTGAGCGCGCAGCCGCTTCCCTGGTTAGTTGGCTTGGCGGCGGAGTGCAGCCAGCTAACCGGGGAAGGCTCGGCATGTTTTGTGACGCCTCACCAATCTGGCGCTTCCTAGACATGATTGGTGCAATTCAAGATCCGGAAGAGTCGCGAACAGCGTCGACAGGTCTATATCTGATCGAGGTTTTTCCGGCACTGGCTCTGGCGTCACTAGGCGATTGCTTCTTCGGGCGAAAAGGTGGTCCAAGGTATAACCCCGCTCGAAAGAAGACATTTCGTCTGATTGATTGGGTTCGCGTAGCAGAGATCGCGGCTCAGGAAGCATCTGCATTCGGATGCAACAGCTTGGCGGCATGGTGTCGCGATGCCGGAAGAATTGCTGATCCGCGGAAGGCCGATCAGGACATGATGGACTCCGTCCTTTGTGCCCTGATCGCAATGCATTGGAGGCTGCGTCCTCGCGAAGCGTCCTTGCTATTGGGTGATTTGACTACAGGCTATATGGTCCTGCCGGCCAGCCCGAAAGTGCGCGAGTACCTCATCGAACCGGCCCGAATGTGTTCCGTCAAGGTGGATGGCGCCATTCCGCATGTGTCTACCACCTGAGCTGCACTGCCGGTAGACCAAGGGATATCAGGAATGCGATCGCAGCACCATCAGCGTGTTGATGCCGGATTGCACCGTCTTTGCGTCCTGGTTCACTACATCGAAGGCAATGGTGAGGATGCCGCGGTCAGCCCGCTTCGTCTCGCGCTTAGCCGTGACGGTCATCCGCGCTTTGATCGCATCGCCGGGCAGCACCGGTGCGGCAAATTTCCACTCCCAGCCCAATGACGCCACCGCCGCGAATTGCGCTTCCGTTTGGTTCTTCAAGCCGTCGACCAGGGACAGGATCAGCAGTCCATGGGCGACACGCTTGGGAAAGCCGTGCCTCGCCGCGCCCTCCTCGCTCATATGAATCTCGAAGCGGTCGCCGGTGAGATCGGCGAAGCGGTCGATGTGATCGGTCGTGACGGTGAGGGCGGCTGTCTCGATCACATCGCCCGTGTCGATATCCTCGTAGAAATATCTGCCAGGAGGCAGGAGACGACCGGTCATGCGGGAACCGGCGCGTCCTCGCGCAGGAGGTCTTTCTTCTTGAGCGTTGCCCAGAAATCGGCCGGAATGGTTTCACTGAACCAGGCGATGTTCTGGCGAAGCTGCTCGACGTTACGCGTGCCGGCGCAGAAAGACGCCACCGCCGGATGAGCGACGACGAACTGCAGCGCCGCCACCGGCAAAGGCACGTTGAACGCCTTGCACACTTCCTCGATGGCGGCGACCTTCTTCATCACATGCTCGGGTGCCGGCGAATAATTGTATTTGGCGCCGGGCCTGGCGCCGGTGGCGAGGATGCCGGAATTGAAGCCGCCGCCCACCACCACCGCGGCGCCGCGCTTCTCGCAGAGCGGCAAGAATTCATCGAGCGCCTCCTGCTCGAGCAGCGTGTAGCGCCCGGCGAGGAGGAAGCAGTCGAAGTCGCGCATCTGCAAGGCGGCGTGACAGACTTCCCATTCGTTAACGCCAACGCCGATCGCCTTGACCGCGCCCTGGCGGCGCAGTGACTCGAGCGCGCGCCAGCAGCCGTCCATGGCCTGCTTGA
This sequence comes from Nordella sp. HKS 07, assembly GCF_011046735.1. Lineage (NCBI taxonomy): Bacteria > Pseudomonadati > Pseudomonadota > Alphaproteobacteria > Hyphomicrobiales > Nordella > Nordella sp. HKS 07. The sequence goes on along the minus strand of NZ_CP049258.1, from coordinate 5,074,534 downwards.
ACACTTCCGGCTGCTCCGACCCGCGGGTGAAACTGTCGATGTCGTGGATGAACAGGATCTCGACATGCTCGAGCGCCAGGCGCTGCAGCGAATCCTCGAAGGCGCGCATCGTGCCGTCATACGAATAGTCGAATTCGAGCCGGTTCGCCGCGGCAGCGGTCCAGGGCGTGAAATCGATCGCGGAGCGGCGCGCCGGCTTGAGCACGCGGCCGACCTTGGTGGAGAGGACATAGTCGTCCCTGTTCCTCCAGCGCAGCGAATGGCCGAGACGCAGCTCGGCGAGGCCGTGACCGTAATAGGGCGCGGTATCGAAATAGCGCACGCCAGCGTCCCAGGACTGCCGGATCATCGCATCCGAGGTCTGATCGTCGATCGGCCGGAAGAGATTGCCGATCGGCGCCGTGCCGAAGGAAAAAGCCGTGACGTCGAAACCGGCGCGGCCGAAGCGTCTTTTCGCGGAAACCTGCACCCCGATCCTCCCATGATTTTTATGTAACCATATAGTTACTAATATAGGGAAGCGCGGATTGCAAGACACCTCGTTGACAAGGGGCAGTCAGCACCGTATTAAGTAACTAGATGGTTATCACGAAAGGCGGACCATGCGGCTGAGCGAAACCCAGATCCAGGTCCGGGACATGGCGCGGCAGTTCGCTGACGAGGTCATCCGGCCGATGGCCGAGGCGCTCGACCGCGAGGAGCGGTTTCCGGCCGATCTCTACAGACAAATGGGAGAACTGGGCCTGTTCGGCATTGGGGTGCCGGAAGAAATGGGCGGGCCCGGCTTCGACACGCTTACCTATGCGCTGGTCATGGAGGAACTGTCGCGCGGCTATGCCTCCGTCGCCGATCAATGCGGCCTGGTCGAGCTCGTCTCCACCCTGCTCGTCCGCCACGGCACGCCGGCGCAGCAGCAGCACTGGCTCCAGGGCCTGCTCTCCGCCGAGATCAAGGCCGCCTATTGCATCACCGAACCCGAGGCCGGCACGGATGTGTCGGGGCTGCGCACCGAAGCGGTGCGCAACGGTGAGGGCTGGGTGCTCAATGGCGGCAAGATCTGGATTCACAATGCGCCCGTCGCCGATGTCGGCTTCGTGCTCGCGCGCACCGACAAGGCGGCGGGCCATCGCGGCATGAGCATCTTCATCGTAGATCTCAAGGGCGCGGGTGTCACACGCGGGCCCAAGGAGCACAAGATGGGCCAGCGCGCCAGCCAGGTCGGCGCGCTCAGCTTCGCCGATGTGCGGCTGCCGCCCGAGGCGCTGCTCGGCGAGGAAGGACGCGGCTTCCACATGATGATGAGCGTGCTCGACAAAGGCCGCGTCGGCATCGCCGCGCTTGCCGTCGGCATCGGCCAGGCAGGACTCGAGGCGGCGCTGGATTACGCCAAGCAGCGCAGGCAGTTCGGCAAGCCGATCGCCGATTTCCAGGGCGTGCAGTGGATGCTCGCCGACATCGCGCGCGACGTCGAGGCGGCGCGTCTTCTCGTCCACAGTGCCGCGGCCAAGATCGACGCCGGCGAGGATGCCACGCGCTATTGCTCGATGGCCAAATGGTTCGCCTCCGACATGGCGGTGGCGCGCTCGGCGGATGCGGTGCAGATCTTCGGCGGCAGCGGTTATATTCGCGGCTTCGAAGTGGAGAGGCTCTATCGCGATGCCAAGATCACCCAGATCTATGAGGGCACCAACCAGATCCAGCGGGCGATCATCGCGCGCGAGCTCCTGAAGAACGGAGCGGCGGCATGACGACGCCACGCCACGCCGCCTTCGTCACCGGCTCGAGCCGCGGCATCGGGCTCGCCATCGCCGAGGCTTTGGCCGAAAGCGGCTTCGACATCGCGCTCAACGGTCCGGCGGTGGATGCGGAACTGGCGGCCGCCGCCGAGAGGGTGGCGCGGCATGGCGGCAAGGTGGTGACGATCGTCGCCGATATCGGCGACATCAAGCGACATGAGCGACTGCTCGACGAGGCCGAGGCGGTCATCGGTCCCCTCTCCACTTTGGTCAACAATGCCGGCGTGTCGGTCCTGTCGCGCGGCGATCTTCTCGATGTGTCGGAGGAAAGCTATGACCGCTGCATCAGGATCAACGCCAAGGCGATGTTCTTCCTGAGTCAGGCTTTCGCCAGGCGGCTCGTGAAGCGGGCGCGCGATGATGAACGCTTCTACAGCCTGATCAATGTGTCGTCCTCCAATGCGATCGCCGTGGCGGTGCAGCGTGGCGAATATTGCGCGTCCAAGGCGGCGGCGGCGATGATCTCGAAGGTCTTCGCGGTGCGGCTCGGGCCTGAGGGCATCGCCGTCTATGACATCCAGCCCGGTGTCATCGAAACCGCCATGACGAGTGTCGCCAAGGAGAGCTATCAGCGCCGCATCGCGGATGAAGGCCTGACCTTGCTGCCGCGCATGGGCGCGCCCGCCGATATCGGCCGCATCGCCGCGACGCTGGCGCGGGGCGATCTTCCCTATACGACCGGCCAAGTGATCTCGGCCGATGCCGGCATGCTGGTGCAGAGGTTTTAGATGGCTTTGCGCTCTCACACAGCTCTACCCTCCCCCTTGCGGGGAGGGTCGGTCCGAAGGACCGGGGTGGGGGTCGGGCGGTGTCTCAATATCTCTTGCACATTTGACAGACCACCCGACCCCCATCCGGTGTCCCCGGCCGAAGCCGGGAACATCACCTTCCCCGCAAGGGGGAAGGATATTGTGCTCGGAGTCATGACATGAAGATCGACCTGCCTACTGAGAGCGGAAAGCTCGTTCCCTACGCGCTCACCGGTGCGCCGGTCGATACCGCGAGGTTCGACCGCAACTTCAACCGCGTCGTCTTCTCGGCGGCCCATGTCGTCGCCGATCCCTTCACCGCGTCCGACCCCACGGGCCGCGCGGCGATCGACTGGGAAAAGACGCTCGCCTTCCGCCGTCATCTCGTCTCGCTCGGCCTCGGCATCGCCGAAGCGATGGACACGGCGCAGCGCGGCATGGGGCTCGACTGGCAAGGCGCGCTCGAGCTGATCCGCCGCACCAAGCAGGAACTTCCCGACGCGCTCGTCTTCAACGGTGCGGGAACCGATCATCTCGATGCGCGTGACGCCCGTTCTCTCGACGATATTAGCGACGCCTATTCTCAGCAGATCGACGCGATCCAGAAAGTGGGCGGCCGCCTCATCCTGATGGCGTCGCGGGCACTCGCCAAGATCGCACGCGCGCCGGACGACTATATCGCCATCTATCGCGACGCCCTGGCGCGCGCCGACCACCCCGTCATCCTGCACTGGCTGGGCGAGATGTTCGATCCCGCGCTCGCCGGCTATTGGGGGGCCGACCTCTTCGACAAGACGCTGGAAACCTGCCTCGCGGCGATCGAGGAAAACAGGGCGAAGGTCGACGGCATCAAGATCTCGCTCCTCGACAAGGACAAGGAAATCGCGATGCGCCGGCGCCTGCCCGAAGGCGTCAAGATGTATACGGGCGATGATTTCAACTATCCGGAGCTGATCGCCGGCGACGATCAGGACTATTCGCATGCCCTCCTCGGCATCTTCGATCCGCTGGCACCCGCCGCCGCCGTCGCCATGTCCAGGCTCGCGGCCGGCGACAAGCAAGGTTTTCACGCCGTCCTCGACCCGACCGTGCCGCTGGCGCGCCTCATCTTCCGGGCGCCGACGCAGCACTACAAGACGGGTGTCGTCTTCCTGGCCTGGCTCAATGGCTTCCAGGATCATTTCATCATGCTCAATGGCGCGCAGGCGATGCGGCCTCTGCCCTATTTCACGGAAGTGTTTCGCCTTGCCGATGGTTGCGGCCTGCTGCGCGATCCCGATCTCGCGATGCGGCGGATGAAAACGCTGCTGGCGCTTTATGGAGTGTGACCTTCAGGTTGCGCAACTTTCGTCGGGGTGACGGAGATGGCGATGCGTGATTTCAGCCATGACCATTCGGCGCTGGCGCTCAACACCGCGACGCTAGGCCATAATGTCGAGGGCCATGGCGCCGGCTGGTCGCCGGAACAGGTGATCGATGCCTGCGCCGAGATGGGATTGGGCGGCGTCGTCTTCTGGCGCCGTGAAATCGGAAATCGCGCAACGCAGATCGGCGCGCATGCGCAGAATGTCGGTCTCAAGGTCGCGGGACTTTGCCGCACGCCCTTCCTGGTCGGGCCGCTGGCGCCGCAACCGCGGCAGGCGATGCTCGACGACTTCGAGGCCTCGATCGACATGGCGGCGGGGCTCGGCGCGGAGGTACTTACCATCGTGGTCGGCGGCGTCGAACCGGGCACGAAAGGCATAAAGGCGAGCCTCGAACGCGTCGCCGATGCCGTGGCGCGCATGGCGCCGGTCGCCGCGGCGCGCGATGTCAAGCTGGCGCTCGAACCCTTGCATCCCGTCTACGGGGGCAATCGCTCCTGCCTCGTCACGCTCAAGGACGCCAATGATCTCTGCGACCTGATCGACCATGCCGTCGGCATCGTCGTCGATGTCTATCATGTCTGGTGGGACACGACGCTCGCCGATGAGCTCAAGCGGGCCGGCAAGGACCGCCTCCTCGGCTATCATCTCTGCGACTGGCTCGCCGACACGAGCGATGTTCTTCTCGACCGCGGCATGATGGGCGACGGCGTCGCCGATCTCAAGGCCATCCGCCAAGCGGTCGAAGCTGCCGGCTATCAGGGCCTGTGCGAAGTGGAGATATTCTCGGCGCGGAACTGGTGGAAACGCCCGCCGCACGAGGTCCTCCAGACCTGCATCGAGCGCTTCCGGTCGGTGTGCTGAAAGCCGGTCACGCTCCAAAAATAAGCACGCCGAATACCGCGAACAGCATCAGATGCATCAGCCCCTGCGCCGGCGACGTGCGGTGTCCGAGGAAGGTCAGTGTACTGAGCGCAATCGTCAGCAGCAGCAGAACGGTCTCGGCCGCGCTGATGCCCAGCACCACCGTCTTGCCGGTGATGAGGCCGACGATCAGCACTGCCGGCACGGTCAGGCCCACGGTCGAGACGAAGGCGCCCAGACAAAGATTGACGACCCGCTGCATCTCGTTGCGCAGCGCCGCTCGGATCGCCGTGATCGATTCCGGCGTGAACACGATGATGGCGATCAGAACGCCGCCGAGTGCCACCGGCGCGCCGGCGAGCTTGATGCCGTGGTCGATCAGGATCGCCAGATCATGCGCCAGAAGCACGATAGGCAGCATCGACGCGACGAGAATCACGGAGCGGACCAGAACGGCCTGGCGATCAAGTGCCGCCCCCGTCGCCGGCTTCGCATCGCCCTGCCCCGCGATGTCCTCCACGGTGTCCAACGGAACCGAGAGCTCACCGGCGCGCGGCTGAATATAGAGGCGACTGTAGTCGCTCGTCTGCATGGCGAGAAAAGCCCCGTAGAGCAGCACCGTCAGCACCGACAAGGCGATTGCCAGGCCGGGCGGGAAGGTCCCATCGCCGGTGCTCAGCGCATTGGGCAGCACGAGCGCGGTACCGGTCAGCAGAATCGTCATCGACATATAGGTCATGGCACCCTGCGCATTGTATTCCTGCTCGCCATATCGAAGGCCCCCCAGCAGCAGGCAGAGTCCGGTCACCAGATTGAGGATAATCATCATCACGGCGAAGATCGAATCGCGGCCGATGGTAGGAAATTCACCGGGCCCGACCATCACCGCGGCGATCAGGATCACCTCGATCGACACCACCGAAAGCGTCAGGATCAGCGTGCCGTAGGGTTCACCGAGCTGGTGGGCGAGATGATCCGCCTCACGCACCACGCCGAACGATGCCGTCATGATCGTGGCGAACAGCACGATAAAGCTGACGATGCCGGTGAAGGGCGTGATCGGAGCCGCGAGCCAAGTCGAGCCACCGAGCTGGAAGGCAATGACCACAATCCAGGCGATGAGCAGCCGCGCGCAGGTGACAAAAGGGAACATATCGCGGAGGCTGGCAGATCCAGAGGCAGATTCCGACGCTGATTTATGAGGCTTTAGAAGGGTTTTCATCAATTAATCCAAGGGTGTCCGAGCCTCGCATGCTTAAGCGGATTCCCCTTCACTGTCGCCGCAAATTGTGCACCTCCTCGCGCAAATACCGCAAGCGCCCGACGCGCGACGTTGTCGAGATCAGCATCGCGCGCTTCCGGTCGGTGTGCCGATCACGCCTGGCGTCAGGCAGCCTCGACATCCAGCCCGCCGACCCTCTCGATAATGTCGGTGCGGGATCCGGCGAGCAACGCCTCGGCCGTGCCGTCGGCCGGCGGATAGATGATCTGCGTATTGATCAGCCGCTTCATCGCCTTGGCGGCGCTGCCGGTCTTTTCGACCCGACGCTCCCAGCCCTCCGTGACGACCGCACCGGAACGGCCAAGGTCGAGGCAGGTCACGTAGCGCAGCTGCCGGTAAGGCACGGGCGCCTCGCCAATGAGATCGCGCGCCGCATTCTCACCCGCCACGCGGCCGAGTTGCCCCGCATGCTGGCAGGACTGCAACGCGGGGTGTCCGTCGCCCGTATCGGCCGCGGCCGCGTCGCCGGCGACGAAGATCTCGGGTGCGCCCGGCACTCTGAGCGCCGCATCGACGATGACGCGGCCGAGCGTATCGCGGGCTCCGGGAATCACTCCTGCGAAGGGCGCCGCGGCCATACCGGTCGCCAGCACAACCGCGTCGGCCGCGAGCACACTGTCATCGGCGAAGCTCACGCGGTCCGCCGCCAAGGCGCGCACCGTGGCGCCAAGGCGCAATTCGACGCGCGCGTCCGCGAGCGCCGCCTCGATCACCGGCCGAGGTCCTGGACCAAGCTCAGGCCCCACCACATCGGCGCGGTCGATCAGGATGATGCGCGCCCGCTCGGCCGCGCCATCGGCTTCATGCGCGATGAGTCGGTCGCGCAGCTCGAGCGCCAGCTCGATGCCGGTGAAGCCCGCGCCGATAACAGCGATGGCGGGCTCCGCCACGTCATTGGCGATCTCGCGCAGACGCCGGTCGAAGGCCATCGCCTCCGCCTGGGTGTCGACCGAAAAAGCCGTTGCGGCGCCCGGCATCGGAGGCCGGCGCATGCGGCTGCCGGTCGCGACGATCAAACGGTCATAGAAGAGGCGCTCGCCGCCGGCGAGCGTGACCGCCCTGGCCGCGGGGTCGAGCCCCGTCGCCTCGCCGCGCGTAAAGGCGACGGCGACCCTCCGCAGATGTGGCAGCAGGTCGACACCGAGTGTTTCGGGGCGGGCTTCGTAGAGCCGCGGCCGGATCTGGAGCACCGGTTCCGGCGACACCAGCGTCACCTCCGCCCGGGTTCCAGCGACCCGCCGGGCCGCGAGCGCCGCCCAAAAACCGGCAAATCCGCCGCCGATGACCAGAATTTTCCCAGGCAGGGCATCCGGTGCGGTCGCTACATTAAACGTCATCATCATCTCCGTTCTGAAGGGGCTTTCGAAGACAAGACGAGGGTCACTGGCGCGATGTGACATGGGAACCCAAGATTTTTTTGAGATCACAACTTTCTTGTCCAAGGTGGGATGATCGAGGGGCAAAAGCTTGACGGGTGGATAAGCAGTCAGTATCCGACGGCTTAACCTAGCCTGTCAGGACCGAGCGTGCCGAAAGTGTCGAGCGAACTTCATGATCTCAGGCTGTTGGCAGACTCCGACAACTGGCATTCGCGGGAGGACGCGGGCTACAGGCTGCGGGATCTCGTGGAAGACGATCCACCGCGGATCATCGCGCTTACACAGGATTGGGTCACCGACACTTCAGAGTATGTCCGGCGGGCGGCCTGCCTCGGCTGCCTCATTCGCAAGGGCCGGAAACTGGACGCATCGCTGTGGCCCCCTATCCTCGACCGGCTGGCGATCCTGATGGGCGACCGGTCCGCCTATGTGCGCAAATGCTGCGGCCCGTTTGTGGTCGGCATTCTCGGCTGGACTTACCCGGACGTGATCCTGCCGTGGCTCAAGACTATGGCGGCGCGCTCGGACGAGCAGGTCCGCTGGAACGTCGCCTCGGCTTTCACCCAGACCCTCGGTCGCCGCTTTCCGGACGAGGCCATCACTCTTTTGCGCCAGCTCGCCGCCGATGACCGCAAGCTTGTGCGAGGCGCCGTCCGGGCCGCGCTGCGCAACGTTGCCAAGGCAAAAACACCGGCAAGCACCGAGGCCGAAGCCATCCTGTCCGGCATCGGCGCCAGTAGAATGTGAATTGGCACGCGTGCTCATAGTTCGTGATCAGTCCACTTTGGTGCGCATTTGCGGACTCAAATAAAGCGTTGCCACGGCAGAAAGAACAGATACTCTCCTCACGTGTTCCTTGCGGATTATGAGATCGCAGGTGCGCTCATGCCATCGTGGCCCGGAGCACAGCAGGCTTCAATCAGAGGCCGGATATATTGATGCAAGACCGCACATCCGCCAGATCGGCGAGACCCTCTTGCAACGCACGGCCGGATCATACATCGGGTCACGGGCTTAATGTCGAATTGCGCGGATGTTGTCTCATTTCTTAGCAAGCACACGCCTCGCTGAAAAACAAGGGACAAAGGACCATGCCAAAAATCAAAATCAACGACATCACCATGAATTACGAGCAGCAGGGCGCGGGCGAACCACTGCTCTTGATTCCTTATCTAGCGGCTGACAACGCCTGCTATGCCTTCCAGGTGGCGGAATATTCGAAGCGTTTCACCTGCATCTCCATTGACCCACGCGGCGCGGGAGAAACCGATAAGCCGACCGGCGCCTATTCCACCGCGCTTTTCGCTGACGACGCCGCGGCTTTTCTGAGCGCGCTCAAGATCGAGGAGGTCCATGTCATGGGTCTCTCGCTAGGCGCGGCTACCGGCATGCGGCTCGCAGCCCGCTATCCGCAGAAGGTGAAATCATTGTCACTCCACAGCGCTTGGTCGAAGAGTGACCCGTTTCTTCGGGCCGTGGTTCAAAGCTGGCAAGTCATGGCAAGAGGCCTTGGCAGCGTGACCGAGATGGTCATCCAGGGCATTTTCCCATGGTGCTTCACGCCGGAGCTATATGCGGCCCAGCCGGAATATATCGATCAACTCGCCGCATTCGTCCGCAGTCGACCAAAGCAACCGCTTGAAGCTTTCCTCAACCAGTCGAACGCCGTCATATCTCATGACGCTGGATCCGAGCTAAGCCAGATTAAGGCCCCGACGCAAATCACGTTCGGCCGCCATGACATGGTCACTTCCACGCGCTTTGCCGAGGCGATGAGGAGGGGCATCACAGGCAGCGAGCTTGTGGTCTTTGAAGACTGCTCACACGCACCAATCTACCAGAATGTCGCTGATTTCAATGCAAAGACACTCGAGTTTCTCATGCGCCAGGAGCGATAGACGTAATCTAACGGTTCCCGGGCGGCTTATTCGTCGCATAGTCGACGGTGCGCCGAAGCGGCAATTCGTCCTGCCTATTCAGCCCCATTGATCATTCACTGGCTTGCGGAATTGTATCCGGCTAGAATCCGGCCCGGATCGGCGCCGCGCCGCCTGTTGACCTGGATCGAGGCGGCAAGCCGGCACCGACAAATATCAATTCGAGCTACCTCGGTGCGCTGCTTGTGAAAAGCGGACACTTCGGCAGCCAAGGAGGCGATATGGCAGATGAAAGCAGGTGCCCGGTTTCCGGACGGAACTCCGCACGCACGAACCGCGACTGGTGGCCCAACCAGCTGAATGTTCAGGTTCTCCACCAGCACTGCACATTGTCCAATCCGATGGGCGAGGCATTCGACTACAAGAAGGAGTTCGAGAGCCTCGACCTCGATGCCGTGATCAAGGACCTCACCGCCTTGATGACCGACTCGCAGGATTGGTGGCCGGCCGATTTCGGCCATTATGGCGGCTTGTTCATCCGCATGGCCTGGCATCTCGCCGGCAGCTACCGTGTCAGCGACGGCCGCGGCGGCGCCGGCGCCGATCAGCAACGTTTCGCGCCGCTCAACAGCTGGCCCGACAATGCCAATCTCGACAAGGCGCGCCGCCTGTTGTGGCCGATCAAGCAGAAATACGGCCGCAAAATCTCCTGGCCGGACCTGATGATCCTCGCCGGCAATGTCGCGCTCGACTCGATGGGCTTCAAGACCTTTGGCTTCGGCGGCGGACGCACGGAAGCCTGGGCGCCTGACGACTCCATCTTCTGGGGTCCGGAAGGCAAGTGGCTGGCTGATGAGCGCTACAGCGGCGACCGCGACCTGCAGAATCCCCTCGCCGCCGTGCAGATGGGGCTCATCTATGTGAATCCGGAAGGGCCGAACGGCAATCCGGACCCGATCGCCGCGGCGCGCGATATCCGCGAGACCTTCAAGCGCATGGCGATGAATGACGAGGAAACCGTGGCGCTGATCGCCGGCGGCCACAGCTTCGGCAAGACCCATGGCGCGGGCGACGCGTCGCTGGTCGGGCCTGAGCCCGAAGCCGCCGATCTCGAGTATCAGGGCCTGGGCTGGATCAGCCGCCACGGCTCGGGCAAAGGTGCCGACGCGATCACCGGCGGCCCCGAGGTCACGTGGACGCAGACGCCGAACAAGTGGAGCAACCTCTTCTTCGACAATCTGTTCAAGCACGAATGGGAGCTGACCCAGAGCCCGGCCGGCGCCAAGCAGTGGACGGCCAAGGGTGCCGAGCCCTCGATCCCCGACGCCTTCGACAAATCGAAGCGGCATGCGCCGACCATGCTGACCACGGATCTGTCGCTCAAGGCCGATCCGGCCTATGAGAAGATCTCGCGGCGCTTCCATGAGAATCCGGATCAGTTCGCCGATGCCTTCGCACGCGCCTGGTTCAAACTGACCCATCGCGACATGGGACCGCGCGTGCGCTATCTGGGCAAGCTCGTGCCGAAAGAGGAACTGGTCTGGCAGGACCCGATTCCTCCGGTCGATCATCCGCTGATCGGCGAGGCGGACATCGCGGCGCTGAAAGCCAAGATCCTCAGCAGCGGCCTCAGCGTGTCGCAGCTGGTCCAGACGGCATGGGCATCGGCTTCGACCTTCCGCGGTTCCGACAAGCGCGGCGGCGCCAATGGCGCGCGTATCCGCCTTTCGCCGCAGAAGGACTGGGCGGTCAACCAGCCCGCCGAACTCGCCAAGGTTCTCACGACGCTCGAAGGGATCAAAAAGGACTTCAACGCGGCGCAGAAGGGCGGCAAGAAAGTCTCGCTGGCGGATCTGATCGTGCTCGGCGGCAATGCCGCGATCGAGAAGGCCGCCAAGGACGGCGGGCATGCGGTCAAGGTGCCGTTCACGCCGGGGCGCATGGACGCCGCGCAGGAGCAGACCGATATCGAGACCTTCGCGCCGCTCGAGCCGACGGCCGACGGGTTCCGCAACTATGCGTCAGGTCAGCAGCGCCTGTCGCCGGAAGAGAACCTGGTCGACCGCGCGCAGTTGCTGACGCTGACGGCGCCCGAGCTGACCGTTCTCGTCGGTGGCTTGCGTGTGCTGGGCGCCAATAGCGGGAATTCCAGGCATGGCGTCTTCACAGCGCGGCCGCAAGTCCTCAGCAACGACTTCTTCGTCAACCTGCTCGACATGGGCACGCAGTGGCAGCCGCTTGCCGGCGCTGAAGGCGTCTATGAGGGACGCGACCGCAAGACAAATGCGGCGAAGTGGACCGGCACGCGCGCCGATCTGATCTTCGGCTCGCACTCGCAGCTGCGGGCGCTGGCGGAAGCCTATGCGTGCGCGGATGCCAAGGAGAAGTTCGTGAAGGACTTCGTGGCGGCGTGGACGAAGGTGATGAATCTGGATCGCTTCGATGTCGCCCGATTTTTCGGGACTGAGCTTGAAATCGCGGAGGACCGATCAGCGATGATCGGTAATTTGTCGCATTCAGGATGAGCCATATCGCGACGTTCGCCAGTCCTCGATCAGCCGGCGATACCAGTGGGCGCTTGATTTGAAGGTGCGGCGCTGGGTCGGAAAATCGACATGCACGATGCCCCAGCGCGTGGTGTAGCCGAGATCCCATTCGAAATGATCGAGGAACGACCAGATGAAATAGCCGTCGATCCGGATGCCGGCGCGAAGCGCCTCGGCGAGGACATTCAAGTGACCCGCCAGGTAGCCGATGCGCACGGGATCGTCGATCCGGCCATCTTCCGTGATGTCGTCCGGCAGCGAACAGCCATTCTCGGTGATGACCAGAGGTGGCAGCCTGTCGCCGTAACGGTGCCGCAGAGCGGTCAGGACTTCCCCAAGGCCTGAAGGCACGATCGGCCAGCCCATCGTTGTTTGCGGCACGCCGCCAGTCGCGACGGCCTCGAAGGGTTCGAGCGCCGCTTCCGTGCTTTTCGGGGCGCCGGTCGCGAAGGGATGGAAATAAGTGAGGCCGAGCCAGTCGATCGGAGTCTTGATGATATCGAAGTCGCCGGCGCGGCACTGGGACCAGTCGGCGCCCGGCAACGACTCCAATTCCTCCGGATAGCGACCGAAAAGGATGGCGTCGGTCACGATATAGTTCCTGAGCGCATCGAACCAGGCATTCGCCGCAACATCCGCCGCCGCCGTGGAGGCAGGCCGGGTCGGCGATGAATGGTTGGTGAGGCCGATCCTGGCTTGCGCCTGGGCACGGATCGCCGTGGTGGCCAGACCGTGGCCCAGCAGCAGATGGTGGATGACGGGCAGCGCCGCGCCGGTCGGCATCTTGAGGCCGGGCGCATGATCGCCGATCACATGGCTGTGGCGCATCACCGTATAGGGCTCCGCCACGGTGAACCAGTTGCGTACCCGGTCGCCGAGCCGCCTGGCAACGAGTTCGGCGAACGCACCGAAATGCGAACTGGTATCGCGGGCGAGCCAGCCGCCTGCGTCCTGCAGCGCCGCCGGCATGTCGGAATGAAGCAGCGTGATGACCGGATCGATGCCGCGCTCCAGAAGACCGTCAACGAGCCGGTCATAAAAAGCGAGACCTGCCTCATTGGCGGGGCCCCTGCCCGCGGGCTGGATGCGCGACCACGACACGGAGAAGCGGTAGGCGCCGAGCGCCAGCGCGGCCATGAGGTCGATATCCTCACGCCAGCGATGATAGTGGTTGGCGGCGATGGAGCCGTCGCTGCCATCCACGACCCGCCCGGGCTCGCGCAGGAAGCGGTCCCAGATGGACTCGCCGCGCCCGTCCTCGTCCAGCGCGCCTTCCACCTGATAGGCCGCTGTTGCCACGCCCCAAAGAAAATTGCGCGGAAAGGCGGCGCCGAGGGCGGCGGGATTATCGACGGTCATGGGAAACTGCCTGGATGTGGCCGTGGTTGACGGACATCCCTTGTGTCCCAAGCCCCGCGGTATTTCCAGCTGAATCCGATACTATCGATAAAATACTAGCGCGTGATGCGAAAAAGTGGGCACCGGTTTTTCGCAAAAATCACGCGCTAAAATATTGAGGTCGATCACGTTTATGAGTTTGGATTGGCTCAATCCAAACTCATCGTGATCTATGTGGCGACCGTACCCGCTGTTGGTGTTTTGCGGCACGCCCGGCCAGAACCGGATCAGGCGGCGGGCGGCAGGATCACGACGCGGGTTCCGAGCTCGACGCGGTCATAGAGGTGGATCACGTCGATATTGATCAGGCTGATGCAGCCTGCGGTGGTCTTTTTGCCGATCAGCGAAGGTTTGACCGCGCCATGAATACGGATCACCGTGTCGACATCGCCCTGATAGAGATAGAGTGCCCGCGCACCCATCGGATTGTCCTTGCCGCCCGGCATGCCGCTGGTGAATTTTGCCATATCCGGGAATTCGGCGAGATGCTCCGGCGTCGGCACCCAGACCGGCCACTTTTCCTTGCGCCCGATCACCGCCTCGCCGTACCACGTCCTGCCGGCCTTCCCCACGCCCACGCCGTAACGCGTGGCCTGGCCGTTGCCCTGCACGTGAAAAAGGAACTTCTGCCCCGTATCGACGACGATCGTGCCCGGCGGCTCCGCTGTCGCATAGTCGACGGTACGACGCCGGTATTTGTAGGGGATTTCCTTGGCATCGGATTCGAACACCGGGAACGGTTCGCCGGCAAGCGCCAGCGCCTGACGGTTGGCGAAAAGTCCCGAAGCGAGAACGGACGTCACGAAGACGCGGCGTGAGATCCCCATTGGCATATCCCCTACAATAGACCGATTCTTAACCCTGTCGGCCGCGCCGATCAATAGTTTGCTGATCCCGTTGCGTTGAGCCTCTTGCTGCGTGGACGACGAACAAAGTCGAAAAGGCTTAGGAATTTCGAGCGTTGAGCGTTGGAGCGCCGGACGCTCTGATGGAGCCGCTCCGGCGCTCCAACTCTTTGATTTGCGCATCGGATTATCCGAAAACCGCTTCGCACTTTTCGGTCCGATGCGTTAGTATCATTCGCGAAGATCGACGTCAGACCTGCTGAGTAAAGGTGCCCTATGGAGACATCCATGTCGCCTGTGCGGTACGAAGCGGCTTTCCTGGGAAGGTGTCATCTTCGCGCAGCCAGCACAGACACGCCGCTGCCTCACTCCCCGCCCAGCTCCAGGAAAGAGGTCCCACGGTGACGACATCAGGCCGTAGAGGATGGTTGATCGCCGCCTTGGTCGCTCTCGCCGTCATCGGCGGCTATTACGCCTGGCAGACTTATGGTCGCGGCGGCTTGCCGGAGGGGATCGCCGGCGGCAACGGCCGGATCGAGGCGACCGATATCGACATCTCGACAAAGATCGCCGGGCGGATTCAGGACATCCTGGTCAATGAAGGCGACTTCGTCACCGCCAACCAGATACTAGCCAAGATGGACACCGAGCAGCTCGAGGCCAAGGCGCGGCAGGCCGAAGCCGAACTGCAGCGGGCCTTGATCGGCGTCGATGCTTCGAAGAGTCTCGTCAAGCAGCGCGAAGCGGAACGAACTGCGGCGGCCGCCGTCGTCGCCCAGAAGGAAGCAGCCCTCGATGCCGCGAAGAAAAAGCTCGCGCGCTCCGAACAACTCGTGCTGACAAGAACGGTCTCCCAGCAGGTGCTCGATGATGACCGGGCAAGCGCCGACGGGGCGACCGCCGCGGTGGCAGTGGCGCAGGCTCAACTCGCCGCCGCCGAAGCGGCGATCAGCGCTTCGCAAGCACAGGTCGTCGATGCGGAAGCCTCGGTCGCCGCCGCCCGGGCGGCCATCGAGAGCATCAAGGCGGACATCAATGACAGTACGCTGAAATCGCCGCGCAACGGCCGCGTTCAATATCGCGTCGCGCAGCCCGGCGAAGTGCTGTCAGCGGGCGGCCGGGTGCTCAATCTCGTCGATCTCGAAGAGGTCTACATGACGTTCTTCCTGCCGACAATCGAGGCCGGCCGTGTCGCCATAGGCAGCGACGTCCGTCTCGTCCTTGACGCAGCACCGCAATATATCGTTCCGGCCAAAGTGTCCTTCGTCGCCGACGTCGCTCAGTTCACGCCGAAGACCGTCGAGACCGAGGAGGAACGCCTGAAGCTGATGTTCCGGGTCAAGGCGCAGATATCTCCGGACCTGCTGCGTAAATACATTCAACAGGTCAAGACCGGCCTGCCGGGCATGGCCTATGTCCGGCTCGATCCCAATGTGGAATGGCCGGCTAATCTTCAGGGACAACTCGTGCAATGAACGAGCGGCCAGCAGGGGACGAGCCCGCAGCCGCTTCGCCTGTCGTGCGCCTGAAAGGGGTCGGACTCTCCTATGGCGCGACGCGGGCGATCGACGGACTGACCTTCGATATGCCCTCCGGGGTGATGGTCGGGCTCATCGGTCCGGACGGCGTCGGCAAGTCCAGTCTTCTCTCGCTGATCGCCGGCGCGCATGTCGTCCAGGACGGAGAGATCGAGGTGCTGGGCGGCGATATCGCCGACGCCACGCATCGCAGCCTCACCTATCCCCGCATCGCCTATATGCCGCAAGGCCTCGGCAAGAACCTCTATCCGACGCTGTCGGTTTTCGAGAATGTCGACTTCTTCGGGCGCCTGTTCGGACATGACAGGCAAGAGCGCGAGCGTCGCATAGCCGAGCTTCTGCGGAGCACGGGTCTCGCCCCCTTCGCCGACCGCCCGGCCGGAAAGCTCTCGGGCGGCATGAAGCAGAAGCTCGGCCTCTGCTGTTCCCTCATCCACGATCCCGATCTCCTGATCCTCGACGAGCCGACGACCGGCGTCGATCCGCTGTCGAGGCGTCAGTTCTGGGAGCTCATCGACGAGATCCGCGGCAAACGCCGTGGCATGAGCGTCATCGTCGCGACGGCCTATATGGAGGAAGCCGAACGCTTCGACTGGCTGGTCGCGATGGATGCGGGAAAGGCGCTCGCCCCCGGCTCACCCGCCGAGCTTTTGAAGCAGACGGGGGCGCCGACGCTCGATGCCGCTTTCATCGCCCTCTTGCCCCAAGAGAAGCGCCAGGGCCATCATGAGGTCGTCATTCCCCCTCGCCCGCCGGGGACGCAAGACGAGATCGCCATCGAAGCCGAGCATCTCACCATGAGATTCGGCAGCTTCACGGCCGTCGACAATGTCAGCTTCCGCATCACGCGCGGCGAGATCTTCGGCTTTCTCGGCTCCAATGGCTGCGGCAAGACGACGACCATGAAGATCCTGACGGGCCTTCTGCCGGCGAGCGAGGGCATAGCGCGCCTGTTCGGCCGCGAAGTCGATCCCAACGACATCGATGTGCGCCGCCGCGTCGGCTACATGTCGCAGGCCTTCTCGCTTTATGTCGAGCTCACGGTGCGCCAGAATCTCGAGCTGCACGCCCGTCTGTTCCGGATGGATCCGCAGGCGATTCCCGGACGCGTCGAGGAGATGATCCGGCGGTTCGATCTCGCCGATGTCATCGATGCGCTTCCCGACGCTTTGCCGCTCGGCATAAGGCAACGCCTGTCGCTGGCGGTGGCGGTGATCCATGCACCCGATATCCTCATCCTCGACGAGCCGACCTCGGGCGTCGATCCGGTGGCACGCGACGGGTTCTGGCAGATCCTCTCGGACCTGTCCCGCAAGGACAATGTCACGATCTTCGTCTCGACGCACTTCATGAACGAGGCCGAGCTCTGCGACCGCATCTCGCTCATGCATGCCGGCAAAGTGCTCATCAGCGATACGCCCGCGGCCATCACCGAGAAGCGTTCTGCCGCCACCCTCGAAGATGCCTTCGTCGCCTATCTGGAGGACGCGATCGGGCAAGCCGGCACGGCGCCGGCGGCCGGAGCCGCCGCGGCGGCGATCGAGCCCGCAGCGACCCCGACGCATACTACCGCCCCCGCGAAGACCGGCGGGTTCTTTCGCCGCATGTTCGCCTATTCGCAACGCGAGGCCCTGGAGCTGCGCCGCGATCCCATCCGCGCCACGCTCGCCATCGTCGGCAGCGTCATCCTGATGTTCGTCATCGGCTATGGCATCAATCTGGACGTCACCAACCTCACCTTCGCGGTTCTCGATCGCGACGACACGACGGTGAGCCGCGATTATGTGAATCAGATATCGGGCTCGCGCTATTTCACCGAGAAGGATCCGATCCTCGACTATGCCGAACTCGACAGGCGCATGCGCAGCGGCGAACTCGCTCTGGCGATCGAGATCCCGCCGGGCTTCGGACGCGACGTGGCGCGCGGCCGCAGCGTCGAGATCGGCGCCTGGATCGACGGGGCCATGCCGACCCGGGCGGAGACCGTACGCGGCTATGTCCAGGGCATGCATGCGACCTGGCTGATGCAGAAGGCGCGGCAGATCCACGGCGATGCCGCGACCACCGGCGATTTCCAGCTCGCCATCCGCTACCGGTACAATCCGGACATCCAGAGTCTCGTCGCGATGGTGCCGGCCGTCATCCCGCTGTTGCTGCTCATGATCCCGGCCATGCTCGCGGTGTTGAGCGTCGTGCGCGAGAAGGAGCTCGGATCGATCACCAATTTCTACGTCACACCGGTTACAAGGCTCGAATTCCTGCTCGGCAAGCAGCTGCCCTATGTGGCGCTGGCGATGGTCAATTATCTCATGCTGATGGCCGTCGCCGTCTTTATCTTCCGCGTGCCGTTCACCGGCAGCTTTCTGACGCTCAGCGCCGCGGCACTTCTCTATGTCATCGCGACGACGGCCCTGGGGCTCCTCATCTCGACCTTCATGAAGAGCCAGATCGCCGCCATATTCGGCACGGCACTCATCACCCTCATTCCGGCTGTCCAGTATTCGGGCATCATCGACCCGGTCTCCTCGCTGCAGGGCGCCGGCGCTTTCTTCGGCCAGATCTATCCGACGACCTATTTCGTGACGATCGCGCGCGGCACCTTCTCCAAGGCGCTCGATTTCAGCGATCTCGCGGGCCAGTTCGTGCCGCTCGTGATCGCCATTCCGGTGCTGCTGGGCCTGAGCGCCCTCCTCCTCAAGAAGCAGGAGGGCTGAATATGCGCTTGGCCAACATCCTTCAGCTCAGCATCAAGGAGCTCCGGGGGCTTGCGCGCGACCCGATGCTCCTGGCTCTCGTCGTCTATGCCTTCACGCTTTCCGTCTATACCGCTACCAAGGCGATCCCGGAGACGCTCAACCGGGCGCCGATCGCGATCGTCGACGAGGATCAGTCACCGGTCTCCTCGCGCATCATCACGGCGTTCTATCCGCCCTATTTCGTCGTTCCGCGGCTCATCTCGCAATATGAGATGGACAGCCGGATGGATGCCGGCCTCGATACCTTCGCCATCGACATCCCGCCGAATTTCCAGCGTGATCTTCTCGCCGGCAAGTCGCCGACGATCCAGCTCAATGTCGACGCGACCCGCATGACGCAGGCCTTCACGGGGGGCGGCTATGTGCAATCCATCGTGTCGAGCGAAGTCGGCGAATTTCTCAATCACTATCGCGGTGAAACGGCGGCCCCCGTCGATCTCGTGCTGCGGGCGCGCTTCAACCAGGAACTCAACAAGGGCTGGTTCGGCGCCATCAACAACATCATCTCGTCCATCACCATGCTGTCGATCGTGCTGGCGGGCGCCGCTCTCATCCGCGAACGCGAGCATGGCACGATCGAGCACCTGCTCGTAATGCCCGTGACCCCGGTCGAGATCATGCTGAGCAAGATCCTCTCGATGGGGCTGGTGGTGCTTATCGCCACCGCCTTCTCGCTGATCTTCGTCATCAGAGGCTGGCTCGGCGTGCCGATCGAAGGCTCGATCCCGCTGTTCCTCGCGGGTACCGCGCTGCAGCTCTTTGCCACGACCTGCCTGGGTATTTTCCTCGCCACCGTCGCGGGCTCGATGCCGCAATTCGGTCTCTTGCTGATGCTGGTGCTGCTGCCACTTCAGATGCTGTCAGGGGGCACGACCCCGCGCGAAAGCATGCCCCAGATCATCCAGGACATCATGCTGGCAGCCCCCAACACGCATTTCGTCATGCTGGCGCAGGCCATCCTGTTCCGCGGCGCCGGCCTCGATGTGGTCTGGCCGCAGTTCGCGGCCCTCCTGGCGATCGGATCGATCCTGTTCTACCTGGCCCTGAGACGGTTCCGGCAATTCCTGAGATAGGTGCAGGTTTATCCAAGCGGCCTGAAATCACCCATCATGGTGGGCACGAATTCGGACACGGTCGGGTGAATATGCATGGCCCGCTGCATCACCGTGTAAGGCGCCCTCGCATACATCAGATCGAGGAGGCAGTGGATCGCCTCATCGCCCCCGGTGCCGAGGATCGCGGCGCCAAGGATCTGCTTCGTCTCTTGATCCACGAGCACTTTCATGAACCCTTTCGTTTCACTCTTCTCGAAGGCGCGCCCGACATCCTCCATCGGCATCGTGGCGATGAGGGCCGGCCGCCCGGATTTCCGCACCTGCGCCTCGGTCATGCCCACCCGCCCGAGCGGCGGATCGATATAGAGATTATAGGCGGGGATGCGGTCGCTGACGCGGCGCGTATCCTTGTCGAGGAGATTGGCGGCGACGATCTCGAAATCGTTCCAGGCGGTGTGGGTGAAGGCGCCCTTGCCGTTGCAGTCGCCCATCGCCCAGATGCCGGGCACGTTGGTGCGCAGCTCGTCGTCGACCGTGATGTAACCTTTCTCGTCCGTGGCGATGCCTGCCTTGTCGAGGCCCAGATCGTCGATATTGGGACGCCGCCCGACGGCGAGCAGCAGATGGCTGCCCGCCACTTCGGGCGCCCCTTCCGTGCAGTCGACTTGGGCGGTGATGTCGCCGCCGCGCTTTCCCAGCGAGATGCATTGCGCATTGAGGCGAATATTGATCCCCTCGGCCTCAAGAATATCGCGGATGGAAGCTGAGACATCCTCGTCCTCGCGCGGCACGAGGCGGGACGACATTTCAATCACCGTGACCTCGCTGCCGAAGCGGCGGTAGATCTGCGCGAATTCGAGACCGATATAGCTGCCGCCGATGATGACGAGATGTTTGGGCAACACATCGAGCTCGAGGAGCGATGAGTTGGTAAGATAGTCGACCTGGTCGAGCCCCGGCATGTCGGGCACCGCCGCCCTGCCGCCGACATTGATGAATATCCTGTCCGCTTTGATCACGTCGTCGCCGACCGCCACCTCATGGGGTGCCACGAAGCGGGCGTGATCGTGATAGACGGTGCAGTTCTCTGCATTGCGCAGCGATCTTTCGACGCCCGTGGTCGAGGGGCTGACGATGGCTCTCATGCGGGCCTTTACCCGTTTGATGTCGACGCGTGGCGAGCTATCGATCATCACACCGAAATCGGCCGCGCGGCGCGTCAAAAACGCGGCATAGGCGCTCGCCACCAGCGCCTTGGTCGGCGTGCAGCCGGTGTTGACGCAGGTGCCGCCGAAGAGCTTGCGCTCGATGATGGCGACGGTTTTGCCCGACCCGGCGAGACGCCGCGCCAGCGCAGGCCCCGCCTGCCCGGTGCCGATGATGATCGCGTCATAGTGCTTCATGGGGAGTCCTCGTCCTTCGTTGCGCCGCCCCCAGGAAAGCTCCTTCTGCCCGGTGCCTCAGGCTGTGCCGCTCCGCCTAGCTTGCGCCTATTCCGCTCCCCGGCGGCGAGATTCTTTCGTCATACCGACGAAAGTCGCTGTCAGATTCACACATCTTTCCGAGGGATGCGGGTCACCCCTCGCCCCTCGAAGAGCGGAGGTGGAGAACCGCATCTTTTGTGAGATGTGTGTACGATAGCGACGAAAGTCGGGATCCATTTGATATGCAAAACCGGAAGAGTTGTGAATATGATAGCGGCTTTCGCCGGGATGACGATCTGAGGTATCCCCTCTCACTGCGCCGCCGGGATGACGGTGTCGGAGGGAATCGACGGCGCCGGCGCGGTTGGTCCATGTTCGCCATCCCGAGCTCTCGCGAAGCCGGCCTCATCAAATACAGGGTAGATACAGCGTAAAAGGCGAAAAGCGCCGTCTTCGAAGCTCGGTCGCCCTCAATATTCGCTTTCGTTTTGAAAGGCTTGCGGGCGACAAGCCGGTTTTTCCGGCAGGGATGATAACATCCCCCAGGCAGGGAAGCCGCAGCGTTTGTTGCGATGCCACAATGGCGGCGCCACGCCGATGGCTCTCCCCTCCACCTGTCATCCGGCGGAAAGCCCGATCCCTCAAATTCTCTCCGAATGCGCAACACCGCCCAGATTTCGCTTACTCAGTGGATCCCGGCTTTCGCCGCTATCATATGCACACATCTCGTGAGGGATGCGCCCTTACCCTCGCCCCGCTTTAGCGGGGAGAGGGAGGGGCCCATTGCATAGCAATGGGAGGGTGAGGGGCCTTTGCGAGATTGAGTTCGACCTCAGACAACTGAACGCTCTCGCGACAAATATGCCCTCACTGCGCCGGTGGCCGTGCCCCTCACCCTTCCCGCCGCTGCGCGTCGGGCCCCTTCCCTCTCCCCGCTGCGCTTCGCTTGCAGGGCGAGGGTAAAGCCGCAGGCCGGTCATCAGATGTGTGAATCCGATAGCGGCTTTCGCCGTGATGACGGGTAGCGTCGTTACCTTCGGTTTACGCTCGTCGGCTAGGACGGGAGGATATGGGGGATAGACCATGACCAAAGCTCTTTCGACAGTCGTCCTTGTCGCGTTCCTGACCGCCGCCCTCGCCGCGGTCAGCCTGCTGGCGAACCGGCAAGGATATCCGCAAGGTGCCCTGGGCCTGCGCCGGCTCGACGATATCGCGACGGCCGCGACCTTCATTCCGCTGGCGGCGGTGTATAGCTTCTCCGCGCTGTTGCTCATGGTCCTTCCCATGCGGGCGGCGGCCTTTGTCTTCTACAATGCGACCGAGGCGGTTTTCTGGACCATCGTCGCGCTGTTCGGGACGATTGCCGGCGTGCTGATCGCCAGGGCCGCCTTCGGCCAGGTCTCCGTCCTGTGGGCGCTCGCCGACTGGCGCTTCGGCCTCACTCTCGCCGTGGTCGCCTGCCATTTCGTCCTGAACGAGCTGGGACGGAGCCCGTTGCTGCGCGTCATCGGCTTCGCGGCCTTCCTGGCGGCGACCCTGCTCTGCCTCTTCTGGTCGTTCCGGTTCTAGAGCATCGGACCGAAAAGTACGAAGCGGTTTTCGGATAATCCGATGCGCAAAACAAAGAGTTAGAGCGCCGGGCCGATTCTACGAGAGCGTCCGGCGCTCTAAACCCTTCAGCCCGGATACCACACGCGGCGCGGGTCGCTCGGCGAACGCCGGTAGTCCCAGGCGGCATCGATGAGCTTCTTCGTATCGTAGACCGGTCGCCAGCCGAGCTCGGCCTTGGCGCGGCTGTTGTCCATCCAGGTGCTGACATAGGGCGAGCGGATCGGCTTCACCGGCAGGCCACGCGTGCGGGCCAGATGATCGGCGACGATTTGATAGTCGACCGGTTCGTCCATGCAGATGTTGTACAGACGCTGGCGCGCCGCCGTCGCGGTCAGCGCCAGCAGGATCGCCTCGACCAGATCGTCGACATGGACGAAGTTGCGCTTGACCGGTGTCCCGTCGGCTTCCTCAAGCAGCGGCACGGCGCCCCTGGCACGGCACGCTTCCGCTTCTTCCGGCGTCACCATCGTTTTCCAGTCCGGGCCGCCGAAGACATCATCGCCGAAGGAGAGCGTGTGACGAAAATCGTCCTTCTCCATGATCCATGGGGCTCTCAGGCAGCACCAGTCGATGCCGTACTGGATGCCATATTGCTGGAGCATCACCTCTTCCAGCACTTTCGACAGGGCATAGCAGCCGGGATAGGCCATATGGGGCGTTTCCTCGGTGACCGGCGCGGGGTGGCGGTAGAAGAAATGGCCGACCGCCGCATCGCCGCCGATCAGCACGAAGCGTTTGGCGCTTGGACTCTCGCGGAATTCCTCGAGCAGCCAGAACAGGCCCTTGACCGTCACATCCATCACATCCTCGGGCGTCTCCTTGCAGGTGGCGAGATGGACGACATGGGTGACGTCGCGCAGTGCCGCGCGGCAGACCGCGCGATCGGCGATCGATCCTTTCATCACCGAAAGGGTCTCCGTCTCAGGCAGCACGCGGTTGTGGCAGAGAGCGCGGATTTTCACGGGCTGGGCCGCGGCTGCGCGCGACATCCGGGCAATCAGCGCCTGGCCGACCTTGCCGGTTGCTCCTGTCACCAGTACCAGCATTTTACCTCTCCCTGTGCAAGCTCATGCGTGAATGCCCAATGTTTCCGCGCTGGCGCGAACGCTGCGGGAGGGCCGCTCGGGGGAATTCTTGCTTTCAGTTGACATTGGCGTCAACCATAGCGACGGCGATGGTCAAGGAGAATATCCGATATGAAAGACCAGGAGATCAGAGCGGCTCTGGATCGCCACTGGGCCGCCTCCGACGCAAGCGACTTCGAGGTGGAGCACGAGATCTATCGAGAGGACGCGGTGCTCGACTATCCCCAATCGGGCGAGCGCATGCGCGGGCGGCGAAATATCCAGTTGTCCCGCGCGGCGCAGCCGAACCGGAAGCGTTTCACAGTGCGGCGGATCATCGGTGCGGGCGACCTCTGGGTCACCGAATATGTCCTGACCTATGACGGGCAGCCGTCCTACACTGTGAGCATCATGGAGTTTGTCGATGGGAAGGTGGCCCGCGAGACCCAGTATTTCGGTGATCCGTTCAAGCCGGGACATTCGCGCGCGCAATGGGTCGAGCAGATGCCGTGAAACCTGGCCGCCGTAAGAAACGCCACCTGCCGCTCGTGCGCTCAGACCTGCCGACGGATACTGTCTCACTCGCGCGTTATCTCATCGGCAAGGTGTTGGTGCGGGCTTTGCCTGATGGCGTTGCCAGCGGCCGGATTGTCGAGACCGAGGCGTATGTCGTCGGCGACGCCGCCGGGCACGCCTATCGGGGAATGACCCGGCGCAATCGCTCGCTGTTTCTCGAACATGGGTACGCCTATGTTTATATAGCCTATGGCAGCTCATACCTTCTGAATGTCTCAAGCGAGGCGCCCGGGATCGGAGCCGGCGTCCTGATCAGAGCACTCGAGCCACTCGACGGTATCGCGATCATGCGGCGAAACCGAGGTATCGAGCGTTTGCGTGACCTGGCGCGTGGGCCAGGAAAACTCGCCACCGCGTTGCAGATCGATCTTCGGCTCGATGGCCTGGATCTTTGCCGGGAAGGCCCGCTCTGGCTCGCCGGCGATGACCACGAACCCGGCGAGATCGGGCAGAGCACCAGGATCGGCATTTCACGGGATGCACATCGCGTCTTACGATTTTATGTCCGGGGCAGTCCGTTTGTCAGCGGTCCAAAATCCCTCAACGGATAGGAACCCGCCGAAGCGAAATCGTGGTCGAAATGGTGGTAATCGTCATGCGCCGCGACCGAGGAGATGCGTCGCCGAACGCCAGGCATGATGCGCGATGCGGTCGAGGCGGCGTACAGCGTCGATCCGCGCGAAGGCATCGGCGGCGGTCAGTTTTCCCGGCGCGACGGCAGCAAGCGTCGCGGCGCGATGATCACCCTGCAGGGCGTCGAGCTCGCGGGCGGCCTCCTCTCCTTCAGCGAGCGCCGCGGCGATCTCAGGCGAAACGCTCCAGCCGATGGGTGTCGCCTTGATGCTCAAGGCGGATTCGGAGGTGATCGAGCCGCCGACCGCCTGTGCCGCGCGCATCGCCTTGGCGCAGAGTTCGGCGGCGCGTAGGTCGTCGGGGGCGCCCGCCGGCTTTGCGGTGAGCCCGCCATTCGCCAGGGCCTCGACCAGGCGCGAGACGTGATCAAGCGCGTGCAGCGTGCTCGTCAGGCGATGCTGCTCGGCCTCCGTCTCGGGCGGCTCGTGCAATTCGGACAGGAAATCGCGCACCTGTTCGAGCGTCGTGGCGGCTTCCGCCGTGTCCTTCGCCGCAGGATCGGCCCCGCCCGAAAGTGCCGACGAAACCGAGGCGGCCACTCTCGTGAGGATGTCCGCCACGACACGCCGGGCAGCTTCAATCGCGATCACCGGGCTCGCGAGTGCGCTCGGATCGAGGGCCTGCTCAAGGGCGGTCTGGCGCGAAGGCAGGAGGCGCTCCACGACGCGGGTGAACCACTGCGTCGCCGGAAGGAGCACCGCGACGCCCACGACGTTATAGGCCGTGTGGTAGGCGGCGAGCAGCGTCATCCCGTCGACCGATGCGGTGAAGGCCTGCATCAGCCGGGCGGTGAACGGAAAGGCGACGATGGCGATGAGCGCCGCGATGAGCTTGAACAGCACATAAGCGAGAGCGAGGCGCTTGGCCGTGCTACTCGCGCCGATGGCCGCCAGCGCGGAGCTCGTCGCCGTCCCGATATTCTGGCCGATGATCAGCGCCGCGCCCTGCTCCAGGCCGACCGCCCCGGCGAAGAAAGCCGAAATGGTGACGGCGATGGCGGCGGTCGAGGACTGCATGACCGCGGTCATCGCCAGGCCGGCGAGGATCAGGCTCAAAAGGCCGACCAGGCCCGAGGCCCAGCCTATGCCGGGCATGCCCAGCACCGCGGGCAGATCCGACGGGTGTAGGCTCTCGGCGAGGCCGCCCATGCCCTGCTGGAGAGTCGTCAGCCCGTAGAGCACCAGCGCGAAACCGGCGAGCGCCCCACCCGACGCCGCGATCCGCCCGCCGCCCAGGAGCTTCGCCAGCGCGCCAATGAAGATCAACGGCAGCGCATAGGACGATAGCGAGACGCGCACGCCGATCAGCGCGATGAGCCAGCCGGTGCCGGTGGTGCCGACATTGGCGCCGAAGACGAGGCCCAAGCCTTGCGGAAAGGTCAGCAGCCCGGCGCTGACCAGGCCGATCGTCGTCATCGTCACCGCGCTCGACGACTGCACGAGCAGCGTGACGATGGCGCCCCAGAAGGCGCCCGAAAGCGGCGTCGCCGCCGCCTTGCCGAGCACGGTGCGCAGGGCCGATCCCGCCAGCGCCTTGAGGCCGTCGGTCATGACGGTCATGCCGAGCAGAAACAACCCGACGCCGCCCAGAATGGCGATTGCTGTCGACATGCACCCTCGACCTGTCCACTGTCACGTGCCGGAGTATGACCTGAACCTCTCCTTTGGAGTAGAGGCGGCATATCAAGGATGCGAGATGATCAGGCCCTCTTTCCCGTCCGCCGGCCAAGCGGCGCGCGCCGCCGCTGCCGCTTGCCACGCGCGATCTCCGTGGCCAGCGCGTCGAGCTTCGGCTCCCAGAAGCTGCGGAACTGACCGATCCACGCATCCACGGTCTGCAGCCCGGCGGCATCAACCGAATAAAGCCGGCGCTGCGCCTGCGCCTCGACGCGCGCGAAGCCGCTCTCACGCAGCACCTTCAGATGTTGCGACACCGCCGCCTGCGTGATCCCGAACTCGGCCCCGATCGCCTCCACCACTTCGCCCGACGCCATTTCGCCTTGACCGATGAGCTCGAGAATGCGGCGGCGCACCGGATCGGCCAGGACCTCGAAGACGTGCATCAGCTTCCCGTGCCTGGATGCGCCATGTCGGGCGCGAGCTCGCCGCGATAGAAAGCGATGGTCCGGTCCGACCGCTCCTTTGCCGAGGCCGCATCGGCGCCGCTCGCGACATGCGCGGCGCGCCAGAGCTCGCCGCTACGGCTCATATAGTCCTTGCCATCGGCAGAGCCCATCCAGGCCTCGGCCGTCGCATGGTCGACCGACGCGCCGGTCGCCACGTGCCGCTCCAGCCCCGTGAAAGCGAGGTCCCAGCCGATCCCTACAGCACCCGGGCCATACTGCTTCCAGTGGTCCTCAATGAACGCGGTGTGCTCCAGCGTCAGCAGCGCCTCGCCCCTCACCGCCCTGACCTTGACGTCGATCCAGCTCGTCCCGCCGCCGAATTCCCATGTCGCGGCGAAATGAGTGGGCGGCGTGCAGGCGGTGATGGTTCCGCCTGCATTCCCGGTGAGCTGGTACCTTCCGCCAAGCCGGAGGTCGCCCGCGACCGGCAGAAACCAGCGCGGAATGCGCTCCTTGCTGGTCAGCGCGTCCCACAGGTCATCGACCGTCGTGTCATAGGCGCGCGTCAGGATGACCGTGCTCGCCGGCTTCCCGTCCTTCTCGAAATTGCGCACCGAGCGCGTGACCAGCCCCAGCACACGGGCGGCGTCGATCTCCATCACTTCCTCCTCATCCGTTTGCGACTCGAATACCGGCTTTTGCTTATATAAGTCAAGACTTGTATTAAGAGGAGGCTGCCGGCTGCGCGTGCCGGATTTCTTTGGCTTCTCAAAATGCGCAGGCGACCCTACACTCCGGTGAGACAACCGATGGGCCATCGCAGGACTCCCCTGATGAGCGAACAAACGATCCGTTTCGATGATGGTGCCGCCTACGAACAGATGATGGGGATCTGGAGCCGGCTCGCCGGCTCGATCTTCCTCGACTGGCTGGCGCCGCCTAAGGCCTTGCGATGGATCGACGTGGGCTGCGGCAACGGCGCCTTCACCGAACTTCTGGTCGAGCGTTGTGCGCCGGTGGAGGTTCAAGGCATTGATCCCTCCGAAGGGCAGCTCGCATTTGCCCGCACGCGGCCCTCAGCGAGGCTGGCGGAATTTCGCCTGGGCGATGCGATGTCGCTTCCCTTCCCGGCTGACTGGTTCGACGCCGCCATCATGGCGCTCGTCCTTGTCTTCGTCCCGGAGCCCGCCAAAGGTTTAGCGGAAATGGTTCGCGTGGTGCGGCCGGGTGGCATCGTCGCTACTTATATGTGGGACATGCCCGGCGGCGGCTTTCCTCTCGAGCCGCTCCTCATCGGAATGCGCGCCATGGGCCTGAACGCGCCGCGCCCGCCGCAACGGGAGGCCTCGCGAAGGGATGCCATGCTCGATTTGTGGAGAGGCTCCGGATTGGAGGACATCGAGACGCGGGAGATCACCGTGCACCGGACCTTTGCCGATTTCGACGACTGGTGGAGGACGAGTTTGAAGTCGCCTTCGCTCGGACCCACGATCTCAGCGCTCTCCGCTGCGGACGCCGACACGCTCAAGAGTGGGGTGCGGGCGCGCCTGCCGGCGGACAGTGACGGGCGGATCACCTATGAAGCGCGCGCCAATGCCATCAAGGGGCGACTCCCGACCTGATCCAGGCAAACGCCTGCGCGTCCTAAAGCCTTTCCCGTTTTGATCGAATCAATCGATTCGATCAAAACGGGATAAAAAGGCTCGATTACATATATCTGGAGCGCTTCCTCGTCGCGAAAGTCGAGCAACTTTCGCGGGAAGCGCTCTAGCAAATGTTATCCGCGCAGTGTCTTCCAGGGCGGATCATTGGCGACATCGACCAGCTCATAGCCGATCGGTCCGACGCAGGGGCCTAAGATGGCGACGATCTTCGCGTGACTCTGGCCGACATTGAACGAGGCGTGCACGACGGTGGCCGGAATGAACGCTGAGTCGCCGGGGCCGAGGATGCGTTTCTCGCGATCGACCCACTGCTCGACAGTTCCGGCGACGACGAGGATCACCTCCTCCTGATCGGGGTGCTTGTGGAAATTATGGCCCTTTCCGGGAGCGAGGCCGACATCGATGACGGTGAGCTGGCGGGCACCGGTGCCGGGCGGATTGCTGAGCCAGCGTAACGTGCCCCAATCCTCGACCTGGTTCTCGACCTCTTTGGCGATGACGAATTTTCCCGACATTGGCCTCTCCCCGACAAGCGCTTCCAGATTCTGCCTTCTACACAGGCAGCGTAGCCTACTCCGCAGCCCTTCTTGAAGCCCCCACGACGGCGGCGACGCGATGACTTTGAATACCCCCCTCATGCTGAGGTGCGACCCCGGCCTTGAGCCGGGGGAGCCTCGAAGCATGATCCAGGTACAGAAGATGAGGATCGTGAGTGGGAGCGTCGCCACTCACCGCATCAGCTGTCGAGCAGCTCCGGCCGGAACTGTCTTCGCCGGCTGATGATCTTGCCCGCGACCATGAATACGCCGTCGCCCGTATAGTGCAGCGTCTCCGGATGCTTTGGAGACCTGGCGACATGCGCCTTCACGACCTCGAAGATGAAGAAGTTGTATTTGTCGACCAGGGCATCATCGGCAAGACGACACTCGAAGTTGGCGTGACACTCGGCGATCAGCGGCGCCTTCACGCGCGTCGCCGGCTGAGGCGTGAGCCCGAATGTTCGGAACTTGTCGACCTGGGCACCGGTCGTATTGCCGACACCGACCACGGCGTCGGTGAGCGCCGTCGTCGGCAGATTGATCACGCATTCGCGGCTTTTGCGGATCAGGTCGAAACTGTAATTCCCGCCGGCGATGATGCAGCCGACAAGCGACGGCGAAAACTCCATCACTGTGTGCCATCCCATCGTCATGATGTTCCGCCGGCCATCCAGCGCCGAGGAAACCATCACGATCGGCCCCGGTTCGAGATAACGCCGGATCCGGGACACCGGATAGTCGAGCTTTGCTGCATGTCTCGCCATGGGAGTCTCCTTGCCAGGCCCAGATTTTCTCATGCCTAAGCCCAAGAATGATCATTTGGCCAGATCTCGAATTCCACGTAAGCGGCGGCCGGGACGATCTGGACAGAAAGAGCATGATAGTGGCCATATCCCGCGTTATCACCGCTGTCGCGGCGCTGCTTTCAGGCGTGCCGGACGCGATATCCACCGAGCCATGGCAAGGGCGCGACAGCCCCTTCGTCCTTGGTGAGGTTCTTCCCGAGACGACGCCGGCCACCTGCGCGAGCGTGAAGCACTGGGCTGCCGAGGCTCCGCAAGTCGACGACCGGGTGAGCTTCGCGATCGTCGGAAGACTGGTGTCGGCCGAATGGGACGGCACGCTTGCCTATCTGATCATGTGCCCTGAGTCCGATATCCAGGTGATGTGCGTCACCTACAGCAAAGGAAGGGCGCGATGTGGGCGACACCGTGCTCTTTGCCGGCGGCTACAGCCGCGCCGGCGAGCGCGCCATCGTGCTCGACCCGTGCCTCGCCTCGCCCGCGCAGTAACGGGCCTCTATCTGCCGCTCGCGGCGGCGGTGAACACCGCCAATTGAGCAGCGAAAGCGCGTTTGAAGGCGGGCCGCGCTTCGCCCCTGGCGACATAGGCCGCGAGGTTCGGATAATCCTCCAGCATGCGGGAACTGCTTAAGCGGCGCAGGACATGCACCATCATCAGGTCACCGGCGCTGAACGCGCCGTCGAGCCAGTCCGATGTGCCGAGGCGGGTCGAAAGCTGCCCCAGACGGTTGCGGATGCGACCGTCGACAAGGGGCAGACGCTCCCCCGACCAGCTCTTGTCGCGTTCCACGAGCACGGCGATTTCGCGATCGAGGATAGGCGGTTCCATCGTGCTGAGCGCGGCGAACATCCAGGTGACGGCGCGCGCCCGGGCATCCGCATCGTCCGGCAGCAGGCCTTTATGGCGCTCGGCGATATGAAACACGACCGAACCCGTCTCGAACAGCGCGAGATCGCCCTCCTCATAAGTCGGAATCTGTCCGAAAGGATGCAGCGCCAGATGCTCAGGCGTCTTCATCGCGTCGAACGAAACAAGACGAACATCGTAAGGCTGACCCACTTCCTCAAGCGCCCAGCGGACGCGCATGTCGCGCGCCAGTCCCCTGCCGCGATCGGGAGAGTTTGCAAAGGCGGTGATCGTGGGTTTCATGGGGAGGCTCCGGACGATTGTTTGACACCGTCCAGCCTAACATGGGTCATGGCGATAATCGCCCGCTGTCGGCCTTGCGGGGCCCCTAGGCTACTCTTTCATCCCGGCAGGCATTGCGTCCATGTCCGCCGATATCGCTTCAAACACGTGACCATCGGGATCCTCGAAAGCCCGGGTATATAGCCATCCCATGTCCTGCGGCTCGCGGATATCGGCCTTACCGCCGCTCGCGGCCGCCGCCGCGACGATGGCGTCGACCTCTTCGCGACTGTCGCGCGTCAAGGCAAGCAGCACCTCGGTCGTCGCATGGGCGTCGGCAATCTTCTTCGGCGTGAAGGTTGAGAAATAGTCGTGGGACAGCAACTGAAACGTGATGGTGTCGGACCAGACCATGCTCGACGCCTGGTGGTCGCTGAACTGCTCATTCTTCCTGCATCCGACCGCCTCGTAGAAGCGGGTCGCGACGGCAAGGTCCCTCACCGGCAGATTTACATAGATCATCTTCGGCATTGCGGCTCCCCATTGGAGTTTTTGATGCATCTGGCTCGCGCCACTCAGGAAGGGCTCGATCAGCGGCTAACATGTAGACTGACCTACATATTCTGTAGACCAGTTTTCATATTCCGTCAATTGTGATATCGAGCCTTGATGGCAAACTCGACGAAAGACCGGATGCTGCACGCCGCCACGCGGCTTCTCCAGACGCGCGGCTACTACGGCACGGGATTGAATGACATCCTCGCCGAAAGCGGCGCCCCACGCGGTTCGCTCTATTTCCACTTTCCTGATGGCAAGGGGCAGCTTGCCTTGGAAGCAACCCGGGCGGCGGTCGATGACGTCACGCTGGCGACCGCCAGGATCATCGCCGAGGCCGAAACCCCGGGCGCGGCGCTCAGAACCATTTCCGAACGTATCGCGGAACTCATGAGATGCACGAACTACGAGCGCAGCTGTCCCATCTCGCCGCTCATACATGATGGGACAAACGATCTGCCGGCTCTTCTTGATGTGTGCCGCGAGGCTTTCGACACCTGGATGGGCCTTATGGAGGAGATGCTTCTGAAGTCAGGCCTGCCGGCGGATCGCGCCAAGGCACTTTCATTGCTGGCTCAAACAGTATTCCAGGGTGGCGCCATCGTCTCGAGGACCCACCATGATGATCGGATGCTTCTCGATGCGATCGACGAGGTGGCGCGACTGGTCGATAAAGAAGTTGCCGACGTTTCCTGACAAGCAATCGAACGGAAGTACACGAAGGCGGCACGCGGCCGGGAAGTGGCGGTCATGCGAGACGAACAGCGTGGCGCCCTCGAATTCCGCCAGCGCCTGGACCAGCATCTCCTTCGTCGCGATGTCCAGATGGCTCGCCGGTTCGTCGCGAACCAGAAAGCTCGGCGAAGCGATCCGCTTTCTCGCTATCGAACATGTCTATCTCCCCTCGTCTTCATTCGCGAATATTCAGTCGTTGAAGACTTCGAATGTCAGATGGTCCGGCCGCAATGCGCTCAGCACATCGTGGGCATCGAGGATCGCACCCGGGGCGTGAGCGCCCGCATGAGCGAAATCGGGCCTGAGAAGACGCTCGGCGACTTCGCATATGAGCGGCGCCGAGAAGGCATAGATATCGCGCCCCTTGGCGATGACGCGACGAGTCCTGCCGCCCGCAGTCGCCACCACCTCGACGACAAAATGTTGCGTCGAGCGGCCCGTCGCATCGACGACCGGAGCGGGAGTCGCCGCATCGCGAACGTCGCGCAGTGCGTTGGCACTGAGATGGGTGTGAAGGCTCGATGGCTTCAAGTGACTTGAGATCAGGATGACTTCCGAAAACGGGATTTCGAGCGTCGCCTGCCGGCCGACCGGTTCGGCAAAGCTCCAGACCTTCTCGGCCGGCGGGAGATTCACCGGCACCAGTTGCCCGTTCTCGACGACCAGGCGCCTGGCGGTGTTGCGCTCGCCGGTGAGGCGGGTTCCCCGCGGCGGATGCCAGCTGTCGAGACCAATCAAAACCTCGATCCCATCGACATCATCCCATTCGCCCACGGCGACCGTCGCCAGCAGATCGGCGAAACCGCCATAGAAACCCATCGCGGGGATCACAGCTACGCCGGCCTTGCGTGCGGGCGCATCGAAATCGTCGAGTGTCGCCAGGGCGTTGGGCTGCTCGGCAGTGACGTCGAGATAGTGGATGCCGGCGCGCATCGCGGCGGCGGCGACCGCGCTTGCGGTGTCGAGGAAGGCACCCGCGCAATTGATGACCGCCGCCGCGCCCGCGAGCGCCCGGTCCAGGCTTTCGGCATCGTCCACCGTGGCGCGCCGGCGGATCACTTTCGGGTCGGAAAACCGCGCCGATGTAAGCGCCTCCTCACTACGCGCTATGGCGATCGGCACGAAGCCGCGGCGCAGCAATTCCTCGACGACGAAAAGTCCGGTGTGGCCGGTGGCTCCATATACGGCCACCCTCTTTCCAAGGGTTTTCTCGGTATTCAGCGGCATCCCCGTCCCTCCTTTTGCTACAGACCTGTCTGTTTCCTACATACAGGTCTGTAGCGTGTCAAGCATTTTTGAGCTATGGGATGCGCAGAGGAGATGTTGAGATGCCCGAAGCCCCGCTTGTTTCTGTCCGTCACGATCCGATCGATGTGCGGGAGAAGATCCTGGAGACCGCCTCCACCCTCTTCTACAGGCAGGGGGTACGCGCCGTCGGCGTGGACCTGGTGGTGAAGGAGGCTGGTGTCGCGAAGACCAGCCTCTACCGGCATTTCGGCACGAAGGACGACCTGATCGCGGCGTTCCTGCAACGGGAGGATGCGGACTTCTGGTCTCAGTGGGAGAGCGTCGCGGCCGCCCATCCGAACGATCCCAGGGGTGAATTGTCCGCCCACATGGAATGGATCGGCGCCCGGGCCGGGCGTCCGGGTTATCGGGGTTGCCCGCAGATCAACGTCGCCGCGGAATTTCCGGAAGCGGATCATCCGGCGCGCAAAGTTGCCACTGCCCACAAGCGAGAGCTGCGTCGGCGGCTGACGGTCATCGCCGAGGCCCTGGCGGTTCCCGCTCCCCAAGAGTTGGGCGGGCAGCTCGCCGTGCTCATCAATGGCGCATTTGTCAGCACCCCGATTTTCGATTCCGGCGAAGCTACGCTCATGCTTCAGCGCGCTGCAGATGCCTTAATCTCAGTGGCGTCCGTCGGCCGACGCTGAAATGCTGATATGCCGATCTGCGCCCGTCGCACAAGCAAGGCCTGCTCTCGTGAAGCGTTCACGCGCCGGCAGGAACGACGTGGTTCGTCCGAGCGCAGTCCGGTCCAAGATCTCTCAACGAATAGAACGGGAATCGCGCTTTCCAGCAGCCCGGGTGGAAACGGATAGGGACGACGGATTATGCATCGGGCGGCGGGGTCACCATCTGCGCGCCGAGTTCGCCGCGATCTACATTGGCGCTGTTGAGGATTGCGGTCGTTTCCTCGGGCCGGTGCACGTTTATCGTATGACACACGAGCAAGCCGCTTTAGCAGATAATATCGACCGTGAAAATTACGCGACTGCTGTGATACGCAGGAATGGCATCTCCGCCGGAACACGTTGGTATGCCGACAACACCCGTGAGCCTATTCGCGACGAGACGTTGCGGGACGGCTTAGTGGCAATTGGAGCAGTTATACGACGCGAAGATTTGCCAACGACATCAAGCGAGCCGCGCTACGCGCTGAAGCGCGATTTCGCAACGCTCTTCGATCCGGCACTCGATGGTGCGGCGTTGGAGACGGCGATAGCCACTTTCCAGGAGACGCATCTCAGCAATGGCGCATTGGCGCGGGTAACTATTATGCGAGAGGGAGCAGCTGCCAACGTGGCTGGAATCCGCGTCACCTTTCCGAATGGTGAAACTAGGCTACTCGCGCCGGGTCCGAGTTCTATCATCACACAAGCCGTTATCGAAGTATTCGCAAAGAGGTTTCTTAGCAGTGGTGCTTTGGTTGAGTGAGAGCGGCAACAAAGTTGTCATCCGCGGTGATGCCATAGCAAGCGCAACTGGGCTCAGGATCGAAGCAGACAAGAACCTCCCGGATCTAATCCTTGCCGATCTTGGCGATAAGGAGCCACTAATCCTATTCGTCGAAGTAGTTGCAACCGACGGCGCCATTACCGATCGCCGCGTGAGGCCATTTACTTGATGACAGATGCCGCCGATTTCGACCGGAAACAAATCGCATTCCTCACAGCCTATCAAGATCGCCAATCCGCTGGTTTCAAAAAGACTGTTGCGCAACTTGCGTGGGGCTCTTTTGCATGGTTCGTATCAGAGCCGAAGCAGCTTCTCGTACTGCACGACGGGACAGCGGACGTATCCCACCTCGCTAGCTTGCCAAGAGGCATAACGTCATTGTGATGCAACTTGAGTCGGTCACCTGCATATTAGACAACAAGCTTGTGATGCGTAGATGCGCTTCAATCTCGGGATTGGTAGATTATTGATAACTGTGCGGAGCAGGAGGCTTAAGCATAGCTTCGAGCGGCCGCTTCAGATCTACGCTTCAGCGCGGCCGCAGCACTTGATCTTGTGAGCAGATTACCAACTTTTTCGAACCGCGCGTCATCGCGACATACAAATGCCGTCGATCCATAAGTTCTGGATTCAAGATGACACAGATTTCTGCTTCTAACCCCTTGAGCAACAACGTGCTGCCAACCGTTCGTTTCGCCAGCGGCCTTCCAATAAGCCTCGACTGTTCACGCACGATGCTCGCCGCTTCGGCGGGCATCATATCGGGTGAGCCAGCACACGCCTTGAACATGTCGTAGGCGCCACGTAAGATCGCCGGGCGATGGGCGCGCACCCCTGGTTGCCGCGCGATGGCCTCCAGGAGCGCCAGGGCTGCTGGGTAACGGGGATTTTTAACGAAGTCGATTGCGGCAGTCTCAGCATCCGACGCTTCTCGGCGAGCGCGACCGTTACGCAAAGAGTCAATACGCGCCAACATGTCAGGAGCGCCAACATTAGTCATGACGCTCCCGGCGAACTCTACCAAATGACGCAAGACTTCTGGCGATTGCAGATTAAATCGGTCTCCGAAATCAACGAGGTCAGTCAAATCGACGTTCTCCACAGTGACCGCTCCAGGAATCTGCCGAGCGAAATCGCGCTGCGCGGCAGGTCGCGTATCGGCTAGAATTAGCGCCTTCTCATTTTCATCGATAGCTACACGGCCGACCGCAACGCGCACGGCGTGATCCCCGCCGTCGCCGGCGAGCCTAACCCAATTCACGTTCGGCGGCACAGCACCAAGGTCGAGCGCTTCGCCATGCAGCAAATGTTCCCGCTGTCGCAAAAGCCAGCGGCCGAACGCCTCTTCGCCGACGCGCACCCACCGCTGGGGTATCTGGAGTTGGGCTACGACCTGGAAATGTTGACAAACCTGAGCACTCCAATCAGGCAAAGGATCGTCACCAAAACCGAAGATCGCTTGCATCGGATCACCAAGCACTACAGTCCGCAAAGCCCAAGATGCAGCGGCGACGATGGCGTGTTGCCGGATGGAGCAATCCTGATACTCATCGACAAAGAGCCGATCGTAAGTCGCGGCCAGAATATCGTTGATGTGGCCACCACTCACCAGTTGAAACGCCGCGTCACGGATGGCAGGATAATCTCGGTTGCGATTCCTCAATTGCAGGACGGCCGGATTGATGCCGGACCTTGCAGGGAATATGTTCACTAGGCGGATCGCCCACCCGTCGATGGTCGCTAAACGATATCGACTTGCCGGCACGGAGGCACGATTAAGCTTTGTGCGGAGAGCAGCGACCCCAGCATTTGTATGCGTAAGTACCAACACCGGCTTGGTACCTTCGTGACGCGACAACGCGTCGGCAATCAGATGCGTCTTACCGCAGCCCGCCGGGGCCGTGATCGCCCCCCGCTCAACACCTAATAGATCGATTTCAACCGACACTGGTCAGCCAGAGCCTAAGGCGTCGGACGATCGAGCGCAGGTTCGGGTCCGCATGTTGAAGACTCGGCCCAACGATAGTTCGCCCGACCTCCTCATAAGCCGTTACCGATTTGAACCATGGGTTCTGCTTTGACTTTGACGCCGTCGCCATCGCAGTGCGTGTCGCCGCGGTTACCATTCCCCGGCAGGCAGCAAGGTCGAGCGTATTACCGCTTGCTGTACTTAACTGCGCATCCACCATAACATCACCACACCATTCGACGGCTTTCTCCAACAAGGCGTGAACCGCGTCATCGGGTAGGCTGTTGAACAATTCGTCTTCGAGTGCCCGTCCGGCCTGCCATGCGAACACCGCACAACCTGCTCCAACAAACATATCTTCCTCGGCCGCGTTAGGCTTGGCATCATCATCTCTCAAGACCGCGACACGATAGTCGAGCGCTACGAATGGCCTCGCTCGCCCATAGATCTTAGACACACCTTTAGCGTCCACGAGACTAACCCCACGGGCGTTAATCGAGCCGTGCCCCAATTCGTCCCAATATAGATCTAGCCCGCGGAGCAAGCCGACCTCGCTTGCTCCTTCGCAGACAATGACGGAAGGAGCGAGGAATGCTTCAGGATGAAGCCGAATGGTCCCCCTGGACGTCATCCACCGATCCGACGACGGTCACATAATGCGCGCTAACTTGTTTCCTCACCACAAACAGTTGATCGCCACGCAATTCCCTCAACGCGATCGGTGAATGGGTGGTGATGAAGGCCTGCAGCGGAGCGGGCGTCTCTTTCGCTCCCAGTGAACCAAGCAAACGGATGACTCGATGAGGCTCTAGCCCATATTCCAGTTCATCAATCAGAATTACGGTCGCCTCTGAGGCTGCCTTTCGTTGGAGGCCAGCCAGCAGCAGGCGGGTTGAGCCGACACCCAGAGCACGTAGCGGTACTCCGTCGGCACTATGAAGTGCGATAGTGCCGCCGCTGAATGACACCGAGTGCGCATCCAACATCGCTTTCGGCTTTCCGCCCGTCGGAATTCCAAGAGCAGTTGCGGTGTCCGTAACAATCTGAAGCGTCTCGCCGAGTTGTATATCAGCGGCGTCGCCGAATGTGACGCGCGCGTCGCGAGCCGCTTTCGCCAAGGCGGCCGAGGTGTCCGCCCGCTCATTAGAAAGACGATTAAGAACCGAACCCCGTCGCCAGGCAAGGTTGTGATCGGCTAATGCGCCGATACGGTTTGGAGAAAGACGCGCCCGATCGCTCCATGTCAGGTATCGGCTTTGTCCGTGAGCTTCGGCACGAGCGGAGACGAGTGTCCAAACAGGATCAAGGTCGCTTCCCACCGTCATGTTGATCGTCAGGACGGTCTCCGCAGCGGCTTCCGGCTCATCCTCAATAGCACGCGTTTGCGCCTTGTACCCGCGAAGGTAGAGGCCATATACTTCCATGCTCTTCAAACTGTCGTCAAGCTCTCCAAGAGTGATTGTGATCGAGATCGACTGTTCGACATCCAACAGGTAGAAATCGGCATCGGTTAGAGAGACGGTTCGACGCGAGCCCAGGCATAAGTCGATGGCCTCAAGGATAGAGGACTTCCCGGAGTCCCCAGGGCCGATCAGGCAGTTGATCCCGGCCGACGGATGCCAGTCGAGCAACTGTATGGACCGGAAATTCTCAATCCTGATGTGACGGACACGCGCCAACCTGCTCCCCCGACTTAGTTGTAATACTCTTACCGCTGTTCGCCGCATGACACCATTGAAACCAGTCATGCATCCACAATCTGCGATCTGGCTGGGAGGTACCGGCATCGGTCCGCCAAGGCGAACTACACGCGGACTTAGCATCGTCCGATAGGATCTGAATGCCGGCTGACGGTGCTAAACTATGCTGATCGTCAGCTGCTAAGGCTACGTACGGAAGGCACTTTATAGGCTTGATTTCAAAGCGTTGAGGCAGGAACAGTGTATCAGGAACGGATGAATGCGCCCTTCGCGAGCGTTGGGTCCAATAGGTCGCGCTGTCCCCTCATTCTCCCACTCGATCGTCCCCGGCGGTTTCGACGTGATGTCGAAACCGCCCCGTTGATACCCTTACCTTTTGGATGATACGGCTGGCAGTACAAGCGAGGAAGTCGTGGTGGAGACGATAGTAGTCGGCGAATATGCAGGCGATCGAGGTACGGCTCTAAACGCGCAGACCCTGCGGCCTTCGCCCATGACGCCGAGGGTCTGGACGGTAACAGGAAAGCGTGATGGCCCTAAGAAGAGTCGCCGTCGCCCTTTATTTTCTTGTTTGCGGATGTTATCTCCGGAAAACGGCATCGCACTTTTCCGGATCATGCTTTACCCGC
The DNA here is from genome assembly GCF_011046735.1 of Nordella sp. HKS 07. NCBI lineage: Bacteria > Pseudomonadati > Pseudomonadota > Alphaproteobacteria > Hyphomicrobiales > Nordella > Nordella sp. HKS 07. Next base: position 5,035,250 of record NZ_CP049258.1, on the reverse strand, counting down.
CCGGATGCAGCCCCGGCGCCTCCTGGCCCGTGCGGGCCACATATTCGGTGTAGCCGCCGCCATACTGATGAACGCCGTCGGGTGTCAGTTCCAGCACCCGGTTCGAGAGCGCGGCCAGGAAGTGGCGGTCATGCGACACGAACAGCATGGTGCCCTCGAATTCCGCCAGCGCCTGGACCAGCATCTCCTTCGTCGCCATGTCCAGATGGTTCGTCGGTTCGTCGAGAACCAGGAAGTTCGGCGGGTCGAACAGCATCTTGGCCATGACCAGACGCGCCTTCTCGCCGCCGGACAGCACCCGGCAGGGCTTCTCGACATCATCGCCCGAGAAGCCGAAACAGCCGGCCAGCGTGCGCAGCGCCCCCTGCCCCGCATGCGGGAACGACTGGTCCAGCGACTCGAAGACCGTATCGTCACCGTCCAGCAGATCCATGGAGTGCTGCGCGAAATAGCCCATCCTGACATTGGCGCCGACGCTGACCGTGCCCTCGTCCGGCCCGGTCGCACCCGCCGCCAGCTTCAGAAGCGTGGATTTACCCGCGCCATTGGCGCCCAGCACGCACCAGCGTTCCCTGCGGCGCACCTGGAAATCGAGCCCCGTATAGATCGGCTGGCTGCCATAACCCTTGTGAACATTCTTGAAGCTCGCCACGTCATCGCCCGAGCGCGGGGGGCTACGGAATTCAAACTGGACGGCCTGGCGGCGCCGGGGCGGCTCCACGCGTTCGATCTTGTCCAGCTTCTTCACCCGGCTCTGGACCTGTGCCGCGTGCGAGGCCCGCGCCTTGAAGCGCTCGATGAACTTGATCTCCTTGGCGAGCATCGCCTGCTGGCGCTCGAACTGCGCCTGGCGCTGCTTCTCGCTCAAGAGGCGCTGCTGATCGTAGAAATCGAGATCGCCCGAATAGGTGGTGAGCGAGCCGCCGTCGATCTCCACGACCTTGCCGATGATGCGGTTCATGAAGGCGCGGTCATGCGACGTCATCAACAACGCGCCGTCGTAATTCTTGAGGAAGTCCTCCAGCCAGATCAGGCTTTCGAGGTCGAGATGGTTGCTCGGCTCGTCCAGCAACATGCCGTCGGGCCGCATCAGCAGGATGCGGGCGAGCGCCACGCGCATCTTCCAGCCGCCGGAGAGCAGGCCGACATCGCCGTCCATGCGTTCCTGGCTGAAGCTCAGGCCGGCCAGCACCTCGCGCGCCCTGGCGTCGAGCGCATAACCATCGAGCTCCTCGAAACGGTGCTGCACCTCGCCATAACGCTCGACGAGCGCTTCCATGTCGTCCGCCTGATCGGGGCCGACCATCGCGGCCTCGAGCTCAGACATTTCAGCGACCAGCGCGCTCACCGGCCCGACACCATCCATCACCGCCCTGACCGCGCTCTGGCCCGACATCTCGCCGACATCCTGACTGAAATAACCGATCGTCATGCCGGGATCGATCGTCACCAGCCCGTCATCGGGCCGGTCCTCGCCGGTGATCATCCGGAAAAGCGTCGACTTGCCGGCGCCGTTGGGCCCGACGAGCCCCACCTTCTCCCCCTTCTGGATGCCCATCGAGGCGTCGATGAACAGAATCTGATGGCCGTGCTGCTTGCTGATGTTGTCGAGACGAATCATGATGTCCATGCTGGCTGAAAGAGGCTGAAACGCCTCTTGCCGAAATTTGTGCCGTCAAAGTGTTGCGGGTGTTTGTCCTCTCACTCCCACTCGATCGTCCCGGGCGGTTTCGACGTGATGTCGTAGACCACTCGGTTGATGCCCCGGACCTCGTTGATGATGCGGGTCGCGGTGCGGGCGAGGAAATCGTGGTCGAAATGATAGTAATCGGCGGTCATGCCGTCGGTCGAGGTGACGGCGCGCAGCGCGCAGACGAAATCATAGGTCCGGCCGTCGCCCATCACGCCGACGGTCTGGACCGGCAGCAGGACCGCGAAAGCCTGCCAGATCGCGTCATAGAGGCCGGCCTTGCGGATTTCGTCCAGATAGACGACGTCGGCTTTCCTCAGGATGTCGAGCTTGTCCCTGGTGATGGCGCCCGGAATGCGGATGGCGAGGCCGGGGCCCGGGAAAGGATGGCGGCCAACGAAATGCTCCGGCAGGCCGAGCTCGCGGCCGAGGACGCGGACCTCGTCCTTGAACAATTCGCGCAACGGCTCGACCAGCTTCATGTTCATGCGCTCGGGCAGGCCGCCGACATTGTGATGCGACTTGATCGTCACCGACGGGCCGCCGGTGAAGGAGACGCTCTCGATCACATCGGGATAAAGGGTCCCTTGCGCCAGGAAGGCGGCGCCGCCGATCTTCTTGGCTTCCGCCTCGAACACCTCGATGAAGAGCCTGCCGATCGTCTTGCGCTTCACTTCGGGGTCGGTCACGCCGTCCAGCGCGCCCAGGAACGTCCTGGAGGCGTCCACATGGACGAGCGGAATATTGTAGGCCTCACGGAACAGCTTCACCACCTGGTCCGCTTCGCCGGCGCGCATCAGGCCGTGATCGACAAAGATGCAGGTCAGCTGGTCGCCGATCGCCTCGTGGATCAGAACCGCGGTCACGGCGGAATCGACGCCGCCCGACAGGCCGCAGATCACCCGCTCGAAGCCCACCTTCTTCTTGATGCGCTGGATCGCCTCGTCCTTGAAGGAGGCCATCGACCAGTTGCCGCGGCAGCCGCAGATGTCGATGACGAAATTGCGATAGAGCCTGGCGCCGTCCGGCGTGTGCACCACTTCGGGGTGGAACTGCACCGCGTAGAACTGCCGCTTCTCATCGGCAATGGCCGCGAAGGGGGCGCCGTCCGAAGTGCCGACCACGCGGAAGCCCGGCGGAAGGCCGGTGACGCGGTCGCCGTGGCTCATCCACACCTGGTGGCTTTCGCCTTCCGACCAGACGTCGTCGAAAAGCGGGTTGCCGCTCGTGACTTTAAGGAAGGCGCGGCCGAATTCGCGATGGTCGGAGCCCTCGACCTTGCCGCCGAGCTGCGCGCACATGACCTGCTCGCCATAGCAGATGCCGAGCACCGGCAGGCCGAGCTTGAAGACGCGCTCGGGCGCCCTGGGGCTCTCGCCCTCGGTCACGCTGGCGGGGCCGCCGGAGAGGATGATGCCCTTGAGACCCGGCCAGTCGAGCGCCTTTTCGGCCGACTGGAAAGGAACGATTTCCGAGTAGACACCGGCCTCGCGCACCCTCCTGGCGATGAGCTGGGTGACCTGCGAGCCGAAATCGATGATGAGAATACGGTCTGTCATGGCGAGCGCTTAAGGTATCGGCCCCGAGTCCGCAAGGGTGTCGCAAAACCCTTGAAAAACCTGGCGTTTTCGGTCGATAAGGAAGCGGTCGCGATATCCTGGCGAAGCCCGATCTGTTATTCTGGCGAGGTTAGGCATGGAGATGTTCTATGACGCCGCATTTCGGCATTCTCGTTTTCCCCGGCGTCCAGCTGCTCGATCTCGTCGGCCCCTATGAGGTCTTCACATCGGTGCCGGACGCGCGCGTCGATCTCGTCTGGAAGGACCTGACGCCCGTCGCCTCATCGAGCGGCCTGCCGGTGACGCCGACAGCGACGCTCGCCGATTGTCCGCCACTTGGCGTCCTGTGCATTCCGGGCGGCGGCGGCATCAATGCGCTGCTCGAGGATGCGGCGGTCCTGGATTTCATCCGCACGCAGGCGGCAGGCGCCCGCTTCGTCACCTCGGTGTGCACCGGCGCGCTCGTCCTCGGCGCCGCCGGCCTCCTCGAGGGCCGCAAGGCGACAACGCATTGGAACGCGTTTGACCTGCTCTCGCCTTTGGGCGCCAAGGCGACAGAGGGCCGCGTCGTAAAGGACGGCAAGTTCATCACGGCGGGCGGCGTCACCTCAGGGATCGATTTCGGCCTCGCCATCGTGGCGGAGCTCTACGGCAGGAAGGAAGCCGAGACCATCCAGCTCGAGCTCGAATATGCGCCAGAGCCGCCTTTCGATGCCGGCACGCCGCAAAGAGCGGGCGCCGATATCGTCGCCACAGCGAAACAGCGCATGGCGAAGATGCGCGCCGAGCGGGAAGAGATCATCGCGCGGCGGCTGCGCTCGTCGACGGGAGCGGCGGTGTCATAGCTCCGCCCTTTCCCGCAGGCGGCAGGGATGTCCGGGGAAATTCGTTGCAGTACACAAGGCCTTACTTAGTTTCCCCTTCTCCCGCTTGCGGGGCGAGAGGCGACGGCGAAGCCGGCAAAAAGGTCCAGTGGACCTTTTTGAGCATCGAGCGCCGGAGCGCAAGCGGAGGCCGGGCCGGGTGGCCGAAGGCCGGATGAGGGTGTTCTCTCAGCCTGTTTACAACCACAAGCGTGGGACGTGTCGAAGCTCTGTCATATTGTTCTCTTGAAGAGAGTAGCGAGCTGAACCAACACCCTCATCCGCCCTATCGGGCACCTTCTCCCGCAAGCGGGAGAAGGGAATATTGGGCGAGTACCAAATTCCGTCCCCCTTGCGGCGCCGGATGGATCACCTGCTTTACCTCCGATTAACGGTTTCACTTGCTCAACCGATGCTTGCGTCCCGGCACGCTCCGATATACGATGTTCGAGCTCGGAGGGGAGCATGAAGGGGTTGTCTCGCATCCTGTTGGGAAGCGTAGCTCTGCTGGGTGCCACCGCGGTGGCTTCCGCTGACGAGTTGAGCTCCCTGAAAACTGAGATCGAAGCGCTGCAATCGCGCATCACGCGACTCGAGGCGCAGCCGCAGGCTTCGGTTCCGGCGGGCTACAGCCTGTTGTCCATCAGCGACGGTCAGACCTATTTTGAGGGTTTTGAGTATTCACGCCCTGAAAGACGCGCCGATGTGATTCCGCCAGAGCTGGGCTACACGTTCTCCGTCGCGCCCACCGCGGATGTCGCACCCACATCAGAGGTCTTCGTAACGGCCGAAGCCCGCACGGCCCTGCTGTATTCGGATTTCGAGGACGGTGACAATCTGGACGTCGCTGTCCGCGCCCGCCTTGTCGTCACCGGCAAGACCGAAACGCCGGTCGGCGAGGTCGGCGGCTTCTTTCGCCTGCAGGCCACGGGCGGCGGCGACGACACGGACTTTGACGAAGGCCCCGCGATGCAGAGGGCCTATGGCTGGTGGAAGTTCCTGCCCGACTGGCAGTTGCTCGCCGGTCAAGAAGACACCACCGCGACATTGCTGACGAGCTGGGACTGGCTGGCCGCCACGGGCCCGGTGCGCTCTTTCGGACCGTCCGATGCCTATAACGAACAGATGCGGCTGACCTATACATCAGGGGCCTGGTCCTTCGCCCTGGCGGCGGAAGATCCGGACTATGACACGGGCGATAATCCCCGCAACGACATACCGTCTATTCCGGGATATATCTTATATTCCACCGACGAATTTACCGCCCAGCTCGGGGGCCTGTGGCAGGCGGATACCGACGGTCCCGACGAGTGGTCAATTGGCGGCGGTGTCTCGATTACCCCGATAAAAGGCTTCCAGGTATATGGCGCGGCGGTTGTCGGCGAAGGGACCGCGGTCTATGCCAACAATCTCGCCCCGCTTGATGCCGGAGACAGTTTTTGGCTGGGAAGTGCAGGCATCCTCGCCGACCTTACTGACACGACCCGCATCGAGCTCGGCGTCGGCATTGAGGACTATCAAGATGCAGGCGAGGCGTTGGGCGTTGGTGGGGGACTCTATTGGACTCCCGTGACCCTGGTGTCGCTCGGCGTGGGGGCCACCTATATCGACTTCACCGACGCCTTCGTCGGCGACGAACCGACGAGTGACAACAGCTTGCAAGTCTTCTTCGGCGTCTGGTGGCGTGGCTTCCGCTATTAGAGCATGATCCGGAAAGCTTGTGGTCGGGCATGACCCGACCATGCGAAGCGGTTTTCCGAGAAGATCATGCGCAAACAAGACGATAAAGCGTGATCGCGACTCGCTCCAAAGCCATCACGTTTTGGGCCAGCCCACTGGCGACGCGTTCTCCGCGATCGCGCCGCCTGACCAGCCGCCTCCGGTGAGGATAGAAATCCTCACCAACCATCCAAGACCGTGATGTATCCGCCCGGATCGAACTATCTCGCGATTCTTCAGAGGCGCAGGATTCTCACCGCGTTTGCGCCCGCAATCGCCATCTTCTCGTCATCGGATAGCACAGGCAGCGCAAAGAAACGCTCAATAGTGGTGTCCAGATCGTACCAGGGAAAGTCAGATCCCAACATCACACGTTCCGGTCCCACGTCCTTGATCAGCCTGGCCAGTTCGTAATCCGACGGCGCGTTCGGAGCCCCGGTCCAGTGAATGATTTCCGAACAATCAAAAACCGCGTTCTCATACTTGCGTGCTATGTCCAGTGTCTGGCGCCACGCGGCTCCCCCCATGTGAGCAACAACCACCTTCAGCTTTGGAAAAGCGCCGAGCATTTCGGCGAATGCATTTGGATCGGACAGCCCCTTGCCGCCCTTGTCCGGCCCCGCATGGCCAAGTACCGGGAGCCCCATCTCCTGGCAAACCGTATATACGGGCCACAGACGTCGGTCGGACATTGAAAAGCCCTGCAGGGCGCTGTGGAGCTTGAGGCCTTTTGCGCCTTCCCTTCGGGCGAGTTCAACCACCATTTCCGCCGCACCTTCCGGGGACTGGATACCGACGTCTATTGTGATGAAGGTGCTGATCCTCTCATCACTTTTCGCGATTGAACAACCCCAACGATTGAGCTCAACAAGTTCCTGTTCGACCACGCCTTTCAACCGCGCGATTTCCGGTTCGTCGATCTCCCGACCCTCGCGACGCTGGTTTTCCTCCAGTTCCCGGAGCCTGCTTTCTCCCTTGAAGTAAATAAGCAACACGGCCTTGCTGAAGCCCGCACGGCACATGCTGTCGGAGATCTCGGCGTGGGTGCCGGTGCATTCGCTGTATCGCACACCGTCCAAGCGGCCATACTCCCAGACCTCATAGGCCTTTTCCCGAACGCCCGTTTCGACGTTGGGATAGACATGAATATGCATATCTACTTTCAGTAGATCGGACATGCTCTTTTTCCTTTAATGACTTGGATTCGGGCGAGGTGACTACGCGGTCTGCTGCTGCAGGAACGCGTTGTCCACTTCATCTCTCAACTGGTCTGAGAGCAGATCGCGCAATCGGTGAAACTCGGGATCGTGAGGATCGCGCGGCCTCGGAAGATCGATCGGAACGATGCTCTTTATCCGTCCCGGACGGGCCGTAAAAACAACCACCCTGTCTGCAAGCGCGACGGCCTCATCGATGTGATGCGTCACAAACAGAATCGACGCACCGCTTTCTCGCCAGATCTGGATCAGGAAGTCCTGCAGTTTGCTGCGGGTTTGGATATCAAGGGCCGCAAATGGCTCATCCATCATGAGAAGCTTTGGCTGCATCGTAAGGGCACGCGCGACCGCGGCTCTCTGCCTCATACCGCCGGACAATTCGTCCGGTCGTTTGTGCAAGAACTGACCCAGGCCAACCTTCTTGAGATATTCAGTCGCCAGGTTGTGTCGCTCGCCCAATGGCATCCCGCGCAGAGCAAGCCCGAAGGCCACGTTGTCGATGATAGAAAGCCACGGATAAAGCGACGTCTCCTGAAAGATCAGGCTCCGATCACTTGACGGCCCGGTTACGGGGGCGCCCTCATATTCGATGCTTCCCCCGGATATTTCCTGAAGACCCGCGATCAGGTACAGCAACGTGCTCTTCCCACAGCCGCTGGGGCCGAGAAACACAAGGAACTCGCCAGGAAACACCTCAAGATTGATATCCTCGAGAGTGACCAGTGGTTTGTCGCTGTCCATGCCCCAGACCTTCTGGACGTCCCTGCAACGAACCCGGGCTACCCTATCCTTGTTTTGCATTCTTCTGACGCCCTTATACGTTAGTTGAGTTCCAGTAGAGACATTTGCGCTGGACGACACGCAGCACCGCATCAAGGGCGTATCCGACAACACCAACGACAGCCATGGCCAGAATGGTTAGTTCTGCGTTGAACGTATTTCTGGAAATCATGATGACCTGACCGAGGCCGTTGCCAATACCAATGAGCTCGGCAATGAGAACAATCATCCAGGCTGCAAATACATTGAGGCGAAGGACTGTGAAAAGTGACGGCAATATGCTCGGCACAATCACGTTCGTGAATATCTGAAATCTGCTCGCTCCCATCGTTCTCGCTACGTTGATCGGCGTTTGGCCGACCCTGTCTATCTGGTTGACGGTCGCAATCGTCATGATGAAGAACAGGGTAATGACGACCAGGAAGACGGCGGCGACATTGCCGACGCCGAAAGCGAATATTGCTATCGGCAACCACGCGATCGGCGATATCGGAGCCAGCGTGTTGATGATCGGGAATGTGAGTCTTCCGAAAATGCGAAAATAGCGTATCAGCACGCCCACCAACATGCTCATTGCGAAGGCGACAGCAAGCCCTGCAATGACACGGAGCAGAGTATAAGTTACCGTCAGCACGAACGAGCTTGCAACCTGCAGGCCTGTGGGGTTGCCCATTCTCATACTGGGGTCGAAGAATTTCGCCTGATACGAGATACCGCTCAGGAAGACATGGGGCGGAGGCAGCACGAGGGGGTTGGCCAATCCGGTCGCCCACGCCAACTCCCAGATTGCCGCGAACAAACCGATCGACAAGCCCCACCATCCGGCGGATACCAAGATACCTGCGGATTCTTTTTGTGCCGTTAACCGGCGCTTACCTGCCAACTCAAGCTTCCCCATCTAGTCAACGACCTGCTTTGCCACGAGTCCCCCGACGCGCATTAGTTGCCGACCAATTCAGCGCGGTCGCTCGGCATCCAATAGAGAGTCTTCGTCTGTATCTCCTTCAGTATCAGATCGAAAATCAGTGCCACGACCCCGATTATCATTATGCAAATGAAGACCAGAGAAGAATTCGCGGTATTGCGTGCGAGGTTTGTCACCATGCCAATACCGGAACCGACACCTGCGGCTTCGGCAACCAGGACCATCATCCAGGCCGCAAACATGTTCAGACGGATGGTCAGGAACAGCCCGGGAAGTATGGCAGGAAATAACACGCGCCGATAAAGCTGGAACTTGCTCGCCCCCATCACCCTCGCAACCTGAACATATTGCGGCTTGACGCCATCAAGATCCGCCACGGTCGAAACGACGATGATGAAAAAGACGGTAACGAACACGAGGAATATTGCCGGCCCGTTGCCGATCCCGAACGTTCCGACGGCAATTGGCAACCAGGCTATCGGGGATATGGGCGCCAGCAGAGTGATCATCGGCTGCAGCAACTTGCCTAGAGCAGACCAGTAGTGAATTGCGCCACCGACCAGAACGCCGAGCACGAAACCCAGCGCCAGCCCGGCCAGAACGCGGGAGATGGTCGCAAGAACGGTCAGCGCCAAAGCCAGGTAAGCGCTTGAGGCCTGCACGCCGACCATCTCCGCCGTCTGGAAGTTTGCGACTTGCTGAGGGAACTCGCCCAGGAACACATGAGGCGGCGGCAGCACGGCGGACGTAATCAGACCGAAGTACCACGCAGCTTCCCACGCAAGGACAAGCAGTGACAGAGATGCGAGGTACCATCCGACATTCACAAGTCGGGTTTCGGTGCGCCGTTCAGCCATGGAATATGATCGCCTCCAGAGCATCGGCCCGAGAAGCTTGTGGTCGGGCCTGACCCGACCATGCGTGCGGTTCTCGGAAAAGCCGATGCGCAAAATCAAAGAGATAGAGCGCCGAGGCGATTCCATTGGAACGCCCGGCGCTCCAAGGCCCACTAGGCAGATTTGCGCTGGAGAGAATTGTGAAGATCGCTGTTCTCCGCGACCACCTCCTGCAAAAGGCTCCAATCAAACGCGGCCTCGTTGGATGGGCCACGCAGATAGCCCAACTCGGTCAGGGACTGAGACCGCTCGATCAAGAAACCTGTCTTGTCGCGCTGGTCTACCACGTTCGGCTGTTTTTTTGACGCGTCCAGGGCGACGGCAAGATCAGTTTTAAAGTACTTGCCAACGGTCGACTTGATGGCCGCCTCGCGATCGTCCTCGGAGAATTTCTGCGCGATCATCAACGCCTTTACCAGTCCCTTCAATGCAGTACGATTCTCTTCAATGAAGCCTTCATGCGCCGCGAGCACGCAATCCGTATAGCCGGGGCCATAAACGTCGAATCCGTCGGACAACGAGTTCGCGCCAGGACGCCCCGCCAAAGCCTGGGTTATGTACGGCTCATGGTGGCATATCGCATCGATGCTGCCCGCGACAAACGCCTGGGCCAGTTCCGGCGCGGTCCCGAAGTAACGGATCTCGACGTCGCTGAAGGAGAGCCCGTGCTTTTTCAGCCAGTCATACGGCATGACCTCCAGCGTGTCGGCCTGGAAGGTACCGAATGACTTTCCCTTGAGGTCAGCCGCCGTCTTGAGCTCGGGCTGGCTCAGGATCATCAACCCTTCGACACCGCCCCCGGCGATGATTTTCACGGGAACGCCGCGCTCTCTGAGGGCAAGGAAGTTAGTATAGGGGAGCATCGAAGCATCGACCTGCCCCGAGCCAAACATAGTCGTTATGTCGGCAATTGCCGCGGTGTTCACAAACTGCAGCTGAAATCCTTCGGCTTCGCCGAGGTTCTGCTCTTTCACGAGGAACAGGCCAAGATTGCATAATCCGGTCCCATGCGTCGCCTTGATCACAGGGCCGGACGCCGCCTGGGCCGTCCCCATGTAGAATGACGATGGAATCGCGGCGGCGGCGGCCCAACCGCAGCACCGGCATAGAAACCCTCTGCGGCCAAGATTGGTCGACAGTATCTGGTTCAAACGGCTCATCTTTTCCTCCCTGGATGGCTCTGCCGAGCAATCGTTCAGCGTCGCCAATTCCCGGATTGTGCCGCAACCCTTACCTCAATAAAATCAAATTCTCGATCGGGTTAAATCATCAAAAATTTTGAAGGGATGGATCCGTGTGAACCACAAACAGCTCGAAACGTTCTATTGGGCTGCCCGACTCGGCAGCTTGGCGAAAGCGGCTGCACGCCTGCATGCAACGCCCTCGGCAGTCTCAATGCGGATCCAGGAGCTCGAAACACAACTTAAGGTAAGGCTTTTCGATAGATCTCAACGAACCGTGCACCTCACTCCGGAGGGGGCCGCCCTCCTGCCGCTGGTCGAAGACGTGATCAGGGCCATGAACCGCCTGACGGAATCTCCCGGAAGGGATGTTGAAGTCGTTTCAGGATACATCCGCCTCGGTGTCATCGAGACGGTCGCGCTAACCTGGCTGCCTGAATTCTTGACACAGATGAAGACCCGCCATCCTCAGGTGCAAATCGAAGTCGAAGTCGCACTGTCGTATATCCTGGAGGAGAAGTTACATCGATCAGCCTTGGATATGGCCTTTGCGCCATGCGAGCTTTCGACGACACGGTTCAGGCTCAAGGAACTTGAGCACGTCTCGTTTGTCTGGGTGGCGAGCCCACGAATGGCCGCGCTACCGTCCTCGTTGACGCCCAACAACGTTCTGGACGTGCCGATAATCGCCACGTCTCACGAATGGCAGCTTCGCGGCTCCGGTCTCACATTGCTATCCTGGAATGATATGCGCGTCCGCCACGCGACCATCTGCAACACAGCTAAAGTGGCCGCCCACCTGGCACAGGAAGGGCTTGGCGTGGCGTATGTGCCACGGCGCCTGTTTGAGAATGAGTTGAGATTGGGCGTCCTTCGCATTGTGCCCAGCAGACCGGAACCCCCGCCATTAATTCTCTATTCCGTCGTCCCTTGGACCAAAACGACGTTGGCGCAGAACACGGCCGAGGATGTGGCGAGGAGTGTCGTCGGGCAACTGTGAAGCCGGACTGGAGTGATAGTGAAGTCCCGGCCGTGATCCTACCCGCCGAAGCCCAGATCGTAGAGCATCTTGATATTGAGGCCGATGATGATGGCGGCGATAGCGGCGGAGACGACGGTCAGCCAGGTCGGCGCCACCAGGGCGCCCATCTTGGCGCGGTCGCGGGTGAACATCACCAGGGGCACGATGGCGAAGGGCAATTGGAAGGCGAGAATGACCTGGCTCAGGATCAGCAGCGTCCCCGTCCCGCTCTCGCCATAATAGATGGTCACGCCCGCCGCCGGGATGATGGCGAACATGCGGGTGATGAGACGCCTGGCCCAGGCCGGCAGCCGGATGCGCAGGAAGCCTTCCATGACGATCTGGCCGGCGAGCGTCGCCGTCACCGTCGAATTGAGGCCGCAGCATAAGAGCGCGATAGCGAAGAGCTTGGGCGCCAGCATGGAGCCGAGCAGCGGCGCCAGCATCGCATGGGCATCGCCCAGATCGGCAATCTGCGCATTGCCCGTCTTGTAGAAGGTCGCCGCCGCCAGGATCAGGATCGAAGCGTTGACGAGCAGCGCGAACATGAGCGCCACGGTCGAGTCGATGGTGGCGAAAGTGAGCGCCTCGCGCTTCTCCTTGTCGGAGCGGCCATAGGCGCGCGTCTGCACCACGCCCGAATGGAGATAGAGATTATGCGGCATCACGGTGGCGCCGATGATGCCGAGCGCCAGATAGAGCATGGTGGGGTTGGTGATGATCTCGGTCGTCGGCGCGAAGCCCTTGATGACGGCGCCCCATTCCGGGTCCGCCATGGCGATCTGCACCCCGAAGCACACCGCGATCACGCCGAGGAGGCAGATGATGAAGGCCTCGACCCAGCGGAAGCCGAGCTTCTGCAGATAGAGGATCAGGAACACGTCGAGTGCGGTAATGATGACGCCGATCTCGAGCGGAATGCCGAAGAGCAGATTGAGGCCGATGGCCGTGCCCACCACTTCGGCGATGTCGGTGGCGATGATGGCGATTTCGGCGAAGAGCCATAAGATCCAGGCGACGGGCTTGGGGAAGGCGTCGCGGCAGGCCTGTGCCAGGTCGCGGCCCGAGGCAATGGCGAGCCGGGCGCACAGCGACTGCAGGATGATCGCCATGATGTTGGACATCAGCGCGATGACGAGCAGCGTATAGCCGAACTGCGCGCCGCCGGCGATCGAGGTGGCCCAGTTGCCGGGATCCATATACCCCACGGAAACGAGATAGCCCGGGCCGACAAAGGCCATGGCGCGCCGCCACATGGAGGCGTCGGCGCGCACCGGAATGCTGCGGTGGACATCGCTGAGCGACGCCTCGCCGCGGTCGCGGCGCCATCCCATTAACCGGTCGATAGCGGTCGTATGATCATGCATACAGTAGATTTAGCATAAGCTAAATTTCTTACAAGGGGCTAACCTACGTCATCGGAGACGCGTTCTGGCATCGTCCGGCCGTGCCGAAATTTGCCGCATACGCTCAGGCGCCCGCAGGAAAGCAATCTCATCGCTCAGGCGCTTGACATCGTGGGCCTAACGGCAGGATTTGGGAAATATCAAGTTGAGGAGTTGCGTTCGGACTTCAACTCTTGAGTCCGACCGAACAGGCTCCTCTATCCGAACTCCGATAGGATCAATCGAATGGTTCTCTGCCTCCGAATAATCCATGAAATCGTGCAAGCTTTGCTGCGCGTGTGGAACAAGAAGGATGAAGGTAATCGCAACGGCAAGCCCGCGCTTGCAGGCGATGGAGCAGCGCGTCAATCGCCCGGGACTCCATCACGGCCGGCGAATGTACAGATCATCCATGGCCGGACATTGAATGCGGCCGGATTGCGTGAAGTTGAGAATACAAACAAGGGATTAAGTGATCCCGGAGTTCACATCGATATGGCCAAGACAGCTCCGCGCCAGGAGAAGCAGTTGCCGGAACTTCGCAGCAAAGGGTCCAGCGAAGTCATTGGCAAGGGCGACCAGACCAAATCCGCCAGCAGGTGTCGCCACGTAAAATTATGCAAGGCGGGGAGAGCGGGCCTAGGCGGACTTCTTCCTCAGCAGCGCCATGAAGAAACCGTCGGTCGCGTGGCTATGCGGGGTCAGCAACAGCGTCTCCGTCCACTCGCCCGCCGAATTGGGCGGTTCGGTGCCGATGGCCTGGCGCCACTGGTCGCGATAGGGCACAACCGCGAAATCGGGATGGCCTGAGAGGAAGGCCGCCACCTGGTCGTCATTCTCCTCCGGAAGCACCGAGCAGGTGATGTAGAGCATCCGCCCGCCCGGCTTCACCAGCCCCGCGCCACGTTCCAGCACCGCCCTCTGATCGCCAAGCCGCGTCTCGAGCTGCTTCTCGCTCAGTCGCCATTTCGAGTCCGGGTTGCGCCGCCAGGCGCCGGAACCCGAACAGGGCGCATCGACCAGGACGCAATCGATTTTTCCCTTGAGAGCATCGAGTCTTACGGACTCGTCCGAACCCAAAACCTGAACATTGCGCGCCCCTGCCCTTTGCAGCCTTTCGAAGATCGGCCGCAGGCGGTGCTTGTCCTGGTCATAGGCGTGGATCTGGCCCTTGTTGCCCATCAGCGCCGCGAGCGCCAGGGTCTTGCCCCCGGCCCCGGCACAAATATCGGCCACCTGTTCGCCAGGCTTGGCGCCCGACATCAGCGCCGCCACCTGCGAGGCGGCATCCTGTACCTCGAACCAGCCCTTGCCATGGGCGGGCTCGGCCTCGACATGCGGGTTACGCCGGTCGGGACCGGAGGCTTCTATGCGCACGCACCAGGGCGACAGAGGCCCCGCCGACGCACTGAACTTCTCCAGCGCCTTGATGAGTTTCGCGCGATCGCATTTGAGGAGATTGGCGCGCAGATCGACCGGCGCGCGCTCGGCTAAAGCGCGGCCTTCCTCAGCGGCGCGCATGCCGAAGGCACGGTCGAAGGAGGCGCTGAGCCATTCGGGATAGTCGCCCGCGACATAAGCGGGTGCAGCGTTTTCCTCTTGACGCGCCAGGGCCGCCCGCTCATCGTCAGTCAGCGCCCCCGGCCCGTGTTCTTGCGCCATGGCAAGCGCGATGTCGTCGGGCGCGCGCTTCCAGACATCGTGCAAGGCGGCCAGCGCCAGCGCGCGGGCGCCATCGCCGCCCATGTGAGCCTTCAGCGAATTTTTCCGCCGCAGCACGTCATAGACCAGCGTGCCGATGGCATGGCGGTCGCCGGCACCGGCGAAGCGATGCGCCTTGCCCCAGTCCTTCAGCGCCTCCGCCGCCGGGCGATGGCGCTCCGCGATCTCCTGCAGAACCTCGATCGCCGCCGATATACGTCCACCTTCACGCATGACTATCCGAAAACCTTGTAAGCGAGCCACAGCCAGGAGAGCGTCAGGACGACGGCCCCGGCCACGAAAACATAAAAGCGCCGGACCAGGATATTGCGTCCAACATGGATGAAGCTGTGCGCGATGCGCAGCGCGAAAAAGGCCCAGGCAAACGCCACCGCAACGCCATCGACAAGTCCCAGCGCCAGCGTGAATGCGACACCCGCATACCAGAACATCGGCAGCTGGAACTGGTTGTCGTAGTTATTGCCGAGCTTGCGCACATCGTCGGGCCAAGTGCTGCTGTCCAGCACGATGTCTTTCATGCGCACCCGGCCGGTGAGAAGTGCTGTGCGTCGCGCCAGGGCCGAAGCGACGCCCAGGCCCATCGTCATCAGCATATGCAGGAAAACCGGCAGCAAGAGCGCTTGCTGCAGGCTCATCAGCCCTGCCTCTGATAATTCGGCGCCTCGCGCGTCACCATCACGTCATGGGGATGGCTTTCGCGCAGGCCGGCATTGGTGATACGGATGAACTCGGCGCGCTTCTGGAGATCGGGAATGTCGGCGGCGCCGACATAACCCATGGCGGCGCGCAAGCCGCCGACCAGCTGATGCAGCACCGCCGAGACCTGCCCCTTATGCGGCACCTGACCCTCGATGCCTTCCGGCACGAGCTTCAAGGAATCCTTCACTTCCTGCTGGAAGTAGCGGTCGGCCGAACCGCGCGCCATGGCGCCCACCGAGCCCATGCCGCGATAGCTCTTGTAGCTGCGCCCCTGATAGAGGAACACCTCGCCCGGGCTCTCATCGGTGCCTGCGAGCAGCGAGCCGATCATCGCCACGCCGGCGCCGGCGGCGATCGCCTTGGCGAGATCGCCCGAATATTTGATGCCGCCATCGGCGATCACCGGCACGCCCGCTTTCTGGGCGGCCTCGGCGCATTCGATGATGGCCGAGAGCTGCGGCACGCCCACCCCCGCCACGACGCGGGTGGTGCAGATGGAGCCGGGGCCGATGCCGATCTTCACCGCGTCCGCACCGGCATCGATCAAGGCTGCCGTCCCCTCGGCGGTCGCCACATTGCCGGCGATGATCTGCACCTTGTTGGACAGTTTCTTGATGCGCTTCACCTGCTCGATGACATGGATCGAATGGCCATGCGCGGTGTCGACCACCACGAGATCGACGCCGGCATCGATGAGAAGCTCGGCGCGGGCGAAGCCCTTGTCGCCGGTGCCGGTGGCGGCGGCGACGCGCAGGCGACCCTGCTCGTCCTTGGCGGCAGAAGGATGATGCGCCGCCTTCTCCATGTCGGTGACAGTGATGAGGCCGACGCATTTGTAGCTCTCGTCGACGACGATCAGCTTCTCGATCTTGTATTTATTGAGGAGCCGCGTCGCCTCGTCGCGATCGACGCCCTCGCGCACCGTGACCAGATTGTCCTTGGTCATCAGCTCGGCAACCTTCATCCTGCGATCGGTGGCGAAGCGCACATCGCGGTTGGTGACGATGCCGACCAGCGTGCCCCTGCCGTCGACCACCGGAATGCCGGAAATGTGATGCTGCTCCTTGAGGCGCATCAGATCGCCGAGCGTCGCCTCGGGCGCGATGGTGATCGGGTTGATCACCATGCCGCTTTCGAAGCGCTTCACCTGGCGCACCTGCTCGGCCTGCTGGTCGGGCTCGAGATTCTTGTGAATGACGCCCAGGCCGCCGGCCTGCGCCATGGCGATGGCGAGGCGGGCCTCGGTCACCGTGTCCATGGCCGCCGAGATGATGGGGATGGAGAGCTGGATGTCGCGGGTGATGTGGGTGCGGGTCTGGACCTCGGCCGGCAGGACGGCGGAGGCGCCGGGCTTCATCAGCACGTCGTCAAAGGTCAAATATTCCGGGATCTGGCGCCTGGCCATCGGCCAACCTCCGTTAGGCACTTCGCAAGTGCGGTAAG
Organism: Nordella sp. HKS 07; assembly: GCF_011046735.1. Lineage (NCBI taxonomy): Bacteria > Pseudomonadati > Pseudomonadota > Alphaproteobacteria > Hyphomicrobiales > Nordella > Nordella sp. HKS 07. Next base: position 5,018,150 of record NZ_CP049258.1, on the reverse strand, counting down.
ACTCAATCTGGGTTGGCGAGGGCTCATAACACCCCTCTTCGGGCGTGGGCAAGCAAGAAACGGGGCGCGGGAGACCCGTTTCCGACGCAGGGCTCGCCCTGGAACCTGTCCGCCGCCCAAGGGAACGAAACCGGTCCTGCCTGCGTTCATATTTTTGACGGAGCGGGACTCCTCAGCGACGGATGAGGTGGAGGCGGCCCGTCGTAATATATATGTCCGTCCGCGCCCGACCCCGGGCCTGGACGGCAATGGAGGTTCGGCGATGGTGAACAAACCCTTTGCATTGGCGGCCGCCGCCCTGATGGCGGGTCTCCTCGGCTTCGGAAGCGTCGAGGCCGCCAATGTGGCGACCGGCAACGCGCCGCTTCCAGCGGTACAGGCAATGCCCGACGCGAATGTCCAGCAGGTCGCGCGCCGCTACTACTATCCCGGCGGCGGGAACTATTACCGCGGCGGGAACAATTACCGCGGGGGGAACTATTACCGCGGCGGACGCTATTACCGGGGCGGGAATTATTACCGGGGAGGACGTTATTACGGCGGCTACGGAAACTACTGGGGCGGCTCCGGCATCGCTCTCGGCCTCGGCTTCGCGCCATTCTTCGGCGGTTATTATGGCGGCTATGGCGGATATGGTGGCTATTACAACGATTATCCCTACTACTACTATCGGCGCCCCTATTATCGACCCTATTACCGCCCGGTCGGTAACTCGCATGTGCGCTGGTGCCTCAACCGCTACCGCTCCTACAGCCCGCGCAGCGACACCTTCATGGGTTACGATGGCCGTCGCCATTATTGCAGAAGCCCGTACCGCTACTGACGATCAGTTGCGGTTTTGGTGAAGGCGGGGCCGTGATGGCCCCGCTTTCATAATTTCCTCCTTCCCCCGCGAAGCGCGGGGAAGGTGGCGAGCGAAGCGAGCCGGATGGGGGTCGTGCAGTGTCGAAACTGATCGCCAGACAATTGCGCAAAACGATGACTCCGCAAGAAGTCAAGCTTTGGGTCCAGCTCAAATATCTCAATCGGCAAGCACATCACTTCAGACGCCAGGTCCCTCTTGAAGGCTACATCGTCGACTTCGCCGAATTCCGCCACAGGCTGATCATCGAGGTCGACGGATCCCAGCATGGCTTTGCTATAGGAGAGGCGGCTGACCGTATTCGCGACCAGCATTTTGCAGACAATGGATTTCAAATCCTCCGCTTCTGGAATCATGAAGTCGACAAAAACATGGATGGCGTCATCGACGCCGTACTTGGCGCGATTCCCCCATCCGTCTCCCCCGGCTGAAAGCCGGGGAGACACCTTCCCCGCGCTGCGCGGGGGAAGGATGAAGTCATCACCGCTCGCCGCCATCGCCATCGCCATCGCCACCGGCCGTCGCCATCGCCGCGAAAGCCGATAGCAAAGTGAAAATCGGGAAGCACGTCTGCTACCAGGCGTATCTCAGACCGGCATTGCCGCTCAAGGCATCGAAATCGTCGGCGAACTGATAATAGCCTCGCAGGAAGGCGGACCAGCCATCGGGCGCTGCCACGCTGAAACCGATCGACATGTCGCCAAAGGTCTCGCCCGGGTCGTCCGACACACCGAGAGCCGGGGTGAGCGGCGCGAAGATCGTGACGTCATTGTTGCCGGCGAATTCCTGCCACACGCTTGCCGTCACATCCGAGGAATAGACCACCTGGCTGACCGCCGTATATTCATGGCCGAGACGCAAGCCCAGCCTGCCGCGCACGCTCGTCTCGTCGTCGAACTCGACCGCGCCGCCGAAGATGTGGTCGATATCGTCGACTTCGGTATGGACGACCGCCAGCGCCGCCTGCGGCTCGATGAACAGGCCCTGATCGAGCGGGACCTTGTAGCCGGTGTCGATCTGTCCGCCGATATTGAGCACATCGGTATCGGCTTCTCCGTCAGGGGCGAGGCCGCCGGCATCGATATCGACATCGAGGAAGTCCGCCCTGACGATCGCATCGACATAGAAGGCGTCGTTCAGGTAGGTCGCATAGACGCCGGCCGAGGGGCCTTCGTATTTCCATTCGGTATTGGTCTGGTCGAAGTCGAGATCGGAGCTGAGATAGCCGCCCAGGACGCCGAACATCAGCACGTCGCCCGGGGCGCTTACATTCTCGGTGCCGAAGTCGTAGCCGCCCACAAGACCGAACACCGTCTGGTCGCGGTCGAGGACGACGTTGTTATCTGCATTCGCCTCGCGCTCGAGATAAGCGCCCACTCCCGTGAGCCAGAAGCCGGGCGTTACATTGGCAATCGGCGTCGGTTCGACCGGTTCGGCGAAATCGGCCACCGGCGTCACCTGGGTGCCCTTTAGCAGCGGGCGCAGATCGGCCTGGCGCCGCAACACCGTGGCGGTCGTCTGGTACCAGATGTCCTGCGCACCGGTGATGCCGGCGGCGAATTCGAAGGCGCCCGCACCGAGGCCGGTGGTGAACAACTCATGCACATCGTCGATCCCGCTCGTGTCGAGCCTGAGGTCCCAGGCGAAGAAGCCGGCATTGAGCACGCCGCCGGCTATGTTGAAGTTATCCTCGCTGGTGAAGCCATGTCCGATCACCCGAACCACCGGGATGCCCTCTTCATTGGGGGCGCTGCCGATCGGATTCGTCAGATGGACGAAGACATCGGTATTGCCGGCCGTCGTGCCGTTGATGACCAGCAGGTCGGACTTGCCATCAGGCGCCGGTGCGAGGAAGCCGTCGACGGCCAGCGCGCCCTTGACGCCGACATAGGTCGTCGACGAAACCGCGCCCATGGTGAAGGTATCGACATTGTTGCCGCCGTCGACCAGCGAGATCACACCGCCATTGTTGTTGAAGTTCTCGAGATCGACGAAGGTCACATTCTCGACAGCAGCAGGATCTTCCGCTGTGTGCACGACGCCGCGATTGTTGAAGGTGTCGTCACCGGCACGGAACTGCGAGTCCAGCCGCGCTTCGAAGACACCGCCATTGTTGTCGAAGGTGTCGTCCTGATCCGTGAGGTCGATGTAGCCGAGCGTCGTGCCGGTGTTCACGATCTCCGTCGAAGCGCCCTTGGCATCGATCGCCAGCAGCGAGTCCGCCGTCAGGAAGCCCGAATTGACCACATCGATATCGCTGTTGGCGATGAAGGCGGGATCCGTCGCCAGTGACAGGCCCGCTCTGCCGCCAAAGAGAGCGCCTGTGTTGTTGACGAGGATTCTGCTGTTGTCGCCATGCGCCGATGCACTGACGCCGGCTCCGTTTACATCCATGAGGCCGTTGTTGTTGACGACGAGCGAGCCCTTGCCATTCGTGCCGAGACCGTCGATGCCGCCGGTGCCGGTGAATGTGGTGACGTCAATGCCGTTTGTACCGTCCCCCGTGCCCAGGATATTGCCGTCATTGGTGATCGTCGCACGAGCGCTGCCGCCCGCGGCCGGGCCACCGCTGCCGCCCGTAGCGCTGCCGCCGGCGGCCGTCACATCAATGACACTCATCCCGGCACTCATGACGGTGAGTCTGCCGCTATTGGTGACATCGACGGTGGCCCTGCCGCCCGTCGCCTTGCCGCCCGTGGCGCTTACGCCCAGGCCACCATCACCGCCGGTCGCATCGCCGGCGATCGCCTGGACATAAATGCCCGGCGCCGCGCTGGCGATGTCGGCGCTGTTGTTTATAGCGACAGTGCTGTCGCCACCGACGGCATTGCCGCCATCACCGCCGACGCCGCCTGTCGCATTCGCCGTGCCGGCTTGACCATCATTGCCGCCAGCCGCGCCGAGATTATTGAAACCCGCATTAACAGCGCCGATATTGCCGCCGCTACCACCGGCTCCGGCAGTTCCGCCCGTGCCGGCACCGCCATTCCCGCCGCTCCCGGAAGCCGCCACGCCGCCCATCGCGATGATGCTGATCCCTGCCCCCGGAGTGATGAAGCTGCCGCCGGCTCTGATACTGACGTTGGCATCACCGCCGATGGCGTCACCACCCTTGCCGCCACTGCCGCCCACACCGGTAGCGTTGCCGCCATCGCCAGCGGCGCCACCGGCGCCGGCCGTTCCGCCTGTGCCGTCGCCACCTGCACCGCCAACCCCACCGGAGACATTGCCGCCAAGCGCCGTGACGGTGATGGCTGTCGTCCCCAAGGTCGTGGTGCCGCTATAGCCCACAGAGACATCGGCATTGCCGCCGGTGGCGCCGCCGCCATTGCCGCCATTGCCGCCCGAACCATTGGCATTGCCGCCCGTTCCGCCATTGCCGCCAGCCCCGGCACCACCAGCTGTGCCGTCGCCACCCGCGCCCCCCATACCGCCGGCGGCATTGCCGCCAAGCGTCGTAACCTCGATGCCGGTGGTTATTTCGCCGCTTGCCGTGATGATGATCGGGCCGGCGTTCCCGCCGATACCGGCACCGCCATTGCCGCCATCGCCGCCCGAAGCATCGGCACTTCCGCCAGCGCCGCCTGTGCCGCCGGCGCCCGCGACATTGCCGCTGCCTGAAACATCTCCGGCATCGCCACCCATGCCACCGGCACCGGCGACACCGCCAATCGCAAGGCCGCCCGCGCCGCCGACGCCGCCCGTCCCGTCGCCGCCGACCGACGCGACAAAGATACCCTCGACGCTTGCGGCCAACAAATTGAGCGTGATGGTACCCGTGCTGCCGCCCGTGCCGGCACCACCGGCACCGCCGGCCCCCCCTGAACCCGTCGCATCGCCGCCCTGGCCGCCATTGCCGCCAATGAGATTGTCGACAGCACCGCCATTGCCACCGGCCCCGCCGGCACCTGCGGTACCCCCAGTGCCAGCCCCGCCGTCGCCACCGGCGCCGCCCAGATTGGGAACCATGGCGCCACCGCCAACCGAAGTGACGACGACGACGCCCTCTACGTCACCACCCACAGCGACATTGATCGCACCGGCGTTGCCGCCTGTGGCGGCACCGCCGGCGCCGCCAGCGCCACCTGAACCATCCGCATCGCCGCCCGCACCGCCGCCAGCGTTATTGAATACCTGAACATCCGCCGGTCCAATAATGCCCGGTGTGCCGCCAGCACCACCATCGCCGCCGGTGCCGTCGCCACCGGTCGCACCGGCACCACCGATACTGTTACCGCCGACCGTCGTGATCAGGGCATTGGCTGTATCGCCCATCACCTCGATGCTGACCGCACCGGTGCTTCCGCCTGTGCCGACACCGCCGGCGCCGCCGGCACCGCCTGAGCCATTGGCACCGCCGCCTTGACCGCCAGCACCACCGGTCCCTCCGACACCCCCCGTGCCGGCGACGCCTTCGTCACCGGCACCGCCGATGACGGGTCCACCACCGGCACCGCCACCGACCGCGGTGATGATCAGGTTGTCGCCAATGTCGCCCCCCACATTGACAGTGATCGCACCCGTTCTGCCGCCCGTGCCCGCACCGCCCTGACCGCCGGCACCGCCCGCTCCATCGGCGCTGCCGCCGGCGCCGCCGGCACCGCCGATCCCTCCGACGCCACCCGTGCCGACACCGCCGACACCACCGGCGCCGCCGTTGACTGGTCCATCACCGGCACCGCCGCCGACTGCGGTGATGACGAGGCTGTCGCTTATGTCGCCACCCACATTGACATTGATCGCACCCGCGGTGCCGCCCGTGCCCGCGCCGCCCTGACCGCCGGCACCGCCCGTTCCATCGGCGCTGCCGTCGGCGCCGCCAGTGCCACCTGTGGCACTCTCTCCAATCGCGCCATCGCCGCCGGTACCAAACCCACCGACTGACGTGACGAGGATGTCGCCAATGATGTCGCCACTCGCATTGATAGCGGTCGCATCCGAATTGCCGCCCGTTCCGGCGCCGCCTGCGCCACCAGCGGCGCCAGCCGAGTCGGCTTTGGTCGAATATGGCAAAGCCAGCGCAAGTCCGCCGAGCAGAATGGTCGATGCCAGCGCCGTGCAGGAAAGAAGGGCCAAACGCCGCTGCTTCCCCAGCGCTTGGTTAACAAGCGCCGAATTCTTCAAACATCCCACCATGCCCAAGGGATAAATTACTTAAGGTTTATTTTTCTTTTCTAGACAACCGTCAGATGCAAATTAAACCGACATGTTGCATCTGCGCCACATGAAGGAAGGATTAATAGGAAGCAGATGGAATTTCTTCAGCTCCCTTTCACTCGGGTATGCGGCCTTGGGCTTCGCCGCACCCCAGGCGTATCTCAGACCGGCATTACCGACGACGGCGTCGAAACTGTCGGCGAGTGGCGGCGGCTTTGGGTGGCACCGCCTTCGCCAGAGCCCATTTCCTACCGAAAGATCAAGATTGTGTTCCATCGTGATACGTGCCGGCCGCGTGGCGCGATGCCACCCATATGGCCCGTCAACGGCATATACCGAAAGGCGTAAGTGCGTCGGCTGAACGATGTAGGCAACCTGGCTGAATAGTAAACGCTGCCGTCGCCTGCGAGAAACTCATCGTCGCACCATAATGCAAGATCATGGTGGCCTCCGTATTTGCGACAACAACGAAATCGGTGCCGCCAGTCGCCTCTTGCGTCACGAGGAGTACATCCATGAAGAGACTCATCATCGCGTCTGTCATGATTGCAGCGATGACGACCTTTGCGGCCGCGGCCAATAATGGCAACGGCAATGGCAATGGCAACATCGGCAACTTCAACGGCAACGGCAACGGCAACTTCAATCCGGGAAGCGGCAACGGCAACGGTAACGGCAACGGCAACGTCGGCAGCTTTAACGGCAATGTGAACGGCAACTGGAACTTTGGACCCGGCAACGGGAATGCGAACGGCAATGCCAATCTTGGATCCGGCAATGGCAACTTCAACGGCAATACCAATCTCGGCGCCGGCAACGGAAATCTGAATGGCAACGTCAACGCCAGTTCCGGTAATGGCAACTTCAACGGCAACCTCAACGCCGGCAGCTTCAACGGCATTGCTAACGGTAATTTCAACGGCTTTGGCGGTGGCGGCGGCCTGAACGGTAATGGCAACGGCAGCGGCAACCTGGGAAGTGGCAACGGCAACGGCAACGGCAACGCCAACCCGTAGCTTATGCTGCGTGCGACGAGCGGGACGCGCGGTCCGTAGTTGGACATTAAGTGTCTCGCAGCCTGGGCCGGCCCGCCCGCCGGCCCGGGCATCATGAAAAGAAGTACGAACACCGTTCATAGACGAGCGGCAGGCGTGGAGGAGCACATGAATATCGTATCAGCACTTGCCCTGTTTGTTGGGCTGGCGGCTTCGGCACCGGGTGGTGCCATGACCGTTCCGCCGGTTTCGCCGCCATCGCAAGGCGGGATCCTCTATCAGACGATCTCGGACAATCACGTTCCCTCCAATGCGCAGGTGCGCGGCGCCATTTTCGGAGGCAACGCCAACATCGGATACAAGAATTCCGGCCAGGGCAATATTGGAGCCTTCAATGGCGGCAGCGGCAATATTGGCGCTCTCAATGGGATTGGCAATGTCGATGCGACGAGCGGGAACAACAATATCGGCGGCGTCAATGGCAGCTTCAACACTGGTCAGAACAACGGCAATGGCAATATCGGCGGCCTGAACGGTAACTTCAATGGCGGTTCAGGCAATGGCAACAACAACATTGGATTCGGGAACGGAAATTTCAACGGCAACTTCAACCGAAATCCCTGACACCCGCATTGTTGCGATGCCGACGAACCCTTAGCTTTGCCTGACGGTTCTTCTCCGAACCCGTGCCTGCACCTCGGAGACCCCGGTGAAAGTCGGGGTCTTTCTATGTTTTGGACGAGAACCACACCTGCCGACGGAACCGATCAGGGGCAATCGCGGTCTCGCGCGCACCCTGGCGAAGTGCGGGATCTGCTCTAGAGACCGAGCTTGGGCAAGGAAGGAAGTGCGATGATTTGAGTACGATTGGCGACATCGCATTTCTTCATGATATTATGCAGATGAACCTTCACGGTTCCCTCGGACAAGCCAAGCTCGCGGGCGATTTGCTTATTCGGCATCCCGCATCGCAACAGAGCGATGATCTGCTCTTCCCGCACCGTCAGCTGGCCATGGGTTTTGCCGTTCACCAGCACTGGTCGGATCGCGGTGGCGAGTCCTTCCGTCGGTATGAACGTCCCCCCGGCCATCACCAGTCTAAATGCTTCTACCGCCACGTCCGCGGTTGAAGAGGTCGTTACGACGCCTTGCGCGCCAAGCCGCAGCGCTTCGCTGACGAAGCCCTGGTCGCAACTGTCGGTGAGTATGACAAGCCGGCAGGAATGGTCGATCTCGCGCAGCCTGGAGATTTCATCCAGTGCCACCTGGCGTGACTTGTTCGCCGCGCCCAGAATTATCAGATCCAGGTCGCGGTTCGAGCCGTCGATCAGAAGCTCTCCAATCGTCACATATCGCCTGACCGATACGCCACGGTATTTCAATAGCAGGTGCGATATACAGTCCCGCAGCAGACTTCTGGATTCCACCACGGCCACCAGACAGATCGTTTCACCCGAGCCTGCCGCATCGGATGCTGTTGGAATCTTCGGTGCAATCAGTTGATGAAAGTCTGCGTTCAGCCCGGTTACGTTTTGCCCCACGTCTTCCGGCGCGATCATTGCTGCCTCCCACAACGCATGAACAAACTTACTAACGCTACGCTATGTACGCACTAAGAGCAGTTGGCGTTTGGCCGACTGCACCAAACGTGGCTAGGAAGTCACTTAGAATGCGATGGGGATCACAGGGTTGCCTCTGAGCTCCACCACTCCTCGATCGCCGCCCCAAGCGGAGGATATGCCCAACTACGAGTCATATCACGTTGCGGAAGCAACTTAAAGTAGCTTAAACCATACATTAGGAATAAACTTGTGCTAAAGTGGCACACTAACATGCCTCGGCTATCGTGTTGGGAAGCTGAGACCGTTGGCGTGATCCGTCCCTCTCGGCAAAACCCCTGTTAAACCTGGCATTTTCGCGCTTCAACTTTTCAGCGCCGCAACATGCCGGAATGACAGAAGTCGCATGAGGCAAATTTGGACCAAACTCCGCCTCATCCTATGCATCCCCTTAAACATAATTTGAAATGCAACTTCATTCGAGATGCACCTTCGATCCCCGGGGCCCGATGGCGGCATGGACAAGGCGACCGAGAGAGCCACAGTCAGAACTACAATTCCGCGCGCCGGCGTCCAGCCATTCATGCGCCCTGACGCGCATGCACTGAACTGCGGCGACCTTGCCGCTCAAGCTTATATCAAAGGATATATTCGGCATGGCCTAAAGGCCTAAGCAACTTGGACGAGTAGTAAACACGCCCAGCCTCTGCGACAAAGAGCAACCATCGCTTTCTTTGTATCAGTGCGGGAGTTTGATGGGTGCCGGGAAAAGCGACGCTTGCGATTGCAGGGCCAGGACTCACACTCCCACCGCTGAGGAGCGCACTCATGAGGATGTTTCTAATTGCGTCCGCCGCGACCGTGGTCATGACGGCTGGCGCGGCGGCTGACAACAACGGCAATGGCAATGGCAATTTCAACATCGGCAACTTTAACGGCAACGGCAATGGTACCATCGTTCCATATCCTGGAGGCGGGAACGAAAGCAGCGGCCAGGGAAACGGGCGTGGCAATTTCAATATCGGCTCGGGCAACGGGAATGGTCCCGGCCTGTTGTATCTTTGCGGCGGTTCCGGCCAGCGCGACCGGCAGATTCCGTATTTGGATGAGCTCTGTGCGAGATCGGGCCAATAGCCCGCCAAAGAGCAACAATCAGATGGATCACTATCGATGAGTGAACGATCCATCATGAAGACTCGCAGGATGAAAACCCGCAGGCGATTTTCGGCAGACTTCAAGGCACGCGTTGCCTTGGAGGCGATCCGCCGGAACGCAACGGTCGCCGAGCTGGCGACCCGCCATGGCGTGCATCCAAATCTGATCAGCCAATGGCGGCGCTTGGCGATCAGCCGGCTGCCCATGGTGTTTGACTACAGGCCACCACGGGCGTTTTGACGCTTCCCGGCCCGAAAGCTCCGCACATTGGCGCGAACGCCACTCCGCCCGCCGTGTCGCCGCCGCGTCATCGGCCGGTCTGTTCCGGAGATTTCAGAAGCGCCAGCTCACCCCGGCTCGGACCGCGTGGAAGGTGTTCTTGACCTCAAGGTCTTCGAAGTAGGCCGCCGGGTTGATGACGTCGGTTGCTCGCACGTCCAGCGTGCCCAAGTCGGTATAGCGATATTCCGCCCTTATACTGAGATTGTCGGTTAACGCAGATTCAATGCCACCGCCAACGGTCCAGCCGACCTGAGTGGAGTCATCCGAGTCATGGTCCGCCATTCCTGGCTCCCCCGAGAACTCCAGCTCGGTGCCACCGATAGCAAGTCCGCCCGTGGCATAGATGAGCGCCCAGTCCATCGCAAAGCCGGCGCGCAAGCGAAGCGAAGCCAGCCAATCGATATCGCTTTCCAAGCGACCCACATCAGCAGTGCCCTGAACAGTCTTCGTCGAACCATCCATTCCGGAGTATTCGACATCCCCTTCCAGTCCGAGTAGCAGGCTTTCATGTTGGAACAGATAACCCGCGAATGCGCCTCCGACAAATCCGTCCCGGGTAAATGAATCGGCATCTTGATCTGCTGTCGCGAGGGCGGGAGACTTATCCAGATTGACGGATGGCTTATCCCATCCATAACCCGCCTGCAGGCCAATATAGGGTCCGGTCCAGTCGTACGCGGTCGGCTCGACAATGTCCGCAGCCTGAGCGCCCGAGCGCGTCAACAGTGACGCCGCAGCGGCAAGAAGTAGCCTCTTCATCACTATCCCCAGCAGCTTCCCCCTGGGCCGAGCCTCATATCACGGCGTGGGCCACCGGTAACCGCGATATCGATTACAAGGTCAACGATTCATGTATCCAGTCGCTTTACGACGACACATGAAAATGATCCACTGATTCGAAATCCCTGCCCACTATGGGGAAGTGACTCTTAGTCCACCGGCCTGAATCCCGTGGCCAGCACGAAGAGCTCCGCAGAGTCGGTGCGGCTGGCGCCCGGCTTCACATGGCGGACCGTCTCGAAATGCCGCTTCATCATCTTCAGCATCTCGCCCTCGGTGCCGCCGCGTAGAACCTTGGCCAGAAAGGTACCGCCGGGTCTCAGCACGCCCTTGGCGAAGTCGAAACCCGCCTCTGCCAGGGCTATGATCTTGAGATGGTCAGTCTGGCGATGGCCCGTCGCATGCGCCGCCATGTCCGACATCACCACATCGGCCTTCTCGCCGCCGAGCGCCTCGATCAGAAGCTGTGGCGCATCCTCGTCATAGAAATCCTTGTGGAAGATGACGACGCCCGGAATGGGGTCCATGCCGTGCATGTCGATGGCGATGACGCGGCCCTTGCCCTCCCTGGCCTTCACCCGGTCGGCCGCCACCTGCGACCAGCCGCCCGGTGCGGCCCCCAGATCCACCACCCGCCCACCGGGTTTCAGGAAGCGGAACTTGTCGTCGATCTCGCTCAACTTGAAAGCGGCGCGGGAACGGTAGCCGAGCTTCCTCGCTTCGGCCACATAAGGGTCGTTGAGCTGGCGTTCGAGCCAGACCTTCTGCGAAACGGTGCGGCCCTTGCCGGTCTTCACACGCACCTTGAGACGCCTCGAATTCTTGATCGTCGTGCCGCCGGGCCGGGTCATGCGAGACCTCCGGGTGTGGTTCCATAAGTGCCGTCGGATTTCATCATCAGCGTCAATATCCCTTCGCGCAGGCCCCGGTCGGCGACGCGGATGCGCGGCGTCGGGAAAGCATGGCAGATCTCTTCCAGAATGGCGCAGCCGGCAAGCACCAGATCGGCGCGGTCGCGCCCGATACAGGCATTGTCCATGCGCTCGGCATAGGTCATGGCCTGAAGCGTGAGGCAGACCTTGGCGATATCGTCGCGGGCGAGCCAGCAGCCATCGACCTTGGCCCGGTCGTAGCGCCTGAGGCCAAGCTGCACGCCGGCGATCGTCGTCACCGTGCCCGACGTGCCCAATAGATGCGCCGGCAAGCCGCCGCCCATTCCCCGGCGCACCCGCTCGGCGAACTCTGCGATCATCGGGCGCAGGAATTCGCGCATCGCCCGGTATTTGCCCTCATCGACATCGACGCCGCCGAAGCGCTCCGACACCGTCACGACGCCGGCGGCAAGCGACACCCAGGCGGCGATCTCAGGGCGGCCCTGCCGGTTGTCGAGCCACATCAGCTCGGTCGAGCCGCCGCCAATATCGAAGATGAGCGCGTCGGCCGCACCCGCCTCCATCAAGGGCTCGGCGCCGACGGCGGCGAGCTTCGCCTCCATCTCGCGCCCGATGATCTCGAGCTCGAGCCCGACCTCGTCCTGCACCCTGGCGATGAATTCGGCCCCATTGCCGGCCATGCGGCAGGCTTCCGTCGCGACCAGGCGACGGCGCCCGACCCGGTGCCAGGTCAGTTTGTTGGCGCAGATCCGCAGCGCCTCGATGGTGCGCTTCATCGCCGCCTCGCTCAAGGCGCCGGAGCCCGACAGCCCTTCGCCCAGGCGCACGATGCGCGAGAAGGCATCGACCACGACGAAGCCCTGAGGGTTCGGCGCGGCGATCAACAGCCGACAATTGTTCGTGCCGAGATCGAGGGCGCCATAATAGGCATCCCCGCGCTCCGGCCGTTGCTTCGGCGGGCCACGATGATCACCCCTGAAGGAGCCTTGGCTCCCGGAAGGGCTGTCGTGCCGCCGGCCACGGGCCTGGCCCGCGCCGCTTCTGGCATCCACCTGTCAAAACCTTTCGCCGGCCGTGCGGGCCTCGAGGCGAGCTTTTCCGCCGAAATCCGCCTGCACCGGCAATCCATTATGTTGGATCTAGATTAACAGCTTGGGCAGGCCAGTCAAAGTTCGGCCCACAAAGCGACAAACCGCAACTGTTTGTTAACGGCAAATTATCCGTTTGCCCCCTATTTTCCGTACTTTAGAGGCAACCAGTCATGCGTACTTTCGGCCCGAGGTGGTTCAAGAGCGACTCGCTGATCGCGGAGTATTCCGACCATTTCGGTCAGGCGGTGACGCGCCAGAAGCAGACGCTCGCCCTCAATGCCGCCAGGGTCGAGGCGGAACTCGCCTCCAAGGCCAAATCCGAATTCATCGCCAATATGAGCCATGAGCTCAGGACGCCGCTCAACGCCATCATCGGCTTTTCCGACATGCTGGGCACCCTCAACATCTCGGAGCCCAAAAGGGTCAACCAGTATTCGGGCTACATCAAACAGGCGGCCGACCACCTGCTCGCTTTGATCAACGGCATCCTGGACGTCACGAAGATCCAGGCCGGCTCCATGACCATCGAGCGCGAGCCGATGGATATCGCCCCCATCGCCCAGTCCTGCCTGCTCATCGTCGAGGCCAAGGCCAAGGAAAAGGACATCATGGTGGCGAGCGAGATCACGGCCGACATGCCGAAGCTCTATGCCGATCCCTTGAGGATCAAGCAGATCCTCATCAACCTGCTCGGCAACGCGGTGAAGTTCACCCCGAACAAGGGCCGCGTCTCGTTCCGGGCGAGCCCGGCGAGCGAGGGCTTCGTACGCCTCGCCATCGCCGACAATGGCGGCGGCATGTCGGTGTCCGATATCGAGACCGCGATGCGCCCCTTCGGCCAGGTCGATGCCGGCTTCAACAAGAAGCATGAAGGCACCGGCCTCGGCCTGCCGATCTCGGCGGCACTCGCCAAGCTCCATGGCGGCAGCCTCAGCATCGATTCCGAGAAGGGCAAGGGCACGCGCGTCAATGTGTTCCTGCCCGTCCACGACCTGACCCAGATCCCACCCCACAGCGCCCAAAGGCGCCATTGACCGGCGAGAGAGAGAACATGCAAGCGGCCCAGGTTCAGGCAGCGTCACGCTCGAGGAGTCCCGCCATCGACAGCGTCGAGCGCATCGGGCGTATCGTCGCGGTCACCGGCGCCCATGCCATCATCCTGCTCGACACCGCCGACGGCCAGTACCAGCACGCCTCCAGCCATTGTCCGGAGATCGGCACGCTGCTCAAAGTGGATACACTCCATTCCGTCACGCTGGCGCTCGTCTCGGCCTTGAGTTCGCCGATGCCCTCGCACGGACAAAGCGACCAGGAGCTGCGCATCATCGAGGTCGAGTTCATCGGAGAGTTGCCGAAAGACGAGCTGGGCAGGCCGAAATCCTTCCGGCGCGGCATTTCGAGCTATCCCTCGCTCCGCAATGTGGTGTTCCGGGCGAGCAAGGAGGAGCTCTCCAAGGCCTATGCCTGCGACACCGACACCTCCATCCGCATCGGCCATATCCAGCAGGACGCGTCCATCCCGGCGATGGTCAAGATCGACGAGCTGCTCGGCAAGCACTTCGCCGTGCTCGGCACCACCGGCACCGGCAAGTCCTGCTCGGTGGCGCTGATCCTCAGGCGCATCCTGGAAAAGAACCCGCAGGCCCATATCGTTTTGCTCGACGTCCACCGGGAATATGAGCAGTCCTTCAACGAATGGTCGGAAGTCATCACGCCCGAGAACATGACGCTGCCCTTCTGGCTGCTCAATTTCGAGGAAATCGTCGAGATCCTGATCGGCACCCAAGCGCATCGCGAGACGGATATCGAGATCCTGCGCGAGCTGATCCCGATCGCCAAGCAGCGCTACATGCAAAATCAGCGCAAGGACAAGGCGCACCTGCTGCGCACGCGCGATTCCGAAAGCGTGAATGTCGGCGTCGACTCCCCGGTACCCTATCGCGCCTCTGACTTGGTGGCGCTGCTCGAAGAGAGCATCGGCAAGCTCGACCTCAGGGGCGAACTCGCCCCCTACAAGCGGCTGAAGGCGCGCGTCGAGGCGATCTCACGCGACCCGCGCTATGCCTTCATGTTCGGCAATCTCACCGTCCAGGACACGATGGCGCAGACGCTGTCGCGCATCTTCCGGATCCCGGTCGCCGGCAAGCCGATCTCCATCCTCGAGCTCGGCGGCCTGCCGTCCGAGATCATCAATGTCGTGGTGTCGGTGCTGGCGCGGCTCGCCTTCGATTTCGGCCTGTGGAGCGGCGGCCAGATCCCGATCACCTTCGTGTGCGAGGAAGCGCATCGCTATGTGCCGATCGACCGCACGCTGGGTTTCGAGCCGACCAAGCGGGCGATCTCGCGCATCGCCAAGGAAGGCCGCAAATACGGCGTGTCGCTGTGTCTCGTGACGCAGCGCCCGGCCGAACTCGATCCGACCATCCTGTCGCAATGCAGCACGATCTTCTCCTTCCGCCTCAGCAATGAGCGCGACCAGGAGATCCTGAAAGCCGGCATCTCGGATGCGGCGAGGAGCCTTCTCGACTTCATGTCGACGATGGGCACGGGCGATGCCATCACTTTCGGGGAAGGCGTGGCGCTGCCGACCCGCGTCAAGTTCGACATGCTGCCCGCCCATGCGTGGCCCAAGAGCAACACCGCCTCCTTCACCGAAGGCTGGGCCAAGGAAGCGCCGAGCGAGACCTTCCTGCAGGACGTGGTGTCGCGCTGGCGTCAGCAGTCCTTCGGCTCCTACAGCGTCGATCCCGAACCGGCGGCCGCGCCGGCAACGGCCGAGCCGCAGCGGACGTCGGCGCCTCAGCGCCAGCCGGCCGCCGCCTATATGCCGCCGGGCGCCGGCCAGCCCGCCCCCATTCCCGATCTTCAGGGCCTCGGCTCACGGCTGCGCCGCACGCTGCCGCCCTTGCCGCAAGGCGACATGGTGGCCCCGCCGCCCGCCGATGCCGGCGCCGCCACCCAGCAGACCAGCATTTCGAACCTGCTCAAGCAGTTCCGGGCTTAGATCTTTCCCCCCAAGTCACCCCTCTCCCGTGTGCAGCATGGGAGAGGGGGAAGCTCATGCTGGTTATCCGGCGGGATACCCATCGCGCGACAGCTGGACGAGATCGGCCAGTGACAGGCTGTCGACGTCAAGGGCGGCGAGCAGATCGTTTTCGGCGAAGAAGTCGCGGCCATAAAGGGCCGAGAAAATCCTGATGCCTGATTCATGCAGCTCCGCAGGCCTGCCGGCGAGACGGCCGAGCTTCACCGTCATCACCAGGCCGAAGGGCACGTCCTCGAGTACGTAGCGGCTGTCGGCCGTCGTCGGCCCCGCGCCGCCATTGCCGGCCGCGTGCATCTCCTGGTTCATCTGCGAAATCGAGCTCACCGGAACATGGAAAGACAGATGGAAATGCTGGAAGATGGTGCGCACATCGAGACCGAGGGCCTTGGCAATGGCGAGCCGCTCCTCATCCAGCGCCTCGAGCAGCGCGCCCACTTTCGGGGTGACATTCTGGCCCTGGCTCCAGCTCTCGGCGCGCTCCATCCGTGTCAGATTGCAAAGCGCGATGCCCATATGGTTCTGCGGGTTGAGATTGCTGAGCGCGATCGCCATCAGGCTGCCGCGGTCGACGAAACGATCACCGAAGAGTTTCTGGCACAAAGCGAGCCCCTCGGCACTGCGCGCCGCCGGAACGGTCGCGAGATCGACCTTCTTGCGCACCGTGCTCACATTGACCTCGGCCGGGCCCTTCTGCCGGCCGGTGACGATGGTGGTGCCCCAGGCAACGATCGGCACAACGACGCCACGTTGCGCCAGCGCGCGGCCGAGATAGAGCGCGCCAAAGGAGGCGTGCGAGCTGATCACGACGGCCTGATCGGCGTGGATGAAGGGGGGCGATCGCGTCGAAGACGAATTTATGGCCATAGCCCGGGAGCGCGACGAAGAGCACATCAGCGGCCGCGACGAGTTCCCGGGCGTCGGCCGCGACTTTCGGATGGAACGTGCCTTCGATGGCGCCGGTCGCGGTCAATGTGACTCCGTTGGCCAGCGTCTTGGTGCGCTCGCCTGAGGGCGACCACAGCATGGCCTCATGGCCCATCTGCTCGAGAAGACAGGCCGTACCGAAGGCGATCGATCCGGCTCCAACAATTCCTACGCGCATTTTCTGATTTTCTCCGTGAAGGGGTCTATCTGGTTTTCTTGCTGAGATCGAAGGCGACGACCAGGAAGGCCTTGGCGCCCACGCGACCGGCGCTCACCAGCCCGTGCTCGACATCGGCGGCATAACGCGCCGTTTCGCCGGCGCATAGACGGGTTTCCGACCCGCCGCTCCTCACCGTGATCTCGCCCTCGGTGCAATGCAGATGCTCGACCGTGCCATGAGCATGCGGCTCGCTGATGAGCTGGCCACCGGGCTCGAAGCTCAGAAGATACCATTCGGTGATCGACACCATCGCAGCCGGCGACAGAATCTGCAGCGTGCAGGTTCCGTCGGCGCTGCGGATCACCGGCGTCGAATGCTCGGTCTGATGGTCGATGGCGCGCGTCTCATCGCTCGCCCCCGACAGGAGACTCGTCATGTCGAGACCGAGTGCGCGTGTCAGATGCCAGAGCGTGCCATAGGTCGGATTGGCGTCGCCGCGCTCGATCTCGGACAGCATCGAACGCGAGACGCCCGAGGCCCGCGCCAGCTCGGCCAGCGTCAGATTGCGCGCCTTGCGCTCAGCCTGGAGCTTCGGCCCGATGGCCGGCGGCTCACTCAAACTGAGCACTGGCGCCTTACTCGTCATGCCGCGACCGGCTCTCCCAAAGTGTGCATCAGGCGGTTAGCCCAGCCAAAGAGCGAACACGACAGAATGAGGTCGAGGATCTCCTCCTCGTCGAGGCCGGCACCCCGCAACGCCTGGATGTCGTCCGGCGTGGCGGTGGGAGGGCACTGCGACAATTTCATCGCGAAATCGAGGATCGCCTTGAGGCGTGGCTCGAGCTCGGCCTTGGCCCCGCTGGCGAAGACTTTGCTCATCGCCGCCTCGTCCTTGGCGAGCTGATTGTAGCGCTCGGCATGGACGGCGGCGCAATAAATGCAGCGGTTAACGACGGAAGCAGCGACGGCGCCCATCTCACGCTCGGCGCGCGACAGGCCCCCGCGGTTGTACATGATGGCATTGAAGAGCGGCGAGCGATGCTTCAGCGTCTCGGGATCATGCGCCAGCACCAGCACATAGTCCGAGATCTTGCGGTTGGAGGGCGTCACCTGCAGGGCGTCGAGCTGCGCCGGCGTCGCTTGATCGAGATCGACCGGCGTCACAAACGGACGCCATCCGGGAACAGTGATGGTGAAATCCTTGACAATCTGGCTCATTGGGTCCCCTTCATCAGGCGCAATCCCGCGACGACGCGGATCTGGTAGCTCACAAAGGCGACCAGCTCGGAGAGGCGGACGATATCGGGGCCGGAAATACCGGCCTTGGAGAGAAGCTCCATGTCGGCGCCCGAGGCCTTCTTGGGTTCACAAGCAACGAGATCGGTATGGCGGACGAGCGCTGACGTGCGCGCGTCGCTGCCGGTGCAGGAGAGCTCGGCCACGCGCTTCTCGGCATCGCCCGCTTTCGCCTCCTGCAAGAGCTTGCGGAAATGCTTGAGGAAGGCTTCATCGCCATTGAGGGCGGCGATGCGGCAGGCGAGTGCCGCGCGCAGTCCATGCGAAAGGCCGCCCGGCTCGGCGGGCTTCAGCGCTGCGTCATGCGTTTTGTGCGTCAGCTCGAAAATATCGGCACGTTTTCCGGCAACCGCCGCCAAGGGGCTGTCGGAAGCGATCCCCGCCAGCTCCAGCATCATATCCTTCATCTCAGTC
Source organism: Nordella sp. HKS 07 (assembly GCF_011046735.1). Taxonomy (NCBI): domain Bacteria; kingdom Pseudomonadati; phylum Pseudomonadota; class Alphaproteobacteria; order Hyphomicrobiales; genus Nordella; species Nordella sp. HKS 07. The sequence goes on along the minus strand of NZ_CP049258.1, from coordinate 4,999,536 downwards.
CTCTTCTTTTAGCAGGTTCTTCCGCCGCCTCGTCCGGCACGTCACTGATCCGCCATTCGTCGCCCTTGAGCTCGGGCGTCGCATAGGCCAGGAGCCGGCGCCAATGCTCCTCGATATCCTCGCCATAGAATTTGGCGGCGATGGCGCGGGCGAGCCAGGCTGCCCCCTCACTGATGCCCGGAATATCGCCGCTGGTCTTGCCTAGACTGACGCTCGCGCCATAGTTGAAGCAGTGGATGCGCAAGAGCCAGGGAGCCTCGCCGGCGTTGCGCTCCAAAAAGCTGAAATCGTCGCCGAGATAAGGGAAATTCCCCAGCTGCTGCTGCTCGAGGCCATCGGGCGGCTCATAGCGGTCGCGCCACAGCGCGATCCTGTCGGCATAACCCGCGAGCTCGGTGCGGGCCAAGGGCTCGACCAGGAAGCCGGTGCCAAGGATGATGAAGTCGGTGGCGAGCCGCCTGCCCTCGCTCAGATCCAACACCACTTCGTCGCCGTGGAGGCGCGCCTTCTCGACGCCGGCGCCGAAATGGAAATAGGCATTCTCATGCCGGCTCACCCGCAAGGTCGAACCGCGCGGCGCCGGCGTCTGGGTGAGGAAGGAATAGTGCATGATGCGCCAACGCCACGCGTCGCTCAGATCCGAATAGGCGGCGGTGAAACCGAAGGAGCCGATGCCCATCAGCTTGTTGATGGTCGGCATGGTCTTGCGGCGCGCCAGGAGGCGGACCTCGGCGACGCCTGCTTCCAGCGCCTCGGCCGCATTGTCGACCGCGGAAGCGCCGACGCCGACCACGACCACGCGCTTGCCCTTCAGCGCCGTGAAGTCGATCGGGTCGGCGGAATGGGCCCAGTGGCTCCTGGGCAGGCCGTCGACGAAGGACGGGATATTGGCGCGCCCCGTTCCGTCGCGGCCGGTCGCCATGATCACCCGGCGGGCGAGCACCTTGTCTTCGCGCCTTCCCTGGCCCGCCAGATCGAGACGCAGGAAATCTCCCTCGGGCAAGATGCGTAGCACCTCGACCTCATTCTCGACGGGGAGATCGAGCACGTCGCGGTACCAGCGCAGGTAGTCGGCCCACATCGGGCGCGGAATCTTGTCGAGCGCCTCCCAGGCGGCATGCCCGAACTGCGCGACGAACCAGGCGCGGAAGGTGAGCGAGGCCATGCCATAGGCGGGGCCGGTCAACTGCTTGGGCGAGCGCAGCGTCTCCATGCGCGCGTAGGTCAACCACGGGCCTTCGAGACCCTTAGGCGCCTTGTCGAGAATGCGAAAATTGCGGATGCCGGCGCTGCGCAAGGCGAAGCTCGCGACGAGGCCGCACATGCCGCCGCCGATGATGATCACGTCATGGACGGGCTCGCCGCCCGGGGCTTCGCTGGGCACGACCCAGTTGGCCGGCGGCACGCACAGGCAGGCGAGATCGTCGCGCACGCGTTGCTCGAGCTCGGACAGGCTTGTCGCCATGGCGGCGCCGATGGAAGGAACAGTCACGCCGGCACCGCCTCATCGCGAACGACGGTCGCATTCTGCGGCTTCCAGCTGATCCACACATCCTCTCCATTCGCCGCCTCGGCATCGCCCAGATGGACGAGCGCGTTGAGGCGGGTGCCGTCGGCGACCTCGACCAGCATCGAAGTGTGATTGCCCTTGAAGACACGCTGGCGGATCTTGCCCGGCATCGCGTTCACACCATCCGCGGGCTTGGCCGAAAACTGGATCGCCTCGGGCCTCACCACGATGCAGGCGGCATCGCCCGCCTTGGCGGCATGGGCGGTTGTCGCGGCCTGGACCTCGAGCCCGTTCCAGCGCAAGGCGGTGCGGTCGCCCTCCTTGCCGATGACAGTCGCCTTCAGCAGATTGGCCTCGCCGATGAAGTTGGCGACGAAAACACTGTTGGGACGCGAATAGAGCGTGTGCGGGTCGCCCATCTGCTCGATCCGGCCGTTGTTCATGACGACGATGACGTCCGACATGGTGAGCGCCTCCTCCTGGTCATGAGTCACGAACAGGAAGGTCTTGCCCGTCGTCTCCTGAATCGCCTTCAGCTCGATCTGCATCTGCAGGCGCAGTTTCGCATCGAGGGCCGAGAGAGGCTCGTCGAGGAGGAGCACCTGCGGATCGGGGGCGAGTGCGCGCATCAGCGCCACACGCTGGCGCTGGCCGCCCGACAGCTCCTGCGGCAAACGCTCGGCGAAATCTTCGAGCCTGACCAGCGCCAGGAGCTCCATTACCCGGCGGTGGATGGCGTCGGAAGATTTGCCCTGCAGCTCGAGCCCGAACGCGATGTTGCGGGCGACATTCATGTGAGGAAAAAGCGCATAGTCCTGGAAGACAATGTTCACATTGCGCTTGTTGGGGGGCAAGTTCGTCACGTCCTTGCCGGCGAGCAGGATGCGGCCCGAATTCGGCGTCTCGAAACCGCCCAGCATGCGCAAGGTGGTCGACTTGCCGCAGCCCGAGGGGCCAAGCAAGCTCACGAACTTGCCGGGCTCGATCGCGAGGGTGAGATTGTCCACCGCCACCGCCTGGCCATAGGCCTTGGTGACATTCTCGAACTGAACGACCGGTTGCATCAGCGGCTCCTCGAACGGCGGGTCATATATTCGGCATAGAGGCCGACGGCGGCGGTGACGACGAGCACCAGCGTCGCCATCGCGTTTATCTCGGGCGACATGCCGCCCTGCACCTTCGCGAAGATCAACATCGGCAAGGTCGGGCGGTAGCCGCCAAGGAAGAAGGTGCGCACGAAATCATCGACGCTGAGCAGCACGCAGAAGATCATGCCGCCGAAGATGGCGGGACCCAGATAAGGCAACGTCACGCGGAAGAAGGCGACGACGCTGTCGGCGCCGAGATCGCGCGCCGCATCGACAAGATTGGGCGGCATCGAGCGCAGCCGCGTCAGCGCCATGACCACGACGAAAGGCACCGCATGCACTGTATGACCCAGCACGATGGCCGCGGTACCGGTCGGCAGGTCGATGGTCGAGATGAAGACGCGCAGCGAAATGGCCGAGATCATGCCGGGCACCACCGCCGGCAGGCAGGCGAGCGCGAAAAGAACGCCGCTCCAACGGCTCGAGGCCTGGGTGATGAGCATGGCGATCCATACGCCGATCACGGTGGCTGAGAGCGTGGTCACGGCCGCAATGACGATGGAATAGAGACAGGCCTGGAGGAACTGCCGGTCCTGCATGACCTGCGCGTACCAGCGCAAGGTCCAGTCGCCGATCGGAAAGGCGATGAAATTCGCGTCCTTGAAGCTCATCGCCATCATGAGGGTGAGCGGCACCAGCAGATAGAGCACGAAGGCCCAGTAGCCCATGGTGAGCAAGGTGCGGGGAATGTCGGTGAAATAGGCTCGCATCACATCAACTTCGTCGCTTTGCCGCCGACCAGGCGCATGAAGATGCCGGCCGTGGTCAGGGCCGAGACGAGCATGATCAAGGCGAAGGCGGCACCGACCGGCCATTTGTCGCTGGCGCCATGGAAGAAGCCGCTGATCGTCTCGGGGAACATGACCGTGGTCGGCCCGCCGAGCAGCATCGGTGTGGCGAAGACTCCGATGCAGGTGAGAAAGACCAGGCTGCAGCCCGAGACGATGCCGTCGCGCGACAGTGGCAGCACGATGCGGCGGAAGCGTGTGACGGGCCCTGCCCCCAGATCGGCCGCGGCGTCGAGCAGATGCTTGGGGATCTTCTCGATCGAGGAATAGAGCGGCAGCAGCATATAGAGGCAGATCAGATAGACGAGGCCGAAGCCCAGCGAAAACGAGGTGTAGAGCATCGGGATCGGCCGGTCGATGAGACCGATATCGCGCAGGAGCACATTCAAGGCGCCGCGATTGGCGAGCAGCATGATGACCGAGAAGGTGCGGATGAGCTCGCCTGCCCAGAAGGGCACGAGAATGAGCAGAAGCGCCTTGGAGCGCCGGTCCGGCCTGACGATCTTGGCTACGTAATAGGCGACCGGAAAGACGACGATGAGAGTGATCGCGGTTGCCGCCAGCGAGAAGATGAAGCTCCTGATGAGCGGCATGAAGTAGATCGATTCCGAGAAGAAGATCCCATAGTTCGCGAGCGTGTAGCTCGCGTCGCGCCCCTGCTGCAGCGGGTATTGCGCAAGGAAGCTGATCTTCGCCATCTGGTAGATGGGACCGATATGCATGACGAGCAGCCAGAGGAGCGGCACGCCGGCAAGCAGGATCATCCGCCCCGTCCGGCTCGCAACCGCGGCGCCGAGCGTTGCCTGATAGAGGCGCGAATTGACGATGCGGCTGTAATTCGTCGAATAGCGCGGTATCGATCGAACTGGGCCGGCGTCCCCCGCATTTCCCCCTCTCCCGCTTGCGGGAGAGGGTGGCCGAAGGCCGGGTGAGGGTGTGTTGTTTGCGAGCATCGTCACACTTGAAGAGACCGATTGAGCCAATTCCGCTCTTTCATGAGGCGTCATTGCAGCTGACGGACACCCTCATCCGCCCTGTCGGGCACCTTCTCCCGCAAGCGGGAGAAGGGAAATGTCGGTGAGATCAGGCCGCCTTCACTTCGGCGGTGGCCTTGTCGATCATCTCGTTTTTCATGTCGCGGTTGACGGACGAGAAGAACACGATGCGCTCGACCTGTTCCTGCGGCAGCGAGTTGGAGGCTTTCTCGAGATCGTTCAGGAGCTCCGGCACGCCCGAAATGGTCGAGGCGAAGCCCGACTGGCGCGTCATCGAGGCGCCGACCTCAGGGGAGGCCAGGATGGCATCGAGAAGCTTGTAGGCGTTCTCGGCATTGGGCGCGTTGTTGACGATGTTGAGCGTGTAGCAGAAGCCGAAAGTGCCTTCCTTCGGCACCGACAGGCGGATCGGATGGCCTTCGGCAATCAGCTTCGCCGCCGGGCCCGACCAGGAATGGGCGAGATAGATGTCCTCGTTGATAAACATCTGCTGCACTTCCGAGCCCGCATCGTAATATTTGCGGACCATGTCCTTCTGCTTGATGAGGAAGTCGCGCGCCGCGTTGGTGGCTTTCTGAGCCTCGTCGCGCTTGTCGACATAGGTCACGAAGTCGCCGTCATAACCCAGATATTGCATGACGATGGTCATGAAGTCGCTGACGATGTAGGAGGTCATGCCCTTATATTGCTGGTCGAACATGACGTCCCAGCTCTGCGGGTCCTTCACATAGTTGGTGTTGACCGCGAGGCCCTCGTAGCCGGCGAGGATGGGCAGGCCCCAGAACTTGTCGTCGACCTTGGTCCAGGGCGCGTTCTGATAGGCCGGGTTGAGGTTCTTCCAGTTGGCGATCCTGGCGGTGTCGATGGGCGCCAGCAGATTCGAGGCGATGAACTGGCTGTAGCGGTGGCCGGCGACGGTGACCATGTCGGTCGTCGGATTGGCGCCCTCGGCGGCCAGCAGATTGTACTGCTTACCCTGATCGTCGGTCAGGCGGATATTGACCTCTATGCCGGTATCCTTCTGGAATTTCTCAAGAAAATCGGCCGGCAGGAATTTGTCATAGGTGGTGACGTTGAGCACCTTGCTCTGCGCCCAGGCGGGGCGCGGGCGGATGATATAGGGCACGCCCAGGGCGCCTGCGGCGGCGCCTCCCAGAAGTTTCAGCGTGGTCCGACGGTTGGCGGTGAAATCCCTCATAGGCTTCCTCTCTCTTTCTTTTTTTACTTCTTCAGCCGCACCGCCACATTGTTGCGACGGTGGTCGTCAGAGTTTTCTTCGGGTGGCCAGGGTATTTGCGCGCCGGGAGCGACCGGGAGGTCAGGCACGAATTCCGGAAAACCGAACTAAATTTCCAACATGCCGGAATATTCGGTCGCATTTGGGGATCGAGTCAACCAAAAATTACCGGAAAGTTAGATTCGCCCGTGCCTGAAGCAGTGTGTTGACCATCTGCCAGGTCGGGGCTATGAAGCGCCCGGACATTCCGGTTCATGCTTGGGGAATCGTCTAACGGTAGGACAGCGGACTCTGACTCCGCCAGTCTAGGTTCGAATCCTAGTTCCCCAGCCACTTGATTTTCCTAGTGTTTTTCACTTTTTTACCACTTCACAATGACAGCTCTGTAACCACCGTGTAACCAAAGTGGGCAGTGCTGGTTCCTTTCGCCCTGCTCGCGCCTATGCCGGTATGCAACAATAAACCCGCGATTTGCGGGCATTTGCGCCCCTTCCCCTGACAGCGGGTAACCCGCATCGCCTCCGGGGCCACCCCCAGCGAACCCCTAGACTCAATTTTTTCCATGATGCCGGTGCGCGAGGGTTTCGGCTCAACCGGTCCCTCCGCCTCCACCGCTGGAACCAAAAACCCCGCCAAGGCGAGATAGCCAAAGGGCGGGGTTTCCGTCCGCCCCTCCGGGGGCATGGCGACGCGGACAACCCAGCATAGGCGATCAACAGGGCGCGACTATGGGACTTTAGGCACGCCGCCATATTTGGTTGGCGCTGGCGGCAAATCGCAAGGGATTGGCGGCCACCCATAAGCAAGTCGGCTAGTGCTTGTATATACAAACGCACCATCCAGTTACCACAGGAAAAACATCGTGAAGAAGCTTATCAAACGGAACATGGACCGTGAATCCGCTGAGAGAGAAAGACTTTACGAATGTCTTCACGAAGCCGGGCATGTTATCGCCGCCCGGGCTTACGGCTTTAGAGTTGCGTGGGTTTCAATCGACCAAAACTTCATTTCCGCGCAGGGCGCGAATAAAAGGGGGGCTCTTGAAATATTTGGCCCGATGTCAATGGCACTATGCGTCCACCTCATAAATCCAATCTTGGCACGAAGGAAGATGGACGGCCCAGATGATGAGCGTCTTGTACGTGGATATTGCATTCAAGTGCTCGCTGGGCCGGTGGCCGAAGGGCATTACAATCCCGATTTTGACAGGGCTGTTGCCGCAGTAGACTTGCAGCAGGTCACACATGTCTGCGAACGCATCTTTGGGGAACGATCTGAAAGGCGTGCCTTCAGACAGAGAGTTGGCAAAGAAGCCACCGCTTTTGTAGAAGCGCACAAAGGAGTGATATTCCATTTCGCCGTAGCGCTGTACAATCGCGAGACTATCCTTGAAGTGGACATTGATCAGGCAATTGCGACCGCGCGTGCTCAAGCCTTATTGGGCGCTGTGTGAAATGAAAGGAAGCAAGCGCTCGATCCCAGAAGAGACAAAGCATTATTCAGGGGCACCATCTAGCCGCTATTGGTGACCCGGAGGATACCTCACCGCTGCAACGGCATCGCGCGATACGCCGGGTCAAAAAGAGCCGCTCCAAACGCCGGTGGCCCGGCGCTGGCCCGGCGTGCGAAAATAAGAAAACCGCGCTGGATAGGCGCGGCCTCGTGTGGAAGGTTGCCATGACGCCAGGCGGCCCGATGATCACGGAGGCTTTTTGCCGAGTACGGACTGTGTCACCGTCCCCGGCGCAGGAACTCGGGCTCAAAACGACCACCTGAGTAGCGGCAATCAGCCACCCTCGATACGACAACCAGACGTAGATCTCTTTCGCCGCCGCCTCGAAGACTTCTTTGCTATCTCGGGCGAGGCCTTGCCGCTGTGCGCGTCGCCGAGCAGCCTCGCCGCCTTATCCCGCTTGGCAGACGGGGTCGATTTGAGCACAGTGCGGTCATGGCGACGGGCGACAAAGTCGATTGCGAGGCCGACCTTGAGGCGCCGGAAGCCGGGGCAGACGCTCCCCAAGCTGCGACATGCAATTGCGCTGATCCTGCAATCGCTCAAACGGTAGATGGCAAAGTTCTCGGCCCAACTTTTAATTGGTGACGCGATAGCTGATCGCGAGAATTTTAAAGACGCGAAGAAGACGGTCGAGCGCGGGCGGCACTGGATCATTCCCTGGGTAACCGGTTATGGCGAGGTTATTGCCTAGCAGGTACTGCGCGACGAAGCAGTGATAGAGCAAATGTTGACGTGTCCAGCGGCGAGTATGAGCGAAGCCAAGCACCCGATCAAGCAGCTGCTCGACGGTGGCGCCGTCCTTCTTCACGATGTCCATGAATTTGGGTTGGTCAAGATCATCGAGGACCTTTTGATAGGATTTAAGGCTGTACTCAAACGGGGTGGTGTCGGCCATGGAACTTAACCTCTGAAATGGGCAAGGGACCGCAAATAGAAAAGCCCCGCCACCAAGGACGGGCTTCGATGTGAAGCTTGCCGGAGAATGGGGCAAATTCCTCGCCGGCAATTCGACTATAATCAAGTTCTCGGGATTGGGACAGCCAACCTTTCGCCGCCACTCGGTTACGGTCGGCGGCGTGACGGTGAAGGTCAAAGCGTTCAGCGGCTAACCGGGAGACAAGGGCAATGTGGAACGAAGCGATGCCGAAATGGCGCACGGCGCACAAACAGCATCAATGCCAGGGCGAGGACTGTGGCAAGGTTATCCTGATTGGCGAGCGATATCTCGATAAGGTCCTTTCCGACCCCGAGCATACCCATCAACGATATTGCCAAGAATGCGCAGGACCTGTGATGGCAAAGGCCAAAAGTTATCACTACTTCAACGGGCGCAATGATTTTCGTGATCGCTATAACGACCGCATTTCCAGTACGGAATGGAAGAACCTAAGACAGACGATCATTGAGCAGCGCGGCACTCGGTGCCAGCGTTGTGGAGCAGAAAGTGGCCCCCTGGCGTTGCATCACCTTCACTATCGCTCCCTTGGAAACGAACAGCCTCAGGATGTCGAATTGCTTTGCCCCGAGTGTCATGAAGCGGCGCGCCCGCCGAAGAGGGAATACCCAAAAGAAGGGCTGATTGCTGGTCCCGGTGGCAGTCAGTGGGGCGAGTTTGCTCCGAATACAGTGTATCTCCCATCGACATTGTCAGACGGCACAGTCCTGCACATACCCGTTGAATGGACCCCGCCCCTCGACGCCGAGGCCGCCATGGAAGCGAGCAGGCACGCCCACGCCCCGACAAAGGCGCTCAGGAACGAAAGGCGCGAGCGGCGCAACGAAGTTCTTCACAATCCGACGCTGCACACGGCGGAAATATCGCTTATCGGCCGGCTCGCTCAGAACAGCTGAACCCGGGCCACGGTTGCCAGGGCTGGACCCCGCTCGGCGCCTGCCAGGGCGAGATCTTTGATCGCCTCAACAACATGGGGCTCATCGAATTCGCGCGGCATTCTAAGCGCCTCGTGCGCCTCAGCACGCCAGGCCACAATCTCCTAAAGAAGCTCCGTCCGTAGAATGTGGCACTCCCGCCTGCCTTGCCGCCTCACCAGAAGCGCCGCTAACGGCCTTCCCGACGTATCATCGGGCCAAACATTTTGTCATACGAAAGTAGCAGTGGCTGCCTCCTTGCTGACTAGGCCAGCAAGAGTATTCAATTGGTAGTTGCGGCGACTATTTAGGGACGCGAAAGTCATGGGAAAGATACTGGTGGCAGCGCTTTGTGCGCTGGCGATCTGCGGTGGCGCGGCGAATGCCGAAGAGTGGCTTGATGAGTGCAAGGTTGATCCCATGAACGACGACAACGATTGCATAATCTACAATAGGGACGTCGACCTAATGATCGGTATTGTCGACCGCCACTCTACTAACGAGTCCTCGCTCATTGAGCTTTTTGCACCGGCCAGAGGTCCGACCTTACTGGGCGTCTGCCTTATCTTGCACAACTATCCCGGTCGAAAGGGCTTGATCAGGATCGACGCCCATAAAGCTATTGAAACCGACGAGCGCGGATGCCTTCCGACAAAGCTCATCTTACCCCAAATGAAAGCCGGCAATCGCGTTCGAACACGTTATTGGGTTTTTCCCAACGACAAGCCCATTGAACGCGAGGGCTCACTGATCGGATTGACCAGCGCAATCGACCAGCTAACGAACCGGCTTAAAAAGCCATGATCAACATCTTGGCTGTCATTGTGGCCATAGCAGCTACCGCTTTCGATGTCCCGCGAATACAACGCCCATCGCCGCTGATAGCAAAAGCTCCAGCGACAAGGTGACGACCGGGCTCAAGGAAACTGGAATGCTGCAATGACCAAGGGCGAAGTCGCAACGCTGTGAAGCACCCCGGTCTAGGTGTCACGCACCTACTGGCGAAGCCCGTCGGCAACTCAACCAGGAGACCATTCTGTGAAACGAACTATTACCATTGCGGCGCTCGGCTTGATGATGGCGACACCGGCATCCTCCGATGAATCCAAATGGCACAACGAATGCATTGTCGACTCCATGAGCGACAGGAATGTTTGCGGCGTCTTGAATACTGAGGCTGCTTTCGGAGTTATGTTTGTCGCTGGCAGACCAACCGCCGTGTGCGTTTTCTTAGATGAGCATTTCACAAACCTAACTGAGGCCGGAATGTTCAGAATTGATAATGAAAAGGCAATCAAGACGAACGATGTCGGTTGTGTTACTCCAACCCGCGAGCTTCTGGCACAGCTTCGCATGGGCTACCGTCTTCGAACCCGAACATTCGGTGACCAGTGGATAGACCGCGAATCAACATTAATGGGCATCTCGGCAGGTATGGACAAGATACTGAAGAGTGAGCTGCCGTGAGCCGCGGCTGCAGCAAGGCACTCGCTTGCGACGGCACAATCATGCAGCACTATTCGATGGCTCTTCTAGGCTTGGCGATTTTTGTGGCGCCAAGCGCTGGCCTTGGCGATACTGTTCTCCCCCGGCCGAAGCCAATCGAAGTTATCATGAAGAAGCTGACAACGGATCCCACTCCAAAAGCTGATTTCGCAGATGCCTTACACTCGACGCCAACGGCGTCCATTGAGGAACCAAAGTGCCCCTTTTCAGCAGCCGTCTATACCGACCGCAGTTCCGATTATGAGTTGCGGATCATTTCTCGCGACGGAGCAGTTACAGAGATGGGCGTCGATCTAACTTCAAAATCAACGAAGTTAAATCTGCGCGGCGAAATCATGTGGAGCAACGGAGCGGCCCGTCCTTATATCGCCCTCGCTGCGCTTGGCGACACAGAGGAATTCTACGGTGGCGAGATTTATGCGCTTGCTGTCGAAGGGGCCGAGGTCATCAATTCGGGTCTTCCTGGCCCAGACGACGATGCCCCGCCCACACTTCTGCTCCCGAACTATAGCGCCACTTTCTATAGCACGTTTCGCGATGACTATCCCGAAACTGCCGAGTTGCCGCAGGATGTATATTATCTAACCATGTGCCAGAAGTGAGCACGACGCGCTCACCGGTTCGGCGGCGACCGCGAGGCCGAGCTTGAGGCGGCACTAGAAGCGATCCGCAAAGTGACTTCGAAGTCAGGGCAGACATTGCCGGAGCTGCGCCGGGCGATTGCGCTGATCCTGCAAGAGTTGAAGGACTAAATGGCGCTTTGGAAAGACACGCTAATGATCCGAGTCGGGGCGGTTGACCGCGCGGTCGAGGTCACCATCGACGCCCCTGAAGGCACGAGTATCACGAATGTGCAGGAGCTTGCCGAGAAGGCCTAGCGGTCGGTGAACAAGACCATCGGCCAGGTGACGGTGAAGGTGCGGGGCTTCGGGCGCTAGAGCGTTACACGCCGAAGTCAGAGAAACTGGACAACTCTATGAGCTCGGCCTCAGCATTGTCGATGCCCTTTTGGATGTGCTCGTCGATCACCTTCGCCACCGACAGCAACGAGTCTCTGAGTTCAGGATCTGCAACCTTCACGGCGGCAACAGGCAACAGGTTGGCGAAACCCTGAGTATGATTGAGGTGGTCAATCCAACTGGGGTCGTTCTTCATACTCGACGAGCCCACACCCGAATAGCGACCGCGTGTTACGGCCCTACGGCGACCGCTGGCGGCCTTTCTGCCTGACCCCTCCCCCACAGGCCACAATCGCCGAACCGCCGTCGGTGATTCGCTGCGCGAATCCTGAGTCATTCTGCGCTACGATGCCGGTGCGATCGCCCTAGCCTCCTTTGTGGCGAAGCGCCGGCCGGGGTTATCCTTTTCCCCGGTTTCCCTTGGCCGCCTCGACATCTTGGCTTTGGCCCGACGATGCCTCCCGGCGCTAGTCCGCTCGATGCCACATCACGACGCCTCGCCCCATGCGGCCAGGAAATCTGGGGTGCGGGGTTTGGTCAGAGAAAATCAGCAGTTGGTCGCCATTCAGTTTGAAGTACCTCGCCTGCTCGGTACCCACCCAATCGGGATGCCACGCAACTTCAGCTACGTTGATGATCAGCAGATCGCCTTCTTCAAGCCGAAACTTGCCGGTGTAGGCCATCATGCTCTTAAAGAGGGCGGCTTCATCGGTCTCGCCTTTCGGCGATTGGCGTCCGTCCGACGTGATTATCGTAATAAAGCGCTGATCCTCAGTTATGACCAGATATCCGCGAGGCTTCGAGCCGTAAATATCGACGCGCTCCCCGGTGTCAGAAAACTCATACTGGACAGAGATTAGCTTCCAGGTGCCAATGAGCTTGTCACGTGCCATGGTATTTCCCCATTCCGAACAGCTCTGCGCCCCGGACAAAATTGGCTCAGATTACGCCCCTTGTCACGGGAAACGATCAATGCCGTGATGCGGGCCAGGGCCGACGAACAGGGCCTGCCTTAAACAAGGAAATTCCCGTCGGCGGCGTGACGGTGAAGGTGAGGACGTTCAGGCGCTAGGCCTCAAACAAGAAAACCCCGCCAAGGCTGGCGGGCCAAGGACGGGGTTTCCGTGGTGCGTCCGCCCTAACCGGGGGCATATTGGCGAGCGGACACCACTACCTTAGCCCGAATCCTGTGTGGGTAAAGTGCACTATGGTCCTCGATATGGCAGCCAGACCTTTGCCGCCTCGCCGCCAGTTCGAAGATCGTCTTCACCGCCTCGGACCGCTTCGACATCTTTGCGATTGCCCGGATGATCAGCAACCTCTCTTCCTCAGTGGGCTGGTGGAAATTCCTGCCTTGCGCGGTATAGGCGTAGACGACGCGCTTGTTGGCGTCCTCGATGCGGAAGCCGCCGCGCAACTATGAGCCGCCGCAGGCGTTCTAAGGCATAGCGGTGTGCGCCGATGGCGGCGAGTGCCGTGCCGGATCGCCGAGGGCAAGGAGACCGTGGCGTTTCGCTGTGAACATCAAGTAACGGCCGTAAACCGTTGATCTCCCATAGCGGCGGCGGCACCGGAACCGCCTGCCCATTAACGAGAGTGGATTATGGCACTTCGACATCTGATCATCGTAGCGACTCTGGCGAGCTTCGCGCCTGCTGTGGCGCCCGTCATGACCATCAACAAGGTGGCAGCGGCTGAGACAGTGAAGAAGAAAAAGGATCAGACGGTGAATAAGAAAAAGAAGAAGGTCGTCGAGAAGAACCAGGAGCCGCGGGTGAAGAAGAACTTCCGCGGGCCTCGGCCGGGCGAGCCCAATGCCGGCTGGACCGACGACTGCCTCTTCTACTATGACGTTTATGGCAGGCTGCCCGCCTATTGCGAGCCATATGGCCACGGCTTCCGAATGTGGGACTGGTAGCGGCGGCGAGCGTTTTTCAACAAAGGACAGCGCGCCATGGTGGTTGTGATGCGAACATGTGCGCTCGGTGATCTCGCGCAGCGCCCGCGGTTTTCTGTGCGTCTGGCCGGCGCGTTCCGCTGCCTCCGCAAATAGAGGGTAGGTCGATGCCTTCGACGCACCGCGCATTGATCGACACTGGCGGAGGATATTGGGTTGAGGTTCGGACTATTGCAATGCCACAGATACGACAGAAGTGCTGCCCTCCCCATAACGATCGCCAGAAAGGCGTCGTGCCAGTCTTCACACAGACGGAACAAGTTGGATGTATCCACAATGGCATGCGACATTGAGGGATTGCGGCATGCACGCTTTTCTTTGCCGTATTGACCCATGGCCGCCGCTAATAGTGACTAACAAATCAAGGGTTCCGTCAATCAAAATGGCTTGTAAGGGCCGGCTGTTATCGTCCTCGTTCGGATGATGCGAAATCGCCACGAGTGGCTTTCGCAAGCTTGGGAAACTGCATAAAGGGGGCGGCACCGAAGGTCGGACACTCGGCGTTGTGACGAGGAGACCCGAATCTTGGACGGGATGCGATGCAGGGAATATATCTTGACTTGCCTCGTTAAGCGGGCGCTAGATCGAGCGTTATCGGAGAGGACGATGGCATGTTTGCTCCCCTGATGATGAAGCCCGAATCCCCCACCGCTGCTATGCGTAACAGCCGAGTTTCGCGCCCGGCCCCTGTCCAAGCGCCGGTTCAATCGTCGGAACAAGAACCGCAGTTGCCCAGGCTGACGCCCTCTTTGCCCGGTTCCCTCCAGCGAAAACTCGCCGTCGGCACGCTCGATGATCCCCTCGAACAGGAGGCGGATCACGCCGCCGAGCAGGTGACGAGTATGCCTGCCTCCAAATTAACCGTCACCCCCGCGCCGCCTGTCCTCAGCCGTAAGTGTGCTGAGTGCGAAGAAGAAGAGAAGCGGCTTCAGAGAAAGGTTGCGGAAAGGGCCGAAGCGGGCGTCACCGACGCGCCCGCGATAGTCCGCGATGTGCTTCGTTCACCCGGCCGCCCATTGAGCGACGCGTGGCGCTCTTACTTCGAGCCGCGCTTCGGCCGTGATTTTTCGCAGGTTCGCTTGCACACCGAAGCGCATGCCGGTGACTCCGCCCGCGCGGTCGGCGCGCGTGCCTATACGGTGGGCCGGCACATCGTATTCGCCGACGTACAGTCCGGCGGGGATCGAGCGCTGCTCGCGCACGAATTGGCGCATGTCGTCCAGCAATCGGCGCCCGCTTCGGAAACGACGGTGCGTCGAGCCCCGGTCAGAGGACCGCCGAATCCCCCGCCAAGGGAATCTCTGGAGATTATCGCGCAAAGACTTGCCAGGCTGGCTTTGGGACAGCACCAGATTAATCAAAACTTTCCCGGTGGCCCGGTTCTATCGGTGGTTCGCGATGATGTGTCGGGGCGCATTTTCGTCGCGTTCAACACGGGCATTTCGAGGCCACTCACCGAACTCATGAACCAGAGGCTGCTCGCGCACATCCAGCGTGCGGGCACGGGTCAATTCAAAATCGTTCACGACATCGTGCCCGGCGGCCATGCGGAGGTCATTGCTCTCAACGACGCGATCACAGCGCGCGAAGCCGCGACCCAAAGGCTCGTGGCCGCCCAGGACTTGCCAACGTTCGAGCTGCACAATGTATGGCTGCAAGAGAGCCGGCGGTTCGAAACCGCCGTCCGGTGTGAACACTGCGGCCCTTTGACCGAGGGCGTTAGGGTCACCCGGTCGCTCTACATCGCCGAGAACCCCGTGTCGGTCACCAGCCCGGCTGCCGTCACTGTAAGCGGAACCATCACTCCCAAGGAGCCCGGATCGGGAGAAAGGTCGCCACCGACGTCGCCACCTCCCGGGCCTGAAACCAGCCGAGGAGGCGTTCAATCGTCTGCTACGGCGAGCCAGAAGGCCACGACGGGTGCGGAAAAACCGTCAGCGAAGGCGCCACCTCCCCTACCTGAAATCAGCCGAGGGGCCTTCCAATCCTCTGCCGCGAGCGGCCAGGAGGCCACCACGGGCGCGGTTGGTGGCGCCGCCATGATGATTCACCAAGGACAAGTCCAAAATCTGGAGAACTACGAGCACCAAAAGGCCGAGGAAGCCGTCAAGAAGATCGAGCCGATCGTCAGAGAGCTCACGTCACAAGGCTCGTGGGTCGCCGTTAAGATCTATTTCGATGCGCCGAAGACGACGAACCTGCTCGCAAGTGTCTTCAAGGAGTCATCCGACGTCAGTCATTTCCTCTGGGTGACCTACTCCAGTGGAGACACCCGAGAGCAGGCTCTCGGCCAAGAACCGGCGAAGATGGGTCGCGCACCCTTGGGCACGTATGAAGCCCCAAAAAACCCTTTGGGAGAGGACCGGACCGGTTACGTTGCGGATGTGAGGATCTTCCGGCCTGATCCCAACCCTCAGCCGATGATGTTTGGGTACCCGAGTTTTGTGGGAACCTATAGCCCCTTTCATGTGGAGCAGAATTCAGTCGGCGGAAGGTTCGATCAAATGGTCGCAACGGGGATGCATCGATCGCTTCGGTTCCATGCGGGGTCTGCAGCCGATCCGCGCTCGGTCGTTGAGATGTCGCATGTCGACTTTGATGGAACCAAGCACTGGTACGAGACTGAATGGGTAAGTGGCAACGACCCATCAAAGGGAATTAATGCTCGCTTCGTCGAAAAATCCGACGGAAAAATTCTCTCCACAATCAATAGCTATTTTAAGCATGTCGAATCTCCTAGTGGCAATGTTCTTGGTGAGAATGTTAGCGGCGAGAGCACTTCTGCACCTGGGGTCTATAACTGGAGCGCACTAATCGTCTGGAAGCAAAACGACAATTCTCGCTGATGTGGTCGCTCATCCCCGGGGGAAATCTGCAAAATATTGGTGATGTCCTGCGACGGGAGTAAAGTTCCGTGCAATTGCTTTCAGGACAACCAATCTCGTTCGGAAGCTATCCAGGTAGCCCATATCCGCAAGTCTCCATACATACCCGGCCCACACCATGGCATAGGGCACCGAGTGCGTCTGCGGGAACCGGGGGCAATGCGCACCGTTGGACAAAAACCATGCCGAAAACCGATACTCAGACCGTCGCCAGGCTTCTCAGGGAATACGCGCAGAGAGTATCTTTGGGGGGCGGCAACCCGTACCGGGCTAACGCCTATCTGCGCGCAGCAGACAGCCTTTCGGCTCTTTCCCAACCGCTCGATCGCATCATCGCAGCCGGTAGGCTCACGGAAATACCCGGTGTCGGCGATGCCATTGCAGACTTCGTAACGAAGCTTCACCGGACAGGATCGCATCCGAGCCTTGAGAAGCTTCGAAAGGATGTACCGGCCGACGTTCTCGAGCTTTTTGCGGTCCCCGGCCTTCGTCCTGATAAGATCCTCAAGCTCTATCAGGATCTCGGTATTACCTCGCTTGCCGAGCTTGAGGCTGCGGCAACGGAAGATCGAATCCGCGGGGTCAAGGGTCTAGGAGCCGGGCTTCAAACGAAAATCCTGCAGAATCTCTCCATCGCCCGCGGCGGCGAGACGCAGCTCCATCTGCATAAGGCAGCTGCGTTACTTGAGCATGCGGTGTCTGCCGTGAAGCACGAGCATCCAGAATATTCCCGCATCGAGATCGCTGGCGATTTCCGCAGGGGATGCGAGCTTGTTTCCGATCTCGCGCTGGTCGCGCAGGCTAAAGACGCATCGCCGGACCATGCTGCTTCTGGAAGTCTGAATCTAGTTGTTACCGACAAAAAGCATTTCGGCGCAAAGTTACTCACCGCGACCGGCTCTTCCGCGCATCTTCAACAACTGCAAACATTCGCGCGCGATAAAGGCTATGACCTAACACCGGACGGACTATATCGGGGCAAGAAGCTTGTTGCTTCGGCGACAGAGGAAGATATCTACGAAGCCCTGGCCCTGCCCTTCATTGAACCGGAACTCCGCGAAGGCCGCAACGAGATAGAGAAAGCCGCAAAACACGCTCTGCCACGGCTTGTCCGGGACAAAGATCTGCGCGGCATCCTTCACTGCCACACAACGAGGTCTGACGGCACCGAGACCCTAGAGACAATGGCTGAAACGACGCGGCAGCGCGGCTACCAGTATTTCGGCGTGGCCGATCACTCACAATCGGCGCACTACGCAGGGGGGCTTTCCTTGGACGAGATCGCCGAGCAGCACGGCGAGGCAGACGAGCTGAACAAGCGCTTTGGTAAGTCATTCCGTATACTGAAAGGAATTGAGGCGGACATCTTGGCTGACGGCTCGCTCGATTACCCAAGCCGCATTTTGGATAGTTTCGACTTCGTCGTTGCAAGCGTGCATAGCCGCTTCAAGATACCGAAACAGGAGCAGACGGATCGGATCCTCAAGGCGATTAAGAACCCGCACACGACGATCCTGGGTCATATGACCGGTCGCCAGCTCCTGCGCCGCCCCGGCTATGAGGTCGACATCGACAAGATATTGAAGGCCTGCGGCGAATGCGGCGTTGCCGTCGAAATCAATGCTCATCCGTGGCGGCTCGATCTCGATTGGCGTTGGCACGAAAACGCGCTAGGTTACGGTTGCATCTTCAGTATTAACCCGGATGCCCATTCCATCCGTGAGCTTGATCATATGCATTGGGGCGTCGAAATGGCGCGTAAAGGCGGCATTCCGGCAGACCGGATTCTCAACGCAATGACTTTACCAAGGCTTCTGCGCTATCTCGCCCAAAAGCGATATCGTCGGAACGCCCGTCGTGTAGGTTAGTTGAGTAAAGCGACCTCTACCTTGGCGACGCCTGAATCATGCAGGCCCACGGCTTTCGCCGCAGCATAGGCCAGATCGATGATGCGGCCGCGAACAAACGGACCGCGGTCATTGATACGTACGATCACTGAGCGGCCATTGAGCAGATTGGTGACGCGCACTCGTGTACCGAATTTCAACGAGCGATGCGCCGCTGTATACCCGTTGGGATCGAATGTTTCGCCATTGGCGGTCCGCTTGCCGGACTTGTAATAGGAGGCCATGCCGGTTTGCGCTTCCGCGGCATTCGTCGATAGAATGGAGATCGGCGTTGCAAAGGCACAAATAAGGAGAGCAGCGAGGGTTCGCTTCACGTTTATCCCCTCAATGGTAGAAGTGCCTATTTCGCTAGGGAAACGTATGAGGCGAGAATGTGTTCCGTGGTTATACTGCGTTCGAGGGAGATTTCTAGCTTTTTCCCGCAATGAGATCGGCCGGGATGCGCGCCGTGGCTCATGCAGGCTGGAAGGAGTGGCGTCGTCTCCTACCCTCTGTGAGCTCCACCAGCGCGGAGTCATCCTCCGGGATCCCGGAACAAATCAGAGGGCCGGACACTTAGTTCCCTGCGTAACAAAGGCCTGAGAAATGCGCCGCCGCTCCAGTGCTACTTCCGGTCGCTCAAAGCTCGCTGAGTACTCAATCCGTGCGGTGAGTATAGTGGTTGGCAGCTTCGTTTCTGGAATCGCTAACTTGAAGGCAAGACGAGGTCTTCCCCCCGATTCACCTGCCCAACCACCTGCCGATCGAACGCACGAGCTTCGGTATTCCAGCGGACTGTTGATCAACCCGCGAGCATGGTGGTCCCTCTTGAGGGATGCGGCGTCAGGATGGATGGCGCACAAAGTGTCAACCCTGGGTGCAGCCCTGGCCTACTATTCGCTCTTCTCGATAGGACCATTGATGGTAATTGCGATTGCCGTTGCGGGGCTGGTTTTTGGCGAGGCAGCAGTCCGCGGACAGGTAAGTCAACAGCTGTCAAGCCTTATAGGCGATGAGGGCGCTAAAGGCGTCCAGCAGATGCTGCTGATGGCGGGAAAACCAACCGGAGGAGTTTTCGCCACTATCATAGCGACTGGCGCGTTGATATATGCCGCAATTGGAGTTGTCGTTCAGCTCAAAGACGCCTTGAATACTGTTTGGGGCGTAAAAGCTCCGGCCAGTTCCGGGATTTGGAGTTTTCTTCGGATCTATGGAATATCACTGGCGGGAGTGCTTTCGCTTGGTTTTTTGCTGCTCGTATCGCTGCTCCTCACCACTGCTCTATCGGCTGTTGGCCCCCTGCTCTCTGAATACGTCTCAGAGGTGGCGCTGCAGGTCGCGGGCTTCGCGATATCGTTCACGTTGACGACCGTCCTCTTCGCTATGATGTTCAAATGGCTCCCTGATATCGAAATAGAATGGAGGGTAGTCGTACCGGGAGGCCTTCTCACGGCTGCTCTCTTTGAGATCGGCAAGCTGCTCATTGGACTCTACATCGGTAAACAAGGTCTTGAATCAACGTATGGCGCGGCGGCCTCGTTCGTTGTGGTTCTAATCTGGGTCTATTATTCCGCTCAGCTCGTATTGTTCGGCGCTGAATTTACTCGCGCCTATGCTCAGAAGATGCGACCACGTCGTGTTGGACGGACCGAAACGGCGTGAGCTCTCTCCGGCTGTGCGTGCCAGTCCCGGGCCTAAAAACCTTGTTTGCTAATCAGCGAGGGCGGCTGCTCCACCCGTCAGGTGGACGCAAACGGCGAATGATTTCGACGGTACGTGTCGACGACACGTCACGTGAACGCCACCGCAGTTTATTCCGGCTGAAGATCGAGTAATGCCCTTTCGCTGCCGTCCATCGCAAACGGCACTGAATTGTGCATGTGTGTGATGCGCCACTGACCATCCTCGCGGCGAAAACAGGCCGTCGCTCGGAACCAAAGGTCCACTTCCTGACCATCGATCTTGGTGCCTGTCATATGCTGCAGTCCGTATGCGTAGGCCACGTTACCACTGACGTCGAGCTTAAGGTCGCGGGACTCCGAGTTAATTGGTCCTTTCCATGTTTGAAACCACTCCCCCAATAGCGCGGGGTTGTGAGTGGCGTCTGGCCCCTGCTCAAGCGGCGGAGCCAGGTCGAACGTAATTGCGTCCTCGGCAAGCAGAGCGATGGCACTATCGGCGTCCTTATTGCGAAGGGCGCCAGTAAACTCAGCCAGCAGAGAACGAATTTCGGCTTCATCGTTGTTCATTGGGAATCACCGAAGGAAGTCATCAAGTTGGGAGAAGGTCGAGAAGGGCCCCGGCGGACTATGAAGCTCAACGCGAAAATCATCTACAAGTTCCGGCGAATAAGCCCGCTCTAACCTGCGGCCGAAGGCGGGTTTTCTTTTGCCGGCGTCGGGATAGCAGCATTCTGCTGAGTCCCCGACCGGCCAATGTCACTGGCTGCTGGGAACCAATTTGCTAGCAACTCATCCAATGTCGTTAGGTACCAATCCTTGAGAAGGAGGAACACAATGGCTCCCCTCATTTCCGCTACTATTACAAGGCGCAGCGTTGTAGCGGGCTTGGCGCTGAGTACAGCGCCCATCACCATATTCGCTAACGCGTACGCCGAGACCACATCCGAAAAAAGTCTCTACGAACGACTGGGTGGTGTCTTTGCCATCGCGGCCGTGGTGGACTATTTCAGCGATGCTCTCGTGAAGAATCCCATCGTTGGCCAGAAGTCGAAGAATCCGCAACTGCGGAAATGGCACACAAAGAGCTTAGAGCGGTTACCGGGCCTAAAGTTCATGCGAACGCTCTGGGTCTGCGACGTGTCGGGAGGGCCCTTTAAATTCACGGCCACCAAGCCAGGCAAGACACCGCTGGGTCTTGAAGAGGCGCACCGGGACCTACGGATTTCGCCGGCGGAGTTCGATGAGGTCGCAGCGGAGCTTGGACGAACGCTGGATCACTTCAAGGTCCCCAAGCGGGAGAAGGAAGAGGTCCTCGCAGCTTTCGCGGCTCACAAGGGAGAGGTTACTGCCGGCTATAAACCGGGCTGACATGACCCGTTCCCAGAGCTCTCTTCACATCCTGGGCGCTAATACCCCATGCCGCCAGAGCTTTTACGCGGCGCGCGGAACCATTTGCACCAGCCATTCGGACTGATATTGCCTGGCACGACCTCGCACGAATCTGGAGGCTGGAAATGCCTGCATCCGCCACAACGCTGGCTTCCATTTGGGTGACTCTGGTAGTCCGAAGCAGCCTTGCTCATCCGGTTCAGAGCCTGCGCGGGGACACTGGACCCCGCAATGGTAGCGCCTGTGAGGCATTGCCCCAAAAATTTGCGACGTGATAGCTCGGATTTGTCCTTCATGGGCGTTGCTCCCTTTAAGGCTTCTGGTTGCGCGCGACCCTACTCCCGGTGTGGTGCTCCCGCTTACTCGCACCCCGTGGCTGAAGACTACTTTCCTGCCGAGCCTTTGGAGCCCTCGCGCCTTCCAGAACTACAGTCCGCTGACCACCATTATTCCCGCCTTGCGGAAAGGCTTCGGGCTCACGACAACAGATGCCGGCGGCTGCCAGTGCGACACATGGGAACCTTTCCGCAGCGCCCGCGTTTACGTGATTCCTCGACAACCCCGTCGGGGTGCACTACCCAATCCTAACTCTCAACCCGCCTTGGCGGGTTTTCTTTGCCTGCGGTCGGCGCAGGGATACTACGAAGATGGCCATGATAGCGTGTGACATGGCCTCTAGCCCGTCGGGCCACGGATGGCCTCCCGGTCCGGCGGACGACCTTAAATGCAAAACCCCGCCGCCCTCGCTTCCCCACGAGCGGGCTCACTTGCCGAATCGGCCAAACGCTGAAAATGCATGAGCAGGTTTTTCGGTGCGCCATCTCGCGTCGGAACTTTTTAGGGTGAAGCAAGTTCTTCGCAAAATTGAACCGGCACGAGCTTCACCCGATGCCCTGATGCTATCCTCATCGGAAGGCTGAGGGGAGCAGAAGAGACCGGCGCCGGCCTCCTTCAGGAGCGGTCCGAATGCGGAAAATGGATCCCAGAATTAAGCGACTGGAAAAGCAGATACGGCGCGCGAAAAAGTTCGCGCAACACAATACCGGCCCTGTCGCGGAGCTGTATCTTCTCCATGCCGCCATTTGTGAGGAAAAGTGCGACGCGTTTCGGCAGAAGGTTGATCGACGCCGTGCGGCGGGAACATCCCGGCTTCCGTAAAAGTCCGCCACGCTTGCCATTTAAAGGAAGGACAGAGGCATTCTACTGGACGGTCGCGAGTGGCAATGGCCTTCATGGAGAAGAAATCGAGCATAGAGGCAATTGGGCAGAATGTAATTGAGGAGGCGCGAATGGTGCTTCCCGGCATTCAGGCATTATTCGGATTCCAGCTTATCGCGGTGTTCAATCAACACTTTTCTTCACTACCGATTTTGGAGCAATACCTGCACTACGGCGCCATAGTCCTCATCGCCATGTCCATTGCGATAATTATGACACCGGCCGCATATCACCGCCTTGCCGAGCAAACTACGATTTCCGCGTTTTTTGTATCCTTTGCTTCTTGGCTCATCGCTCTTGCTATGGTCCCCCTGGCAACCGCGATTTCGGTGGAACTCTATATCGTGGGCGTCGCCCTGATTGGTCGCTGTTTTCTCAGCATCAGTATTGCTGTCGGACTTTTTTGCTTATTCGCGACTTTGTGGTTTGCGTTGCCGTTGGTGATCCGCGCTCGTCGTAAGCAATGGCCCTCGAACACTAGAAACTGATTGATTCTGAGAGCCGGGCGGCCTCTTCGCGTTCGAGCGCGAAGACCGCGATAACGCAGAATAGGAGCCTTGAATGTAGGAAAAGGGAACCGGATCACAGCGTTGTAAGTTTTCGCTGTGGGCTCCGACCGCGAGAAACGACAATGGCGCGCAGCAAGCTGCTTTTAGAACTTGAACCCTATGATAAGAAAACAGGAGCATTGCGCGTCGTCATCGAGACGCCAAAGGGCAGCCGCAACAAGTACAATTATGATCCAGACAGCAATACTTTCGAGCTGGCAAAAGTTCTGCCCGAAGGCATGAATTTTCCGTTTGATTTCGGATTCGTGCCTTCGACGCTGGCTGCCGACGGCGATCCGCTCGACGTTCTGGTGCTGACTGATGCGCCTGCCGTGCCCGGCTGTACACTGAAAGCCCGCGCACTGGGGGCCATCGAGGCGCGCCAGAAGGAAAAGGGCAGCGGCTGGATTCGCAATGACAGGTTAATCGCGCTCGCAGAGAATGCCCGCGAGCACAATAGCGCGTGCAGCCTCGATGATCTTGGCCCCCACGTGCTTAAAGACATCAAGGGTTTTTTTGCCAACTACAATCGGCTCTTCGAGAAGAAATTCGAGTGCATCAAGGACGTCGGTCCCAAGGGTGCCGCGCGCCTTATAGAGGACGCGCAAAAGCTTTTCCAAAAAAACACTAGTGTTGTTGCCATGCCCTCGCCCGGGGTTCCCGCTCGGACCAAGACGGCGGCGGCCGGATATTTGCCGATTAGGCGCATAAGCAGGGTCTTTAGGTTGGCTCGGCCGTTTGGCGGCCATGTGCAGCGCATCTTTTCGATTCCTCGCACCGGGCAGGAACATTATTCGAAGCACCGAGTTTGGCCCGCAAGGACGGCTTTTTTCTAAAGGGACAAAACTCATGAGGAACAGACGTGACTATCGTCGCGACTTTGACGAAAGCGAACATCCTCGCGATGCGCGCGGGCGATTCATCGACGACGATGAGGATAACGGCGGTCGCTATCAGGGTGGATATGGTCGCGGCGAATATGGCGGGCGCGCATCGAGCCGCGAGAGCTTCAGTGAATACGGATCTGGTCGATATGGAGGTGGCGGCCGGGAAGGTGGCTATGGCGAGTTCCGCGGCGGTGGCCTTACACGCGGCGGATGACTATGGCGGCTCCGAAGGAGGTTGGGGCTATCCAGAGGAAGGCCAAAGAGGATCATCTTGGCGTGGCCGAGGGATGAGGACCGAAAATTGGGGTGATAACGGTGATGCCGAGGGCGGTTCCTGGGAAAGTCGCCACGAACGAAATGACGATGATTATGACCCAGACTATCGCCACTGGCGGGGCGAGCAGCTTAAGAAACTTGACGCCGATTATGATGAATGGCGCCAGGAGCGTCGCAAGAAATTCTCCGAAGACTTTGACAAGTGGCGGAGCACGCGACCCGCTAAGAGCCAAACGGAACAGACGAAGAAATAGAGTGCCTGTGTGGCCTTAATTCTCAAGGGCCGGATAGCAGGTAGCTCTCGTTTGATCTCCACATGTGAAGCTCGCCACGATGCCGCGCGTCGGATTGTGGCGGGCCTATCCCTCCATAAACATGGTCTTTGGAGACTGCCTTAACGCCAAAATGGAACTCGCACAGACCTTGTGGGTTACACAGTGCTCAGGAATTGTTCCAAGAACTATCGAAGGAGGACTATATGGGACGCGGTATTCTACTTTGGATGTTGGGGGTTCCTATCCCCATCATCCTGCTTCTCCTCCTCTTCTTTCGATAGGAGGACGATATGGCAAGCATTACTCGTGAGGCGTCATTGGTAGGCGAGGCGTCAACGCCCGCGGTCGTGTGGGGACCCATATTTGCCGGCGCATTCGCCGCGGTCGCCGCGACGGCGGTGCTCATGCTTCTTGGCTCGGGGCTGGGCCTTACACTGATCTCTCCCTGGTCGGGTGAAAGTGCAGGCCTGGCGACCGTAGCTACATCGACAGCAATCTGGCTCGTCATTGTTCAATGGCTTTCCTCAGCCCTCGGTGGCTATCTCTCCGGGCGCCTTCGGACCAGATGGGTGGACGTTCATACGGACGAAGTGTTTTTCCGTGATACGGCCCATGGTTTCATGGCATGGGCGGTGGCGACACTAATCATCATCGGGATTGTGGGTATCCATACGACTATGCTTTTCGGGGCGGCGGCCACCGTTGCCGGCGGCGCCGGGAATGCCGCTGGCCAGGCGGCGCAGCCGAACAATCAGAATGATGCGACCGGCTATCTGGTGGACAGCTTGCTGAGGCCCGCCGATCCAGCGCGCTTGGCAACTACGGGGCCGGAAGCCGATCAGGCCGCATCGGCGCAAGCGTCACGCATCCTCGTAATGGGAACCATGCAGGGTGAAGTTGCTCAGGAAGACCGGACTTATTTGTCTAGTCTTGTCGCCGCAAGAACAGGCCTTTCACAGGAGGGTGCGAAAGCGCGGGTCGAGGCCGTCCTCACCAAGGCTAACGAGTTGAAAGCGAAGGCACAGCAGGCTGCAGATGATGCTCGCAAAGTCAGCGCCACGGCTGCCATCCTTGGCGCGCTGTCAATGGCAATCGGGGCATTCATTGCTTCGGTGGCCGGAGCCATGGGCGGAAGACAGCGGGATGACGACGAACTGATGCTGGTGAGCTCCGCTCCTTAGACGGGCGCCCGTGCCTCATTGGGCGCAGAAAACCGCATAGCGGCTTAGAAGACACCAACGAAGGGCCCTGCCCCAACATTATTCAGGGTGTCGACCGGGCGTACCGCACTCTACGAGGCCCACGTAAACAATCTGCGCGGGGCCTTCATATCACGGGAACATTTCGCCCGCTGGGGTAGTTCACCACCTATTCAACCCGAAATAGGATAACTGCCATGGCCATGAACTCACTTGAGGCCCTCTTCGAAGATACACTTCGCGATATGTATTATGCCGAGAAGAAGCTCACCAAAATTCTCCCGAAGATGGCAAAGAAGGCGACCACTGAGGAGTTGGCTGAAGCGTTCACATCGCACGCGGAAGAAACCGCAGGCCAGGTCCAGCGCATCGAGAAGGTTTTCGAACTTCTCGACAAGACACCCCGGGCCAAGAAGTGCGAGGCGCTCGAGGGGCTGTCGGCCGAGGGCGACCATGTTATGGAGGATGCTGAGGACGATGGCGTCATGGACGCCGGCCTAATTGCTACCGCCCAGGCTGTCGAGCACTACGAGATCGCTCGTTATGGCACCCTCATAGCCTGGGCAAACCAACTCGACATGACGGAAGCAGCAGATCTGCTGGCAGAGACCCTTGAAGAGGAAAAGGCCGCCGACGAAAAGCTGAGCGGCCTTGCCGAAACCGTCAATCCGATGGCAGCACACAAGGCAGCCGCCTGAAATTAGGCTTGCTAACGGAACACGCCCGATACTGCTTCGTTATCCCAAGCCATTTGGAGTGAACCCCGAATAACCTAGCTCGCCAGACCGAATGGTCTTGGCGAGTTCTTTTTTGGAGACGTGGAACAGATCTACTGATTTGGACAGGCCGGAACTGAAGTCTTTTGCTTAATTAGTTTCTAGCCGAATGAAAGGAGCGGCAGCCTGCGAAAGACTAGAGTTTGGCTCCCACACACCAACCGTATTCGTTCCCGACCAGCAGAACTATCGCAATGGCCGGGCCCCTCCACGAGGCGCCATGCTTCGCGCGCTCATCGAAGTCGCGCTAAGGTAAGCGACCCTTGATATTGAGCACGACTAGAGAAACGGGGAACCGGGTCCTAGCGGCGAGCCTGCTTCTTTGCGGCAACCTTGTGGCCGCCGCGCCGCGACGCCGACCGGTTTTCCGCTTTGCCGCGCCCGGAGCGACTTTTCTTGCCACCGCCAGACTCTTTATTGACCGTGGCCCATGCGCGCTTCGCCGCCTCCTTTCGCGAGACCCCGCGCTTCTCATACCCTTCCTCAATGTGCTCGGCGCGCCGCTTCTGCTTTCCGGTGTAGCTGGACTTGTCTCCACGTGGCATTTGAGGCCTCCTTCAATATCCTCCGACGATGGGCAACACTTCGCCGGTGATGTAGCTCGAGCAGCATGGCGCGGCGAGGAACACGAAGGCGGGTGCGATCTCTTCTGGTTGTGCCGCGCGTTTCATCGGCGTGTCCGCCCCGAAGTCCTTCACGTCCTTGGCTGGTTTGTCTGCCGGATTGAGCGGTGTCCAGACCGGGCCGGGCGCCACGGCATTCACCCGGATGCCGCGCTCGATGAGGTGCCCGGCGAGGGATCTCGTGAAGGCGTGAATGCCGCCCTTGGTCATAGAATAATCGAGCAGGTGCTTGCTCCCCATGATTCCGGTCACCGAGCCTGTCATGACGATGGAGCCGCCCGGCTTGAGATGCGGCACCGCCGCCCGCGCCATGTAGAAATAACCATAGAGGTTGGTCTTGAGCGTATGATCGAAATGCTCGTCACTCAGGTCTTCGATATCGTATTCATGTTCCTGGAACGCCGCATTGTTCACCAGAATATCGAGCTTTCCGAATGTGCGAATGGTCTCTTCGACCGCTTTGTTGCAGAAGCCCGCCATTCGGACATCGCCCGGCAGTAACAGGCAGCGGCTCCCCTCTCGCTCCACGGCGGCCTTCGTGATCTCGGCGTCGTCATGTTCATTCAGATAGGCGATCGCGATATCGGCGCCTTCGCGGGCATAGAGTACGGCAATGGCTCTCCCTATCCCTGAATCGCCGCCGGTGATGAGTGCCACCATGTCTTTGAGCTTCTCCGAGCCCTGATAGCCCGGAGCCTGAAAGAGAGGCGGATAGGAGAGGTCGTCCTCCACGCCGGGTTTTGTGAGATGCTGCGCCGGAAACGCCTTCGGATAGGCACGTTTACCGGACTGCATCGGCTTGCTGGACGACTTCTTCGGACTCCGCTTGCGGTCTCGACGATCTACCGCGGACTGGATTCGGCGTCCGGCGGCTACGGCCGTCTTGGAACTTGCCTTGCGGGTGGGTCGGCGTGGAGCCATTCGACACCTCGGCACTTCGTCTTGGTTCAGAACTTGGGGACGGGAAGCCCGTCTAGCAGACGGGCTTCCCAGCTACCGCCTATTTTTTAGGACCGCCAGGAGTGCGGTCATCTTCCTCGTCGTCACGACGGCCGGGATTCGGGTTCTGCTGCTGCTGCTGACCCGGGTCCTTCATGCCGCCGCCCTGCTGGTCCTGGCCCGGACGCTGAGACGGGTTGCCCTGCTGCTGCTGTCCCGCCTGGCCATGCTGCTTGTTTTCTTTGTCGCGATTCATGTCTTCACTCCATATGATGGATAAGTGACCAACGGCAACAAAGCGCTCGCTTATTTGTTCCTCTTTGCATCACGAATGCCGCTGGAACTCTCGTGTCCAACAGTTCAAGAGCTCGTCGACGCCGACAAGCTCGACCTGTTGATCAAACAGTGGCAATATTCCTTCGAGAGCGGCCCTCCGCCCTGCATCATACGAGCTCGTACACCTTCACTAACGATCACAACTCGGTAGCCGCCGTCTATGGCCGCAAAGATCGTGGCCAGAGAAACAAGCAAAAAGATTGATAGCGATTGGGAACATCCAGAGCCTCTCGGCATTTTTCGTGTTGCCTGTCACAAGGCACGCCCTAAAAGCCCGTCAGAGACGTGATCTACCTGTTCGTGCATTCTCTGGCGGGCTGATTGTGGCAGGGAGCGCGAGGATGTCGTTCTTCTGCGCCATACATTCGCCTGTGGTTTTGTCCCGCTTCGTCCAATGCCCCTCCCCTTCCACCTTAGTCTTGAGCTGAGAGCGCTTGCGTGGGGCGCCTTTGCGCGAGCCCGCAGGACGCTTGACTATTGTCGGTGTTGCCTTGATCTAGGGGCGCTGAGACCCGAGGACTTTCACAGAGAGTTCCCGCCTTCTAGCGTGAAGTGCTCCCCAACGCTCATTGTAGGACGAACATTGTTGGGCAAAACCTAAGTAGATACTTAGGAAGTCTGAGATGGTGCAGTATAGCGGCGCTCGACTATCGCACGAACGTCTTTGCGAGTTGTTACAGGATCGGCGTCGTCCTGTACCTTCTCCACCTCGTCTGCCAGCTTTTCGTCCTTTATCGACTCGCGAAACCAACGGCTGTAATCCCCACGGTGGAGGTGGTGCAACCAAGTCTTGTCATCAACGCCGTCAGCTATCTGAAGGAAAATCATAAGGTTTTGCGCTCGGAGGTTCAGCTTGCCGCGTGGGCCTCGGAAATAAAAGCTGTTGTCTTCCCCAAGATCCCCTTGGGCATATTTGCGCGTATGTCGTTGATGCTCCTGTTGCGGACGATCGACGCCGATCCATCGAGGTGGTTCACCAGAGGTCCGATCCCAGAACAATACCTCCTCATCTTTACCTGACGACGGAAGTGTGGGTGTCGCTGTTCCGGTTGCAGCACAAAAGCTCAATACGACTTGATTTGCCTTTGGTCCGACGCCGATCACGATTTGCACGGCGGCTAACGCCTTGGGGCGCATCGCTTCCGGGTGCACAGTAACGTAAATTACCGCAGAAAGTGGATCTGGGAGACTGACATCGCTGACTTCCGATTCTGCGGGTAGCATATGGTGGGCCTCGTCAACTACTAGCCAATGCGGCCGAGCAATTTTGCTGCGCATTTGCTGAATCCGCGAGAGGAGTTCAGCAAAGAACTTCGGGCGCTCTTCTAGGGGCAAGCCTAACATATTGACCACCAAAGCCATGTCGACGGGCTTGCGTAGGATGTCAAGAACTTCATCTATAACTGGGGCCCGTTGTGCGTCGCCGAGAACAATCGCCTTCTCTAAATCATCATAGTCTCCCTCTGGGTCGAACACACAGATCTCAAATCCCCGACCTATCAGCTTCTCTATGATGGCTGTAGCGAGGGTCGATTTGCCGATTCCAGAGGCACCTGCGATCAGGACCGCACCGTGCTCGGGTTGCAATACGGCCGCCTCATCTTTGCCAAGTGAAATCTTGTGGCGCTTTGCGGCAAGAGAAGTGAAGACTTGTTCATCGGAGAGCAGCGCATCAATTATTTCAATCACGCCGGCGCCGTGGTCACCACTCGTAACCACGTCAACGACTTCTTTAACTGAATCTATCGCATTAGAAACCGCGGCCGAGCAACCGCTCGCCGTCAGGAAGGCATGATCGTTCTCGGCGTCGCCAATGCCCAGCACGTTGAGCGGAGAGATTTCTAGTACATTGAGCGCTGCGGCCAAACCTGTCGCCTTGTTGACGCCAGGTGGCAGCACCATAACGGCACCCTTGTTGAAGATTATTTGCCATTCCAATCCGAGTTCCCGTATACATTCCAGCACCGTTGTCTCGTTGGGCTCCCAAGTGGCGATGATGCCCCCTCCCACCGACAACGGATGAACGCCACGATTTCTTAGCGCGGCCACAAGTTCCGCCGGAGGCTTAGCAGCTACCAAGCGTTCCTCCTCTCGTTCTGGAAAGTAGAGAAGTGAGCCGTTCTCAGCAACAACGCCGTCGAAAAGGTCGAGGCGCGCGAACACCCGCTTTAGGTGTGGTAATTCCCGACCAGTAACCATCAACAGCTTGCGGCCACTGGCCTTCAACCGTTCGAATGCCGCAATCGTTGGTGGATCAACGCGCCCGTTATGCGCCAAAGTGCCGTCGTAGTCGGTGGCCACCGAAATCAGGTACATCTTCGTCTTCACCCTTAAGACTATGCGTTAACACTTGCCCAGCGTGCTAAGTTCCGTGCAGGCCAATGCTGCATTGAGAATGGCCTGAGGCAACCCGTGTTCCAGATAGTGACCTTCGGGCTGACCCACTACTGGAGACCAACGATGACCAGAACACTAGCGCTTGTCGCGCACGACCGTATAGACTGTCAGACGCGCCGCTTACCCTCGCATTGTCTTACGGGCGCTGCGGGTAACATAGAGCGCCTGGACAGCGTTCTGGCCACCCGCAACCTTCGGGAGATCGCACTTCACCTGCACCTCGCCTGCTGGTCTGGCGAGGGTACTCGTATGTCAGGGGCCGCGTCGACCTTGCGCACATCGTCCACATGCTCGCGCGGCGGAGTGCACGAATTCCGGCTGGAATTAGCATTCTGTGATTATAGGAAATGATGACTTCACTACCTGGCAAAAGGGCGGCGGAAACCACCGCGCCTGCTACTGTAAGTCGGGCCTCTAGCCGAAGTCTTCACGGCCTCGATTGGTTTGCCTTCTTCGTTGCAGATATTCAGACCGGTTGGGGGCCATTTGTCGCGTTATATTTGACATCGGTAGCTTGGACGCAATTAGACATTGGCTTGATCCTTACGATTGGAACGCTCGTGACCTTTGCGTTACAAATTCCCGCTGGTGCCCTCGTCGATCGTGTACCCGCCAAACGTTTTCTGGCAGCGCTCGCGGTTGCAAGTGTCAGTGGCAGTGCTCTCCTGCTCGTGGTGTGGCCGACCTTCAGTGTGGTGGTTGTCGCAAAGGTGCTGCACGCGATTGCAAGCTGTCTGCTTGGACCGACACTGGCCGCAATCAGCCTCGGACTCGTTGGTCACGCCCTCTTGAGTGTGAGGCTTGGACGGAATGCGCGGTTTCTTTCGCTCGGAAACGCGATTGCCGCCGGCGTGATGGGTGCCTTTGGCTATTTCTTCTCGAATAGAGCGATATTCCTTCTCACCGCCGCGCTCTGCGTCCCCACCTTCGTCGCCCTGACGCAAATCCGACCGGAAGACATCGACCTGGACCTTGCGCGCGGAGGGGTTAGGGCAAACGAACGCCGTTCATCGTTGCATACGTTTCATTCGTTGGTACACAACCGCTCGCTCTTGATTTTTGCCAGTGCGGTTCTTCTGTTTCAACTCGCCAATGCCGCCGCCCTACCCACTATGGCGGGTCTGCTCGCGACGCGCTTGCCCGAGACGGCAACCTTGATACTCTCCATTTGTATCTTCGCGCCACAGTTCGTAGTTGTAGCAATTGCACCCTGGGTCGGCCTTCAGGCACAGAGCTGGGGCCGACGTCCGCTTCTCTTGCTTTGCTTCGTCGCACTGTCGATCCGGTGCGTCGTATTCGCGGCAACCAGCGCGCCGTATCTGGTGGTCGCGGTGCAATTGTTGGACGGCATTTCAGCAGCCACTCTCGGCGTGTTGGTCCCGCTGGTCATCGCGGATGTGATGCGTGGGAGCGGTCATTTCAATTTCGCTCAGGGCGTGGTGGGCGCCGCCGTCGGCATCGGCGCTTCGCTTAGTACCACGCTCGCGGGATATGTTGCCGATCGTTTGGGCAGTGCCACGGCTTTTCTTTTCCTTGCCGGCGCCGCCGCCGCCGGGTTCGTGCTTGTTATTGCACTCATGCCGGAGACACGACCCTCTCAGTCGGCAGATCGGTGAAGCGGAGACTCTCATTCCGGTTTGGACCGGGGCGGGTGCCCAGACGGTCTGTAGTTTGCAGCATTTCGGCCTCAACCAGTTACATGGCGCTGATTGGCTGCACGTTTGATGGAGTTTGTCGCGCAGCGAGCGGCGGTCCGTAAATATGCCGGTCAGTGCGGCGTGATTGCATCAACTTTTCATAAAGTCTCACATAACCAGCAGTCATGCGTTCAACGGTGAAGCGTCGATCGAAGCATTGCCGCACTATGCCGCGATCCAACTGATCGATCCTCCTCACCGCGTCGGCCGCGGCGTCGCGGCTGCCCACGATATATCCCGAATGCCCATCTTCAATAATCTCAGGCACTGATCCGAGAGGATATGCAATCACCGGCGTTCCGCATGCCATGGCTTCGATCATGACCAGGCCAAAAGGCTCCGGCCAGTCGATAGGAAAGAGAAGAGCTGACGCATTGCCGAGGAACTCTCCCTTCTCGCGTTCCGAAATCTCTCCAACAAACTCAATGCTCGCATTCTTATCGACCAACGGCTTGACAACGTCACGCCAAAAGTCCGCGTCCACCTTGTCGATCTTTGCAGCGATTTTGAGCGGAAGGCCTGCCGCTAGGGCGATGGCGATCGCATCTGCCGGCCCTTTCTCCGGGGAAATGCGGCCGAGGAAAGCGAGGTAGCCACCTTGCCCTTTGCCATAATGAAGTAAATCCTGCGGCAGACCGTGATAAACGAGAGATGCCTGAGCTTCATCTGGGAGGCTACGACGCTGAGACCGGGAGATGGTGACGAGCTGGGCTTCGTTAAATTCGCGATAGAAGGGAGAAATACCCGGTCCGTCGAGGCGACCGTGTAGTGTGGTAACCGATGGGCAGTTGAGACTTCGTAGGAACGGAAATTGCAGAAGATCCATATGAAAATGGATGACGTCGAAATCCTCGTACCGGTCGCGCAATTTCTCGAGCATCAAAAGATGCTGCAATAATGGATCCTGGCGATCCTCGCTGAGGCGCAAGGCCATTCTGCTCCCCGCTACGAGTGTCGCACTTGTTCGCGAATCGCCGGACGCAAACAGCGTGACCTCGTGGCCTTGCCGAATCAGTTCCTCGGTGAGGTAGAACACGATACGCTCGGTGCCGCCATAGAGCTTGGGCGGTACGCTTTCCATTAAAGGTGCAACTTGCGCAATTTTCACGGTCAATCTCAGCCATAGCTCAGTACGGATCTCCAACGATTAGATCAGCTCGTTGTTCCTATTAAATCAGCACAGGTCTTTGTAATACCGTGGACTTCCCAATAGGGCTGGGATGAGCGAAGATGATGCCCCAAGGCCCGCCAGGCGATCTTCGCTATGGCCAGTCCTGGCGGGTCACTTAATACAATTGGTTCGGATGTTGCTGGACCTTTTGGCCGGCTTGAAATGCCGACGGCCTCAGCTGATGGCCGTGGCTGATTACGACATCCCCTCTGAGGCGTGCCCTTGCCTGAATAGGAACCATCCAAAGCCATCCCATGGCGAGAGCACGGCGCGGCCGGAACCCACTCTGGCCGATCGTGCCGGTGACGTCGACCACGACCAGACCGGCCAGGGTCTGGAGCCCTGGGTCCGGTCCGGCCGATTGTGCCGGTGATCGCTGGCGCGGTCACCGACCCGCTCAAGGCCTGCGTCGGATGCCGGGCGGACTGGACGACGGCGCCCGATATCGCGCCGATGGCCGTGAACGCTTCGGTTAAAGAGGCGACGTCGCCGGCTTTGTTGCACCTAACGAGATCTTCACTTCCTCCATATTTTCACTAGCTTCCTGGTCATCCTCATCTGACTCGCCGGCGGCGACTTCACTCTACGGTTCAACTTCGGCCGCAGACGGCCGATCGCTTAGACGGTCGATCTCGTGCTCGTGCGCCAGTCGCTGTGTTTCTCCAAGCTGAGGCGGTCGCCCGGTACGCGGATCGCGTGTTGCGTCATATGTCTGATTGCGTAGTTCCTTCCCCGCCTCAAGCGCGTCATCGCTTGAATTTTTCTGGCTCTTGAGAATGCGGTCTGGAAGGCGGTCCACATACTCATCCGTCGAGAGTTCCTCGCCGGTGGCGCCTTCGGCCAGAACGCACGTCGCCGCCTCGTCCTTGGCCTTGGAATCGGTTGGGATGGGCGCGGTTGCCTTGGTCGCGGTGAGGCCGGTAACTCCCGCACGCTCACCGCGCCGCGCGGATTCCGCAAACTGCGATAGAGCTTCTGGCCGTTCGTTCTTATTCATTGATCCCTCCTCGGTTAGAAGCAAAAAGCGCCCGCCTAGAAGGCGGGCACATTTTATTCCGCGGCTTCGGCGTGCATGGCTGTTTCGTTGACCGTTTCCGCGATGCCGTTCAGCTTTTCGTCCGCGGCCTTTTCCTCCTCCAAGGTCTGCTCAAGGAGACTGACGGCGTCGCTAAAATTGAGCTGCCCGGCCCAAGCGCTCAACGCTCCGTAGCGGGCGATCTCATAGTGTTCGACGGCCTGGGCGCTGGCGATGAGGCCGGCATCCATTACGCCATCGTCCCCGGCTTCTTCCATGACGTGGTCGCCTTCGGCGGATAGGCCTTCAAGGGCTTCGCACTTCTTGGCGCGAGCGGTCTTTCCGATGATTTCAAAAACCTTCTCGAGGCGTGTGACGTGCTCCTCGGTTTCCTCTGCATGCGACGTAAAGGCGTCGGCCAGCTCGGGCGAACTCGCTTTCTTCGCCATCTTTGGCAAGATTTTGGTGAGTTTCTTTTCCGCGTAATACATGTCCCGAAGGGTGTCTTCAAACAGGGCATCTAGACTGTCCATAGCCATAGGGAGTCCTCCAGTTATGGGGTCGCCGCTGGTGGTGAACTCACTTTCAGGCACGGATGTTCCCGATCAGGCGGCGGGAACTTCTCCGCACCCTGATTATTATGTACCCGCCACCATATTGGAGACTCCCGTGACTAAAGCACACAAACCCACCCGCAGTTTCAGCGACCATTTCGCCACTTTCGCGAGTAAAGTAGCCTGGGCGTCCGGTAGTCCGATCACATCCTGCGTGGCGCTCGTGGCGCTATTGGCCTGGGGAGCCTCTGGGCCCATCTTCCATTACTCCCCGAACTGGCAGCTGGTGATCAACACCGGCACCACCATCGTCACCTTCATGATGGTTTTCGTCATTCAGAACAGCCAGAACCGGGATGGATTGGCCGCACAGATCAAGCTGGATGAGATCATTCGCGCCGTCGGCGGCGCCAAGAACTCAATGATCGACCTTGAATGCCTATCGGACGACGAACTGGCGGAGCTGCGGGCCAAATTCTCTGAGATGGCCGACGAAGCGCGAAAGGACGAGCATAAGGTCGAGAGTGCCGAAGGTCGCAAGAACACCCCGCGGTCGTCAAATGGGAAGACGCGTTCCCGCGCCCGCAATTAATCAGGAACCCGATACCCGCGATAAGGTTCGCGGGAACTTGGAACCTTTCAGCTCCTGGGCGATTTTGCTCATGCTCGAAGCACGGCCCGTCAGGCCAAGGCTTTCCTCCCTGGTCCTCGGAAGCAAACCTGGCGGGCCATCCATTGTACTCCCTTCGGCCGGCTCTGAGTGATGGTGTGAGTGATGGTGACGTAATGCATGGACGGCAAGCCACCTGAATCCGCCGGAGCTTTTTGAAGTAATGCGCGCCTCTTTCTCAAGGAGCGGGTTTACCTCATTCCTTCGGAAGCAGATCCCGCCGAATAATGGGCCTCTCGTATGCGGGCAACCGTGATAGCAGACGCCGAAGGTCTACTTGCGAGAGGTCTACTTTTTTGAGCGTTTCTTGGGGGCGACCTTCTTCCCTTTCTGGCGCGCTTCCGACAGCCCGATGGCAATGGCCTGCTTTCGGCTCTTTACTGTCTTACCGCTTCGGCCACTCTTTAGCGTGCCCTCCTTGCGCTTATGCATCGCTCGTTTCACGTCCTTGGAGGCGCTCTTCGAAGTCTTGCGTGCCATGTCTCACCTGATCGGAAGTTGACGGTGATCTGGCAACGCTAATTTGCACCGTTCGGTTCCTGTCTGGAAACACCAGCCCATTGAGCATCGCACTTCGAGCAGCGATGCAGCTCTGGCCGCGCCCCCTCCGATAGTGGTGAGGGCTCGGGCGACCGCGCCCTTCTTCATCTGCGCCCAGTGAGAACCGGTGTTCGATTTCTTCGATCCGCGCCTGCGCTGAAAACCAAGTTGGCGAGCTTGCGAGTGACGATCCGCGGGCGCCGTCGGAAAGGAACCTATCGTCATCTTCGACGTTGGCCTTCCGCCGTTGCAATAGCCCGGCATTAAACACAAGTGTGAGTTTGCTCAGTGAACAGAACCCTGATGTCCCTGCTGGCGGGACTTTTCCTATCGGCTCCTGCGGCATTAGCGGCGACCGATGCGGAATGCGAAGCAATGTGGAAACAGGCCGATGCAAATCATGATGGGGTGTTGAGTGGAGGAGAAGCAATTCGCTACGCCGCATCGTTGCGAGTTAGTGGAAAAGAAGTTCCCAGTGATGGAACAATTGCCAAAGCCGCGTTTCTAGAGCACTGCAAGGCTGACACATTTGTGACCGCCAAGGTGGATCTTGGCGCTCCATTGGAAGGAGCGAACAGCTTCACTGAAGGGCAGGCACAAGACCGTGTGCTTGCAGCTGGATATGCCGACGTCTCGACGTTGACGAAAGACGACAAGGGTATATGGCGGGGTACGGCAACCAAAGACGGTACCACCGTAAAGGTTGCCGTGGATTACAAAGGAAACGTGGTTTCTAATTAGCGTGGCGCCCCCCGCTTTCGAAAGGAATGTGAAAAATGCAAACCGTAACGAAAGTGTATGATAATCATGAACGTGCTCGCCGAGCAGTGAGCGAGCTCGAGGCGGCTGGGATACCGACCAAAGACATCAGTGTACTCGCCAATCGTCATGTAAGTGCCAAGTATGCTGAAGTCGATGAAATTTCGAATACCGGAGCTGGCGCGGGCCTGGGAGCGGCTGTCGGTGGTGGCGCGGGTCTTCTTGCCGGGCTAGGGCTGCTAGCTATTCCAGGTATAGGCCCCATAGTTGCCGCTGGTTGGTTAGCTTCGACAGCGGCAGGCGCTCTCGCGGGTGGTGCAGCGGGCGGTATTATAGGCGCCCTTGTCGACGCAGGAGTTCCCGAGAAGCATGCCCATGTCTATTCGGAAGCGATTCGGCGCGGCGGAACCTTGCTTTCAATAAAACGGACGAGGCTATAGCCGGCAAGGTCCGCTCAATTCTTGATAAACACCAACCACTCGATCCGATCCGTATCGGAGATGAGTATAGAAAGGCGGGATGGAAGTCTTACGACCCCGACGCTCCGCCCTACGAACTAACCGATGCGGAGATGGAGCGCATTAGGCGTCTGTGAGGACCATTCATAACAGCAATAAGCCCCGGCAGAAATGCCGGGGCCGGTTTCATGCTGCTCTGTCGGCAGCATCTCACCGGATTGCGGAGTAAACAACGGTTTTGGCCTCTTCGTAAAAATGGCTCGTGTTGTGGGCTCGCGGTGTTTGGGCGCGGACTAGAGTCTGTCTTCAGTTGAGGGATTCCCAAATCAGCGATTGAGTGATTCATGGGAGGTCGGCTTTTGGAGGGCCGACCGATGCGACGCTATGCATTACGTGACGATCAGTGGGATCGGATCAAGGATTCTCTGCCCGGCCGTGAAGGCCATGTCGGCGGTACAGCTGCCGATAATCGATTGTTTGTTGATGCGGTGCTGTATCGCTACCGAGCGGGGATTCCCTGGCGCGATCTGCCGGAGCGTTTCGGAGACTGGAATATCGTCTATCAACGCTTCAGTCGGTGGTCAAAAAGTGGCGTTTTCGAGCGTATTTTCAAGCTATTAGCGAGCGATCACGACAACGAGTACATGATGATCGACGCCACCATCGTGCGGGCTCATCAACATAGTGCAGGAGCGCGCAAAAAAACGGCGAGCAAGCGATCGGCCGCTCGCGTGGCGGACTGAGCACCAAAATCCACGCGCTCGTCGATGCCTTGGGCAATCCCGTGGAGGTGATGCTTTCGCCAGGACAAACCAACGACATCATTTGTGCCCAGCCTTTGCTCGAGAACTCCGATCCCGCCGCCCTCATCGCCGACAAGGCCTATGATGTCGACGCCTTCCTCGCAACCCTCGCCGACAAGCAAATCACCCCAGTCATTCCCTCTCATCCCCGCCGTAAGATCCCATTGCCTTGCGATTTCGCCCTCTACTGCTCGTCGAGCGCTTCTTCAACAAACTCAAGCACTTTCGAGCTATCGCAACCCGCTACGATAAGCTCGCCAGAAACTTTCTAGCCGGCGTCCACTTGGCTTCGGCTTTCATCTTGCTCAACTGAAGACAGGCTCTAGTGAGTGTCGTACTCGCCGTAGCGCTATTCTGCCTTTTTGGAGGGTTATGGTTCGGCCTGCCTCTAGCAATGCGCCACCCGAACTAGAGGAATCGGCGACTCGTAGTTGTTAGTTGCCTGACCACCTACAGTGGCAACCCAAAGGCACGCCACGTCACAGATCCGGGCGGGCTCCGTGGAGTGAAATGACCAAAAACCGTGAACGCTGGGGGATCGAATAGTCGACTCAGGAGCCGGGTGCCATTTTCGATCATTGGTCCACCCGCAGAACCTGAAGGGAACCATTTGCGCCCTGCGGGAGTTCGCTTTGCACCTCCTTTGGAGACATATTATGCCCGACGGCTCTAACTCCATCCATGATTTGCGAGCGATGTCCGAACTACGCAGAGCGGAACTTAAGGAGACACTCAGCGAGCTCACCCAGACCCTGTCGGATACTACCGACGAGATTAAAACGACACTCTCACCGCGCCATCTGAAAGATGAGGCGACCGCCTATGCCAGACGAAAAAGTTCGAAGGCGGTCGAGGCGGTCAAGGAGA
This sequence comes from Nordella sp. HKS 07, assembly GCF_011046735.1. NCBI lineage: Bacteria > Pseudomonadati > Pseudomonadota > Alphaproteobacteria > Hyphomicrobiales > Nordella > Nordella sp. HKS 07. The sequence goes on along the minus strand of NZ_CP049258.1, from coordinate 4,960,201 downwards.
ATATTGCCACTCACCCGCTTCAGGCATTAGCAATCGGCGCCATCGCGAGCTATCCGTTTCTTGGTCTCGTCAGAAAAGTTCCTTTTTCCATGGTCTTGATCGGCGCCGGTCTGCTGCTTTCTCGAACCAGCGCCACCCCAGTCGCCAATGAGTCTCAGCACCCAGTAGAAAGGCCTGACGGGGGTCCCCCCGACGGTGGGGAAGGACTTGGTGAGGCTATTCACACCGCGTTTCAAGGAACGCGCAGATCAGCCGTGAACGCCGGTAACATAGCTAAAGAAGCATTTTCCGCTGGCGCGGCTTCGGCGGTCTCGAGCGCCAAAGCTACAGCAGCGGATGTTACCGCTCAGGCGGCTAAAGCGAGCTCGGAAACGCGGGATGCGCTCGCAAGGCTGGTTGATCGCAACCCCCTTCTTGTTGCGGGAGTGGCAATGGCTGTAGGTGGCTTCATCGCGGCCTCAGTGCCGGCGTCGCGGATAGAAGAAGACGTGCTCAACAACACCGGCAGGGCGTTGAAGGGTGCAGGCCGGAAAGCCGCCGCCGAAGTCGTCAAGGGAGCCAAGGCCCAGGCAGCTGAAATCGCCGACGATATATCTGCCGCCGCCGCGACGAAGGCCTCACCCCTGCAGCTCTCGATGAGGCAGTTAGCAGTGTAACCGAGAAATTCGCATCCGTTGTCCATAGGGCGGTCGGCGCAGCGATCGGGACTGAACCGGCCAACGGCGACCCTGAAGACAGCGATGGAGGCCATAATGCAAGATCGTGACGAGTTCGAAAGAAGCGATGGTTCGTCGCAAAGCCTGGACGAGCAGGCTCGATCACTTGGACGGGATGCAAAGGCTGCAAGCTCGCAAGCACGTGAGAAAGTGACCAGCACTGTGAAGGAGCAGGCCGCCAAAATCGGCGACAAAGCCAAGAGTGTCGCGACAGATACCGGAATGAAGATCGAGAACTTAATCGACGAACAGCGCGCTTCGGGGGCGAGCTATTTGCAGAATGTCGCCGATCTCGTACATCAGGCGGCCGACGTTTTTGACAAGGAGATACCTCAGGCCTCCCGGTATATTCATCAGGCCGCACAGCAGATCGATACGGTCGCTGAAACCGTACGAACACGAAGGATGCGAGAGGTTGCACATGATGTGCAGGATTTAGCTCGCCGGCAGCCAGCCCTCTTCTTCGGCGGTGCGCTGCTTCTCGGGTTTGCGGCTGTGAGAGTCTTCAAGGCCGGTCCCTCGCAATCGAGCCAGGAGAACGAATATGGGGGCCAGTGAAAGATTAAAAGGAAAAGGCCTAACAATGTCTCTAGTTGAGCGCTCCAGGTCCCTCTCCAAGTTGCTCGGCGACGGCGTAGAACAGTTGGGCGAGATGTTTCAGGTCGAACTGCAGCTGGCGCAGGCCGAATTGTCCGAAAAGGTCGCGAATGTCGGCTGGGGCGCAGCCTATCTCGCCGCCGCCACCCTGTTCGCCGTACCGGTACTCACCCTGCTCCTTGCCGCGCTGGCGCTTTGGATAAGTGACTTAAGTGGAATTTCCCTTCCTCTGTCGCTTGTAACCGCGGCGGTGATCGGCGCCGCCCTTGGCGCAATCTGCGGCGTGACGGCAATGAAATATCTTCGGGCGAAGAACCTTCGGCCGGACATCACGCTGGAACAAATCCGCCGCGATATCGCCGCGGCCAAGGACATCGTAAAATGAGATCGGAACATTTTCTCGACAACGTGAATGACGCGGTACGCGACAATCCAGTTGCGGCAGGATTGATCGGATTGGGCTTGGCCTGGATGCTTTTCAGCAAGTCCCGTGCAGTCGTTGGGACGACGTCAAGAGCCGCGCGCGCGAGCAGAGACACGCTGGACACAGCCGTCGATGTCGCAACCGGGGCGATCGGATCCACGGTGGTCGGGGCTGTCGATCAAATACGCAAGGCTACTGCGGGAGTAAGCGATGCGGTATCGGACGGCATGAAGGCTGCGGCCTCCAAAGTCGGCGTCGATATGGAGGGATCTGAGACGGCGACGACGAAGCCGGACAAACGGAACGCGGATAGCGGCAACCACTCGCTGCCTTTTCGAAGCGGGCTGGCGGACTTGCTGGATCGTCAGCCACTGGCTTTGGCAGCGGTTGGCGTCGCAGTGGGGGCGGTTATTGCCTCCGCCTTCCCGTCAACAGGCACCGAAGAGCGCCTGATGGGAACGGCGGGCGAAAAGCTGAGGGAAACAGTCAAAGGCGCGGCGGAAGCCGCTGGCGATAGGGTGACCACGGCGATCGCTGAGGCCACAGATGAAGCCGTTGCTCAAGACTTGACCCCCGACGCCTTTAAAAAAGGGGCCAGGGGCAGCGCTGCAAAGCTGAAGAGGGTGGCGGAGGCAGGTCTCAAAGGAGTGGTGAGATAGTGCTGGCCGAGCGGCGACGCATCGCCGGAATTAAAACGCAAGCAAGGGGTCCCGCAAAACACCCGTGGCGATTTCCCGAGCCCTGTGCTCGTACTCGAACCCGTGGCTACGATATCGGTAACGCGACAACGATTGCTGGACTTATGCTCAGGCGGTGTGCATTCGCGGGATTGTAGCTTTAACCCCGGCCTCATAAAATGGAGCCGGCTTTTGCCAGCCCAAGGGCTTGAGGTGTTGGAAACGGTTAATCGCTCCGCCTATCGCCCCTTTTCGGAAGGAGAGGCTTCGAGTAGGATGACCCTCATTCACCGGCGCGAGCATCGGAACCAACCGGAAGCGAAGAGTTCCCTGCCAGGCGCATGAAGCGGACGAGCCGACGAGGAGCGGGTGCAATGGCATTTGCTTATCGGACTCACGAGGCGCTCATCGAACTCAGTCCAGGCGAGACCGGCCTGTGGCGGCTGCCGCCGATGACGCCGGGAACCATCATCGTCCAGTCATTCTACGCCATGCCATCCGGCTGGCAGTCCAGCACGCCGGCTACGCCATTGGAACACGGCTCGGGGACGCCGCAGCCTGGCCTCGGCGGCCACGCCGGCGGCCCGGGACTGCATACGCCACTCGGGCGGCTGGAGGCCGATCCGGGAGGCGCAGGCTCCGCGACACCCGCTGCCGGCGGCACGATCCGCCGCGCCCAGCCTCGTTTCCCGACCGGCGGACTCGGGGGCGACCTCGACCTCATCGACGACATCGGCGGCAGCTTCGGCCCCACCATGGAGCTGACGCTGGAGCTTCTGCGAGGCGGTCAAGTGGTCCCGGACCTCAATCCGCAGAGCCACACCATCCTGCATCAGACCCCCAACGCCGGAGACATCTGGGCGCTGCGCATCACCCGTAACCAGGACGGGTCGCTGGAACGTCGGCGCTACAGAATCCACGCCCAGTATCCCAGCGTCCTTCCTATCCTGACCCGCACCATCCCGATGGGATTCTTCAGCCGCGGCTTCGCCAAGAATTGGGACAGCAATCCCTACATCGCCTGGGCCTATCTCGAAGGGGGCCTGCTTGCCTACAAATGGGACGAGCAGTTCGCCCTGCTCTATGACAAGCCGCTCGACGACCAGTATGTCCCGCTGGGAACCGACCGCTTGAAGCTGCCGCATATAACGCTCGACACGATTAGCGTTGAGGCAGGGGGCGAACAGGGACCTATCGCCGGCCAGGGCCAGATGCCGTACTTCAAGCTGCGGTTCGATTTCAGCTACCGCGACTCGCATACGGCCGAGTTAGATATCCCCGGCCCGAACCCGTCGGCCCAGTTGCCGGATCCGCTGTGGGTCGCGGCCAAGTTCTATCTCTCGCCCTACAGCCAGGGAACCATCGGCTACTACGTGGCCGTGGAGTCGCCCCTGCTCGACGCCCTCGACCGGGACGTAACCTATCCCTCCGCGAGCCAAGGGCTTGAGACGATCAACGTCAAGCAGGTCGTGAAGAAGGCGATCGAGGACTACCTGTACCGGCTGCAGTTCTCCGCAAAGGGCAACCTTATGGACCGCTACCTCAGGCCCTGGCTGGTGGGCCGCTACGAGGTGGAGAACATCCGCTACGATCCCAACGCCGACGCCATGGTGCTCACTTACGTGGGCCGCCAGACACCTTCGCACGAACTGGTGTTCAGTTCGGATACGGGCGGGACGATCGTGCAGCCGGACATGGTTTCCGACGGCGGCGGCAGCGGTGGGGTCGCCACCGCCGGCGCGCCCCGGTTGTTCGACCTGCCGTTCGAGGAGCCGCTGCCCCCTGAGGGATTCGGCGTCGACCCGACCCCGCTGCACGGCGTGAGCCCGGGCGCCCTGTCCAAGATCGAACACATCGTCGTGCTAATGCAGGAAAACCGCTCGTTCGACCAGGTGCTCGGCTATCTGTCACGCGACGGCATGCTGCCGCGATCGAAGCTGCTTTCCGCTGACGAGAGCGCGGAGCATGAGCGCGAGCCGCTGCAGGACAATGTCGACGGCTTGCTGCCTGGTGACAATGCGCGCGACACGATTCGATTTCCCGACCTGCCGGGCGGCCACCTGTTCCGCGCGAGCCGCACGCGCACGACCGCCTGGCCCTCGTTCGGTCTCGACAACCCGTGCCATGGCCACGCCTGCGTCGAGCGCCAAATCGCCGACGGCATGAAGGGATTCGTCGCCGACTTCGCGCGCAAGCCGGGGAACGGCCAGGCCGAGCTGCAACTCATCATGAACTACCTGACCGACGCGGAGCTTCCGGCCTACGGCGCCCTGACGCGCGAGTTCGCCATCTGCGACCGCTGGTTCTGCTCGCACATCGGCGGCACTTTACCCAACCGCTTCATCTCGCTGGGTGGCGACCTCAGCGAAGACATCTATGGCAGCCCTGAAGCCGAGAACCCAGACTTGGCGAAGAGCTTCGCGCCGCTCGAGGCCAGGACCTTTTTCGACCACCTGACGGCGCGGAACGTGTCCTGGAAGCTGTTCGAGCACGGCTACAGCATGCTCAGGCTGATCCGAAACTTCACGTTCGACGAGACCAATATCGCGAGCTTCGCGAGCCCCACGGATGGCTTCGCCGCCGTCGCGCGGGCCGGCCGGCTGCCGGCGGTGTCATTCATCGAGCCGGACTATATCGAGGCGCCCGACGGCAACGACGACCATGCGCCGGCGGACATGTTCAACGGCCAGCGGCTGATTGCCACGATCGTCAGCGCCCTGCTCGACAGCCCCGCTGATGCGAATGGCCGTACGCAGTGGGACAAGACCCTGCTCATCATCACCTACGACGAGCACGGCGGCTTCTACGACCACGTCCCTCTGCCGTACCAGACGACTCACACCGCCCCGGACGGGACCACCACCACGCGCGACATCCCGCCCCTGGCCAATGGCGAGCGGCGCCTCGGGGTGCGTGTGCCGGCTTTCGTGATCTCGCCCTTCATCCCGTCGATGCCGGACGGCAAGGTGAACGTGGCCAAGGCGATCTACGACCACACCACAATCCCGGCGACCATCCTGCGCCGCTTCTGCGCACCGTTCCCGCCCAACCTCGGCGCCCGAATGGCCGGGATGCCGGACCTGCGCGACGTGTTGACTCTGGATTCGCCGCGCCCGCGGTCGGACTTCAACACCCTCGCCGCCGAGATGGCCGCGATCGCGAACCGCGCCCCGGCGCCGGTGAACGGCCAGGTTCCACCCGCGCCGCTGCGCGCGCCCGCGCCCGACCGGATGGAGGACGACTTCCACGGCCTGATCGCCTACGCCAGTTCGGTGACCGGGATGGGTCGGCCCTAGGCCTGCATCAGTGCCCCCACCGGAGGGAGCGAACAAATCAGTTCACCATGGGATCGCGCAGCGCCGTGTCGCAGAAATATCCGCCCTCACGTTGGTCATGAATTGCTTCAGCCGCTTGCCGGCAGCGAAGTTGCCGATCGAATGGGGGACCGGACCAAGACATCGGAGGCCCCACATTCGATGGCCGCCAAACTCAAAGGGCATGTAGCAGCCTTCAAGAAGCACCAGCCAAAGGACATGGCGTTAGGACAGCAACTCAGTTCTCGCAGCTCCTAGCTCCTCGTCACGGGTGGCAACGCCAGCCTCCGTGGGGGAGTCATGCATTGCCGGTTCACTCGCCGCCAAATCCCGCACCGACAGCGCGGCTCTGCCGCCATCAGGCAGCGCGCTTCCGGTATACGCCCAGGCACCATCACGGCAGAAAAAAATTCCCTGGATGCTTGGGGCGCGCGGGTCGCCTTGGGAGGCCTTCTAGACTTTTGACGCCCCCCTCCCCGCCATCGTTGCGTGCAGTACGGATAAACGGACATCAGGCTCTCACCTGTTCGAAGTTGACATCCCCAGGGAGCAGCCGCTTCAGGCATGAGATATCCATACACTGCTCGTAGTCTAAGCGGTCGAAGGCGACCAACATCAGGTCGTCGCCCCAGGGTCTGACTACTGTCCCGGGCCCCAAATACTCAACTTCGACACGGTCGCCAGGTGTGATCGGCAGCGCACGCTGCCGTTCCCTGTCGCGCTCCAACCGCTCACGCTCCAGCCGCTCGCTTTCCATTCTCTCGCGCTTCTCTACGACCCAGGCCTCGGCCTCTTCGATCAGTGTAGGCAGCTCGCTCAATTCGTATCCAAGTTCATCATGGGCCTCTAACCGGTGGGACCAGACCTTTTCTTCGCGATCAAGGGTTTCGAGCAACTCAGAAAGGGTCGGCACGAATTTCGAAGTCCGCCGCAGATGCAACAAGGCGGCGTTTAGCGCAAACCAATTCGGTGCGCGAGCCCCGACCTCTTCCGATAGGATCTTCAGAAACAGAGGGGGATCGGGCACGTTGCTGGTGGGAAAAGCCGTCAGGAAGTTGATGAGCATGGCCATACCGAACGACGCCGACATCTCGCCATCTTCCGTGTAGTATTCCCCCGGCTCGAGCTTTGCGGCCTGGCCTTCGAGCCGCTTGACACGCTCCAAAGTGCCGTCGCAGGAATAGCGCTCGAGCGCCGCCTTTGCTTCCTTGATGACGCGCTCCATTTCGTCGGTCGTTGAATTCATTTCGCGCAGCGGCTCAGTGACTTGGTGAAGTTTCCGCCTGACCTTGGCGAGCTTTTCGGTTTCCTTCGCGAACCGATCAAAGTCGGCGAGATCCTGCGCGCCTTTGAGGACCGTCAGGTTCGCCGAATCCGACTTAACAATCTTATTCAACGGTCCTCTCCTATGATGCTACGCCCCGCGTTCAGCCAGCTACGGTCACCACCGCGTGCCGACCGGCCGCCGCTGCGCTTCGGCGCAGGCCGGTATTCCTTGAGCCAGCCCTCTTGCTTCAGCCACTTGACCGGATAAATCGGATGTTCGCCAGATGCCCTATAACATTTGGCGCCGGCGATTATGTGGGCCGGATCCACGCCATCCTTCACCTTTTGCTTGAAGCAATTCTCGGCGAACTGGCGGTTGCCGCCATGGCCTGACGGATAGGCCTCCATGAAGGCTTCGAACTCTTGCGCGAGCGCGGCGTCAGCCGCGCGCTCGCGCGGGTGCGCGATCTCTCCCGAGGGTTCCTCAAAGGGAACCCTCATAGGGTTAGTAGGACATTTTTGTCCTGTAAGAACGGGCATTTTTGCCCAGCCAGTTGGACAAATTTGTCCGGTCAGCTTTTCGTCTGACCGGGCATTTTTGTCCGGTGAGGGCGGCATCTCGCTAGTGATTGTCCGGTCAGGGAAGATGATCCGGTAGCGGTTGGATACGCCCGGTCCTCCCTGCTTGGAGATCAGATAGCCGGCCGCGACTAGTTCGCTGGCGACGCGGCGAATGGTGCGGTCGTTGATATCCAAGATCTTGGCAAGGGTGTCCTGCGCCGGAAAGGCATAGCCGTACTTGCGGTTGAGAAACCGGGTAGCCAGGAGCACGCCAAGGCGAACCGCGCTAGCGCTAAGCTTCGCGTCAGCGGCGATGCACTCAATCCACTTCAGCTTGTTCTTGGTGAAATCGTCGCCGGTCATTAGGGAATCGCACCGATGTCGTTTGCCGGTGCCACGGGCGACTCCACAACGACCGTTTCGGTTTCTGAGTAGGTGGACAGCCCGGAATGTGGGGATATCGCAGCGGCAATTGGCTTCCAGCGCGCGAAGGTGGCTCGGTCCTCACGGACCATCAAACCCGTCAGTTCCTCGATGTCGCTGCTCATGCGCGGGAAAAACGCCTGGCGTCCCACACCTCGATCAGGCCTCTGATACCCTTCGTTTTTGCAGTGGTCACGGCGAATCACTGGGCTCCCATCGACCGCCGCTCAGCGGCTTCAATCTGAACAATGGGAAACAACAAACGCTTGCCGACGCGGATCGGCCGTAAGCCGAGCGAACGATATTTCGCGCTGATGGTAAAGACGGTGCAGCGCCAGCGCGCGGCGAGTTCGTTCGTGGTTAAGTGCGGGAAGGGCGTGACGTGATTCGGATGATTTTCAGAGTCGAACGGCGAGACTTGCTCTGCGGGAATGGGCGGCATGGCTGGCTCCATAATTTGATTGGCCAGCCCTTAAACAACCAAACAATGCATGTTCGCAACCCATGCGATTAGTAAAAATTTATGCGGGTGTGTCCTTTTCGCGAGGCAGCCCCGGTGATTCCATGCGTGTTCCCCATCAGGCTCCTAACAAGTGCGGCCGCCAAACCGGCCATAGGGATGCGCCTGAGTTTAAGCGCCGAATCCGTCGCCGGGCCTTGGCAACCCCAATTCTGCAGCGCGCCGCCTACAATGTTTTGGACTCACGCCGCCGGCCCGTGCCAGCACTAATCGCCAGAGAGTTGCGCAAAACGCGATGTGACGGCAGTCCCCTAATCAGCACGGGTTCTGGTTTGCGGCGGTCCATCAACCTCCTATTGCCTTGGCGATACGCTCCAAAGCCTCGCGCGCTACATCATGCTCAAGGTGGGCATAACGCTGTGTGGTGGTGGCTTGTTTGTGGCCGAGCAGCTGGCCAGTGACGTACAAGCTCGTGCCTGTTCTAATGGCTGCGCTCGCAAAACTATGCCGCAGATCATGAATTCTGTGAAGGTTGACACCGGCGCGCTCGACTGCGTCATTGAGGTGCTTTTCGATGTTGACCGTATGGCCCGATTTCGAATCGGCGGGGAACACGAACGAGGAACTCCTCCTCGGCAACCCCTTAAGAATCGCCACGGCTTCCGGCAGCAGGAGGATATCTCTGCGATTTTCGCTCGTCTTATCCTTTTCAAGCGCGAGTACTCCGTGTTTCAGGTCGACGTCGGACCAGCGTAGCGACAGGATTTGGCCCTTACGCGCGCCAGTCAGCAGGAGCAGGCGCAAGGCCGCGAAACCCATTCGCCGTTCGGGCTTCTCCCGCATGAGCTCGACCATAGCCGCGTCGAGCCGCACCAGTTCGTCGGTCGTGTAGAAGTTCTGCATTTCCTTGGATTTCTGAGCCGAGATGGCGATTGCCTGAGTGGTCGCCAGATTGCGCGATGCGGCAAACGACAGGAGACTTTTCAGGAGCACCAGCGAATGGTTGCGCTGACCGTCCGCTTCGATGGTATCGAGCCAGCGCCGGACCCTTGCCGTATCGATTCGGCTTACCGCCTCGCCCCCGAGCATCGGCTTGATGCGGTAATTATAGCGATCGGTGTCGCGCTTGATCGTCGAGGCGCGCTTGCGGCCTGTACCCTTCAGCTTCGGAAAACCGGCGTCCGCGTAGGCTTGCCACACCTCGGCAAGCGTCAGGCCTTCCGGGGCGTTCGCCTGCCCGATAGCTACGCGTGGGTCCTCCCCTCGCCTTGCCGCTGTAATGGCGGCAATGGCAAGATCGCGCGCGCCGGGGCGGTGGGGCGGCCCCTCGAAGGGCAGCACGCCGACCGCGCCAAGGGCAATCATGACGCGGATGCCGTTCGTGCAGCGTGGGTAAACCACCCAAGTCCGGCTGCCCGGCGTGTAGCGTGCGCCGAAGGTTCTAACCTCCGAACACCAGTCAAATTTCGTGCCCTTTTTGGGCAGTTTGGCGCGCAGGGCCCGGGTTTCCGTCAGTCTTGGCATTCCATCTTCCATGTAACCGTTGTGTAACCGACAGGGATCAAATAAACGCAAAAGGCGCAACTATCAAGCAAAAAAATCCAGCAATATCAGATATACCGAATGATTCCATATATTAGACTTGCGGACTCTGACTCCGCCAGTCTAGGTTCGAATCCTAGTTCCCCAGCCACTTGTTTTTCTTACACTTTCCTTATTGGTCATCTGGAGCATTCCAGGTCAGTTGGACGCTCGGTTGGGAGAAATCGTTCTCTTTTCGAGCTTTCGGATCGCTGATTCACGTGTGGGATCACGGTGCAAGTAGTGCGCATCAAGAATCGACCGCACGTCACCAAGGCTATGGCCGGTAATGGTGGCGATCTCCGCTTCTGTTGGCTTTGCGCCATGAAGAACGGAACCGGTCTCCTGTCCAAGGCCGCTTGTCGCTGTTCAGCAGGATGGGGCCGGCTTTGCCGCGGTCATCATCGAGAGCCGCTTTCAGCGGTGCGAACGCAATAGCCATGCCTCACAGTCTGCAGTTCTTCTTCCGACAGTTTTGACTTTAGGGCATGCCCACGTGGCTTAAGAGCGAACTGATTGGAGCAGCTGGTGACCTTTTGCTTACTCGACGACCCATCAGGCAACCGGATCAAGTCGTAGCACAGCAGTTGCAGATCCGATTGCAGCAGACGCCGCAATTGCGATCAGTTCGAATAACTATTTGTAAGAAACCTGCGATGTTGGCGCCACATTGGGCTCGATAGACCCTCTCCCCGTATCGGCTAAAACCACGCTTGACGCGCAGCGAAAAGTGCTGGGGGCGGCCGAAAGCCAAGACAACAGGAGAATGCCATGAAAAGCTCGATCTTAGCTGCTGGGGCAGCGTTCCTTATCGTGTCGGCCGGCAGCGCTTTCGCCAAGGATGACGTCGGAACTATCAAGGCCATAAACAAGAGTGGCGATTCGATTACGCTCTCAGATGGCAAGGTGTTCACCTTGCCGGAAGGCATCGAAGCCGAGACACTTAAAGTAGGAGAGCGCGTTCACGTCGTGTATTCCACGAACGCCGCGGGGAAGGTGACAGTTTCCAAGGTAATCCCGGTGAAATGAGTAGCGCAGCGAAGTGGCTGTCTTTTCAGTAAAGTGACACCAAAATTCTCGCCATCTCAGCAGTCACCGGCGCGCCGGATCTATGAATTACCCCCACGCCAGATACATGATCCTCAAGGGCTTCGGGGGCTGTACGTTTCTACGATGAAGGGTTAAGAAATTTACGTGGCGGTATATTAATCCGTCCTATATCGGCTTCCGCCTGCGCCGAGTTGAGCTATCGAATGGCTTGCCGATCCCGGAGCGGCGCTTGCGTAGATGCGATCCATCTTGAGGTCCCGAGAATTCTGCGCCGCGGCGCCCGGGTCGAACCATGCAGCGCGCTTGCGATGGGGAGCGGCAGCCGGCTTGCCTTCACGTGTCGCAGATCCGCTTGCCGCGCCATGGCTTCGGGCTTTGCCGCCATCCGCCGTGCCAATGACATTTTCCACCAGCATCAGGAGGACTTCGACGATCATGTCCAGGCTCCGCCCGATCCCTGCCGCCCATGACCCGGCTAGGTGGTGGAGCATCCCTGTTGCACCGGCCGTCATGCTCATCCAAGCGTTTCCTTTATGGGTGAAGTTCGAGACCGATAGGCGATTGCGCCGTTACAACTGGTGAAATGTATTTCAGGACAGAAGAGCCGTCGGGCGAGCATCCCGTCCGGATCGGGACACTGCGCGGATCCTGATATATTCAAACTCACGACGGCCCACGATTGCAAGAGAAATCGGAACTGTCGATCAGGATCGCCCAGCCGATCGCGAATTGCTGTTCCGGCCGATTGGGCCCCTTTTTTAGAAGTTATGTCGCGATTACCTTCCCTTCGTACTGACCGTATTCGGCAGCCACAGACGGATCGACGCTTACTACATTATCCGTGATGGTCAGTAGTCCATCGTCGATCAGCTTGTGGATGTCGGATCGAACAAGCAGCCCATCTTCAACGCGGTTGTGACCGGCCTTCCATGACTTGCCCGGGCGGTGAGCGGCTTCCAGTACGGCCTCGACATTGCTGCCGGTCACGACGCATCGACCGCCATGATGCGCGAGGAGTGCGTCCCGGAACCTTTCCTGCTCTGTCCGGACTGCGGCAAGTCGCATTCGCACTTGATTCAATGAGACCAGAAAGGCGTTGCGGAACCTCTCGGGGATTGCAGCGAGAATGCCATTGCGAAGATCGTGGACACGGGGGTCCGCGAGCCAAACGGTCACCTGATCATCTTCCTTTCGGATGCCTCGCCCCAGCCCCTGCTTCAGCTTGCGTTGCATCGCCGCCTTGATTGCAGGAAAGTCGGTTCGGCCGGTCAGTTCGGTCTTTAGGTCGTCAATTACTCCATATGGCAGCCGAAGGACGACCACGTCCGTGATCAGTCCTGGGAGATCTATTCCGGCCCAACCCGCAGGTGTCGCCAGTCCCTGGATGTCTCCGCTCCGAAACCGTTCGACAAACCTCGCGAGAGGTTGTCCACGCTCATGTCCGATTATTCCGAGGCGTTCGGCGAAGTACGCCGTGTCAGCGTAGCTCTGGGCCAGCACCAGCGGGCGACTGTCCTTGCGCATCAGCCCTTCGCGCGTCAGCCAAAGACTTGCTTCTTCGCGCCACGCGTCGTTGACTGTCCTATCCTGGACGGGCGCGGGTGTCGTCTCCGGGATGACCCTGAAGTCCATGGTGCCGAAGTTGCGCGGGGAGAAGCTGGCAGCTTCGGTGGACGCAAGCGGTACTCCATATCGCCGCAACGAGAGGCCTACCTGGTCACCAACCGCCAAGGTTGCCGAGGCAAAGATGGACCGCTGCGCGCCAGCATCAGTCAGGTTCCGCCAGATCCAGTGGGCGCGGTCTGCCCAAAGTGCGCGTATGATTGTATCGTTACCCTCGCGGATCACATCTGTTCCGCGGCGCGGTCCGTCCCGTTTGTGGGCCGTGAGTATCCGTTGCGCATTGCTCATTGCGAACCGGACGTCCTCATCCTCATGTTTGATCTTGAGCGTCGCGGCGAGGTCCTCGCGAAGTTTGAAGTCGCGCGGCTCCGCTGTAACCCTATCAAGGGCGGCGGTGCTTACACCGGCATATTTCAAGAGTGCCTGGAGTTCAGCCAGAGACAGCCGATTGTCTTCGGCAGAGTCGGCCACATCGCTCAGTGCATCGGCCTCGTCGAAGATGACGACTGGTGGAAGCTGGCCGAAACGGGCCTGAGCAAGCGTGAGAGCGTGTGTCTGAATGACGATCTCTGTCTCACGCACTGCCTCCGTTGCTCTCTGCCAGGCCGCACGATCAGAGGCACGCGCCGAGGGAAGGAGGCAAATCTCATGGGGCTTCAACCCGGCCGGGAGATCCCCGCACTCGGCAACGAAGTCCTCGATCAGGCCTGAACGACTCTCGGCGAAGTTCATCAGATCGGAGAAGACGGCTTCATCTTCTGCGGTCGCGTCATCTCTGGACAGCAGACGGGCAAAAGCCGAGTTCGCCCGTGACACAGAGATGAAGTTGCGCATTCCCAATCGCGTTCCAAAACTGACGCCTTCCGTACTAAACCGGGCCGCCTCGCGTTCGACCTGGTGGAGCAGCTGGATGGTATGAGTACTGACGATTGCCCGGCGACCGCGCTTTGCTTCCGCGATTGCTGCCGACAGCAGGACGGCAGTCTTCCCCGTGCCCGTATCGGCCTGAACTGCGATGGCAGGTGAAGCCGCGCCGTCAATGAACTCGGCTAGCCGCTTCTGTTGGTCGCGCGGTGTGAGAATACGCGAAAGGATGCGAGACGTCGAAGTCATCGCACGTGTCTAACCGAATTTACTGGCTCAAGGAACTCCGCTTCCTCGCCATCCTCTACTTTCAGTCCCCCTTCAAATCGAGGAGGTTTGCTCCAATGCTCTATTCTCCTTGAGATTGCGGGGACTTTCAGTCCCCCTACATATCGAGGGGGCCATACCCAACGATGAACTCATCGGCTGGTACGATTACTTTCAGTCCTCCTTCAAATCGAGGGGGTCTGCAACCGGGGCCCAGCTATTCGCCAACCTCATTCCCTTTCAATCCCCCTACAAATCTAGGGGGCCTGCAACTGTGATCAAGGCGAACAATACGTTCCCCGACTTTCAGCCCCCCTGCAAATCGAGGGGGTCTGCAACTCATCTCACGTCTCCTTGATCGTGTTTGAGCTTTCAGTCCCCCTTCAAATCGAGGGGGTCTACAACCGCCCGCGCCTGCCTCTCTGCCGTTCTCCCCTTTCAGTCCCCCTTCAAATCGAGGGGGCTGCAACCCACGGTTCGACGGTTGTGCCGTTCGCCGGCTTTCAGTCCCCCTTCAAATCGAGGGGGCTGCAACCCACGGTTCGACGGTTGTGCCGTTCGCCGGCTTTCAGTCCCCCTTCAAATCGAGGGAAGGCTGCAACGATATTCGGCCGCGACGTGCGGTTGACGCACTTTCAGTCCCCCTTCAAATCGAGGGGGGCTGTAACGGATTGACTTGGTGTTGCGGACGTTCGTCACCTTTCAGTCCCCCTTCAAATCGAGTGGGGCTGCAACGCTCGCTCATTCTCTCTCTCCATTGAGGGCTTTCAGTCCCCCTTCAGATCGAGGGGGGCTGTACCATGGGCGCTGATGGATCTGAGCCGCGTCACCTTTCAGTCCCCTTTCAATTCGATGGGGTCTGTATGCCCCGCCCCTGCGGATGTGGCGGGAGTGGTCTTTCAGTCCCCCCTTCAAATCGAGGGGGGCTGAACCCCTGATATCGCATTTGTTACGGGCTTTCCGATACAAACACTCATCGTCCGCAGCAAAATTGCCTATGAAGCTTTCAGGTTCCAATTCGCGAATCCTTCCTTTCTCATCGCGTCCTCCGCACCGACGATCTTCTGCAATACGTCATCGCCCGTCTCGATTTGTACACCTGCCTCGTATGAAAACTTCATGCGTCCGGCGGCGACCGGTGCATCCAGCCGATTCGCACCCTGTGACGGCTTGATCAGGATATCGTAGTGGCCCTTCAATTTCCCGAAGCCGCTGCGCTGAATGGCGCCGACTCGTGAGCCATTCGCAACCCACGCACGCCAGGCCAACAGGAATACTGCCGCCTCGTCCACCGATACATCCCTGAGTGCCCATCCGTGCTCCAGTTCTCCACCCGAAGCTATTGCTTCATACCGCGTCGTGATCTGCTGAAGGTTCACTGCACCTCCCGCTTTCTCCGCGAGGACCTCCGCATCATCTTTCAGTTGCGCGATCTCGGCCTTGAGGGCCTTGACTTGCTCCGGCGTCATCTCACGCTTTCCGTCTGCGACCTGCTGAAGCCGATGCTCCAGCTGTTCGGCCCGTTTCTCGGCTTTGACCATCTGCCGTCGCGCAATGATTTCATCCTTGAAGGCGCCGAGGTCCGTCTTGTCAAAAATCCCCAACAGACCATAGTCGCGCTCAAGGGGGTCGGTGCGCACCTGCGCCGGTATCAGAACGATCGCGGCTTCACCGTCCACTGCTCTCGCCGAGCGCATCTCGATCAGCGAACCCATCTTGAACGTGAAGTTTCCCCACAGTCCCATGATGGGGTTCTCTGCACGGACCCGTGCCGGTATCGAGATTTCAACAAAGCTCTCGACACCTTCTTCCCTCCTGTCTGTAACGCCGCCTTGCGCCGTCCAGATGTAGTCGTTCACTTTGAACAGCTTCTTCTGTGCCACCTCGTTCAGTGCCTCAAAGGTGTGGCCGGTCACGGCGTGGCGCAGTGCCCCGCGGAAGGTCGAAGCAGGGATAATGGGAAACTTCTGTGGCGAGCCGTCGCGGTAAACGGTCTCCCTCGGCAGCTGGAGTAGCCGCCTGGCTTCGCTGTAGTGATCCGGAGGAGACACGGCGACCGGTGTCTCCGCGGTAATGTATCCTTGGCCCGTGATGCTATAGTTCATTGTTGTGTCCCCTCGTTCAGCCGACGTCGATGAGGCCAAGGCCGAACGCCTTGCCATGACCAATACCCATGCGCATGGCGTTCGCAAACTTCTCAGGATCCGTGATCTTCAGTGTTCCCTCGAACCGGGTCCGGTCCGCCACGTGGCGAGCACCCGTCTTCCCGATGCGAATACGCTCCACAGTCGCGATCTCGGCACTGACGACTTCAAAGCCGTTCAGGGCCGCACGTCGCCGAAGCCACTCGTGCCTTCGCTCATCATCATCCACGTCGATGGCGACCCGGTTGTTCTTTTCGCCCCTTCTAATCGCGCACTGCGCCACGAGGCTGAAGCGCCTCACTTCTCCGACGTGGAAAGTCGAGGGGAGCGTCACGCCATACTTCTCGAGGACCGGAGGAAGTGCTGCCGATCTGATGGTAATGGCCGTCATCCGGTTGCCTATGGGTTCCGCAGACCACACATAGTGGTTCGCTCCACGGCCACCCATCAGCTTCTCTATCTGCTGGTGAAGGACGTAGGTGTTGGTCTCCAACGTGGGAAAGGTTGCCTGCCTCACTTCTTTATCCTCCGGATCATGAGTGCGATGGCATAAGTGATCTCGTCTTGAGTCATCCTGTCGATGGCCTTGAGCAGATCAGCAGGGTCATCGTTGAAGGGTGGCTAGGGAGAGTCTGCAGCCCCGCCGGGTTGCCGAACTTCGCCTCGACGAGCGCCCTGCGGGTTTGGTACACCCATTTGGCCCCGGGCTTGACCCGCCAGGTCAGTCTGGTGAGGTCGCGAACATTCGCGAGGTCGATGTTGCTTGTGGGCTTGCCCGCTTCGTTGATGCGCAGTGTATCGCCGTAGCTGGGCTGGAAGTTTCGGATTGAAAGTCCCGCCTTCGCGAGTCTGACGACTACGGTCGGCCTCTCAATCGGCTGGTCACCGATGGTCTCCTCGATACTGGTCCCTCGGACCACGCGATTGCTCAGGGAGCGCAGTGGTTCGGCGCCCAGGTTGTGATACCCGCCATCCGGGGTTGCAATGAACCACCCAACGGTAAGACGCCGTGCCGCCTTCTCGGGGTCGGTCACCTGCGGCCGCGACAGGGCCCGCAGCACGTTGGCGCGGTTGTCACTGCCTTGTTCATCTTCCGGCAGCCAGTGCCTGGCGACCTCGAAGGCAATCGCGAATTGGTCAATCATCCCGCCGCTCATGAGAACTCCAGTTCGGCGGCTGGAACCAGTTCGGCAAAGATAGTGGGGTCGACAGTCTTTCTTGTTGGTATGGCGCATTGCTCCGGCGCGGCCGACCACCGGGGAAAGCCAAGAACGTAGGCGCCGCGCTTTGTCACTGCCTGGCATTCGTCGACAGGTATGGCTCGGGCAGGTGAGCCGTCTCGCATCAGCTTGCCGAATCCGGGCCAGCCCTCTGCACGGCTTATATCAATGCGCTGAACTCGACCAAAGCCGTTCGCTCGCTTGATGCCGATGCTGCTCACATCCGAAAGCATTTTGGCGATGGCTGAAAGATCGCCCGTCGCGAACGCCCATATCGCGGGCGTGGCGATAGTCGTCATCGTAGTCCGTTTGTTGGCGGCTATGCCCCGCTTGTTGTCAACTCTAAAGGCGTCGGTCTGTCCTCTTGGCGGCAGTAGTGTTCGGGTGTTGAGCGCCGTGCCCGTCCGCTGCAGCCTTACGAACTCCGCGCGGTCGACTATGTATTCCGTCTCCGGAAACAGCCATGAGGCACAATGAACACTGCCGTTCCTTACGAACAGCTGGTTCAGTAATTGGACCCCATCTTCGCCCCTTGCGAAGCCCTGGAAGGTAGCCACGGCATCAAGGCTCGCCCCATCACTCAGTATGACTGGTGAGGCCATGACAAACCGGATCACGATAGGAGTCGCCGTCACTGGTTCCCCCGCCCCAGCTGAAAAGCCACCCGGGACCTATCTTGCTGACTATACCGTCAAATTGGATTACAGCAATGCGATATTCGTTTTGCCCTGCCAACAGGAAGCTGCGTCTCATTCGGACGGGGCCGGTTTCTTTTCGGAAGACTCAGGGCGCGGGGACTTGGGGCGCCACAGGCGGCGCTCCTATGCAATTCTGTGTGGGCCGGAGTCCGGCCCGTCAACGAAGAAACGTTAATGCCGTCCGAATCTCAGCCGTCATAAACTCCGGCTGCCCCCCAAGCCGCGAAGTGTCCGCCCTTGGGAAGCTAGTTTGTAGTGTATGAGATTGGGATAAGCCTTCTGCCCAGCTCTTCGGCGCTTCATACAGCTCGTCCGGAAATACGCTGCAGGCAATCGGGAGCTTGACGCCTTTCATGGCGAAGAAGTAGAGGCCGGCAACGGTGGTCTCGCAGTAGAGACGAGTGAAAGAAATCGCTGTCCCCGCAAACCAGAAGGGCGTGTTGTTGTCGAGCACGTCATCGCACGTCAGGACTCATTCAAGAGTGGCATTCAATCGCATCAAGCGGGACACTTCGCCACTTTCTTTGCCGTTGGATAAAAACCGCATTCAGGAAACGCTCATCGTGTCGCTTTCCGGTGCAAGGCCGGCCGCGAGACGCCGGTTCAAATACGGGGTGGATACCAGCAGCACCTTGCCGGGACCTGTGTACCGGCGAACGAATTTCTCACGCGAAAGCCAATATCTGAAATATGATCTGGCCGGGTTGGCGACCTTGTACCCAACACCGGCGGTGCGGGCGATGATGAGCTTGCCCTCGACGGAGATAGATTCATTTCCGAGGCTGATCTCTTCCACGGGACCTGGCGCATTCAGCACGACACGGCCGCTCCCGCTGACTTTTGTCTGAAAGTCGATGAACCCCTCTCCTGCCCAGAAGGATGTGATCATTGCTTCGCGATACAGGCCCAGCTCAATCGTATTGTCGGATGCCCAGTAGGCGCCGCTCTCGAGAATCCAGGCCTCATCCTTAAGCTCAATGACGTGGTATCCGCCAAATGAGGAGGTGAGAAACACTTCACCCGTTCCGATATAGCGTGGCCTGACCAACGGTTCATCGGCGAGGCTGCACTTGATGAATTGGCCGAGCGAGGGCAGCGGCGTATCGATTTCTATCTCGCCGCGCATGTAGCTCAGCGCACCGGCCTCGGCCCGCACGGCTTCGTCGTCCAGGGTGATCTTGATCCATCGCTGAAACTGGGCCTCCTGCGTCTCGAACTGCGCCATCTCCTCCTCTCTTTCTCCCAGATCACGATGAGTTTGTATTGAATCAATTTCCTGCGAAAATCGGTGTCCACTTCATCTCGTTTCCAGCGCTTATCCTCACTTGAGAAGGCCGAGTTCCCGGTAAGCTCTGGCGGCCCCGGGATGCAAAGGTGCCGTCAAGGATTGGCTGATCATCTCCTCCGGCTTCAGCCCCGCGAGCGAAGGCGATTGCGCCTTCAAATTATCGAGATTCATCATGATGGTTTTGACAAGCACATAGACAAGATCATCAGGTACGTCGGCTGACGACACCAGCGTGGCTTTGACACCAAATGTCCTTACGTCACTGCCAAGGCCATAATATGCAGCCGGAATTGTCGCGCTGACATAGTAGGGCCTCGAGCTGACAAGCTTGCTGATCCTCTCCTCGCTCGCACCAGCAAGAACCAGGCCACAGGTCGCGAGTTGAGATTCCACCATTTTCGATGGATGGCCGACGATGAGGAGATTTGCGTCCAGTGTTTTGGCGCACATGCGCTCGATCGCGGCCGCCGGCTTGAGCTTGGCTGCCTCCATCAAATCTCCGGCGGAGATACCGAAGGTGTCGGCAATCTCATCCCATGTGGCGCGCGTTCCGGTTCCCGACATTCCGATGTTCACTCGCTTGCCTTTGAGCCCATCGAGATCGTGGATGCCGGCGTCGGGGCGCGCCATGATCGTCAGCAGTTCGGGATAAAGCGACATGACCGATCGAAGCTTGCCCACAGGTCGGTTCTTCCAGTGTCCCTCACCTCTACTCGAGAAGAACTGGACATCCGATTGGATGAGCGCAAATTCGATTTCCCCGCTCGCAACCGCTTCCACATTGTACACAGACCCGGGAGTAGCTTCTACCGAACACCGCAGGGTCATTCCGGCTACGGCGTTTACGACGTCACAAATCGATCGCCCGGTCGGATAGTAGATGCCTGAAACAGGACCGGTGCCCATCGATACGAAGGCCGGCTCCGCGGATGCGACAATCCAGGTTCCGGCCAAGGTCAGAGATGCGATGACCACGGCCACAAGCTTGCGCACGTTGGGATAGCCGACTGTCATTGGGCATCGTCCCATTGCATGGCATGCTTGAACATGACCTTGTACGCGTTGGCCGACACGCTGACGCTTCCCTGCAGCGGGCGATCCATTGCCGCTATGAGAAAGATCATGACGCCGAGAAAGAAAGAGACAATGCCGCCGAGCACCAGATGCAACGAAAAGCGCATATCGAGCATCCAGATCAGGAGTATGTTTATCACGGCGCCGATAAAGACGACATACCAGAGCACGCCGGGAATTGCGGTATTCACGCCGGTGAGTCTCTGGAAACGCGCGTCGCGGATCTCGCCAAATGTCTTGATGCTCTGTTCCTGGAGGAGTTCTTGCGCGTGACTGGCGGGCATAAGAGATATTATCTTCTCCTCGATCACCTGTAGTCGCAGATCGCCTCCGTTATAGATTTTCCCCTGCCGGTGTGCCGGCCAGTCTTTGTCGATGACATATTTAGTATAGTCGCGAAGCAGGTACTGCAGTTCACTCTGCAGTGGTTCGGGGTAGGATCCCACCAGGCGATAGAGCGCCGCGATGTTTGACGCCTCGCGATCCACACTTGCTTCGACGCTCGATACGTTGCCGAAGGTCGCAAACGACAGGAGCCCGAGCAGCAGCCCATAGAAAAGGCTGAATCCCGCACTTGCAAAATTTACAAGATCGTTTGCTCCAGGTTGGCTGCGCAGCAGCCTGCGAATGAATGGCTTGAAGAAAATGATTCCAAACCAGGTGACACCGACAAGGATCGCCGAGCAAAAGAACGCCAGCTGCCTCGTCGACAGCGCGTCCATCGCCGCCGTCAGCCATTGCAGATCAAACCACCGGGGCATGGGACAGACTGCTTTCCTCCTATACGCTCCTCCCCAGCGAGCGCTTGAGCGCTTGGATCAGGCCGTCGCGGCGACGCCAAGTGCGTTGCGGACGTCCGCGATCAGCGCCTTTTCCGCCGCCGAAACACGCTCTCCGCCAAAGCCGAGGAAGCCGCCTTCGGTCGCAGCACTCGCAACTTTCTCGGCGATCGACAGAGCCCACTGCTTGTATTCCGCCGCTTCGCTTGGGGAGGCCTTGCTGGCGAGCACCGCAGCGGCAGCCCGAGCGTCTTCAATGACCAGGGCTCTCAGCTTCTCGCCATTGTCCACGCCCTTGGCCCTGAGCCGCGCCGTGGTCCAGTCACGTGTTCTTTTCATCTTCTCGACGGCTGCAGCCCGGTCACCTGCCGGATCCGGCAAAAGCTGCTTGATCAGAGGGTTGCCGGGATAGGATTTGAGCCCGTCCAACACTGCGTTGGCGTTGGCAAAGAGCTCCTTGCCGGTGCCGAACAAACCGCTTCCCGCCGAGGCGGCGATGGCCGAGCCGATGAGCTGCGGCACCGAAGCCAGAAGGTTGAGATCGTCTTCAGTATAGGCCATGTGCGCCTCGCTGTTACGCGGGCTTGACCACATCGGTCACGCCCGGGATGGCAAGCACTTCGCAGGCGGCTTCCTTGATCGGAGGTAGCTGCTCGGTAGAGAGTCTGGCGGTCCTGCCCGAGACTCCGATGGCAGCGGCCGCCTCTTGCAGCTTCGGCAGGGGAGCTTGCGCCGTGGTAATGTCCATGATGACGGCGACCATTACGGAGTAATTGTCTTCGAGATTGGCGTCGCATTCTAGATGGACCAAGTACCTACGCCCTGCAGCCACAGAGCGCCGAGCGCGCTCAATGTGACTTTTGAGCCGCAACTCCAGCACACCGCTGTAAGCGTCATTCACTTCTTAAAGAATTACTCAGAATAGAGTATCTCCTGCCGCAGCCAACGAGGGTGAACATGCTCAAATGCTGCTGAAGCGCTCGCTCTCTATGCTGAAGGCGCCGACCTTCCGGCTCCTCGCGGCAGCCCGAGATCGTCAAGGATATAAGCGAAGGTGTGACGATCGAGGCCGGCTTGCTTCGAGCGATCGACGAGGCCGCTGCCAGCCGCGACCCTCCCGAATGATACGATCGACTAGAGAGTCACTGCCAATGGCAAGCGGCAGTCGACTCTCATGACTTTTTGTCCAGAGGTTTGGATCGGAGCAAGAAACGGGTGGCAACAGCGCCGCGCGCAGGACACGGTAAAACCTTCCGACAAGGAGGACATTCGATGATGATGATGTTGCTTCGCTCCCTGCACACTCAGGCGGCCCTGCGCGGCGACGGGTTGCTTGCCGAGTTCCAGGGCTCTCAGAACCGAATTCACGAACTGCCGAAAGCCACAAACGATAACCAGCCGCCCGAAGTCCCGCAACAAGGACCTGAATTCAAGTCACAGTCGTTTTGACTGCACCAGGAGGATCAACCGGACGGCGCCGCGCCAGCGCGGATGGCGGCTCCGGCAGCGGTGGTGGCCGCCGGAGCCGCTCTATCTCTTTGTATTTGCGCATCGGCTTGCCCGAAAACCGCTGCGCATGGTCGGGTCAGGCCTGACCACAAGCTTTTCGGGCCGATGCGCTAGCCCTTCGTGGTCTTGGCGAGAGAATTGTTGTCCTCTCGGCACTCGTTGACCTTGTTCGAGCTGTCCACGTCCACCGCCACGGTGCAATCGCCGTCAAAACAATTGCCGTCCGGCGGCGTGACCACGCTGATAGACGTGGACTGACCCGGCGCCAGACCCGCAGCGACGAGTTGCGTGACCACAACCGACTGGTTGGGATCGAGCGTCGCCCGGCTCTCGAACGGACCCGAGGCCGCATTGCCGATATTGGCGATCGCGTAGTCCACCTTCGTCACGCAGCTGCCCCCGCCCGTCGGGCACGAAACCTGCGGCCGACTGATATCGCGCACCGTCAGGTCGGCGCACTGCTGCACCGGCGGCTGCTTGGCGCGCTCAATCACCCGTTCGCGGATCTGCTCGACATCGAGCGTGGTCGAGATCGAATCCGGCGGCTGGCAGCCCGGCGAACCGCCCCCGTCCTTTCCGCAGCCACGCTTGCAATGATCGTCCCCGCCGTGCTTGCAGCCGCAATGCCCGCCGTCTCCTCCGGGACGTCCGCCGCAGTCAGGCGCCTCGGCGACATCGCGGCTCGAATAGACCGCGGTCACGTCAAGGCTGCCGGAGCTCTCGATGACCACGAAGCCCTCGATATACAAGGCCGGCAGGCCGTTCGGGAACAACCGTCGCTGAATGTCGGCACAATCGACCTTGAGCGCCTGGTCCGGCTTGAGAAGATCCTTGCCGATCGTCAGCACATCGCCCGGGCGCTGCTCTTCCGGCGGATAAGTGAGCGACAGCGTCTTCACAAGGCGCACTTCCCGCTCTTGCGGATTGAGGATGTTGACGGTCGTGGC
The DNA here is from genome assembly GCF_011046735.1 of Nordella sp. HKS 07. Taxonomy (NCBI): domain Bacteria; kingdom Pseudomonadati; phylum Pseudomonadota; class Alphaproteobacteria; order Hyphomicrobiales; genus Nordella; species Nordella sp. HKS 07. The sequence continues at coordinate 4,936,719 of NZ_CP049258.1, read as the reverse complement.
GTAGCTGCCCCGCACCACGCGGCCGTCATTTTCTTCCGGCTGCACGCCGCAGACGAGCTTCGCCGCATATTTGTAGTGCTGGGGCTCGATATGATCACACACGCCGTTGCGGTTCGTGTCCGCGCAGGTTCCGTTATCGATGTCGATCGCGTCGTCCACCCCGTTCTCGTTCAGGTCCGGATGCTTGCCGGCAACCTGGAAGAAGACACGGGTGCTGAGCGGGCCTGTCACGAAGCGCCCCTCCTTGGCGTCGAAAAAGATCGCATTAGGATCGGTCACCGTCGCCTTCACATAGACCCGCGCCGAGGGGAACAGGCCCAGCACGTGACCCTTGGGGCAATATTCAACGGTGGCGAACCCTCGGCCGTCCTGGATCGGCGGCGGCTTGAAGATCCCGCGCTTGCAGCCAGGGGCCGTCTCATATTTGTAGTCCACCGCGCGCTTATTGGAGAGATTGCCGAGGCTCAGATTCGCCCTGTCGGTAATCTCCACGGCCTTCTGGCCGGGGTCCCACGCCTTCCAGGGCTCGATCGGCAGCCCGTCCTGGCCGACGAGCTTCCCGCCGGGCACCATCTCGTCGATTGCCACGGTGCGCGGCAGATGCAGGATCTCGATGTCCGACATGATCAAGGGCGCGTCCGGATCGCCATTGACGAGCGACACATGGAAATCGCCGCTCTCGGGGTCGAAAGACCCATCGACGGTGTAGCCCACGACGCGCGGATGCAGACCGAGGACCGTGGTCCCCGAACGAAGCTCGGTCGCGCGCACGATATAGGCCGTCGTGAGGCCGACGCCGACATGGAACTCGACGCCTGCCCCGACCTCGCCGGCACTGCCGTTCGCCCAGCCCTTCGGATCGGTGAAATTGATGCGGTAGCGGTTGTAGTTCACGCCCTGGAGCATTTCCGAGCCGTCGGCCGAGATCGATACGTTGTTCCACGGGCTGAGCGAGCCGGTATACATCGAACCCTTCGTCGGCGCGCCGGCCGACGGAACGACGAGCACGGTGATGGTAAAGCCGTTCGCCGCGGTGCTGTTCGGGTTGATGAAGTCCCAGTTGCTGACCGTCTGCTCATAGAGGCCGATATTGGCGGCCAGCTTCTCGAAACTCGTATCGCTGAAATGCCGATTCTTCACCCGGTCGGCACCCGTGAGCCCGCCTTCAGTGCCCGATGCCATGATGTGGCTCTTGCGGTCATCCTCGCCCGCCTTTGAAATCGAATCGTTGTGGCCGAGACCGTAGTCGTGTCCCGCCTCGTGCGAGGTGGTGCCGGCGATCGCATTGGCCCAGCGATCCAGCGTCGAGTTGGCCCCGTTAAGTTCCCCGCCGGCACCGCCGAATTCGACGCCGAACGAATCGGCAAAGACACGGGCAAAGTCCTGCGCCACCGCGTCACCGGTATCGACGTCGCTCGCTATGCCAAAAAGGTCCGGAGATGAATCACTTCCGATCCCGACGACCTGCCACCGAGCGTCCCCGGGCTGCGGATTTGTGGTGCCGTTCGCACTTGTCGTCGGCACGATGCGGATATTGAACTCGCAGTAGTCCACCTTGACGCGTGACGTGACGGCATCGCGCAAGGCGGCGGTCGTTCCTATCCCCGAATCGAGGTCGGCGACATCGAAATCGGCAAGCGGTGAAGTCGTGACCCCCAGGTCGCCGACATCGTCCGGAAAGTTGCTGTCACTGGCCGTCGGGTAATACAGATAAAGGACACTGCCGGTGCCGGTACGGTTCGCCTGACAATCCACGTTGGCGGCGCGCGCGGCATGCGTGAACGCTCCGATCAGCGCGACGACTGCCGCAGCATATACCAAATGCCGGGCCGGAGGCCGGCGCACTCCACTCCATAAAGACTTGTTCGAGGTGTTGCTGCGATGCCCGAATAAGGAGTGCATAATATCCTCCATTCAGCTCATGGAAAGATGCTCTCGGTCGTGCGGCTAGTCGCGCGTGTTATTCACCCTTTGCTTGTCGGATCAGATACGCTCCAAGGGTTGTGTTGTCCCGGAGCACCTTGAGTTCCGATTCCGAACACAGGATCTCGGATTTGCCAGGCGGCCGCTCACCGCGGACCGGCGCGCGGCCAAAGCAATCGCGGTGCGCCTTCACCGCCGCGACGAAGTCTGGAAGCCCAAACTTGTAGGCTGTGAATTCCGCCCCGTCGACATCGTATGGCTTGGCTTCGAAACCCTCCAGCGCGCCGCTGGTGTAGTAGACATGCTCGCCCTCGACAGGCAGCACGCCTTCATTCTCGAAGCCGAGCACCCGCCAAGGCGGGCTTCCGGCCGGCGCGTTCGCCTTGGCCTTCTCGGCGAATACCAGCACGTTCTCGCCCTTGCGGTAGAGCTGCGGCCCCTCGTCGCCCGACCAATCCTTATTGCGCTTGATCGCGACGCTGCCGCTGCTTTCCGGCGCCACGATGGGGTCGGACAGCCGGAGCATGAAACGATCCTTCGAAACCGACTCGATGGTGCCGACGGCCACGAAGTCAGCGGCGCGGATCATCCGGTCGAGGGAGATTGGCTTGGTGTCCAGCGCAAATGCAGCGGCCACGGTGAGGAAAACACCCATCGCTACAGAAACATAAACAAACGGTCGGGCTAAGGGCACTCTAACGTCTCCTTAGCGGAACACTATGCGCTGCCTGTTTGAGCTTTTTATTGTACCTCAGTTTGCGCGCAATGTCTCTTCACGAATATCGGTCGGTCTCTCCGTGTGCCGCATTGAAACAAGATGGGAGCCACAGGAGCGTGGCGAGAGGCGCGGTCCAAAAGTACTGATGTCCTGCTCAATCGGCCGGCAGGCGGCGCGCCAGATCCTCTTCCATGCGGCGCATTTCCTCGATCGCTTCCTGAATGTGGCGTTTATGCGCGACAGAGACCGTGACATGGCGGCCGGCGAGCTGCACCGCATCCGCGGTGTCGGGCGCAACAAGGCCATTCAGGCGATAGCAGCCGACGGGGCGGGCAAAGCCCTTCGGCGTGATCTCGCCCATCGGCGTGGCGTCCGCGACATCCTGGATGAGGAGCCAGGTGGAATCGGCCATCAGGATGGTGCCGGGCTCGGCCCGCGTCTCGAGCCTGGCGGCGAGATTCACCGTGCCGCCGAGCACCGTGTAGTCGAGACGATGCTCGGAGCCGAAATTGCCCACCGTGCAATAACCTGTGGTGATGCCCATGCGGGTGCGCAAAGGCTTCGAGATGCCGTTCTCGTGCCAGGTCTTGTCGAGCTCTATCACCCGCTCGCGCATGCGCAGCGCCATGCGGGCGCAGCGCAAGGCGTCATTGCGGTCCCCTTCCGTTTCCGGATCGCCGAAGAACACCAGCATCGCATCGCCGATGAACTTGTCGATGGTGCCGCCATGCTCGATGGCGATGTTCGACATCTCGCTCAAGTAAGTATTGATGAAGAAGGACAAGCGCTCGGGCTCCATGCCGTCGCTGATGTCGGTGAAGCCCGCAATGTCGGAGAAGAAGATGGTCAGGTTCTTGCGCGCCAGCGTGCCCGTCGCGGCACCCTTGGCCGAGAAGATCGAACTGTAGATCTGCGGCGACAGATATTTGGCCAGGCGGTTGGCGACATTCTCCAATTCGCTGGTGCGCTCGGCCACCAGGCGGTCGAGCGTGTCGGTGCGGGTCTGGACCTCGCCCGCCATGCGCGTGAAGGTGCGGGCGAGATCTCCCAGTTCGTCGGTGCGCGTGCGCACATGGCTGAGGCTTTCGGGATCGAAGCGCCGCTCCTCGAAGGACGCGGCGGCATCGGTGATGCGCACCACCGGTGCGGTGACCTGGCGCGCCACATACCACCAGCCGATCAGAAGCGCGCCCATGATGCTGATGGCGTTGAGCACGAAGAGCAGCTTGCTGCCGACATCGATCGCGCGGTTGGAGGCGGCGACGGCTTCATCGGTCCTCGCCCTGACGCCGGCCACGAGCCGGTCGACATCACCGGTCAGCCGCGCCGCGATGGTCCGCGCCTCGCCGGCCAGCGCTTCGGCAGCCTGGGTTTCGACAAGCAAAGCGTGGCGCGGCACAAATATGCCGCTTGCCCCCTCGCCCAGATTGATCAGGCCGTCGGCGATGACGCGCAGCACCTCCGCCTCGTTGCCTCTCACGACCGCAAGCGCGGTCCGGAAGCGATCCGCCGCCGCCTCATAGCGCTCGCGCAGCGGCGGCAACAGCGTGACATCGGGGATATTGGCCGCTTCGGCGAGAAAGCCGCCGATCAGATTGCCCTCGATGCCGAGTTGAGCAATCGCTGTGTAATCGAGCAGCGCCTCCTGCGAAAGTCGCTCCCCCGCCAAGACCGGTGCCGGATCCTCGAGAGTTCGATATCCGGTGACCAGGTACATGGTCGCATCGTCGAGAAGCGGCGTCAGCCGCCCGATCAGGCGGCGATGCAGTTCCACCGCCCGGTCGCGGCGCTCGGCAAGCTCGGCCTTGAGCAGAAGCTGGCGTCCGACCGATCCATCGAGCCGGTCGAGGGCGGTCGCGAGTTCGCCGGTCGCTTGCCTGATCCCGGTAATATGCTGCTTGGGGTTGCCGGGATCGGTGGCATTGGCGCTCTGCCGTTCGAGATCGTCGATCAGCGCGCCGATCATGCGCTGATGGTCTCTGACCGCCTGCATCAGCGCTTCGCGTTCCGCCTCGCTGGCGGCCGAGACCAGGGCCGGCGCGGTCGCCGCAATCAGCGCGCTCCGCTGCGCGAGCCGCAGGGAGTCGGTCATCGAGGGAATGTGCTCACGCGTGATGCGGCGCTGCAGCTGGCCGAGCTCGACGAAGGAGATCCAGGCGACGACGCTCGCCGCCAGGATCAGCGCCACCGCGCCGGCGATCGCCACATAAAGCTTGATGGAGAGGCCAAGACGCGGCCGCCGGCGTCGGATCTGAGGTGCGGCGGCGGCGATGTTCATGGTGCAAGCCGCTCGGCCGAAAAGATGTCGCCCTTGCGGACTACCGTCAGGAAGACCTGGTCGGAGCCCCGGTTGTCGCCCGGCCCGTAGCGCAGCGTGAAGCCGCCAATGTCGAACTTGCCCGTGGTGGTGAGCGCCGACAGGAAGCTCGCGCGCGTCGGCGCCTCCCCCGCCCGGGCCAGCACCTCCGCGGTGAGCCGGCCGGCGATATAACCTTCGAGTGAGACGAAGGACGGCCGCGCCGCCGCCTCGTGGGCGACAAGAGCCTTGCGGTATTCAGCGAGCAGCGGCAGCGACCCGCCGTCGGGAAAGGGCACGACCTGGGTGATGTAGACGCCGTCTCCCGCCGGCCCAAGCGCCGCCGCGAGCGCATCGCTGCCGACGAAGGAGATATTGAAGATGGGGGCCTCGACGCCAAGCTTGCGCGCCCAGCGGGTGAAGACGGCGCTCGGCATATAGGCGCCGATGATGACGATCGCGTCAGGATTGCCTCGGCCGAGCCCCAGAAGGGCGGTCTTCACGGCGGTGGTGTTGCGCATATAGGTGCCGGTGCCGGCGAGCTCGAGTCCACGCCGGTCGAGCGCCCGGCGGACGCCGGCGAGGCCGTTGCGGCCATAGGAATCGTCCTGATAGAGGACGCCGATGCGCGAGATGCCGAGATCGCTGGTCAGGCGCTCGACCATCGCTTCGGTCTCCTCATAATAGGAGGCGCGCACATTCACGACATGGCCGAGGGCCGGATCGCGCAGGAACTCGGCACCGGAGAAAGGGGCGATGAAGGGCACGCCGGCGGCGCGCGCGAGGGGCTCACTGGCAGCCGATGTCGTCGTGCCGACCCCGCCGATCAGGGCGAATACGCCGTCGTCCTCGATGAGCCGGCGTGTATTGGCGATCGCCAGCTCCGGCTCGTAACGGTCGTCATAAGAGCGCAACTCCAGGCGGCGCCCGCCGACACCCCCTGCCCGGTTCACTTCCTCGAAGGCGGCCAGGATGCCGCGGCGCATCTCATTGCCGAGATCGGCGGTAGGCCCGCCCAAAGCCGCCGACTGGCCGAACAGGATACGGTCCGTCGCAACGCCGGGCGTTTGCGCGCCCGCCGCCGTCGCGGCCAGCCACAGCACCGCCGCCAGAGCGCCTGTCCGGCACTTGTTCATCGCACCGATTGTTAGAATGGCCTCATCCTCCCGACGGGAAGCGATCCCGCAACCTACAATGCCGCACGATTCGGGAGAATGGCCAAAGGCGCGGCACCGGTCGACAAAGTAAATGCTCGCCCCGGCATGCCGTGAGATTGCAACAACGGCCTATCACACGCTAAGATCTGCTTTCGGTGTTCTACTGGTCCCCCAACGATTTCCACGTCTGAAACGAAGAGGACAAAGACATGGGCGACACGCACAAGGGAACCTGCTTCTGCGGCGCGGTGGAGATCGAGGTGAGAGGCGCGCCTCTGGAAATGGGCTATTGCCATTGCGCCTCGTGCCGATCCTATTCGGGAGCGCCGGTAACCTCCTTCACCTTGTGGAAGATGGAGAATGTGACGGTCACGAAAGGGGCGGACCTCATCGGCCGTTTCAACAAGACCGGCATGAGCGACCGGCAATTCTGCAGGAGATGCGGCGGCCACATCATGGCCGACCATCCGGAATTCAACCTTACCGATGTTCATGCCGCCGTGCTGCCGACGCTCGCCTTCGCGCCAACCGTCCATCTGAACTACGCCGAAACCGTGCAGCCCATGAAAGACGGGCTTCCCAAGCTGACGGACTTCCCCACTGAAGCGGGTGGATCGGGAAAGCTGATGCCGGAGTGATCACACACCGTGATAGCGACTCTTTCCGACAGCTTGATCAAGCGCTGCTCCCATCGCAGCGGGCAAATCGGGACCATAAAAGCGAACATGGCGGGTGGGGTGATCCATCCGCCATGTCGCGAAACTCAGATGGTTTTCGAGAGCGTTATTTTTGTTGACCGGGTTTGGACCTCCGGTGGCGCAGTTGCAGAGCCAGGCGCGCGTTATGCTCGCGCTTGGATTCCGCTTTCACAGCACCCAGAAGAACTTCCTCATAGTCGTATTCGAACCACTCCTCGAAGACTGGCATGACACACACTCACTTGACCTAACGATACCGCCGCAACACAGAAACGGTAGCATCTGGGCGGCCCAAATCCAGCCCCGAAAAACGCGACAAAAAGGGCCGAAAAACGTGCGAATTTCGTGCAAATCGATAGGAAAATGCGCCCTGTTTCCGGCATGAAAACCGGCCTTGACATGGCAAACGCACAAGGCGCTGTGGGTGCCCGGGAACGCAGGCAATCAGCTAGGAATATTCTTACTCAGATAGCGGACGGTCTTGCCGGAGCCCTGCAACAGCTGGCGCCCAACGTCAATAAAACCCAAGGCTGCATGGAAGGCATCGGACACCGGGTTCGGAGGGTCCAGATTGACCTCGCAGACCACCCTGCCATGCCCCCGGACGGCCGCCTTTTCGAAGAGGTCCTGGTAGAGCGCACGGGCATAACCCTTGCCGCGCGCCTGAGGCCCCGTGACGATGCGGTCGACATATACGAAAGTCGGGTAGTGCGCGCGGAACCACTCGAAATTGGGGCTGTCATAGCGGGCTTTCTCATCGAAGACGATGAGGAAGGCATCGACATCGCCGATACGGGTGGCGAGGAACGCTTCGTCCAGCATGCGGGCGAGCTTTCCATCGTCGAGCAATGACGTCTCGACGGCATGCGCATTGTTGAGAGCGAGAACGCGGGCGCGTTCCGTGCTGCCTATCGGCTGAATGAAACTCATGCGGCGCGCTCGCACATATTGTTCAATACCGTCCCCTGTTCCGTCCTATTCGCGCATCCACTGCTCGCGCAGCCGCTCGCCGATCATGCAATCGATGCGCGTCTCCGGCTCCGTCTCGCTGGCCTTCTGCAGCAGCACGGGGCGGGTCGCGATCTCCAGCACCAACTTGCGGCGGATGGCCGAAGCAAGGTTCTTGATATCGGTCACCGTCACCAGGAAGGCGCCCGGACCGCCGATGACGCAGTCCTCGTAGTAGATATCGAGATTCTCGATCGAGGCAAAGCCGCCCGCCCGCTTGATCATGATCGGCAGGCCATTGATGGTCACTCCCGCAGCCACCAGCGGATCGCGCGCCGTCTGGACCGGCACGCCCATATTGTTCGGGCCGTCGCCCGACACGTCGATGACGCGGCGGCTGCCGGCGATGCCATTGCCTTCGAAGGTCGGACCGACAAAGAGAAGGCCATTGGCGATCGAGGTGCCACGCTCACGCGATATGGGTGCGGCAGCCAGACGGTCGGCGAAGGCGTGAGCGGCCGCTTCGCCGTCGATCAACATCCAGGGCACGATGGTCTGCTGGAAGGACGGCCCCGCCCATTCGACATAGCTGACCGCGATGCGGCCATACGGCCCGGACGACAAGGCGTCAATCACCTCCTGGTGGCGAAACGCCTGGATATAGCCGTTGCGCTGCAAGGCCTGCTCATCCGCATCCATCGAGCGCGACACATCGACGGCAAGCACCAGTTCGAGATCGACCTGCGTGTCGGCGGCAAGGCCCACACGCAGCGAAAACGCCAGGGCAAGCACCGTCATCAGAAGCCGCAAGAGCATGCCGCCCATCAGAGCCTCCATATCCGCCGTCCCGGCCCTGAGAGTAGGCTGCGCCGTGAAAGCGTCAATGGTTTGTCACCCTGACGGCATCACATTGCAGTCAGCGCCTTGCCGCGCGCACGCCGCAACAAGGCCTCGCGCAGGCAACGCGCCGCCGGTCCCAAGGCATCGTCGCTGCGGCGCGCGAGGCAGGCGCGAATGATCATCTCGCCATCGGGACCGAAAGCCGCCGTCCTCACCGGCACCAGGCGCTTTTCAGCCAGATCGCGCTCGATCCACCAGCCGGGCAGGCGACCCCAGCCCAATCCTTCGCGAATGAGCGCATATTTCGTCTGCATGTCGCTCACCCGCCAGGTGCCGGCGGAGAACACGCCGAAATCCTTGCCGCGCGTGAGGGATGAGCGATCCTCGACCACGATCTGCAGGTGATCGGCCAGGTCCTGCGCGCTGAGCGGCGGAGCTTCGCCCGGGTGCCTTGCCAGCGGATGCGATGGCGCGGCAACGGCGATGAAACTGGCCGGCGGGGAGATGGGCAGCTGCTCCATCTCGATTTCAGCATCGGGGAAATCGACGGTCGTCAGCGCCAGCACGCAGCGCTTGTCACGCAAGGCGGCGATCGGCTCGGCCAGCGGTGCTTCCCACAGCCGCACCGCGACCGAGGGGAAGTCCTCATGCATGTCCTTCAGCGCGGCGGCGGCAAGCGGATAGGGAAAAAGCGGATCAAGCGCGATCGGGAGCTCCAGCTCGATCCCGGCGCCCAGGCCGCGCGCGCGGGCTTTCAGAGAGTCCATGCGCTGCACGGCGGCGCGCGCATCGGCGAGCAACGCCCTGCCCTCGGGCGTCAGCTCCGGGCGATGCGCGGACCGGTCGAACAAGGTAAGGCGCAGCTCAGCTTCGAGATTGGCGATCGCATGGCTCACCGCCGACTGGACGCGACCGAGCCGGGCCGCCGCCGCGCGGAAGCTGCCGGCCTTCGCCACGGCGATGAAGATACGAAGCTGGTCGAGGGTCAGGCCATCCAACATGATCGATCTCTTAGATCAAGATGAGCAGAAATTTATCAATTACGTCGATCGCTTAAGAATGTCATCTCTCTGTCGTACCCCACTGGAGATGAGCGACATGACGAAGTTTGCCGTGATCTATGAATCGCCGCGCGTCGGACCCGAAGGCGAAAGCATCGACATCGAGAAAGGAGCGAACAAGGTCACCATCGTGACGGTCGCCGAGCCGAGCCATGCGCTTGCCTGGGCGAAGACGCTCGTCACTGGGGGCGCCCGGCGCATCGAGCTGTGCGGCAGCATGTCCCCCATCTGGCGCGACAAGGTGAGCCGCGCAGTCGATGGCGCGGTGCCGGTGAGCTCGGTCACCTTCGGCTTCGAGTCCATCCGTCTGGCCGCCGCCTTCAGCGCCAATTTCGAGGCGGGCAAGGACATGAAGGATGCCTTCATCATCAGGCTGCCGGGCGCCGATGCCCAGCGCGACCGCACAGTGCAGAAGCGGCCGCCGCAGATATCGACTCTGATTGCCGTGCCCGATGCGGCAGGCGCGGTCGCGGCAGCGCGCGAAATGGTGGCGGCGGGCGTCGAGCTCATCGAGCTCTATGGTTTCGACACGCAAGACGCCGCATCCGTCATCGCCGCGGTGGAAGGGCGCGTAGCCGTGGGCGTCGGGAGTTTCGGTCTGGAAGTGGCTCGCGGCCGGAATTCTAAGTTTAGCGCGTGATCGGACGGAAAACCGGTATCCACTTTTCCTGATCACGCGCTAGATCACGATGAGTTTGGATCGAATCGATCCAAACTCATAAACGTGATCGATTCTTATATATTAGCGCGGGATTCTTGCGAAAAACCGGTATCCACTTTTTCGCATCCCGCGCTAGAGTGCCGCCGGGGGCGCCCTCACCTTCCGCGCCCGCGGGGGCTTCAACAGCATGAGCAGCGATCACACGGCGCAGAAAACGCGCTTCGGCATTATTATTGCGGCGGCGGCGGGCCTGATGCTCGCCGTCAACGACGTGTCGGTGCCCTTCGCCTACAAGAGCGGCTTCAGCCCGCCGACCGTCGTGCTGGCGCGCTTCGGCTTCTTGTTCCTGACCGTCGTGCTTCTGATGGTGGTGCTCAGGCTCAAGCCGCGCCTAGCGCCAGGCCACACCGGGCATGCGCTGGGCTCCGGTGCGATAACCGCGGTCGCGACATTGGGACTGCTCGGCTCCTTCGCCTTCATCCCGGTCAGCCTCGGCGTCGTCATCCTCTATACCTTCCCGATGCTCACCACCTTGTTTGAGTGCCTGCATGCCCGCCGCTTCCCCGGCGCCGTCGAACTCCTGTGCCTGATCACCGCCTTTGCCGGTGTGGGCATCGCGGTCGGCCTCAATGACGTGGCGCTCGACCCCACGGGCATCTTCCTCGCGGGCCTTGCGGCGTTCTGCTATGCCGTATCGATCTTCTGGAACGGCATTGCGCTGCGCGCCGCCGACAGCACGGTGGTGAGCTTCCATATGGCGATCTCCGGCATCGTCACGGTGGCGCTCTTCGTGCTGGCGACAGGCAGCTTCGTCCTCACACCCGAGCCCGGCCTCGCGCCGTGGCTGCCGCTCGTCGTCACCTGCTTCTTCTTCTCGGTCTCCTTCGTGCTGATGTTCCGGGCGGTGAGCCTGGCCGGCGCGGCGCCGACGGCCATGGTGCTCAATCTCGAGCCGGTCTTCGTCATCGTGCTGGCCGCCGCGTTTCTGAGCGAAGGGCTCACGCTGGCGCGTGTCGTGGGCGGCACCCTCGTCATCGGCGCGGTCATCGTGTCGGAGATCATACGCGCCCGCAAGGAAGCCGTCGTGATCGAGCCCATCGGATGAGTATCTCCCAAACCGTCATCCCTGCGAAAAGCCGGAATTCACAAAAGCCAATCCACGCGAGCAGCGCTGCCCGCCTTGTACGAATTTAGTGGGTCCCGGCTTTCGCCGCTATCATCTGACACACATCTCCTGAGGGATGCGCCCTTACCCTCGCCCCGCTTTAGCGGGGAGAGGGAGGGGCCCATTGCGCAGCAATGGGAGGGTGAGGGGCTTTTGCGAGATTGAGTTCGACCTCAGACAACTGAACGCTCTCGCAACAAGCATGCCCTCACTGCGTCGGTGGCCGTGCCCCTTACCCTTCCCGCCGCTGCGCGTCGGGCCCCTTCCCTCTCCCCGCTGCGCTTCGCTTGCAGGGCGAGGGTAAAGCGGCAGACCGGCCATCAGATGTGTGAATCCGATAGCGGCTTTCGCCGGGATGACCGAAAAGCTTGGTACCGCCGTGGTCTAGCCGTTCGCTCTAGGGTGCTTCACTAGGGAATCGATTGCTCTCCGACTCGTTCCGGGAACGCCTTGGCGATGGCGGCCTTGTCGGCTTTCACCACGCCGCGCTCGGTGATGAGGCCGGACACATATTTCGCCGGCGTCACGTCGAAGGCGTAGTTGGCGACGGGCGATCCCGGCGCCACGATGTCCACCGTCTCGATGCGCCCGTCTCTGGTGACGCCGGTGAGCTTCGTCACCTCGTCGCCCGAGCGCTGCTCGATCGGGATCTGCTTTAGCCCGTCATCGATGGTGAAGTCGATGGTCGGCGACGGCAGCGCCACATAGAAGGGCACATTGTTGTCGTGGGCGGCGAGCGCTTTCAGATAGGTGCCGATCTTGTTGCAGACATCGCCCGAGGCGGTGGTGCGGTCGGTGCCGACGATGCAGAGATCGACCAGGCCGTGCTGCATGAGATGGCCGCCGGTATTGTCGGGTATCACCGTATGCTTCACGCCGTGATGGCCGAGCTCCCAGGCGGTCAATGAGGCACCCTGGTTGCGCGGGCGCGTCTCGTCCACCCAGACATGGATCGGGATGCCGCCGTCATGCGCCATGTAGATGGGTGCTGTGGCGGTGCCCCAGTCGACGGTGGCGAGCCAGCCGGCATTGCAATGGGTGAGCACATTGACCGGTTCGCCAGGCTTCTTCTTCGCCGCGATCTTCTTGATGAGCTGGAGACCATGGCGGCCGATCGCCTGGTTGATCGCGACATCCTCCTCGCAGATCTCGGCGGCGCGGGCGTAAGCGCGTTTCGCCCGCTCGGCCGGCGGGAAGTTGCGCAGCGCGGCCATCATCTCATCGAGCGCCCATTTGAGATTGATGGCGGTGGGGCGCGTTTCATGGAGGCGCGCATAGGCCTCGGTCAGCGCCTCGTCGGAAGGATCGATGCGCGCCTGCAGCGCCATGCCATAGGCGGCGGTGGCGCCGATCAAGGGTGCGCCACGCACCAGCATGTCCTTGATGGCATGAGCGGCATCAGCCATCGAGCGCAAGGTCACGGTCTCGAAACGGTGCGGGAACTTCGTCTGGTCGATGATCTCGACCGACCAGCCGTCCGCATTGAGCCAGATGGTCCGATAGGGCTTTCCGTCAACTTTCATAGTCTTCTTTCCGATTCAGTTGACCAACGGTGCCGTGAGAGCTGCCTGGCTGTCAATCAACCCCTTGCGTCATCAAGAGACGCGCGTCAGCGGACTTCGGCGATCGCGGCGATCCGGGTCTCACTTGTCGTCAGTCCGTCGAAGCTCCTGTCCATCGCTTCATACTCGGCCGCGAAGTCGCGCCGAAAAGTCTCGAACGCTTCCTTTGAGTCCCATCGATCGATAGTGAAATACCGGCTGTCGCGGTCGGCGCTCCGGAACAGCTCGACCACGAGAAAACCCTTCGCCTTGCCAAACAGCCTGGCCCAGGGTCCGGAAGGCCCGTAGGCGGCCTCGAAGTCGGCGCGATTGGTTTCCGCAACCTCATACGCCCAGATGATGCGATAGCTCATGCCGCCTGCTCCCTGCCGCTACGCTATTCGAGGATATCATTGCCCGCGGACGTCCACAGCTCCCTAAAGGAAGCACTAGACATCTTCGGTTTCCGCTGATAAATCGTCATAAAATTATCGTAATCGTCCACTTCTGTCGAAAATTTTGATGCTTTCCGTCACATTAGAGGATTTCGACGACACCGAGCGCGCCATCGCCGATCGCCTGCGCGTCGACGGCCGGATGTCCACGGTGCAGCTCGCGAACGAGATCGGCGTGGCCGAGGCGACGGTGCGGCGGAAGCTTCAGAATCTTCTGAGCGATGAGTCGATCCATGTGCAGCTCGTGAGCGATCCGATGCGCGGCTCGGGGATCACGGCGATCGTCGGCTTCACCATCGAAAGACTGCAGGTTGACGAGGTGGCGCAGCGCCTGGCGACCTATAACTTTGTCGAAAGCGTCTATGTGATGACCGGTCCCTATCATCTCATTGCGGAGATCAGGGTCCCTTCGACGGATCATCTGTTCAAGTTCCTGATGGACGAGCTCAGGCCCGTCGAAGGAATCAAGAACACCGAAAGCTACTTCATCGGCCGCGTCTACAAGCATCACGGGCGGTTGACCGCCGTCGCGCGCGCCGAAGCCAAGTCTCAATAAGAGAAAACAGGGAGTACAAGCATGTCCACTTTCAACATCACCCGTCGCGGTTTCGCGATCGGCGGCGCCGCGGCATTGCTCGCCGCCAATATCGGCGGCGCCAAGGCGGCGGGTCTTCTCGAAGAGATCAAGAAGCGTGGCAAGGTGGTGGTCGCCACCGAAGCGGCCTTCGAGCCCTTCGAATTCGTCCTCGACGGCAAAATCGTCGGCTACAACATGGACATTCTCGCTTATGTCGTCGAAGGCCTCGGTGTGCCGATGGAGCAGCTCAACCTGCCCTATCAAGGCATCCTTCCGGGTCTTCTCGCCAAGAAGTTCGATTTCGTCGCCACCTCCAACGGCATCAACGAGGAGCGCATCAAGAAATACGCCTATACGCGCCCGACCGGCTCCTATCAGACGGTTATCGTGGTGCGCCATGACGACGACCGGGTGAAGACCCTCGACGACCTCAACGGCCTCGTGGTAGCGAGCCAGCTCGCCTCCTCGGTGCAGCCGATCCTCGAAGCGCATAATGCCGAGCTCAAGGCCAAGGGTGGCGCCGGCTATGCCGAGATCAAACTCTTCACCGCCTTCCCCGAGGTTCATATGGCGCTCGCCTCGGGCCAGGTCGATGCGATCGCCATCGCCTCGCCGTCGGCCGCCGTGCTCATGAAGAACGTGCCCGACACCTACAAGGTCGCGACCCAGATCGGCCAATCCGACTATCTGTGCTGGCTGACGCGCCCCGAGGATATCGATCTGCGCGACTTCATCAATGCCAAGATTGACGAGCTCAATGACAGCGGCAAGCTCAAGGAACTGCAGATGAAGTGGTTCGGCTTCGAGATGAAGACGCCGAAGGATGGCTATCTGCCGGCCGGCGCTTTCTAAACAACTTCAACTGTCCTTCAGAGTCCGGGCCGCGAGGTCCGGACTCATCCTGCCCTGACCATGCTCAATTTCAGCAAAACCCTGGCGCAATTCGACCAGTTCCTGTGGGGAGCCGGCGTGACGCTGTTCGTGTCGCTGTTGGGCGCGCTGTTCGGCCTGGCGGTGGGGCTTGCCCTGTTCTTCATGCGCGACGCCAAATGGCGGCCGCTGCGCTTCCTGGCGCATCTCTATATCAGCTTCGTGCGCGGCACGCCGCTGCTCGTCCAGATATTCCTCGTCTATTACGCGCTGCCGGGCCTCACCGGCATCGACCTCGCCCCCTTCACCGCGGGCGTCCTGGCCCTCAGCCTCAACAGTGGCGCCTTCGCCTCGGAAATCTTCCGTGCCGGCCTGTCGCAGATCCCGCATGGCCAATATGAGGCGGCCGATGCGCTGGGCCTGCCACGCTTCGTCACCTGGCCCAAGATCATCCTACCGCAGGTCTTCCGTATCGTCCTGCCGCCGCTCGTCAACGAATTCACGCTCCTGGTGAAGGCCTCGACGCTGCTTTCGGTGATCACCGTCGTCGACCTGACGCGCACGGCGCAGAACATCATGAACGTCACCTACCGGCCGGTCGAAGCCTTCCTGATGGCGGCCGCGTTCTATTTCGTCATTCTCTTCGCGCTGAGCTCGCTGACCCGTGTTCTCGAGAAGCGCATGCAGGTGCAGCGGCGATGAGCTTCGACATCAATGTCATCTTCGATAACTGGCAGTATTTCGCGATCGGACTCGGCAAGACCATCCTGATCTGCTTCATCTCGCTGCCGATCGGCTTTGCACTGGGGGCACTTCTGGCGCTCATCCGGCTCAGAGGCGGGCGCGTCCTCAACGGCGTGGCGCTGGCCTATATCGAGCTCATCCGCAATATCCCCTTCCTGGTGCAGGTCTTCCTGCTCTTCTTCGCGCTGCCCTTCGCCGGCATCAGGCTGTCACCGATGACCGCCGGCGTCATCGCTCTCTCCTCTTACGCGGCCGCCTATTTCTCCGAGATCGTGCGCGGCGGCATCGTCTCGATCCCGCCCGGTCAGGCGGAGGCCGCGCGGGCCCTTGGCCTCACCTATGCGCAGACTTTCTGGAAAGTGCTGTTCCCGCAGATCGTCGGCTATGTGATGCCGGCCAGCACCAATCTCACCATCACGCTGATCAAGGAATCGGCGGCACTGTCGATCATCACGGTCGGCGAGCTCACCTACATGGCGCAGGATGTGATCGGGCGCACCTATGCGCCGGCCGAGGTCTTCGCCATCCTCGCCCTTCTGTATTGGGGCCTCACCGCCGCGCTCGCCGCGCTCGCCGGCCAGCTCGAGAAATATCTGCAGCCCTATCGCGGGCTCACGAGGACACCCGACCCGCAACTCGCCCGTCAACAATAACAGGAGAAAACCATGTCACGACCGACCGTTCCGCCGCGGGGCGTCTACACGACCTTCATGAACTTCCCGTATGCCGCGGATCTCGACAAGCTCGACGCGCATTTCGCCATCATCGGCATGCCCTATGGCGATCCCTATGCGATGGACGAGACGATCAACGACCAGACCAATGCGCCGACCGCGGTGCGCCGTGCCTCGTCCCGCATCAGCCTCGGTCTCGAGCGCTGGGACTTCGACATCGGCGGGCCCGTCTTCGACGGCAAGGACATCAAGGTGGTGGATGTGGGTGACGTGCCGGGCGACCCGCGCGATCTCGGCAAGCACTACAAGCTCGCCGAGGAAGCCATCCGCAAGATCCTGAAGGCGGGCGCCATGCCGATCTCGATCGGCGGCGACCACGGCATTCCGATCCCGATTTTCCGGGCGCTTGACGGCGAAGGCCCGATCACCCTCGTCCATCTCGACGCCCATCTTGACTGGCGCGACGAGGTGAATGGCGCGCGTGAAGGTTATTCCAGCACGATCCGGCGCGCTTCCGAGATGAAGCATGTCGACAAGATCTTCCAGATCGGCATCCGCGGCCAGGGCAGTGCCCGCACGGAGGAAGTCGAGGCGGCGCGCAAATATGGCGCCAATATCATCACCGTCTACGAGCTGCACAAGCGCGGCATGGACGCCATTCTCGCGCAGATTCCGGATGGCGGACGTTATTATCTCTCGATCGACGCCGACGGGCTCGATCCCTCGGTCATGCCGGCGGTGAACGGCCCGCAGCCGGGCGGCGTCACCTATGCCGAGACGATCGACCTCATCAAGGGTCTGACCCGCAAGGGCCGCCTGGTCGGCATGGACCTGGTCGAGATCACGCCCTCGCGCGACGTGAACGAGATCACCTCGATCACTGCCGGACACATCATTCTCAATGTGATCGGCGCGGCGGTGCGAGCTTATATCAAGTAAGCTCAACACCTGGATGGCCGCCTCAAGGGCGGCCATGACGAATTGGGGAACGGCCGCCATTTGCATGGCGGCCGTTTTGTTTGGATCAGGCGGTCTGAAGCAGAAGGCCCGCCATATGCGACTTGCGGGCGACGATGAAATCACGCAGCTTCCTGCCATAGTCCGGGGCCACGGCGGTGGCGACCGAAGGCCGATCGGCCAGGGCCTTGCGCCAGCGCGCGACCTTGGGCTTGTCGGCGAGGATGCCGAAATCGGCAACCGTGTCGAAGACCTCGAAATAGCGCAGAGCGGGCGCGAAGGCGGCGTCGGCCAGCGAGAAGCGCTCGCCGTCGAACCACGGCCCGTCGCCGAGCCGCGCCTCGATGCGCTCAAAACGCTGGACGAGATCGCGGCGCTTGCGCTCAAAGGCCTCTTCCGTCGTCGCCGTGTAGAACTCCCAGATATCAGCCAGGGTGGCGGACGCCACCTCGATCCAGGCGCGGTGCTCGGCGCGGCGTACCGGATCGGCCGGATGCAAAGCCGGCTCAATGGTGTCCTCCAGGAACTCGGCGATCACCGCGGATTCGAAGATCACGTCGTCACCGACCTTCAGCACCGGCACCTTGCCGAGCGGAGAGATCGCAAGAAACCAGTCCGGCTTCCTTGCGAGATCGATATCGATACGCTCGAAATCGACACCCTTCTCCTTCAGCGCGATCACCGCCCGCTGCACATAGGGGCAGAGCACATGGCTGATGAGGGTTAGCTTCTTCATTGCAACCTCACTTTAAATTCCGTGAAATGCTTCTTTCCCTCCCCTTTGCGGGGAGGGATGGCCCGAAGGGCCAGGGTGGGGGTCGGGTGGTGAATCGACAAATCAATAATTGCATTCACTACCCGACCCCCATCCGACTCACCCGGCCGAAGCCGGGTGAGCCACCTTCCCCGCAAGGGGGAAGGATGAAGAGCTCGGCTTACGCCGCGAGGAGGCCTTCGGACTTGAGCGTCTCCTGCACCTTCGGGCGCGCCGCGACACGGTCCATATAGGCCTGGAGGCTCGGGAAGCTCTTCAAATTCATGCCGAGGAAATTCACCCAGTTGATGATGGTGAAGGCATAAGCGTCGGCGGCGGAGAAATTCTTGCCGAGCAGATAATCGTTGCTCTTGAGATGGGCGTCGAGTTCGGCGAAGCGCTTTTCGAGCTTCGCCTTGACGGCGGCCTTCGTCTCGTCGGAGGTGTCCTTCTGCCAGAGCCAGGAGAAATTCTTGTGCAGCTCCGTCGCGATGAAGGCCAGCCACTGCTGGGCGCGGTAGCGCTCAGGCGTGCCCGCCTTCGGCATCAAGCCCGATTCCGGCTTCTGGTCGGCGATAAACTGCACCACCACATTGGCTTCCGTCAGCACCGGCTCTCCGTCCTTGATCCGGACGGCCGGCACATAGCCGCGCGGATTGACATCATAATAATTGGAGCCGTCGGCGAGCGTGTGGGTCGAAAGATCGACCTTCTCGAGCTCGAGCGGGACGCCCGCTTCGGATGCGACGATGTGGGGAGCGAGCGAGCAAGCGCCGGGTGAGTAATAGAGCTTCATGGGAGCCTCCTTCACGACTTAGTTTCATGCAAGTACATTGACTTTAATGCAGGTGCATCTATATTGTCAAGCTTGATGCAACTGCATGAATCATGAATATTTGGTCATGGCCGACGAAAAGCGAATCGACAAGGTTCTCCATGTCTGGGTGCGGCTCATCCGCGCCCAGGACAGTGTCGTGCGCAAAGTCGAGGCCGCGGTGAAGGCCAAGGGCCTGCCCCCTATCGCCTGGTATGATGTGCTGCTCGAGCTTTCGCGCGAGGGCGGGCGCAAGCTCAGGCCGGTGGAACTCGAGAAGGAACTTCTCGTCGCCCAGTATAATCTGTCCCGCCTCCTCGACCGGATGGAAGCGGCCGGCCTCATCGAGCGCGTCGCCTGCCCGGGCGACGGGCGCGGCCAGATGATCCAGGCAACGTCAGAGGGTCGCGCCATGCAGAAGCGGATCTGGCCGGCCTATCGCGACGCGATCGCCGAGCATGTGGCGCCCGATCTGTCGGAGAAGGATCTCGAGCAGTTGGCAAAGCACCTCGGCGCCATCGGCGGCTATTTGCGCCCCGGCGGCTGCGGAAATTAAGATTCCATAAAGAAGCCCTTGAAGGCCCACGCAATTTTCTGGGGTGCGGTGCAATATTTTTCTTGAATGCGACGGGAGAATCCATCATATCCCGAGTTGCCCAAAGTCGCACGTGCCTGTGGGCGTCCCCCGGATCCTCAAGAAGGTCTCCGGGATGGTACATACGGACATGATCCGTATGCGGTCGAAGACCGCGGACGCCTTGAAGCAACGACGGTGCGGGCTTTTTTGGTCTCGTGTCTGGCTGGTCCAACAGTCGGCGTTACTGAAGAGGCACCACTTTCCTTGCCAAAAGTGCGGATGGGGACTCCCTCCAATCCAAGGCAGACAAACCGCGGTGAATGCGAGGCGCTTTTGCGCCCGGACAATCATCGCACTCGACGGCCCGAAAGGTGGCCGGCCCGTCCCGTCTCCATCGCGGGGCGCGCGCCTTGCCATCTCGACGGCCATCCACTGCGCCCTGACGGGAGTTACGCCTATGGCTACGCAACGCATGATCGACTTCCTCACCGACCGACGACCGGAAGGCCCCTGCCTCGTCGTCGATCTCGAGGTCATCCAGGACAATTATCTCCGCTTCGCGCGCGCGATGCCGGCCACCCGCATCTTCTATGCGGTGAAGGCCAATCCGGCGCCGGAAGTGCTCTCGCTCCTGGCGAGCCTCGGCTCGTGCTTCGACACGGCGTCGGTCCCTGAGATCGAGATGGCGCTCGCCGCCGGCGCCACGCCCGACCGCATCTCCTTCGGCAACACCATCAAGAAGGAGCGCGATGTCGCGCGCGCCCATCAGCTCGGCGTGTCGCTCTATGCCGTCGATTCCGTCGAGGAAGTCGAGAAGGTGGCGCGCGCCGCCCCCGGCGCGCGCGTCTTCTGCCGCATCCTGACCGATGGCGACGGCGCCGACTGGCCCTTGTCGCGCAAATTCGGCTGCGACGCCGAGATGGCGATCGACGTGCTCGATCGCGCGCACAAGCTCGGTCTCCATGCCTATGGCGTCTCCTTCCATGTCGGCTCGCAGCAGACGAAGACCGACGGCTGGGATTCGGCCTTGGCGCAGTCGGCCGAAATCTTCCGCGCGCTCGCCGATCGCGGCATCACGCTGTCGATGGTCAATCTCGGCGGCGGCTTCCCGACCCGCTACCTCAAGCAGGTTCCGGGCGTGCCTGCCTATGCCCAGGGCATCGAGCAGTCGCTCGCCAAGCATTTCGGCAATGCCATCCCGGAAACGATCATCGAGCCGGGCCGCGGCATGGTCGGCAATGCCGGCGTGATCAAAGCCGAAGTCGTGCTGGTGTCGAAGAAGCATGCCGATGACAAGGCCCGCTGGGTCTATCTCGACATCGGCAAGTTCGGCGGCCTCGCCGAGACGATGGAGGAAGCGATCCGCTATCCGATCCTCTCGGCGCGCGACGATGACCTGACGGGTCCGTGCGTCATCGCCGGGCCGACCTGCGACAGCGCCGACGTGCTCTATGAGAAGACGCCCTATGATCTGCCGCTTTCGCTCACGGTCGGTGACGAGGTGCTGATCGACAATACGGGCGCCTATACGACGACCTATTCGACGGTCGCCTTCAACGGCTTCCCGCCGTTGCAGACCTACATCATCTAACCCATTCCCCTTATTTGACCCGAGGTGCCCGCCTTGAGCTTTGAGCTCAGGGCGGCCCGGAGGCGCAATGGAGGCCACAATGGTCACCATCACGCCCGAAGTCGCGGCCGATTTTTCGGTCCGCGAAGCCCTGCTCGACCGCGCCTTCGGCAAAGCGGCGCGCCGGCGCAAGACATCTGAACGGCTGCGCGAGAACCGCCTGCCATCGGAAGGACTCGCCTTTGCGGCACGCAACCGTCGGGGCCGCCTCGTCGGCACACTGCGCCTGTGGGATATCACCGCTGGTTCGGCCGGCCCGGCGCTGCTGCTCGGCCCGCTCGCCGTCGACTGCGCCTATCAGAAGCGCGGCATTGGCAGCCAGTTGATGCGCCATGCTCTGGCGCAAGCAAGAAAACTCGGCCACAGAGCGGTGCTGCTCGTCGGCGATGCGCCCTACTACAGCCGCTTCGGTTTCACGCGCGACGGTGTCGAGGAACTGAGCCTGCCGGGCCCGGTGGACCTCGACCGCTTCCTCGGCCTCGAGCTCGAAGCGGGTGCGCTTCAGGACGCACAGGGTGTCATCGTGGCCAGCGGGCGGATGATTCCTGTGCCTGCGGAAGAAGCAGCCCGGCAGACGGCGTGAGCAACAACCCTCGCCCCCCGTCGAACCGCGCATCCCGTACCTTGCCGTCAAACTCGCGGAGCTCAGAAGTCCCGCGAGATTTCCAGCCGCAGCCCCATTGACCGGCTGTTACCCGACAGGTCGCCGGTGACATCGCCTCCCATCTGCCAGCCCATCGGGAGCGCGGCACCGATGCCGACCTCCACCGTCACCTCGCTGCGCGACCAGCCGTCGGCATCGATCAGGTAAGACGGCCCGGTCAGCCAGTCGCTGAACCGCACGCGCTGCCCCTCGGCCTGTTCGAAAGCATAGCGATATTCGAACCGGCCGCGCGGGGTCAGGACGGTGTGGCCCGACAGGAAGCTGTATTCGAAGCGTCCGCCCAGGAGGCCGTTGATCGAATCCATCTCCCGCTCGTCATAGGTGAGGGAGTAGCTCTCTGGCCCGTCCTCGACATAGGAGTCGAAGTTGGTACGCGACGCCTCGATCCCGCCGAACAGCGACCAGCGCAGGGGCCCGTCATTGCGGTCGATGCCGGCGCGGACCGATCCGAACAGCAGGTCGGTATCGCGCTGCGCCGTGGCGAAGCCGCCGGTGTCGGTCACGTAGCGCGTGAGATCGAAGTCGATCCCGCCGACGCCGGCCAAGACGTCGATGAACGCGTCCTCGACGGGCCGGAAGCTGCCATAGGCGCCGACGGCCCAGGAGCTTGCCTGGACCTCCGACCCATTGTCGCCGACATCGGTCTGGTCACGGCCGACGCCGACGCCGACGCCGAAGGTGACGCCGGGGGCCAGGACGATGTCCGCGCCAGCGGTAAGGCCGGAGGTCGAGAAGTCGAACCGATCCACACCGCTGGTCGCATCGCGGCTGCCGATCGTCACGGTGCCGTTGGTCCACAGCTCGATATTGCCCGGATCGCGCAGGTCACAGTTGACGGCCGGGTCCTGACTGTCCGCGCCGGCCATTGCGGGCGTGCTGTCGCTCGCCGTTCCGCCGGCGGAGCCGATACGCTCAGGCTGGGTCGGGTCGTCATCGACCTGCTGCTGCGGCGCCGCGTTGTCCGACATCGGGACGCCAAGGCTGAGGCTCGCGCCCATGCCCTGCGTACAGCGACCGTCGTGCAACTGCTCCATGCGGCGGCCGAAATTGCGGATCTGCGTCTCGGCCGCACGGCGGGCAGCGCCCGTCTCGGCAGCCTCGAGCCCGCGCACTTCGGGGTCGTCCGACGGATCGGTCCGCGCGCCGACCTGGAAGGTCAAAGTGAGCGGCGCCGACGTGCGGCCGGCATTGCTCAGGGTGTAGAGCACGGTCACCGCCTGCTCCGTTTTGGTGCGGGAGGTGAATTGCAGGCTGTAGGTGCGGTTCGCCGCCGTCCCGCCCTCGATGAGTTGCACGTCGGCGGTATCGGCCGGGGTGATCGACACGATCGCGCCGCCGGTGAACGGTCCTCCGGCCGCGCCGCCCGTGAGATCGACGGTGACCATGCGACCGGACAGCGCGTTGATCGTGAGCGGCTCCGCAGTCGGAACCGCAACGCTCACCTGGATCGAGACGGTGCCGGGGTTGGACGTGCCTCCGGCACCGGTCGCCGTATAGGTGAAGCTGTCAGGCCCGGCATAGCCGGTGGCCGGGGTGTAGGTCACGACATCGCCGGCGATCGACGTCGTGCCGTGGGCCGCAGCCGTGCCGATCGCGATGCTGCTGTGCGGGCCACCGGAGATGGAGCCCGACAGGTCGATCGCCGTGCCGGGGCTGTTGAAGGCGACGACCACGCCGGGCCTGTCCGCCGCGACCGGCTTGTCGATGAAAGTGAAGGTCGCGGAGCCGGTGCTGGTCTGGCCGTTGGCGGTGACCGTAACGGTCGCCGGACCCGATCCGGTGGCAGGCGCGGTGACGGTGAGCGAGGTCGCGCTCGCCGCGGTCACGTTGCCGGCCACGGTGCCGAACATCACGATATTGTTGCCCGGCGTCGTGCTGAAGCCGGTGCCGGAGACCGTCACCACCTGGCTGACGGGTCCCGAAGGCGGCGACACGCCGGTCACCGTCGGCACCACCGCGAAGGCGTTGCCGGCGGTCGCGGATGTGGTCGGGTAGCCACCCGGGGTGAAGGCGCCGAGGGTGAAGCCCGAGGTCGAGCCGGCGGTGGCGCCGGTATAACTGAGCGTGATGGTGCAGCTGCCCGGCGCCACGACGATGTCGCCGAACTGGACGGTCGTCGCGGTCGGGACCGAGGCCGAGCCGAGCGAGCAGGTGCCACCCGGGTCGCCGGCCACCCGCTCGGTGAGCGACGGAGAGGTGAGCAGCGCGTTGAAAGCCGGGCTGTTGGACGCATTGGTGTTGGTGAAGGTGATCGTGACCACCCCGGTCTCGCCAGCGCCCATAGTGGCCGGCGCAAAGGTGACCGACGCGGTGATTGCCGCGGCCGGCCCGACCGTGAAGCTCTGCTGGACCTGCGGCGCCGCGTTCCAGTTCGTATCGCCCGGCTGGTTGCCGTTGATCTGGCAGGTGCCGGTGCTGGTGAAGGTGACCGAGTTGCCCGACAATGCGCAGCCGGTGCTGGCGCCGTCGAGCGAGAAGACCACCCCAAGCCCGGACGTCGCCGTCGCGGTCACGGTGTAGGCGGCACCGCCCACGGCCGCGCCGCTGGGCGCGGTCGACGTGAAGCTGGCCGTCTGGTCGCCCTTGGCGATCGTCGTCGTGGTGATCGAGCCGATGGCGGTGACGGGCGTGCCTTGGCTGTCGGTCACCCTGACAAGGTAGCTGAAGGTGCCGGCAATGATCGGCGTGCCCGACACCAGGCCGGTGTCCTGATCGAGGCTGGTGCCCGGCACGAAAGCCCCGGCGTCAAGCGCATATGCATAAGGCGCGATGCCGCCCGAGGCCGTGTTGGACTGGCTGTAACTGGCGCCCACCTGGTTGCCCGACACGCCGCCCGTGCTGAGCACCAGATTGGCCGGGGTCACGGTGAAGCTCTGCACGACGTCGCTCGCCGCATTCCAGTCAGTGTCGCCCGCCTGGCTGGCGGTGATCGAGCAGGTGCCTGTCTGGAGCAGGGTGAGCGTGACGCCCGAGACCGTGCAGATGCTCGTGGTCGTCGAGGAGAAGCCGACCGCCAGGCCCGACGACGCCGTTGCCGACAAGGTCAGTGGCGAGGCCGAAAGCGAGGCATTGGGCAGCGCGCCGAAGCTGATCGTCTGGCCGCCCTGGACCATGGTGATGCTGTAGGACTGCACCCTGGTGTACGGCCCGCCGCTGCCCGCGCTCGAACTGTCGGTTGCCGTGATATCGAAATTGAAGGTACCGGTTGCGGTCGGCGTTCCCGACAGCGTGCCGCCGGTCAGGGTGAGGCCCGTTGGCAAGTCCCCCAACGTCTGCGCATAGTTGTAGGAGGAGGTGCCGCCCCCCGCCGTGAAGCTCTGCGAATAGGCGGTGCCGACCGAGCCACCGGGCAGCGCGCCTGCAGCCGGCGACAGCGTGATCGTCGGCGCGGAGATGGTCAGCACAAGCGGACCAGTTGCCTGGGTGAAGGGGCCGGTGCCGAGCGAGCTGTCGGTCACACTGGCGGTGAAGGTAAAGGTGCCGCTTGCCGCCGGCGTGCCGGTGATCGTGCAATCACTGTTGAGCTGCGTGCCGGCAGGCAGAGCGCCCGTGTTCAGCGTGGTCGCGCAGCTGTGCGGCGACCTGCCGCCGGTGGTGTTGATCTGCACGCCCGAAAGCGCAATGCCGCGCTGGCCGCCGCCGACAGGGAAGACGGACACCAGCACCGGGTTGCTGATCGGCACGGTGACCGTCGCCGGGCTGGAGGTGCCGCCCAGATTGGTCGCGGTGAAAGTGAAGCTGTCATTGCCACGGAAGCCGACCGGCGCGCTGTAGGTGACGAGGCCGGCCGCATCGACCGATACCAAACCGCCCTGGGCTGTGGTCGCCGAGCCCACCGCATAGCTGGTCGGGCTGTTCGTCGCATGGGCAGCGATGCTGAAGTTCGTGCCGCTGACATCATAAGCGAGCGCCGAAGCGGTGAACGAACTGGCGACCGGTGCCGCGACATAGGTGAACTGGTCGGCGGCGCTCGTTGTGCTGGTGCCGCCCGGCGCGGTGACAGTGACATCGACCACGCCTGCGCCACCAGCCGGCGCAACTGCCGTGATCTGCGTATCGCCGTCGACCGTGTAGCTCGTCGCATTGGTTCCGCCGAAGCGCACGCCGCCCGGACCCGTCGTGCCGGTAAAATCGGTGCCCCTGACGATGACGGTTGTCCCGCCGGCGGTTGGGCCGGATGTCGGCGCCACGGACGTCACCGTTGGCGCGGGCGCTGTGACGGTGAGCGGGGTCGGCGTCGTTGCTGTGCTACCCGACACGGGGGCTGGGCCGGAGGCCGAGACCGTGCCGCTCGTATAGCTGTAATTGCCCGGCGTGGCGGACGAGGCGGTGATCGACACCGTGCACGAAGTGCTCGCATTCAGCGTCGCGCCGGACAGGCTCAGCGTGTCGCCGGCCAGTGTGACGGCGCCGCTGGTGCAGGTCGTCATCGGGTTCGATCCGGTGAGGCCGGCGGGCAGCGCCGATGCCGACACCGCTACGCCGGTCAGCTGCATCCCGGCATTCGGATTGCTGATCGTCACGGTCAGGGTCGAGGACCCGCCTCTGACGATGGAGGTCGGGCTGAAGGCTGCAACGATCGTCGGCGCTGACGCATTGACCGCAAGCTGGAAAGTCTGGGACGCGGAACCCGTTCCCTGGTGCGTCACGGTGACGGTGAAGGTGGTGGCGGCGAGCGCAGCGGTCGGCGTGCCGGTGATGGCCCCGGTGCCGGTGTTGAACGAAAGGCCGGCGGGCAGCGTGCCGCCGCTCAGCGCATAGCTGTACGTTCCGCGGCCGAAAGAGGCTGTGACCGGCGTGAAGCTCATAGCCGCGCCCACCGTGCCCGTGGTCGAAGCGATGACCTGGGCCGCGCGGACGCCACAATAGATCGTCCAGGTCACCGTGCCGGAGCCGCTGACCGGCACATAGCCCGAAGCCGCCATGGAACGCGTGTCCACCGGCAAGGTAATGGAGCCGCTGCTGCTGGTGCTCGTATCGACGAAGACGGTGGCGACGCCAGCAAGAGGCGCGCGGTTCAGCCTGGCATTCACTGCAGAATTGGAAACCGTATATTCGTAATAGACTACGGTTCCCGCCGCGAAGTTGACGATGCCGGTCTGCGGTCCGAACGGCGCCTGATTGATGATGGTGGCTGGGCCGGTGCTGCTGACGTTGTAGTTTGCGTTGTCGTAGAAGGCGGGATTGTTCCTGAAATAGTTGCAGCCGTCGCCATCGGCGGCCCTGGCAGCGATCGGCGAGAGAAGGATCAGGATCGCCGGCAGCGCGAGCACCAGGGCGGGCGCCTTGCGCCGGACGTTGTTGGACAGCGAAGCGAGATCGGGAAGCCGCTCCGCTAGCGCGGCGAGGAGAGACCGCTTCGAGGATCGCGGCTCTGCGCGCCCGCCGATCCGGTTGCGGTTGTTCGACCTGCTTACCGCCGACGGTAGAGACAAGGCACCGAGGATTACGAACAGGCGCTCGAGCCCCCGCCAGACCCCTGTATTTCTACGGCAACAAGCTTGAAACAGCGCGCAGATGTTCCACGCAGCCTTGAGCCCCCGGACCATATTCAGACTATTCCCCGCCCCTGTAAGAACCGCACTCCATCGGCAAGCGCCGCAGGCCCGGTGCAACTCCATGTTGCAACTCTGCTGACGCCTTGCTGAATCAGCCTAGTCTCGAATCCCCCTCTTCAATCTTAGAGAAGAATTGATTTCACTCAAGCGAGTAATCCTACGTAACTAAGAAAAATAGCTTCTTTGAAACGAACTGGTGCCCATCCGCAACAGGTCGGTGAAGGTCGCGCTGCTCCCAACCCTCACCCATTCAGATCTCCTGGCCTCATTCGACGCCCGACCCGCGTCTTTTGCTTTCAAGATGTTGGCAGGGGGAAGGTCGTTGCAACGCAACAAGAGTTTTCGGACGCTTCGTACGGTTATCTCGATCGGCGGCACCAAGGGCCGATCCGGCTTATGCGCAGTGCGTGACGTCCAAGGCCGCCTCAACCAGAACCATCACCTTCGGCCCGACAGTCGCGACCGAGATCGTCAACACCAACGATGACAATTCATCGACGTCGGCCTATCTGCAGCGCTTCGCCAACACCATCGAACTGACTATTAATGCGTGATGGCTTTAGGACGAGTCGCCATCACGCTTTATCTTCTTGTTTGCGCATGATCTTTTCGGAAAACCGCTTCGCACTTTTCAGGGTTCGAACAGTGCCCTTGCCCTTGACTGGCGGGGCGAGGAATTATTCCCGCTCCTCCAGAAACGCCGTCACCTGCTCGTCCTCAAGAACGAACAGACGATCCTCGTCATGGCGCGCGAAGCCGAGCCGCTCATAGAAGCGGGCGGCGCCATCATTGGTGGTAAGGACTTCCAGCTTGATGAAGCGGGCGCCCCTGGCACGGCCGCGGCGCGCTGCCTCGCGCAGAAGCTTCAGGCCGATGCCGCGGTTGCGCGCTTTGCCATCGATGAACAGATCGACGACATAGAGGCCCTTGAGGCCGCGCCAGGTCGAGAAGGTCAGCAGCGTCAGGCAGGCGCCGAGAATGCCGCTTGCATCCTCGGCGACGGTGACCTGGATGAGATCGTCATTGTCCACGAGACTCTCAGCCGTCAGCTTCGGCGTGACGTCCGGCGCCGTGTCGCGCGCCAGGCCATGGACCATCGCTACGACGCCCGGCGCATCCTCGGCGCGCATTGGCCGGATCATCAAGGTCATGCCCGCAAGCCCTCCAGCAATGAAGCGAGATTGGCGCCGAGGCTTGGCGAGGGATAGCCGCCCTCCTGCACCACCAAGAGCGGCAGCTTCAGATCGGCGATATCGCGGCCGATGACAGCGAAGTCCTTGGTCTCGATGGCGAAGCCCTGGAAGGGATCATCGATGGAGATATCGAGTCCCGCCGCCACGACCAGAATCTCCGGGCCGAACTCACCAACGCGCCGCAGGGCCTGGGCAAGTGCGGTGCGATAGGCATCGATCCGTGTGCCGCGCGGCAGCGGCAGGTTGAGGTTGAAGCCCTCCCCCTCGCCTCTCCCGGTCTCTTCCGCATAGCCCCAGAAGAAAGGATAGAAGCGCCTCGGATCGGCATGGATCGATACGGTGAGGACATCGGCGCGGTCGTAGAAGATCGCCTCGGTGCCATTGCCATGATGGACGTCAATGTCGAGGATGGCAACACGCCGGCCGGCCCGGTTCAGGACTTCGGCGGCGAGCGCCGAATTGTTGATATAGCAGAAGCCTGCCGCGACATCGGACGCCGCATGATGGCCGGGCGGCCGACACAGCGCATAGACGAAACGCTCGCCGTCGCGGATCAGGCGCGCCGCATGGACGGCGCTTGCCGCACTCGCCTTCGCCGCGTCCCAAGTCTTGTCCATGAAGGGACATGAGCCATCGCCCAGATGGTAGCCGCATTGCCCGACGACCGAGTCCGGATAGCCGACGGGCGCCAGGCTGGGCCGGCCGAGCGCATGGATATTGGGGGCGGGATATTCCGCCGCATTCGGCTGGCGATGCCAGCGCTGCCACAGGCCGTCCATGAAAGCGAGATAGCGTGTATCATGGACGAGCGACAACGTCTCATTGCCGACGGATTTCGGCGCAACGACCACGCCGCCTGAGCTTTTCACCCCTTCGAGCAGTATGTCGATGCGCTCGGGCCTCTCTGGGATGGGCTGAGCTTTTCCGGCCACGATGAAGCTCGGCGGATTGTGCAGACGTTGTATGTCGTCGAAGACGGTGATCATGATTTGCCTGTCCGTTACGGCATCTGCTACTAGCTGAGCTTCGCTTGTCCCGCCAGATCAGGAATCCGCATGACCAAGCAGCCTCTCCCTCAGAGCATCACCACGGCCGGGGCCAACTTGCCCAAGGCTAAATGGGCCAAGGGCTCCTATATCCATGCCGCCGACGGCCGGACTTACATAGATGGATCGAGCGGGCCGGCGGTCTATTGCATCGGCCATGGCAATGAAGAGGTGAATGCGGCCATCGCCGACCAGCTGTCGCGCATCGCCCATGGCTATCGCTACAACTTCACCACCGACGCGCTCGAGGAACTGACCGAGATCGTCGCGCAGAAATGCGGCGGCAGCCTCAAGCACATGGTGTTCGTGACCGGCGGCTCGGAAGCGGTCGAGAGCTGCCTCAAGCTCGCTCTGCAATATCACGCGGCCAGGGGCGAAATGAGCCGGCGGCGTTTCATCGCGCGTGAGCGCTCCTGGCACGGCAATACGATCGGCGCGCTGTCGGTCTCGGGCTTCCTCGAGCGGCGCGCCGCCTTCGAAGGGGCGCTCGTGCCCGCCTCGCTGCTCTCCCCCGCCAATGTCTATCGTCCGCCCTTGGGCGCCACAGCCGAAACCACGGCGGAGGCCTGCGCCAAGGAGCTCGAGGACGAGATCCTGCGTGTCGGACCTGAGAATGTCGCGGCCTTCATCTTCGAGCCGGTGGTCGGCGCGGCCGGCGGATGCGTGCCGGCACCTCCGGGCTATGCCAAAAGGGTGCGCGAGATCTGCGACCGGCATGGCATCCTGCTCATCGCGGATGAGGTCATGTCGGGGGCCGGGCGCTGCGGCCCGTGGCGGGCGCTCGCCCATGACGGGGTCGAGCCCGAC
This sequence comes from Nordella sp. HKS 07, assembly GCF_011046735.1. NCBI lineage: Bacteria > Pseudomonadati > Pseudomonadota > Alphaproteobacteria > Hyphomicrobiales > Nordella > Nordella sp. HKS 07. The sequence continues at coordinate 4,906,391 of NZ_CP049258.1, read as the reverse complement.
ATTATGTCGGTCGCCAAGGGCCTCGCCGCCGGCTATCTGCCGCTCGGCGCCGCCGTCTATTCGACCAAACTTGCGGACGCCTTCGCGCCCGTCCATGGCGGGCCGCAGACCGGTCACACCTTCACCGGCCACACCGCCTGCTGCGCCGCCGGCGTCGCCGTCCAGAAGATCGTCACCCGCGAGAAGCTTGTCGAGCGGGTCATGGAATGGGGGCCGAAGCTCGCCACTATGATGCGCGACGCGACCTCCGACATAGAGGCGGTGGGCGACATCCGCGGCCGCGGATTCTTCCAGGCGCTCGAGCTGGTGAGGGACCGCAAGACCAAGGCGCCGTTCCCGGCCGAGCTCAAGCTCTACTTGCGCATTCGCCAGCAAGCCCTTGAAAACGGACTCATTTGCTACCCCGTCGGCGGCAATGTCGACGGCGTCGCCGGCGACTGCGTTATCGTGGCACCGCCCTATAATGCGAGCCCGGACGAACTCGGCGAGATCGTCGACAAGATGGCAAAATCGATCCGCCAGGTGCTGACCGGGGTGCGGTAATAAGCCAGAGTCTTTTCTCACTTCGTCGCCCCGGCTTTTCGCCGGGATGACGGAGTGATGGAGCAAGTCACTGCGGCCTGCCGCCGCCGGACAAAATCAACGCCGAGCCCCGCAGCGCGTCGCGAAAGGCGTCGTCGAAATTGACGTCCTTGATCTCCCAGATCTGAACGCCCCGGTCATCGAAGAGCCGCCATCTGGCCTCCCAGCCGAGCCTTCCCTTGCTCCAGATAAGGCTGCCCTCGAGCGCCAGATCGGCGCCCATGCCCCGTGCCACGGCTTCGAGCCTCGCTGGCGGCGCGGTGGGAAGGCTGCGGATGGTCAAGCCGTTGCGGGACAATTCATCCTCGCTCGGCAGGAGCACCGGCAAGCCGATCTGCCAGGAAGCGCCGCTGAGCGACTCCCGCTGGTCGCGGCCGTGGACTCCGTCGCGCGCCAGCATATAGACGGTGGATCCGTTGGTAACCGCCAGGAAGAGACCGAGGCGTGGCCGCTCGGTGAGCCAGGGCTTGCGGTCCAGTGTGAGCAAAGCGGCATCGACCTTGGCCGGATCGAAGGTCACGGTGAGATCGTAGGGCCGGTCGCGCGAGCCCTGCTCGTCATGGATCGGAATGCCTTCGAGGCGGTCCTTGTAGGTGAAGGCCGTGACCATATCGGCGGCCTTGTCGGCGATCTCAAGGGCAAGCGGATCGCTCAGCAGTCGCGCATCGCCCGAAAGCTTGGCCAGGACATCGAGCAGGCAGGTGGCGAAGCCGGGGATGCGGGTCTCCTCGCGCATGCCGGTCACCAGTGTCCGGCCACGATAGAGATCCTCCTCGGTGCCCCCGGCCCATGCGGCGCCATTCACGGAGAGAATGAGAAGCAGCACATAGCCGATGAGGCGCATCGCAAATCTCCTAGCTGAAAGGCGTCCAGATTACCTGATCGATACGGGTGGCGCCGGTCGCCAGCAAAACCAGCCGGTCGAGGCCCAGCGCCACGCCGGAAGCTTCCGGCATATGCCGCAAGGCTTCAAGGAAACTTTCGTCGATCGGATAACGCTCGCCATAGAGCTTCTGCTTCAGCGCCATGTCGGCCTCGAAGCGGCGGCGCTGCTCGACCGGATCGGTCAGTTCACCGAAACCATTGGCGAGTTCCACGCCCGCCGCATAAAGTTCGAAGCGCTCGGCGATGCGCGGATCGCGCGGGCTGACCCGCGCCAGGGCCGCCTCGACGGCCGGATATTCGAAAAGCACGGTCGGGCGCCCCTGCCCCAGATGTGGCTCGACGCGCTCGACCAGAATGCGGCTGAAGATGTCGGACCAGGAATCGGCGGCGGCGAAGCTGACGCCCTGCGAACGCGCCTGGGCGCCAAGTGCTGCGGCATCGGCTCCCCCGGCACTGAGAGTGGCAAGCAGGTCGATGCCGGCATAACGCGCGAAAGCATCCGCCACGCTTAGATATTCGGCCTCCTGCAAGGCGTCCGCAGCCTTGCCGCGCCAGGTGAGCTGATTGCCCGTCTCCAATGCCGCTAGTCTCAGCATCTCGACCGTGTCGGCGATGATGCGCTCATAGGGCTCGCCCGCCCGGTACCATTCGAGCATGGTGAATTCGGGCGCATGGAGCGGCGTGCGCTCGCGGTTCCGGAAGCAATGGACCATGCTGAAGATGCGCTTTTCGCCGGCGGCGAGGAGCTTCTTGCAGGCAAATTCGGGCGAGGTATGGAGGTAGCGGACCTCGCTCGAGCCGTCCGGATTGATGAGCGAGGCCGTGAAGGCGTGCAGATGGGCCTCATTGCCAGGCGAGACCTGCAGCGCCCCGCAATCGACCTCGATAAAGCCCTGCTCGGCGAACCAGGCGCGTATCCGGCCCAGGATCCGGCCCCGAACCATCAGGAAAGGCCGACGGTCGGCATGGATATCGGCGCGCCACCAGGGCGGGTTGGGGGGTCAAAAGGGGGAACTCCGGCAGGGCTTGGCTTCTGGCATGGCGGCTGCTAATACCCGCCCGACAAAATCCATCAATAGCTTTATTTATAGAGAGATTTCGTGGCCAAGATCATCGCAAGCGCCGTGCGTAAAGGCAATGTCATCGAGCATGAGGACGGGAAGCTCTATGTCGTCCTGAAAGCCGAGAGCTTCCACCCTGGCAAGGGCACTCCCACCACCTCGATCGATATGCGCCGCATCTCGGACGGCGTCAAAACCGTGGTGCGCTACAAGACCACAGACCAGATGGAGCGGGCCTTCGTCGAGACCCTGCCGTTCAACTATCTCTATCAGGACGGCGACCAATATGTGTTCATGAATCCGGAGAGCTTCGAGCAGATCCACCTGCCGGCCGACCTCATCGGCGACGGTGCGGCGTATCTCCAGGAAAACATGGAATGCATGATCGCGCTGTTCAACGGCGTGCCGATCACGATCGAGCTGCCGCAGCGTGTCACGCTCGAGATCGTCGAGACCGAGCCCGTCATCAAGAACCAGACGGCGGCCTCCTCCTTCAAGCCGGCGGTCCTGTCGAACGGCGTACGCACCGCAGTGCCGCCCCATATCGCCACCGGCACCCGCGTTGTGATCGCGACCGAGGACGGCTCCTATGTGGAGCGTGCGAAGGACTGAGCTTGGCTCAACTTTGAGTTTCGGAAGGCCGTCTCATGGGCGGCCTTTTCATTTGGCACCCCAACATGAGGGGTTTCTGAAAATCAGCGCCGGAAGAGCGCTACCGTCTCGACATGCGCCGTGAAGGCGAATTGATCGACTGGCGTCACGCGCGTCAGACGATAGCCGCCTTCGATCAGGATGCGCGCATCGCGGGCGAAGCTCGCCGGATCGCAGGAGACGGCGACGACGGTCTTCACCGTCGACTTTGCCAGCTGCCGCGCCTGCGCCTCGGCGCCGGCGCGCGGCGGGTCAAAGATTACCGCGTCGAAAGCTTTGAGCTCGTGTGAAACCAGAGGTTCGCGGAAGAGATCGCGCGCTTTCGCCTCGACCGGCTTGAGGCCAGACGCCTTACGAGTGGCCTCGTCCAAAGCGGCGATGGCGCCGCGGTCGCTGTCAGCGGCGAATATCCTGGCCTTGCCGGCCAGGCGCAAAGCGAAGACGCCGACGCCGCAGAAGAGATCAGCGACGGCCTTCGCCTTGCCGATGTTCTCGATGACCAGCATCGCCAAGGCCGCCTCGCCGGCGCGCGTCGCCTGCAGGAACGTGCCTGCCGGCAGACGTATCCGCGCAGTGCCGGCGGTGATCTCGGGCGCGATGCGCGTCACCAAAGGCTCGCGGTTGCGCGAAAGCCTCGCCAGTTTCGCAGCCTCGACGAGCGCCGCCAAGGACGGCGTCGCCTTCTTCTTCGTGGTCACATCGACATCGATGCCGGTCTCGCTCGCGGTGAAGGCGACATCGCAGTCGCCGAGGAGCGCGCCGATATGCCGCGCGATCTCGGGCGCCGAAGCCAGCGCCGGCACGAGAATGGGGCAAAAATCGATCGGATGGATGTCATGGCTGCGCGCGGCATTGAAGCCGGCGATCACGCCCGCCGCGGTTTTATTCACATGCAAGGTGGCGCGCCGCCGTCCCTCGCCTTGCGCGTCGATCAGCGGCTCGACTTCGACCGCGATGCCCTGATGCTTGAGCGCGGTGACGATAAGGCCGCGCTTCCACAGGCGATAGGCGTCGGATTGCCAATGCTGGATCTGGCAACCGCCGCATTGCGTGAAATGCGGGCAGAAGGCGGCGATGCGCTCGGGACTGGGGACGACTATCTCGCGCAATTGCGCGTGGGTCCCTGCGATCTCTGCCTCCACGACTTCGCCCGGCAGCGCATAGGGCACATAGACCGGACGGCCTTCCTTTTCGCCGATGGCCTCGCCATGGCGGCCAATTTCGGTCAGTGTCAGTCTGGTCACGCAGCACTCTCGGGATAAGCGAGGGCCACCGCGTAGCCCTGGTTCAGCCGCACGGTCACCGGCCCCAGCGCGACATTCGACACGGTGAGGCTCGAGCCCAAAGGCACGGAGCGGTTGGTCAGCGGCCATTTCACCCCTTCGAGATCGAGGCCGGCCAGATCGGTGAAGGGAACGACGCTGAAGCGGCTGCCGGGCGGCAGGTCGAAATGATGGGTGCCGTTGAGGACGGGATAGGCCTCCTCCGCGCCGCTGGTGAGGAAGGCATGGACTCGCCTGCGTCCCAGTTTCAGGATCAGACCCAGATGCGAGGCCGCGTGGTCGGCCTGGCCGCCGAGGCCGCCCACCATGACGATCTCGCGGGCGCCCAGCTTGAGCGCCTCGTCCACCGCGATCTCGCCGTCGGACTTGTCTTTGTCGGCGGGAAATTCATGGCGCGCGACGTCCTTATGGAGTTCGGCCAGACTTTCGGAAGTCGAATCGAAGTCGCCGACCCATAATTCGGGTGTCAGGCCGAGCGTGTCGGCATGCGCCATGCCGCCATCGGCCGCGATGATACGCGCATTTTGAATCTGGGACCTCAGACGCCTGGTTGCCGTCAGGTCTCCGCTGAGAAGCACAACGAAACGGGTCATCGCCCAGGAATAACAGAAGCCGCTTGCCAGCGCACCCCTCAATGCCTATGTTCCCCCTCGCTCTCAACGGGGTGCTCGTGTTTCAGAGCTGAGAGGCCCTCAAAAGGCTAACCCGCTGAACCTGATCCGGCTCATACCGGCGGAGGGATTGCGAGCGGGCTGCCACGAGCCCCTTCCTCCTTCACCCGGTGAATAGGAGGACCTAGATGAAAAAACTTCTCTTCACCCTGATGGCGTTCTGCGCATTGCCCGGCATGGCAAACGCGGCGGAAACGCTAACCGTCTACACCTATGAAAGCTTCACCGCCGAATGGGGTCCCGGCCCCAAGGTCAAACAGGCCTTCGAGAAGGAATGCGGCTGCACGCTGAATTTCGTCTCGGTCACCGACGGTGTCGCGATGCTGAACCGCCTGAAGCTCGAAGGCTCGGGCACCCAGGCCGATGTCGTGCTGGGGCTCGACACCAATCTGACGGCGGAAGCCAAGGCGACCGGCCTGTTCGGGCCGCATGGCCAGGACGCGTCCAAGCTGACGCTACCCATTACCTGGACCGACGACACGTTCCTTCCCTATGACTATGCGCATTTCGCGGTGATCTACGACACCGAGAAGATCAAGCCGGCGGATGCCTATACGAGTCTCAAGGATCTCGTCGAGGGAAGCCCCGAACAGAAGATCATCCTGCAGGACCCGCGCAGCTCGACGCCGGGCTTAGGCTTCCTTCTGTGGGTCAAGTCCGTCTATGGCGACAAGGCGGCGGAGGCCTGGACCAAGCTCAAGCCCCGCATCCTCACCACGACGCCCGGCTGGTCGGAGGCCTATGGCCTCTTCACCAAGGGCGAGGCGCCGATGGTGCTCTCCTACACGACCTCACCGGCCTATCATATCATCGCCGAGAAGACGGAGCGCTATCAGGCGATGAAATTCTCCGAAGGCCATTATCTGCAGGTCGAGGTCGCGGGACTGATCGCCAACTCGCCCGAGAGGAAGCTCGCCGAGCGTTTCCTCGCCTTCATGGAGAGCCCGGGCTTCCAGGACGCAATCCCTGAAAACAACTGGATGTTCCCGGCGGGCAAGACATCGGCGCCGCTCAACGCCACCTTCGACAGCCTCGTGAAGCCGGACAAGACTTTCCTGTTCGAGCCTGAGGAAGTGGCCGATCATCGCCGTGCCTGGATCGACGAGTGGCTCAATGCGATGAGTAAATGACGACCTCCTCCAAGGGAGCGCTTCTGGCCGCGAGCCCCGCGCTCGCGGCCATTCTCGTCGCGATCGCCGTAGGTCTCTTGCCGGTCGCCACAATCGGCATCGGCGAGGGCCTCCTCACCGGCCATATCGTCGATGCCTATGTACTGCGCATATTGTGGTTCACGCTGCTGCAGGCCGGCCTCTCGACACTTCTTTCGATCGCTTTCGCCCTGCCCGTGGCGCTCGCTCTGGCGCGGCTCGATTTCCCCGGCCGCAATTTTCTGCTCCGCCTTTTCGCCTTGCCGTTGGCATTGCCCGCCATCGTCGTCATCCTCGGCATCGTCGCCGTCTATGGCCGCACCGGCTGGATCGCGACGCTCACCGGCAGTCCGATCAATATCTACGGGCTGGCCGGCATCCTGCTGGCGCATGTGTTCTTCAACCTGCCGCTTGCCACTCGCCTCCTCCTGCAGCAACTGGAGGGTATCGCGCCAGAAAGCTGGCGTCTGGCGGCCCAGCTCGACTTCACAGAAGGCGCCCGCTTCCGCCTGATCGAATGGCCGCAGCTGCGCGCCAGCCTGCCGGGCATTGCGAGCCTCATCTTCCTGCTCTGCGCAGCGAGCTTCGCCGTCGTGCTGACCCTTGGCGGCGGACCGTCCGCCACCACCCTCGAAGTCGGTATCTATCAGGCGCTGCGCTTCGACTACGATCCGGCCCGCGCCACCGTGCTGTCGCTGGTGCAGCTCGTGCTCTGCGGACTGTTCGTGCTGCTCGCCGGCCAGTATGCGCAAGCGGTGCAGAACTGGCCGTCGCTCAGAGGCATCAGCGCGCGTTACGAAACACGCTCGCCGGCAAGCGCCTTCGCGCTGGCCCTCATCATCGCGGCGGCGGCTCTGTTCGTCGGCATCCCGATCCTGGCGATCGTGATCTCAGGCCTCGCGGCCGATTTCAACTGGCCGGCGCTGTCGCGCGCGATCCTGACCAGTCTCCTCATCGCCTTGCCCGCGGCGCTGCTCCAGTCTCCTCCTCGCCTGGCCCCTGGCGCGGGCCAGCGCCAAGGCGACGAGCGCGACGGGCCGTTCGCTCCTCAATCTCTCGGCACTGCTCACTTTGATCGTGCCGCCGGCGGTGCTGGCGACGGGATGGTTCATCGCGGCGAGCCGGGCCGGGCTCGCTCTGTCAGCCGCCCCCTATCTCGTCATCGCCATGAATGCGCTGATGGCGCTGCCTTTCGCGCTTGGTTCGCTGGCACCCGCCATGCAGCAGTCGATGGCCCAGCATGACCGGCTCTGCGCCAGCCTCGGCATCAAGGGCGTGAGACGCCTCCTCCTCATCGACCTGCCGGTGCTGCGCCGTCCCCTTGGACTTGCCGCCGCCATGGCTTTCGTGCTCTCGCTCGGCGATCTCACCGCCATCACCTTGTTCGGCTCGCAGGATCTCATGACGCTTCCCGCCCTCATCTATGCGCAAATGGGCAGCTATCGCATCGATGCGGCAGCAGGCTCGGCGCTCGTCCTCGCCCTGTTCTCGATGGCCGTCATCACCCTCCTCGACAAATGGAGTGCTGCGGCATGATCAGGCTCGAGGACATCCGGTTCCGCTATGAGGACTTCACCGCCGAGTTCGATTTCGAGATCGCGCGTGGTGAGTTCGTCGCCGTCATCGGGCCAAGCGGCGGCGGCAAGTCGACGCTTCTGTCCCTCATCGCCGGATTCGACCGGGCGCAATCGGGCAAGATCGTGCTCGACGGCCGCGACATGACCCATGCGCTTCCCTCCGCGCGCCCGGTGACCATGGTGTTCCAGGACCACAATACATTCGCGCATCTCGATCTGTGGACGAATGTGGCGCTCGGCCTGTCGCCGGCGCTGAAGCTCAGCGAGGCCGAGAAGCGTTCCGTCGATGACGCCCTGGCGCGCACCGGCCTCAAGGCGCTCGCCCGGCGCAAGCCTGGCGAGGTGTCGGGCGGCGAACGCCAGCGCGTCGCCATCGCCCGCGCGCTGCTACGCGACGAGCCCATCCTGCTCCTCGACGAGCCCTTCGCGGCCTTGGGACCGGCGCTCCGGCGCGAGATGATCGATCTCGTCAAGGCGCTGCAGCAGGAGAAGCACTACACGGTCATGCTGGTCTCGCATCACCCGGAAGATGCGCGTTATGCGGCGAGCCGCACCGCCTTTCTGAGCGACGGCCGCATCCTCGCCTTCGAGCCGACCGAGCGTCTCTTCACGCGGCGCGATCTGCCGGAGCTCGCCGACTACATCGGATAGACCGCTCGGCGTTCGGTCAGATGGTTCAGCTCTTTGTCTTTTCGCATCGGCTTACCCGAAAACCGCACGCACTTTTCGGGCCGATGCTCTACCCGTGCGCCTTCAGGCGCGTATTGCAGGCGCTCCAGAAATCCGGCCATTTCTCGCCAGCGGGCAATGTGCCCTTGGCCTTGTCCTGCTGCCATTCGTTGCCGCATTCCTTGATCCGCTGACGGAAAGCGATTTCTCCGGCGCTCAAGGGCTTGCCCTTAGCATCGGTCGTGGCGACCGCCGTCTGATCGGTGGCTGTCGGCTCTTTCGGCACGAAGCTGCGCGTGTCCTTCTTGGCCGACGTCACGGCGGCAGCCTTCTTCTTCATGGTCGTCGTGGCGGCAGACGCGCCCTTCTTCATGCCGGCGGCGCAGTCGCTGTAGTATTTCGACCAGGTTTCACCTTGCGGGACCTTGCCCGCCTTCTTGTCCGCCTGCCACTGCTGCGAACACGCGGTCATGGTGGCATTGCTGGCGGCACCCGCCGGCCCGGCGGCGCCGAGAAACGCCGTGCCCGCCAGGAGAAACAGGGCAAGCGCGGCGGGCGTGACGATGCGAAAAGTCATGTTTGGTCTCCTCGATGATGCTATGACCTCGATCATGAGGACCGGCAAGACACGCGCTTCGTCATGAGAGCTCGCCTGCAGTGCCGGCACTCACATGACATCTTTGTCGTCCTGGAAACCTTACCGCGCCGTGGCCGCGCAATTAAGGCTCGGTAAGGGAGCTCTACCAGCCCGATCCGCCACCACCGCCACCGCCGCCGCCTGATGATCCGCCGCCGAAGGAACCGGAGTTGCTGCCGGGGGCCACCGACGACGACGAGGTAGCGCTCGACAGGCTCTTCCCGAGGCTGCCGGTGAAGTCATCCATGCGGGTGGGATTCCAGTTGTCGCCGGAATACCAGATGGGCGATGCCGCGGCGCCGGCAGCGGCCGCAGCGGCCAGGACTGCGGCGAATTTCGCATTCCACTCATTCTCGCAATCGAGCGCCAGCGCGAAAGGCAGATAGCGCTCGAACAATTCCGGCGTCTTCTCCGGCGGATGCAGCACCTTGAGGCGCTCCTCCTCCGCGGTCTTCAGATACATGCGGAAGCCCTCGACCTGGTCGAGGCGCTTGCGGCCCATGATTGTCGGCGCGCGCAGCAACCAATGAAAGACGAAGCCCATGGCCACGAGCGCCACAGCGCCGGCAGCGAAGCCATAGAGGGCTGGCGATTGCGCGGAGAAGAAGACGGCTGCCGGCACGCCGCCGCCCGCCAGGAAGAAAGGCACGAGAAAGCCCAGCGCAAAAAAGGACTTGATCTTGGCGAAGACGCCTCGCGTCTCGAAGATGCCCTTGACCAACGACCAGCTGATCACCAGCAGGATGCCCCACCAGAAAGTCGACCAGGCCGAGATGAAGAGGCCGACAAACGCATCATCGCCCGGCAGCAAGGCGGCTCCCGCCAGGAGGGCTATGACCGAGATGGCGATCCCGCCCCAGAACCATTTCAGATTGCGCACGAAGGTGACGCCCTCATGCTCCTTCTCGAGCGTGTCCTCGATGGCGCTCTTCATGGCGCGCACCGCCGAATGGTTACTCTGCTCGAGCTCGGTGGTGCCGCGCGGGATCGCCCGGTAGAGCGCCGCTTCAGCTTGCATCAGAGGCTGGCTCTGGTCGTCCTTGCGCTGGATCGAGAAGCCGCCGTCCTTCTCGATGATCTTGAGACGCCCCTTGACCGCGAGGCCGACCAGCGACGCGGCGAAAGACTTGTCGTCGAACCCTTGCTTCCAGACATAACGCATTCCGGCCGGGCCCAGCCCCGCAGGCGGCGTGAAGAGCGGAATGATGACGCCTTTCGGCGGATCGCGCCCGACGCGGAACCAGGCAAAGAGATAATAGACGAAAGCGAGGAGCACACCTGCCGCCACCGCGAAGAAACCGAGATTGTCCCTGATCGCGTCCTTGGCCTTGTCGATCTCGGTCGGCGCGGTGACGAAGCCCTTTGGCCATCCGACCGCGACGGTGAAGCCCTCGTCGGGCGCCAGCGTGCGCGTGGTGCGCGCCCGATAGCGGTCGCCGGTCGATTGCAGCACTTCCGCATTGCTGCCCCGTTCGCCTTGCCGGCCGGTATATTCCGCATGCTGGCGAATGGTAGCGCCCGGCGGCAGGCGGATGATCGTCTCGGCTCTTTCTATCGGGAAGGTCCAGGAATTGCCGGTGACGTTCCAATATAGCTCGTCGTAATCGCCGAAATAACCGAGCTGGCGTGTCGTCCGGTAAGTGATCTCATAGATATGCTGGCCGTTGTTCAGGAACACATCGGCGCTGCCGATGCGGATGCGTTCGCCATTCGCGATCGACATCAGCGTGTAGGGCTCATCCCGGCCGTCGCGCTTGACGCCCAGGACCTCGAAGCCCACCACATAGGAGAGGCCCTTGCTGTCCCTGTAGCGGGTCGGGAAATCGCGGTTGATGCCGCGCTTGATCTCATCGCCCTCAGAAACGATGGCGATCGTCTCGGTCACGGTGAGCGCCGAATCTGCACCGATCGTCACGTCGCTGAGGAAGGAGGTTATGCGCTCGGCCGCGACGGCTTGTCCGGCGACAGCGAAAAAGAGGGCAAGGGAAATGAGCATCGCCCTGATCGGCTTCCCCTTCTCCCGATTGCGGGAGAAGGTGCCCGAAGGGCGGATGAGGGTGTCCTTTCGATGCTGGCAATCCCGCGCTGTCGAAGGCTGAAATATCATCATCACTCTGTCGCCAAGTGGTATGTGAGATTGACTGCCCGACACCCTCATCCGGCCTTCGGGCACCTTCTCCCGCAAGCGGGAGAAGCGGCAGGTTTGAAAGCCCGGTGATCTAGGACGCCTTGTTGAATTCCACCTTGGGCACCTGGCGGGCTGCCTGATCGCCGATCTCGAAGAACTCGGCCTTGATGAAACGGAAGAAGCCCGCGATCAGATTGGAGGGGAAGGATTCGATCATGGTATTGAAGTTGCGCACGGCGCCATTGTAGTAGCGCCGCGACAGTTGAATCTCGTCCTCGACGCCGGCGAGCTTTTCCTGAAGATCGCGAAAATTCGCATCCGCCTTGAGCTCAGGATAGGCCTCGGCGACGGCAAAGAGCCGGCCCAGCATGCCGGTGATGGCCTGGCTCACTTGCGATTGCTCGGTGACGGTACCGCCCGAAATGCTCTTGGCACGCAGGTCGGCGATGTCGCGGAACAACTTGTCCTCATGCGCCGCATAGCCCTTCACGGTCTCGACGAGATTGGGGATGAGGTCGGCCCTCCGACGCAGCTGCACATCGATGCCGCTCCAGCCTTCCGCGACAAGATTCTTATTCTTGACCAGCGCGTTATAGGCATAGACCAGATAGAAGCCGGCGATGACCAGGATCGCCAGAAGAATGTAGCCCAGCATCGAATCCTCCCCAGTTGAGCTGCGGGAGTATCGGCGGGGCGCGATGAGCGATCAAGGCAAATAAGAGGGCGGCCGTTTCCAGCCGCCCCCGCTCGATCATCGTGATCTTCGTGCTTATCCCGGCAGGACGAAGACCCAGTTCGCGACCAGCACGACAACCAGACCGGCCGCCAGCGTGATGTAGGGCCACATTCCGGCCTTGCGTTCACCGAGATCACCTTCCTTGAGTCCGAGATCCGACAAAGCCTCGGGCGGGAACCGGCCGCCATCCTGCACGTAATGGCGATAGGCGAAGACCGGTATGATCAAGGCGGCCAGCACGAAGCCGACCCACAGCGCCGTCGAATAGCCCCAGACCTTGGCGCCGGCGCCGAGGAACAACGCATTCACGAAGGCGAGCACGGTGTTGAGCCCGATCAACCACGTTGGCGCCTTCCATGGCCGCGCGATGTGGCCCGAGTCGACGCGATGAATCCAACCGGCATTCAGGTTGAGGAAGTTGAAGATCATGTAGCCGACATTGGAGAGCGCCAGCACCCAGAAATAGCCGACGAGGTCGGAGGCGATGGCGAGCAGGAACAGGTTCAGACCGAAATCCGTCCACATCGCCCTGGTCGGCGCGCCATGCTCGTTCACATGGCTGAGGTAACGCGGCAGCCAGCCATCCTTCGAACCCTGATAGAGGGTGCGCGAGGATCCGGCCATCGCTGTCATGATGGCGAGGAAGAGCGCCAGGATCATCAGGATGACGAGGATCTGAGTTACCACCTTGCCGCCATGCACCATTCCCGCCAGCGCCTCGCCGATGCCGGTGCCATCGACAATGCCGGGCGCCAGCATGCCGGCATGGCCCAGCACACCCTGGAAGGTAAAGGGGATGACGAAGTAGAAGAACATGCACAACAGGCCGGAATAGAAGATCGCCCGGAAAGTGTCGGTCTTCGGATTGCGCAGCTCGCGTGTGTAGCAGATCGACGTCTCGAAGGCGTAAGTGGACCAGGCAGCGATGAAGAGGCCGCCGAGGAACAAGGTCCAGCCGCCGTTATTCCAGGTCCCGTCGACACCCGAATAAGCCGCGGTCGGCGGCACGAGCGCCGTCACATTGGCCGAGTCGATATTGCCCATGAAGATCGGCAGCAGACCGATGATGGCGAGCGGGACCAGCACAATGATCGCCAGCCATTTCTGGGCGCTCGCGGTCGAGGCAATGCCGCGATGCTGGATCGCGAAGATGATCAGCATCAGGATGGCGCCGATGAAGAAGGTGGCGTTGAGATTGGCCTGCGCCAGCCCCGGTATCGGGAAGGAAAGCAAGGCCCAGCTGCGAATTCCGGGCGTTAGCGCTGCGACCGCATCCTGGGTGAGCAGCGCCGTCATTGCATCCTGCGCCGTCTTGCCGGCATTGGCGGCGAGCCATTCCAGCACGCGGGGCGAATCCGCCGCGAGCGAAGCCGCATTGGCGCTCACCCAATCGAGGACCGCTTGCGAGTCGGCAGCCGGAACGGGCCAGAGCGCGTTCAATATATAGCCTGCCGCGATGGCGCAGCCGAGCGAGAGCACCGGGGTCCAGGCGAGCCAGTTGCACCACACCGACAGTGGAGCGATGAATTTCGAATAGCGCAGCCACGCGGTCGCGCCATATACCGAGGCGCCGCCCGACTTGTTACCGAACATGCCGGCGATCTCGGCATAGGTGAAGGACTGGATGAAGCCCATCACCATCGAGATCATCCACACCAGAAAAGCGAGCTTGCCGGTCGTTCCCGCAATGCCGCCGATCGAGAAGAGCACAAGCGGCGGAACGCCCGCCGCCACCCAGAAAGCACCACGCCAGTCGATGGCCCTATGCAGCTCGCCGGCTTGGGTCGTGACCAAACCAGGCGAAACCGTCGTGCTGGCTGCCCCGCCAGAGCCCTGTTTCGTCGTCATGAGCGACTTCTCCCAAAGTTGAAGCGACCACGGCCGTCAGGCGCCAAGGCGCCCCGGTGGAACGGCTGTGATCAATGCAAAAGATGAGAGGTCCAAGAAGCGTATGAGCGCTTCCCCTCCTGTGCGAACACGCTCCGCCGGATCTGTGCCCGGTTGTCAGCATGACCGATTCCCCACCAGATGAACCGCCGCAGCGGCTCAGGTGGATGCTAAAATGGTATGGTTTTGGTTACAAGCGGTTTTAATTGGCCCTATTTGGTCACGGCGTGGTAGCCGCCGTGCCAGAAGACCAGAGGCTTGCCGTTGCGGTCATGGTCGAAATTGAGGACCTCACCGACAAAGATGACATGATCGCCGCCCTGGTAAGTATAAGCGGTCTTGCATTCGAAAACGGCCAGCGCGTTGGGCAGGATCGGACAGCCGGTGTCCCAGGTCTCGTAGTCGAGGCCGGTCCATTTATCGTCGAGCGAGCGGGAAAAACGGCGCGACAATTCTTCCTGGCCCTCGCGGAGTACATTCACCGCGAAATGGTCGGCCGAAAGATATGTCTTGAAACTATAGGCGCGCTTGCCGAGGCTCCACAGAACGAGCGGCGGATCGAGGGACACGGCGTTGAAGGAGTTGACGGTGTTTCCGATCGGCTCGCCAGTGGGACCGCGCGTGGTGACGATGGTCACGCCGGTGGCGAAAGCCCCCAAGGCGGTACGAAAGGCGCGGCTGTCAATAGGCACGTTCATTCCGGTCTCCAAGAAAGATGGGCTGTATCTGGCATGCGAGGCTTCCGGACCGCAACTCCTCCGACTGGACCAACCACCCCCTACCAGACAAGACCAATCACGCCCAATTTCATACCATTGTGCTCTCCCCCTAATTGAGCTAGCCTTACGTGCCATGAACAGGTTCGAGAAGAGCTTCCAGAACCGCGTGGTTGCCGGGCACGCGCCACGTCCGAGCCTCATCTACACGCCGGGCCTGCCGGCGCTGCCGCGCGGCACCGAACTCTACAAGATCGCGGGCGGCGGCACGCTGATCCTCGATATCAGGGCCGGCGACCGGCTCACCGTCACCGATCTCGAAGGCGGTCAGGCGGGCGAGATCGTCGCGGCCGGCGGCGACGGCCGATGCGATCCCGCGCTGCTGGGCGTAACCGAAGCCGGCGATGCCAAGGGCATCAGGGCCTCGCTTGCCAGCGACGACGTAACGGCGGCGCGCAGCCGCATGGCGCTCGCCCGGCGCAAGATCGATCTCGGCGGCGCCAAGGCCATCCGGCTTTTCGGCGCCCTGTCTCCCGCCGGCAGCAAACAGGACTTCAGGGCGCGGCGCGATGGCGTCGTGATCATCGGCGCGCCCGGCGGCAAGATGGATCTCGAGGCGCAGGACACGGCGACGCCCTTACAAGTGAAGGTCGAGCGCGCCACGCCGCCCCGCGAGAACGAACCTGTCCCCCTGCCCGATCCCCTCGCCGATCCCATCCAGGACATCCGCGTCGATCGGGCGACCGCCCGCGCCTATACGGTGCGCGCCGGCGAATTCATCCAGATCATTGATGTCGCCGGCCGGCAGATGACCGACTTCCAGTGCTTCTCCCGGCGCAAGCTCGACAAGGGGATCGAAAACGCGCTCGACGGCACGATCACGCGCACCATGACCGGGCGCGCTTATCCGACACCCGGGCTGCTGTCGAAGATGTTCGGCTTGGACTTCGAGCCGCTGGTCGAGATCGTCCAGGACACGGTCGGCCGGCACGATTTCTTCGCCACCGCCTGCAGCAGCCGCTACTACGACGATGTCGGCTATCCAGGACATGTGAACTGCACGGAGAACTTCAACCGCGCGCTCAAGCCCTATGGCGTGACGGAGCGTCCGGGCTGGGAGGCGATCAATTATTTCTACAATACCCGCGTCGACGACCAGAACCAGATCTACTACGACGAGGCGTGGTCGCGTCCCGGCGACTATGTGCTGATGCGCGCACTCACCGATCTCGTCTGCGTTTCGTCGGCCTGTCCCGATGACATCAATGTCGGCAATGGCTGGAACCCGACCGACATCCATGTCCGCACCTATTCCGGCAAAGAAAAATTCTCGAGAGCGGTGGCCTATCGCATGACTCCTGACGCCGACCCCCAGATGACGCGCGAAACCGCGTTCCATGCGCGCTTTTCGGCGCTGACCCGCAATTATACCGAATATCGCGGCTACTGGCTGCCGCAGCGCTTTAACAATGACGGACCGGTCGAGGAATATTGGGCCTGCCGCGAACGCGTGGCGGTGATGGACCTCTCGCCCTTGCGCAAATTCGAGGTGACCGGTCCCGATGCCGAGGCGCTCATGCAATATTGCGTGACGCGCGACATGCGCAAGCTGTCACCGGGCCAAGTCGTCTACACCGCGATGTGCTACGAGCATGGCGGCATGATCGACGACGGCACGGTATTCCGCCTGGCCCAAAACAATTTCCGCTGGATCGGCGGCGACGACTATAGCGGCATCTGGCTGCGCGAGCAGGCCGAGAAGATGGGCTTCAAGGCCTGGGTGCGCTCATCGACCGATCAGCTCCACAATATCGCGGTGCAGGGCCCGAAATCGCGCGACCTCCTCAAGGAGATCGTATGGACGCCGCCGGCACAGCCCCAGATCGGCGAGCTCGAATGGTTCCGCTTCACGGTCGGCCGCATCGGCGGCTTCGAGGGCGTGCCGCTCGTCGTGTCGCGCACCGGCTATACGGGCGAGCTCGGCTACGAGATCTTCTGCCATCCCAAGGACGCGCTCGCCGTCTTCGACGCCGTCTGGGAGGCGGGCCGGAAATACGGGCTCGCTCCGCTCGGTCTCGAGGCGCTCGATATGCTGCGCATCGAGGCTGGACTCATCTTCGCGCATTACGAATTCTCCGATCAGACCGATCCCTTCGAGGCCGGCATCGGCTTCACCGTGCCGCTCAAGACCAAGACCGACGACTTCATCGGCAAGGCGGCGCTGCTCGAGCGCAAGGAACATCCGCGCCACAAGCTGGTCGGACTCGATATCGATTCCAATGTCGCGGTCGGCCATGGCGACTGCGTCCATATCGGGCGCGCCCAGATCGGCGTCGTCACCAGCGGCACGCGCTCGCCGGTGCTGAAGAAAAACATCGCGCTCGCAAGGGTCGACGTCACTCATTCGGTGATCGGCACCGAAGTCGAGATCGGCAAGCTCGACGGCCACCAGAAGCGGCTCCCGGCCCGCATCGTGCGCTTCGCGCATTACGATCCGGACAAGACGAAGCCGCGGTCGTAGAGCGACTTTTCCCTCAATCCCTCACCCTGAGGAGCAACGCCGAAGGCGTTGCCTCGAAGGGTCCTTCAGGCGAGACAAGAATGGCTTGGGTTTACATCCTGCATTGCGCGGACGGCAGCTACTATACCGGCCTGACGCGTGCTGAAGAGCCCGATTAACGTCTGTCTGAACATCTCATGAAGCTCTCGCCAGGTGCCTATACCGCGTCACGACTTCCCGTCCGGCTCGTTTATGCGGAGTACTTCGATCTTGTCGTCGATGCAATTGCCGCAGAGCGCAAGATCAAAGGATGGTCTCGGTCCAAGAAGGAAGCGCTAATCAGCGGAGACTGGAAGCTGATTCAGTCTCTGGCGAAACGGCGCGGCGGCAAGCCTCTCGCCTCATCCTGATGGACCCTTCGAGGCAACGCCTTCGGCGTTGCACCTCAGGGTGAGGATTTGAGAGAGAATTTCAGCTCAAGGCCGGGGTCGCACCTCAGGCTGAGGGTTGGAGAGAGAAATAAACCCAGGCCATTCTGGTCTTTCCTGATGGACCCTTCGAGGCAACGCCTTCGGCGTTGCACCTCAGGGTGAGGATTTGAGAGAGAATTTCAGCTCAAGGCCGGGGTCGCACCTCAGGGTGAGGATTGGAGAAACAACACTCCCCGCATCACCCCGCCATCCACTTCACCCAGCGGCCATGCGCGTCGCCCAAGGCGAGGAGATGATCCTCTCCCGGCCAGACGCGCACCCGCAGGGAGAAGGCCTTGTCGAGCTCGGGATCAGCCTCGAAGCGCATCCACGCGAGGGGCGCATCGCGCGTGGCCGAGGCGCCGGTCTTCTCCATGTGCACGGCTATGCGCTCCTGACTCGCTGTGGGGAAATACTGGAAAGCGATCGAATGGAACAGGATCTGCATCTCGCCCCAGGCGGGTGTCGCACCGATGTGGCTTTCGACCCAGGCCGCCGCATCGCGGCGCTCGACATGCACGGGATGATGCTGGGCGATGGCGAAAGCGGCGTTCAGACGCTTCACGCGCGGGGCCTGATCGGGCCACACATAGGCCAGCAGCCGCTCGCGGTCGCGCGGCAACGCGGCATCGAGCGGCGCCACATCGCAGCCCGACCGCGCGATCACTCGCGGCGTCATATTGGGCGGCGCCTCACCCTCCCATTCGGGGGTGAGGAAAAGCGCAGAGCCGGCGGCGCCGAATGTGTCCTCGCCGAAGCGATAGGCGTAGCGATCGAGATTGAGATTGAGGCCGGCGCTGGCGCCGACTTCATAGAGGCGCATCGGCAAGGGATAATGGGCCCAGAGCCAGCACAGACCGGCATAGAGGATGGAGGAGCGGCCGACCTCGTTCGTCTGCGGCGCCAGATCGAGCCAGGGCTCGATCTCGGGTCCGGCGGTAGTGAGCGCCCCGGCGACCGCGGCCCACAAGGCCTCGCCGTCCGGCAGCAGATTGGGCGGATAGAAACGCGCCAGCTCCGGCAGGCGGCCCTTGCGCACCAGACCGTTGAGCGCGCCGACGAAACGCAAAGGCACAGAATCCGCCTTCGCATCGGGATCGCCTTCCCAGGACAGGATCGTCTCGCCGACCAATGTCGACCGGTCGAGGTTTTCGGCCGCGAGCGCGCAAAGAAGCGACGTGAAGGGAGAGCCCAGATTGCGGCACCATTCCGCCTGAAGGCGGAAGGCGTCGCGGACTCTCGCTTCGTTGTCGGCCGGCGATGCGGTCGCTTTACTCGGCCGCTTCCCGTCGTGATCCTGTTTTGCCATTGCCCAGATATGACTCCATGGAATCATCCATGGCGTCAACCCACGGGGTGTGATGGGCGGGAGACATGGTGCCGGTCATCAGAGAACGATAGGCCTTGTTGCGGAACCCCATAATGTCGTCCACCTTGTGGTGCTCCCACTCCATGAAAGTATGGTTGGTCGCCTCGATGTCGAACTTCGGGTAATCGGTGGCCTCCAAGAGCTCCTTCACATAGTCGCCCTGGAACCAGATCATCTGCTCGGCATTCTCGAGCTTCTCCTCGCGCTTGCGCCAGGCCTTGCTGTGCTTGGCCATCTTGTCCTTGGAGGGAAGCTTGATGCGGCCCATCATGACGTCGCGGGCATACCAAGCCTGGGCGTCGAACATGTTGAACGTATAGAACTGGTCCTGCATGCCGATGTAGAAGAGCCGCGGATTGTCCTCCCACGCGATACCCTTATAGAGGCCCAGCGGCCACAAACGGTTCGTCGTCTTGAGCCGCAGATCGTCGGTGAGGAAGGGAAAGTGATGCAGATAACCGGTGCACAGGATGATCGCGTCGACTTCCTTGGATGAGCCGTCCTTGAAGTGAGCGGTCTTGTTCACGAGTTTCTGGAGCAGCGGACGCTCGGTGAAATTGTCCGGCCAGTTGAAGCCCATCGGCTTCGAGCGGTAGCTCGCGGTGACCGATTTCGCCCCGTATTTCCAGCATTGCGAGCCGATATCCTCGGCCGAGTAGCTGCGGCCGACGATGAGGACATCCTTGCCCTTGAATTCGAGCGCGTCGCGGAAATCATGAGCGTGCATCACACGGCCGTTGAAAGCCGCGAGGCCGTCGAAATAGGGAACATGCGGCGTCGAGAAATGGCCGGTGGCCACCACGACATAGTCGAACTCCTCCGCATACATCCTGTCCTTCTTGCGGTCATGCGCGGTGACGGTGAATTTCTTCGTCTTCTTGCTGTAGGTCACCATGCGTACGGGTGTGCAGAAGCGCACCCATTTGCGCACGCCGGCCTTCTGCACGCGGCCCTTGATATAGTCCCACAGCACGGCGCGCGGCGGATAGGACGCAATCGGCTTGCCGAAATGCTCCTCGAAGGTGTAGTCGGCGAATTCCAGGCACTCCTTGGGGCCATTGGACCACAGATAACGATACATGCTGCCATGCACCGGCTCGCCGTGCTCGTCGAGGCCGGTGCGCCAAGTGTAGTTCCACAGGCCACCCCAATCCTCCTGCTTCTCGAAGCAGACCACTTCGGGGATCTTGGCCCCCTTCTTCCGGGCCGACTGGAAGGCCCGCAATTGCGCCAATCCGGATGGTCCCGCGCCAATCACCGCAACTCTCGTCATTTCCCAGGCTCTCCTCTTTCGCCGGCCCTGCCCCATGGCGGGCGGACGTTATATTTTTGACTTGCCGACCAATTCCAACCACTATTAGGCCAATTCTGAACCAATATTGCAATCGGAAAGAGTATATTGCAGTGCGGCATTGGTCAGGCTCAGAGTGAATTAATGAAACGACTCTCCAACAGCGAACTCAAGAGCAATTTTATTGCCTGGCAGTGCCGGCTCCGACAGATGGCTATGCGCGATCATGGCGGGACACCCATGCCGGGCTTCCGACCCCAGGTCGCGAGCCTCATGGGCGAGATCATCATTCCAGAAATGACAATTCTGCTGGTGCCGAACAATCCCGAGGAGAGTACCGCCTTCTTCAAGTTCCAGCTTCAGAAGACGAATGACCACCGTCAGGCTTTCGAGGCAGGCCTTAAATATCTGGCGGCGGATTTCTACCAGTTGCCTGAGCTCTTCTCCGACGAGATCACCGCCGTCTTCGCCAAGGGCTCGGCCACCGCCGCGCGCCTGGTCAAGTTCAAGACGGTGCTGCTCGATTTCGAGCAATATGCGCAGCGCTACCGGTTGTCCTGCGCCGTCAAGCGGCTGGCGCCGCGCGATATCTCGCGCGAGGCGAGCCTGTGGCACAACAGGCTGTTCAATCCCAATCTCGGCAATGACGCCGAGGTCCTGAGCTTCAGGCCGAATTGGAAGAATGCCATGGCCGAACCCTGGCCTGGCTGAGTCCCAACTCTAGAACGTGATCTTCACCGAAGGGGCGCTGCGTGTGGCCTCGCCGTGATAGACGGCCTCGATATTGTTGCCATCCGGATCGAGCAGGAAGGCCGCATAGTAGCCTGGATGATAGGAACGCTCGCCTGGCCCGCCGTTGTCTCTCCCACCCTCGGCAAGCCCGGCTTTGTGAAAGGCATCGACCATCGCGCGGTCCTTAGCCTGGAAGGCCAGATGATGGCGTCCGGTCAACCGCCCTTGCGCCGCCGCGCTTGCGGCGGTTGAGACGAACAGCTCGTCAGCCCAGAAATAGCTGTCTTCGGAACTGCCAATCGGAATCTGCAGCGCGCCCAGAACCGCTTCGTAGAAGCGGCGGCTGGCGTCGAGATCCTTGACGACAAGCTGTATGTGATCGATCAGGCGACCGCGATGAAGTTCCATGGCATTCCCCGTCTTTCGCGACGCGCGCCTACCAGGCAAGCCAGCGCCGGCCGGCAAGATAGCCGAGCAAGGTCACGAGACCAATGGCGATCGAATACCAGGTCATGACGAAAAGCGGACTGTCATCGATGCAGTGGCTGGCATAGAGGGTCGCGCCAATGGCGCCGGCGGAGAGACCCGCCAGCGCGCCTGCAAGACCCGGACTGGCCGGCGCGGCCCGTTTCAAGGCGGCGACGAACGCCACCAGGGGAACGATCGAGAGCACTGGGATCACTGTCAGGCAGAACCACCAATTGGTGCCGATAAGGCGTGGCAGCCAGTTCGCGGACGGGATGACGAGAAGCTCCGCGATCACCGCCAGGATCAGCAGGACGGGTGCGGAGGCGAGCGCCAGCAGCCGGAGGCCCGGCACGGCCTCCGGCCGGATGATCGTAAAAACCAGCCAGATCGCTGTCGCGGCGAGGGTCAAGGTGAAAACGAACTTGAACAGGAATCGATAGGTCTCCGCCGCCGCGGCGATATCGGGGCGATAGCCGATCACGCTCATGAACAGGACAGCGGCGATGAGCGCCCCGCCCAGTATGGCGCAGCCCAGCACGACACGCGGCTTGGGCGCCGCATGAGGGCGATCCTTGGCGAGCGCCTCGATGAGATCGTCGGTTCTCATGTGCCGCGCTCCCGATAGATCGCGGCGAGCGCCTTCACCGCGCGATGCAAGGTCACCCGGATGGCGCCTTCGGTCATCTTCAGACGCTCGGCCGTCTGACGCACCGAGGCTCCCTCGACGGCCAGAGAGCGCACCACATCACGCTGCTTCTCATTCAGGTTCTCCAGCATGCGTCCGACATCGTAGCCGTCGAGCGCCGGCTGCTCTTCGGCCGCCAGACTCTCCGCCACCGTCTCGATCGGCACCTGGGTGCGGTGGCCGCGCCGGCGCATCTGGTCAATGAACTTGTTACGGGCGATAGCGGAGATCCACGGCCCGATGGGACGTTCGCTGTCCCAGGTCTGGCGCTTCAGATGAATAGCGAGCAGCGTATCCTGCACCACATCCTCGGCGTCGCCAGCCGAGAGTCCGTAACGCGCCAGGTTGCGGCGAGCGGCGGCGCGGATAGCCGGCGTCACCGCTTTCAGGAACTTCCTGTAAGCGGCCTCATCGCCAGCCATCGCGGCGCGCATCAACACAGCCCATTGCTCCTCGTCAGCGCTCATATGCCCGCTTGATCCTTCTTCGCCGGCCATGGTCACTTCGTTACAGGCTCTCATCCGACGCTTGCGCCGGAAAATTCCCGTACCGAGTGTAATGCCTCCGAGCCTCCTTGCGAATACGTCGATATGGGCCTGCGAGGCTCATGTTGACAAGGAGGAGATTATGAATCGCCGTTCCCTCAATCTCGCATTGGCGGGCTCGCTCGCTTCCGCCATGGCTCTGCTCGCCCTTCCGGCCCAGGCCCAGGAGACAGAGCAATGCTATGGCGTAGCCATGAAAGGCCAGAATGACTGCAAGGCCGGCATGCATGACTGCAAGGGCATGTCGACGACCGACTATGATGGTGAATCCTTCAAGCTGGTCCCGAAAGGCACCTGCACGTCCATGGTGACGCCCAAGGGCAAAGGCTCGCTGGAGCCGATGAAGTCATAATGACTACGATCCTCTCAAAGGCCGTGCTCGCCGCCTCGCTCGCCACCGCCGTGACTCTCCTCAGCATCCCGCAGGCATCCGCCGACGGCGAGAAAGAGAAATGCTACGGCGTGGCGCTGAAAGGCCAGAATGACTGCGCCGCCGGACCCGGCACCACCTGCGCCGGAACGTCCAAGGTGGATTATCAGGGCAATTCCTGGAAGCTCGTTCCCAAGGGCACCTGTGCCACGATCAGCACGCCCTTCGGTCCAGGCTCCCTCGCGCCCCTCACGCGGCCATCCTGACAAAAAGCGCGCGGCGGGGTGTCCCGCCGCGCTCTCCAGAAACGGAGATCCAACATGGAACACACCAAGCTGCCGCGCACCGCCGGCGTCGGATTCAAGCCCGAACATTTTGGCGAAATCGTATCAGGCCATCAGCCGATCGGCTTCTTCGAGGTTCATGCCGAGAACTATATGGGCGACGGCGGTCCGCCGCATGCGCAGCTTACTTACATCAGAGAGAACTACGCGCTGTCGCTGCATGGCGTCGGCCTGTCGATCGGCTCGATGCAGGATCTCGATCGCGCGCATCTCGCGAGACTGAAGAGACTCTGCGAGCGCTATCAGCCCGAGAGCTTCTCCGAGCATCTCGCCTGGTCGAGTCATGACACAGTATTCCTCAACGATCTGCTGCCGCTTCCCTATACAAACGAAACTCTGCGGCGCATCAGCGCCCATGTCGATCAGGTCCAGGATACGCTGGGCCGGCGGATGCTGCTCGAGAATCCCGCGACTTATCTGCTCTTCGCCGAGAGCACCATTCCCGAAACCGACTTCCTCGCGGAGATCTCGCGCCGCACCGGCTGCGGGCTGCTGCTCGACATCAATAATGTCTTCGTATCGGCGACCAATCACGGAACGGAGGCCGCCGCTTATCTCGCCGCTTTCCCGCTCACGGCCGTCGGCGAGATTCATCTGAGCGGCCATGCCGCGACCGAGGACGAGGCCGGCGCCCCCCTTCTCATCGACACGCATGACTGCGCAGTCGCCGATCCGGTCTGGGCCCTCTATGAAAGAGTCATTGCCCAAACGGGTCCGATCGCCAGCCTTATCGAATGGGACGACAAGATTCCCGCCTGGCCGACATTGCGCGGGGAAGCGCTGGCGGCGCAGGCGATCCTCGACCGGGCCCGGCGCGCGGCCGCGGCGTGAGGTGTACCATGCCCCA
This sequence comes from Nordella sp. HKS 07, assembly GCF_011046735.1. Taxonomy (NCBI): domain Bacteria; kingdom Pseudomonadati; phylum Pseudomonadota; class Alphaproteobacteria; order Hyphomicrobiales; genus Nordella; species Nordella sp. HKS 07. Next base: position 4,882,139 of record NZ_CP049258.1, on the reverse strand, counting down.
TGATACGCAGACACGATTTGCCGACGCCCTGTTGGACCGGACCCGTCCTCTGCCGGCCGGTCTCGCTTCCTGGACCGGGGCCGCGCCCGTCAAGCGTTATGGCGTCTATCGAAACAACGTGGCGACGGGCCTGGCGCGCGCCCTCGCGGCGCGCTTCCCGGTCACCGAGAAGATCGTCGGTGAGGAGTTCTTCACCGCCATGGCGCGCGACTATGTCACCGCTCATCCGCCCGCCTCTCCGGTGCTGCTCGGCTATGGCCATGACTTCGCCGAGTTCGTTGCGGGCTTCGCACCGGTGGCAGGCCTCCCCTATCTCGCCGACATCGTGCGGCTCGAGGACGCGCAAGTACGTGCCTATCACGCCCGCGACATGGTGCCGATCGCGCCGCAGATCCTGGCCCGCATGGCGCCCGAACGGATGAGCGGCTTGACCTTTCGCTTCCACCCCGCCGCGCGTGTCGTCCGCTCGGCCTTTCCGATCGTTACCATCTGGTCGATGAATGTAGGACTTTCACCGCTCGAGCCGGTCACATGCTGGCAGGCGGAGGACGCGCTCGTTACCCGGCCGCAATTGTCTGTCATCACGCGCCAGATCGGGGCCGGCAGCGCCGTGTTCCTGCTCGCCTTGATCGCTGGCGCCGCGCTCGGCGAGACATATGAGGAAGCGGTCGTAACCGATCCGGATTTCGATCTCGGACAGAATCTCGCCGACCTCATGCGCTCCGGCGCCGTTGCCGACATCGTTGCCGTACCATCGCTGGAGGCGTGAATGATACGCGCCGAAAAAGTCAGCGCCCTCTTCGAGCGTATCCCATATGCGCTGATCGCGCTCGTCGCCCGGGTGGCACCTGCCGCCGTCTTCTGGCAATCGGGACAGACCAAGCTCGACGGCTGGCGCGTCTCCGAAAACGCCATCTATCTGTTCCGCGAGGAATACCGCCTGCCGCTGATCGATCCCGTGATCGCGGCGCATCTCGCCGCCTTCGCCGAGCATTTCTTTCCGATCATCCTGGTGCTGGGGCTCGGCACACGCTTCGCCGCACTGGCGCTCCTCGCCATGACGCTCGTCATCGAGGTCTTCGTCTATCCCGATGCCTGGCCGACGCACGGCACCTGGGCCGCCTGCTTCCTGCTCCTGATGGCGCAAGGCGGCGGCGCCTGGTCGCTCGATCACTTGGTCAAAAAGAACCGCGCCACTTATTCAGCCTCGCTTTGAGGCGCGACCGGATATTCTACAAGGGCGGCGGCTGCGGTGCTGCGTCGGCGCAGCCCGCCACCTGCTGGTCGAAATCGATGATCGAGCCGGTCATCATGCCGGACTCCTCGCTCGCCAGATACGCGATGGCGCGCGCCACCTCGTCCGTCTTGAGCAGGCGGCCGAAGGGCAATTTCTTCTCCGCCTCCGCGAGCCAGCCGTCTTCCGCATTATGATAGGACTTCATGATGCGGTCCTCGCCCGGCGTGTCCATCCAGCCGATGCACAGGCCGTTGACCCTGATGCGATGACGCATGAGGCTGAAGGCGACATTTTTGGTGAGGGTGATGAGCGCGCCCTTGGAGGCGCAATAGGCGGTGATGAAGGTCTGGCCGCCATGGCCCGACATCGAGATGATATTGACCATGGTGCCGCCCGACTTCTCTCGCCGCATCAGTTTGGCGGCGTCCTGCATGAGGAAGAAGGGCGCCCTGACATTGACGGCGAACATCTGGTCAAAGAGCTCCGGGCTCGTATCCCAGATGCTGCCGCGATCGGTGATGCCGGCGACATTGACGAGGATGTCGGCGCGGCCGAAGGCTTTGTCGGCCGCGGCGACGACCGCGCGGCTGTCCTCGACCCGGCCAAGATCCGCCTTCACGAAGACCGTCTTGGCGCCCTTCTTCTCGAGCGCCGCCTTGACCTTCTCGCCATTCTTCTCATTGCGGCCGCAGATCACCAAACCCTTGGCGCCGCGATCGGCGAAGAGATGAGCGGTCGCTTCGCCCAGGCCCTGCGTGCCGCCCGTCACGATGGCGACTTTTCCGTCGAGTGAAGCAAGCTGGTAGGCGCCGGCACTGGTCATGATGCGGGATCCTCGCTTTGAGACTGGAGAACGTCTTTCTAGCGGATTTCACCTACCCTTCGCCATTGCCTCCATTCCAGCAGCCGACGGCCGGGCCGGTGCGGCTCAGAACCACAAAACGCCGAGCGCCCTTGTTCAACGAGCGCCCGGCATTCGCTCTGTGAGCGAGAAAACGTGATTCCGGTCAGCCACCATCACCGATAGAGACTTTAACAAACGGGCCGTGAATGATCCGGTCGCCCTTGTCGCGCTCATCGAATGGCGCGGCCGTATCGTAGAGGCCGAAATAGGAATCGACCCTGTAGCCCAAAGAGAACTTGGCATTCTCGGTAACGAGCCAGGACAGGGCCGCACTTGCCTCCAGATTGGGCACGACGACTGATTTGGACCTGCTTATATCTGGCTCGAAGGCTGTTCCGCTTGATGTCACCGAACCCGACAGTTTATGCTTCTGCTTACCGAACAGCAAAGCGCCCGCCGCGGCAACATCGAGCGCAAACTGATCTGCCAAGTGCATCATCGCGCCGAAACCGATGCGCGGACCGATTCCGCTGAATGTCCGCTTGTAGTCGAGATCACCGGTTTCATAGCCGCTGTAGTAACCTGACGAAGAGAAGTTCGACGACACGGCCCCCTTGCCTTTAAACTGAGCATAGCGCAGGCCAGCAAAAAGCCGGATGTTGGAGCCATCGCCAAGCGTTCCCAACCCCACATCGCGTCCGATCTCCAGATCGGCCATGTAATGCCGCTCGCGATGATCGACGCTGGCCTGTCCACCCGCTATGAATGGAGGCTCATCGCTCTCCATATAGAAGCTGCTTTCGCCGTCCTCCTTGTTGCTTTCGCCATAGCGCAAGCGGGCCAGGAACGACCACGGGCTGCCGGCCGGCTGGAATCCGACCTCACCACCGACGCCCCAGCCCTCTTTGGGTTCCAGCGAGATGCCAATCGGATCATTCTCGAAAAGTCCGTAGAGCGCCGAATCGCCGTCAAAGAATAGATACTGGCCTTCCACCGCGGCCCACCAGCGGTCCTGTCCCGGCGCGACCACATCGGCGGCGAGCGCACCCCGCTCTACCGTGACGAACAGCGCGGTGGCGGAAACAGTAGCGAGTACTGTCGATCTAAATGTCCTCAATCTCAGCATGGCCCCCTCAAATCATCTCATGTGCATGGCGCCACCTAGAATTTTCGAGCCCTGATTTGTCAATGAACCTAACGTTTACTCACCCCACGATCCCAATCGGAGGTCATATTGAAAGACCACCGGTGGGCCGGTACGCCTGAACGCAGATGTGCAGCTTCGCCGAAAGGAATCGATCTTGACCGCAGACCCAGCAGCAAACGACGTCCGCAAGGGCATCGTCTGGATCGCGTCTTACCCAAAGTCAGGCAACACCTGGACGCGCGCCTTCCTGCACAACCTCATCAAGATCGTCACTGGCGACGGCGACGGCGCGCAGAAGATCAACGAGATGAACGAGTATTCGACCTGGGACATCTCGGCCGAGATCTACCAGGAGTTCCTCGACAAGGACCCGCGCGAGGCGGACCGCGCCGAGATCGCCCAAGTTCAGGAGAAGATCGCCGAGCAAACCGACGGACTGAGCTTCGTCAAGACGCACAACGCCCTGACGATGGACCGCGGCTTCCCGACGATCAACTCGGCGGTCACGTCGGGCGCCATCTATATCGTGCGCAACCCGCTCGATGTCGCGATCTCCTATGCCCATCACATGGGCCGCTCCATCGATCACGCCATCGAATTCATGGCGAAGCCGAGCCTCGAGACGAGCGTGACCGAGAAATCGGTCTATGAGGTCTATGGATCATGGAGCGAACATGTCCTGAGCTGGACGCGCAAACCCAACCGCGCCGTCCATGTCATGCGCTATGAAGACATGATCGCCGATCCCTCGGCGACCTTCGGCAAGCTCGCCCGTCATCTGCTGATGGTGCCCACGGCGGCGCAATTGGCGGAGGCCACCGATCGCTCCTCATTCGACCGCCTGCAGAAGCAGGAAGCCGAGGAAGGTTTCACCGAACGACCCAAGGTCTCCAAGCAGTTCTTCCGGGAAGGCAAGACCGGCCAATGGAAGACCGCGCTGACTCCCCGCCAGGTCCGCCGCATCGTCACCGCGCATGAGGCGCAGATGGCGCGCTTCGGGTATCTGCCCGAACAAGCCTGACCTCCGGGGCGCCGGCATGCTAGGTTCGCGTCCAGGATGCCACGCTACCAGATCATCGAAGCCCCCTCCGTGCTCGGCCTGTGGCCGTCCGGCGTGCAGGATGCGCCCCGCGTTCTCCTGGAAATGGGCCTCGGCACGGGATTGGGCATCGAGAAGACCACGCGGCTCGAGGCGCCGCCCTACGATCCGCGGCGCGATCCGGCGACGAGGATGCTCAACCCGGCCGGCCTCCTCTCCTATACGCAGCTTCTCGCGCGCGAAGTGTGGAACATGCTGGAGGATGGCGACGTCCCCATCGTGCTCGGTGGCGATTGCAGTATCCTGCTCGGCCCGGCCCTGGCATTGCGCGAGCGCGGTCGCCATGGCCTGCTCTTCGTCGACGGCCATATGGATTACTGGGACGCGGCGGTCGAGCCCTATGGCGAGGCGGCCTCCATGGACCTCGCGCTGGTGACGGGGCACGGACCGGCCCTCCTCGCCAATATCGACGGGCTCGGCCCCTATTTCCGGCCCGAGGACTGCGTCGCCTATGGCACACGCGACCATTTCTACAGCTCGGACTACATCGAGACACCCTGTCCGGCCGAGATCATGCGCCTCGATGTCAAGGAGGCGCATGCGCTGGCTGAGGCCGGTGTCGACCAGGCCCTGGCGCGTTTGACCGATGGCCGGCTCGAGGGATTCTGGATCCATTTCGATGTCGATGTGCTCGACGACGAAACCATGCCGGCGGTCGACTACCGGATGCGGGACGGGCTGTCCTTCACGGAGCTGAAGCGCCTGCTCGGCGCCGCCTTCGACACCGGCAAGGTCAAGGGCATGACGCTCACCATCTACAATCCCAATCTCGACCCGCAGCGCACGATCGCCCGCAATCTGGTCGCGGCGCTGCTCGAGATCCTGAACCGTGATGAGATCATATAAGTTCTCGCAACGAAAAAGCTCCGATGCTATCCGCCTCCGGCGACTGTCAGCTTGATGAACGGGCCGTGGATGATCCGATCGCCCTCATCGCGATTGTCGAATGGGCCGCTCATGTATGCGAGGACTGAACTTTCTCGAATTCAGTTTAACGAATGAGGATGAACTGTCCCCAAGCGACTGTCACTCAAACGGGCTCTTGTGGAAACTGAACCACACCTTCCGGAATAGTCATCCCGGGCAGCTTGCGCGATGTCCAGATGTGGATGGCCCGCGCCATGTCGACCGGCTCATCGAGCGATCCGGCTTTGATGGTCACAGCTTCCGAGACGCCTTCGCGCTCATGCCAAAGGCGCGATCCGCAATTCGGGCAAAAGAAGCAGTGCACGTGCCGGCCGCTGTCGGCGCGGCGTGTCCACACTGTGGTCTTGCCTTTCGTGAGGCGGAAGCCAGCGCGCGGAACGACGAACGACATGCCGAAGGCCGAGGCCGACTGCCTGCGGCATTCGATGCAGTGACAGGCATAAAGCGCCAGCGGCTCGCCGGCGAATTCATAACGCACCGCACCGCATTGGCATCCGCCGGTCCACGTCATCCTGTCGGTTCCTTGGCAAACTGCCTCGCGTCCCCCGGTATGATCACTCCCGGGAGCCTGCTCGCCGTCCAGATATGAATGGCCCTCGCGATGTCGGGTGGGTTGTCGAGCGATCCACCCTTGATGACGACGATATCGGGTGCGTCCTGCGGCTCGTCCCACAGCCTGCTTCCGCAGCCGGGACAAAAGGCGCAGCGAATTTCAATGCCACTGCCACTCCGTCGCGACCAGAAATTTGGCGCGCCTTGGGTCAGGCGGAAACCGGTGCAGGGGAGAGGTAGCGAAATGCCGAAAGCCGACGCCGACTGCTTGCGGCATTCGGTGCAATGACAGACAAACAGCGCAAGGGGCTCGCCTGCGATTTCATAGCGCACAGCGCCGCACTGGCATCCGCCGGCTCGTGTCATGCCCCACTTTATGGCAGGGATTGCGGGTGATCAATGTTCACCCGCCAAAGATCACCCGACTTTGCGATAGGCCTTGTTCAGCTGCACCATCGGGTGATTGGGCGACATCTGGAACTTGATCAGCAATTCGCGCGCCATCATGTCGCGATCCTGCTGATTGTCCGGCAGTTTCACCTTCTTCGGGATGCGCACCCAGCCATTGCAGTTGCGATCGAAGATGGCAGGCTCGCCCTCCTCGTAGCCCATGTGAACATCCTCGAGCCAGTTGAGGTCGTCCCAGCCCATGAATTCCATATAGCCTTTGAGGAAAGGCGTGATGCGCTTGTAGTCGGGGATCAGGTTCACGTCATAGCGGTAGCCGATATGCTGGCCGATCTCCTTTTCGCGCGACGAGGAAAGGCCGGCCTTGTCCTTGATGAACTGGTCGACCGACTTGATTTCCGAGCCCTTGTAGCTTGTGCCTGCCATTGTTTTCTCCTTCGGAGACGCCCCCCACCCCTGCCCCCTCCCCGCAAGGGGGAGGGGAACAGGGCGAGAAGTCGGTCAATATTTGTGATAGTTCCCGCCTTCCATGCCGACCGTGTAGTTGGTGCCGGCGAGCGGCACCTTGCACATGGCGGAGGCCTCCATGGTGAGGGCGGCCAGATCCTCGGGCTCGAGCGAGTGGATGTTCGTCTTGCCGCAGGCACGCGCCAGCAATTGCGCTTCCATGGTGAGCGTATGGAGGAAATTGTAGACGCGCTCGGCCGCCTTGTCGGGATCGAGGCGCTGGCGCAGCACCGGATCCTGGGTGGCGACGCCGACCGGGCAGCGGCCGGTATGGCAGTGATAGCAGAAGCCGGCATCGACGCCGATCTCGGCCGGATAGTCGGTCACGCCGTCTATGTGCTTATTGCAGTTGAGCGCCATCAGCACCGAATGGCCGATCGCGATCGCATCGGCGCCGAGCGCCAGGGCCTTGGCGACATCGCCGCCATTGCGGATGCCGCCGGCATAAACGAGCGAGATCTCGCCCTTCTTGCCGAGCTCGTCGATGGCGCGGCGCGCCTCGCGGATCGCGGCGATGCCGGGAACGCCCGTATCCTCGGTCGCGATATGCGGGCCGGCACCGGTGCCGCCCTCCATCGCGTCGATATAAATCGAGTCCGGATCGCATTTCACCGCCATGCGCACGTCGTCATAGACGCGCGCCGCGCCGAGCTTGAGCTGGATGGGGATCTCCCAGTTGGTCGCCTCGCGGATCTCCTGGATCTTGAGTGCCAGATCGTCAGGGCCCAGCCAGTCGGGATGGCGCGCCGGCGAGCGCTGGTCGATGCCGGCCGGCAGCGAGCGCATCTCGGCGACCTGGTCGGTCACCTTCTGACCCATCAGATGGCCGCCGAGGCCGACCTTGCAGCCCTGGCCGATGAAGAACTCGCAGGCATCCGCCAGCCTCAGATGATGCGGGTTGAAGCCGTAGCGCGACTGGATACACTGATAGAACCACTTCATCGAATAGCGCCGCTCGTCGGGGATCATGCCGCCCTCGCCCGAGCAGGTGGCCGAGCCCGCCATGGTCGAGCCGCGGGCGAGCGCGATCTTGGCCTCATAGGACAAGGCGCCGAAGGACATGCCGGTCACATAGACGGGGATGTCGAGCACCATCGGGCGCTTGGCGCGCGGGCCGATGATCGTCTTGGTGTCACATTTCTCGCGATAGCCTTCGATCACGAAGCGCGTCAGCGTGCCGGGCAGGAAGGTGAGGTCGTCCCAATGCGGGATCTTCTTGAACAGCGAGAAGCCGCGCATGCGGTAGCGGCCGAGTTCCGACTTGATGTGGATGTCGTTCATGACCTCCGGGGTGAAGATCTTGGACGAGCCCAAGAGATATTTCTTGCTCTCGGCGGGCGCGCGCGACAGCGCGGCAAGGCCGGTGGCGGTACGCTTGACGGCGCTCTTGCCGTTGGTCTTGGCGAGCGCCCTGGCGGCGGGCTTCGCCTTCGCCTTTTCCTGTTTCTTGTTGGCTACTTTCTTCACTGGTTTTTTGGCCATGGCAGATCCTCACCTGATTTCGTCATCCCGGCGAAAGCCGGGATCCATTAAATTCTCACCACGCGAACAGCGCTTCCCGGATTGTCCCTGTTCAGTAGATCCCGGCTTTCACCGGGTTGACAGCCTAGAGCACCAGCTTCTTCTCGCCGGGCTCGAGATTGTCGTAGTTCCACAACTGCTTGCCGGCGACGATCTTCTTGAAATGGCCGATGCCCTTGGCGGGATACATGCCGTACATCTTAAGCTTGCGGGTCAGCCATTCGCGGTCGAGCGCGGTCATCTCGCCCGGCACCGCGTCGACGCCGAGGCTCCTCGCCTCGCCGCCCAGATAGATGGTGCCGTCATACATGGAGTCGCCCAGGTTCTTGCCGGCATTGCCGCAGATCACCATGCGGCCGCGCTGCATCATGAAACCCGAGAACGAGCCCGTGTCGCCGCCGACGATGATATTGCCGCCCTTCTGGTCGATGCCGGTGCGCGCACCAACCGAGCCTTTGCAGACTATGTCACCGCCGCGCAGCGCCGCGCCGAACTGCGAGCCGGCGTTCTTCTCGATGAGAATGGTGCCGGACAGCATGTTCTCGCCGCAGGCCCAGCCGACACGCCCCTTGATCTTCACATTCGGCCCGTCGAGCAGGCCGCAGGCGAAGTAGCCGCAAGAGCCCTCGATATAGAGATTGAGCCGGTTGAGGATGCCGACGGCGAGGGAATGCTTGGAGCCCGGGTTCTGCAGCACGATCGTGCCATAACCGCGCTTCATCAGGTCGCGCAGCTGCGCATTGATCTGCTTGGTGTCGAGCTTCTCGCAGTCGAGTTCGGCGCGCTTGTTGAAATCGACATCGAGAGCATCCGGATAGCCGTAGCCGCCACCCTCCTCCGTCACATCGAAGAAACGCTGCTGCGTCTTGCCGCGCAAGGCCTCGGTGTGCATGCCCATGTCATGCGAGACATGGGCCTGTTTCGTGGTGGTCAAGCCCGCCATACGCGAACCTCCTCATCATAGGGATCCCAGGTGTCGATCTCGTGCGGAATGACGGCGCGGATGGCGACCTCCTCGGAGGCGAGCGCAACGAGGTCGTCGCTTTCGTAGAGAACCATGGGCTTGGCCGCCATGGTGTCCTTGGCCATGCCGAGCGCGTCCTTGGTCGAGACGAGATAGGTGAAGACGCCGTCGATGTCCTGGATCGACTGGCGCAGCGACTCCTCGAGTGTCGCGCCATGCTCGAGATTGTAGGCGGTGTAGACCGCGAGCAGCTCGGAGTCGCAATTCGACATGAAACGATGGCCGCGCCGCTCGAATTCGCGCCGCATCATCCAATAGTTGGTGAGCTGGCCATTATGAACGACGGCGATGTCGTTATAGGGATAGGCCCAGTACGGATGGGCGGAGCGGATGTCGACATCGGACTCGGTCGCCATGCGCGTGTGGCCGATGCCGTGCGTGCCCTTGAACTTGCGCAAATCATACTGCTCGGCGACGCGCGCCGCATCGCCCAGATCCTTGATGAGCTCGAGCGCATTGCCCATCGACAGGATCTCGGTGCCGTCGACATCCTCGACATAGTCGGCGAGCTTCTTCATGTCGCCGTCATACTGGATGCGATAGCGATAGGCGTAATCGGTGGCCTCGTCCTTGTCGATGATCTGCACGCCAAGCGCCGCCAGGCGCTCCTCGACCTTGGCGCGGCGGCGCTTGACTTCGTCATGAATGTCGAAGCCCTTCGCCATGTCCTCCTGCTCGGCCACCTTGAAGCGCATGACATATTCGTTGCGCCCGGGCGTGCCGTAGATGGCGTAGCCCGTCGAGTCGGGCCCGCGATGCTTGAGCGACTGGAGCATCTGGGTCATTTCCTGACCGATGTTCCCCGATCCCTTGCGGTGGATGAGCCCTGCTATACCGCACATGATTTGACTCCTTCCGTTTCAGTTCCCGCGCCCCTCGCGGGAGCGCGGGACGATCTCATTCATGGCAAGCAATTGAGATAGGTATCGAGATCCCATTGGGTCGACGTATGGAGGAAACGCTCCCATTCATCGCGCTTGTATTCATCGTAGAGGCGGTGCATCTCGCCGGGCATCGCCGACTTGATGACGTCGTCCTTCTTCAAGGCTTCGAGCGCGTCGCCGAGCGTCATCGGCAGCTTGCGCACCTGCTTGCCGGCTTCCATGGCGGCATAGATGTTGCGCTCTTCCGGCTTGCCGGGGTCGATCTTGTTGCGGATGCCGTCATCGGCGGCGCGCAGGATAGCGCCCGCCATCAGATAGGGATTCACCATCGAGTCGACGGCTCGGTATTCGAAGCGCCCCGGTGCGGAGATGCGCAGGCCCGTGGTGCGGTTCTGGAATCCCCAGTCGGCGAAGACCGGCGCCCAGAAGCCCGTATCCCACAGCCGGCGATAGGAGTTGACCGTCGAGCAGCCGATGGCGGTGAGCGCGCTCAGATGCTTGACGATGCCGCCGATCGTATAGAGGCCGAGCTTGCCCGGCATCTGCCTGTCCTTCGTGTCGGGCAAAAAGGTGTTCTCGCCGCCGCGGCGATACATGTAATTGTGCTCGAAGCCCGGCAGGGCCTTGGGATCGTTGCCGAGCGCCTTGAACTCGTCCTTGCCACCCTTCCACAGCGAAACATTGTGGTGGCAGCCATTGGCCGACACGCCCATGAAGGGCTTGCACATGAAGCAGGCGATGATGTTGAACTCGCGCGCGACCTGGGCGCAGATCTGGCGATAGGTGGTGAGGCGGTCGGCAGTGCGCAGCGCGTCGTCATAGTTGAAGTTGAGCTCGAGCTGGCCGGGCGCGTCCTCGTGGTCGCCCTGGATCATGTCGAGGCCCATCTTCCGGCCATATTCGATCACCCGCATATAGACGGGGCGCAGGCTCTCGAACTGGTCGATATGATAGCAGTAGGGATTGGAATAGCCGCCATTCGGGTTGCCGTTGTCGTCCTTCCTGAGCCACATCATCTCGGGCTCGGTGCCGTGGCGCATGCGCAGGCCATGATCCTTCTCGAACTGGTCATGGATGCGGCGCAGATTGCCGCGGCAGTCGGAGGTCAGATAGGCGCCCGGATTCTCCTTCTCCTCGCGATTGCGGAAGAGCGTGCAGAACATGCGCGCGACGCGCTTGTCCCAGGGCAGCTGCATGAAGGTCTCGGGCTCGGGCACTCCGACGAGCTCGGCCGCTTCCGGCCCATAACCCAGATACTCGCCGCGCCGGTTCATGAACAGATTGACGGTCGCGCCATAGACGAGCTGGAAGCCGCCATTGGCGATGTTCTCCCAGTGATCGGCCGGGATGCCTTTGCCCATGATGCGGCCGGTCACGGAGACGAATTGCAGGTAGAGATATTCAATGCCAAGCTGATCGATCTTTTTTCGCACCTGCTTGATCAGCTCGGCGCGACCATCGCTTTTGATGAATTTCTCATAATCAGTCATGTGGCGTTTCCTCTTGTTTGTCCGGTTCTTGATGGCGCGGCTAGCGAAGCCCTTTGCGGCAGAACCGGTTGGGTCGGGTTAAGGCACTGTCAGTCGATCAACTCCACGGGAAGGGGCTGTTGGAGACGGGATGGAGTTTGCCCTCGGCGTAGCGAGAGAAGCGGAACGGCTCGAGCAGGCGCGATTTCTCGCCGCAGATCTCCTGCGCGGCGAGCTTGCCGACGCCGATCATCTTGTAGCCGTGGTTCGAATCCGCGATGACGAAGACATTGTCGCGGAACACGTCGAAGACCGGGAAATTGTCGGGCGTGAAGCAGCCGAGACCACCCGATTTCTCGTCCTTCTTGTAGATGGAGATCTTCCCCTCGAAGCGCTTCTGGCAGTGGGCCAGCATCGAGCACCATGTCTCAATGAAATCGTCGCCGACGATGAAATCGGGCGAATCCGGTCCATAGGGGTCGATGGCGATCTTGTCGGGCTCGCCCTCGACCTTGTAGGGCGAGGCGCCGCCCTGCACGCCGCCGAAGTTGAAATCTGGCTTGTAATAGAGGCCCCACAGCTTGTCGGTGAGAAGCCTTCCGTCGACATCGGAATGAAGCGGCGCGTCGGTGTCGACATGGATGACGGGCGGCATCCTGCCGTCATTGGTCTTGTGCATGTTGGGGTCGACGCCGAGGGTGCCCTCTTCCAGGCACCAGTATTTCCACATGCGCACATTGTCGTGCATCTTGCCGTCGCGGCCCTTGATCGAAATGCTGCGCGGCAGGTCCAGCATGTTCCAGACCTGGTTGACCCACGGCCCCACGCCGACCACGACATAGTCGCAGGCGATGCGGCCCTTGCTGGTGTTGACGGCGGTCACGGCCTGCGAATTGCTGCCGAACTCGAAGCCGTTGACCGTGACGCCGGTCATGATGCGCACGCCCTCGGCCTCGGCCTTGGAGGCAAGCCCGTAGATCGAGGCGGTATTGTTGGCGTAGCCGCCCTTCTTCTCGTGCAGGACGGAAGTGATGCCCTTGGCCTGCCAGTCGTCGAACAGACCCTTCATATAGGTCATCGAATCCTTCTCGCCTTCGATGAAAGTCGAGGTATAGCCGATGGCCTTCTGCTGCTCGTAGATGGTGCCGACCTGCTGGTGCATGAGCTCCGGCGAGATCTGCATATAGCCGACGGCGTGATAGGAATAGGCCTTGGGATCGCTCTCCCAGACCGACACCGAATGCGCCATGAGCTCGCGCATGGCCGGCTGATAGTAATTGTTGCGCACCACCCCGCAGGCGATGCCGGATGCACCGGCGGCGATCGACGTCTTGTCGAGGACGAGGACGTCCTTGCCCGAGCCCTTGCCGGTCTCTTTCAGTTTCAATGCCAGATGATAGGCGGTGGAGAGACCGTGAATGCCGGCCCCGATGATCACATATTTCACACCGGACGGAACTGCCATGACGCGCGCTCTTTCCTCCTGCGAAACCCAGTCCGGGCGGATTGGGCTGAACCGGTTTGATTGCTTTTCTCGGGACAAAACCCGCGGTTCTGGCATAATGATCCACAAATTCAGACCGATTGCAAACCAATTTTTGCCAATTACAACCAATTGAGACCATGATCCCTGACCAGCAAGACGAGCTCCTTAAGACCCGCACCCCCCTCGAAACGGAGGGGGAAGATCCGCAGCTTGTCGCCACCAGGGGTGCCAATTCGATCACGTCGCGGCTCAAACGGGCGATTGAGAGCGGCGTTTACAGCGACGGCGACCAGTTGCCGCCCGAGCGCCAGCTCGCCGTCGCCTTCGGCACGGCCCGCTCCACTATCCGCAAGGCGCTGGACCAGCTCGAGCTGAAGGGCCTGGTGGTCCGGCGCGTCGGCTCCGGCACCTTCGTGAGCTATCAGGGCCCGGTGCAGGATACGATGTCGGACGTCACCGATCTCATCTCGCCTCTGCAACTCATCGAGGCGCGAATCGCCATCGAGCCGTCGATGGCGCGGCTCGCCGCGCTGCACGCCTCGGCGCGCGATCTCGACGCGATCGAGAGCATCCTGCTGCGCATCGAGGCGACCAATGGCGATCAGGACCTTTTCACCAAGCTCGATTCCGAGCTGCATCTGGCGATCGCCCGGTGCTCGCGCAATCCCCTGCTCTATCGCCTCTATCAGCACATCAACACGGTCAGGAACCATGCGCAGTGGGAACAGATGAAGCAGATCATCCTGGTGAAGGAGAAGATCGACATCTACAACCAGCAGCATCGCGCCATCTTCGAGGCACTGAAGATGCGCGATCACGCCACGGCCGCCGATCTCATCGCGCGGCATCTGGAGACGGCACGCCAGGATCTGGTCGGCGCCGACAGCATTTAGGACGAGCATAAGCCGATGGTCGGCGGGGGCGTGACATGAATCCGGTGCTCCTCGGCACGCTGGCGGCCTTGTGCTGGGGAATGCTCGATTTCATGGCGAGCAAGATCGGCCGGCGCATCGGGCCGCTGCCGGTCGCCGCGGCAGTCACGCTGTTCGGCCTCATCCTCATCACTGTCTGGCTTCTGGCCTTTCACGAGCTTCCCGTCCTCAGCCGGAGCGACATAGGCTGGCCCATCGGCGCCGGCGTCGCCGTGGCGCTTGCCACCTGGTGGCTCTTCACGGCTATCGCGTCAGGCCCGGTCTCGCTCGCCGTGCCGGTGACCATGTCCTATCCGGCAACCAGCGTCCTGCTCGGCGCCCTTCTCGGCAGCGTCCCCAGCCAGACCCAGCTCGCTTTCGTCGCCCTCATCCTGTTCGGTGCGTTCCTCGTCGCCTGGGGCGAAGCCGAAAGCGAGGCGCGACAGGATGAAAGCCCGCGCCGATGGCGGCGCACCGTCATCTTCGCGATCCTCGCCCATCTCGCCTTCGTCTTCGGCGTTTTCGCGGGACAGAAATCAGCGCTCCTCTTCGACGAGATCCAGACAGTCTGGATCTCGCGCCTTGCCGGGTCGGCGATCATGCTGCCGCTGCTCCTCGCGAGGCCCGCCTCGGCCGGATCGCGACTATCCAGCCTCCCGGCACTCGTCGCCATGGGCCTTCTCGATGTCGTGGGCATCACCTTGCTTTTCGCTGCCGGCAAGACCGATCAGCCCGAGCTCGCGACCGTATGCGCCACGGCATCGGGCGCCATCACGATCGTACTCGCCAGGATATTCCTGAAGGAGAAGATCGCCTATCTTCGCTGGCTTGGAATTGTCGCCACCTTCTCCGGAATCGCCGCCCTCTCCGCAATGAAGTGAGGTTCGAATGATCGCCATCACGCAGAAGCATCTCGACGATTTCGCCCGTGACGGCTTCGTCGCCGTCGAAGGCGCGCTCACCCCGGAGGAAATCGCCCGGGCGCAAGCGCGCTTCGAGCCGCTGTTCTCCGGCACGTTCGAGACCGGGCTTTATCCCGATGAATGGAACTGGCGGCTGGGCCGCGACCGCGAGGACCTGACAAGGCAGATCTGCAACGGCTGGAAGTCGGATCTCACCATCGCCTCCATCGTGCTGCGCGCCGATGTCGGCGAGGCCTGCGCCAGATTGCGCGGCTGGCCGGGGGCGCGCATCGGGCAGGACAATGTCATCTGGAAGCCACCGGGCGGCAAGCCGCTCGGCTTTCATCAGGACGATTCCTACAATCGCTGGATCCAGCCCAGCGAAATGATGACCTGCTGGATAACGCTCGACGATACGAAGGCCTTCCAGGGCACGATCGAGCATGTGCGCGGCTCGCATCTGTGGCCGGTGTCACCGCCGATCAAGCAGTTCCACGCGCCCGACGACGCGCTCGCCGATCTCAAGCCGGCTGCGGAAGCGGCGGGCGCCAAAGACTACGAGATCGTGCCGGTCGAGGTGCCGGCAGGCACGGCGGTGTTCCACCACGGACGCACCTGGCACGGCTCGCGCGACAACAAGGGCAGCAATCCGCGCCGCTCGGTCATCGCCCATTGCATCTCCTCCACAGCGAAATTTCATCCGCGCGAAGTGAGCTATATTTACTCGCGCTACAAGAAGGCCCACTCGACCGAGATGGACGAAAGCTATTTTCCCGTGCTCTGGCAAGGCGATGGCTATCGCACTCAATGGCTCGACGACTATATGAGGCGGGGGCGCGCCGCTGCGGCGTAAACCAAACCGATTAAATTTTAACGACAATTATAATAGTTCGATAGGCGCTGATCGGGCAATCTCCCGGAATAGAAAGTATCCGGGGAATCGCCGATGTTTGGATCAAGCGAAGCAGAACGCCAGCGCGTCGCGGTAACGTTGACGCTCGCTACGGGCGAGGTGCTCAACGGCCATGTCTTCCTGGCAACAGCGCAGAAGCTGCGCGACCTTCTCAACAATCCCGATCAGTTCATTGATTTCGAGAAGCGCGACAACACCGTGGCGATGATCGGCAAGCGCTCCATTGCGATGATCGCGGCTCTCGACATGCCGCGCACCGATCATCTCTATCGCCGCACCGTCAGCCCCGCCGCATTCGACCCCTATCACACGCTGGGCATCGACCGCGGCGCCAATGCCGGCGAAGTGCGCGCCGCCTATCTCGCCAAGGCACGGCTCTATCATCCCGACAAGCTCGCCAGCAAGGATGTGCCGAAGGAAGTCGGCGACTACATGAACGCCATGTTCATCCGCATCCAAAAGGCCTATGACGAACTGGAAACGACCAAGACCCTCGCCTGATAATTCCAGAGCTCGCAAGGCCACATGATCGCAGAGAACACGATCGCGCACCTGCGCGTATTGAAGCCACTCCCCTTCGTCTACGCATTCTATGACGGACGCGTCCCCGATGTCCGGCTCCATTCGGAAGCGGAGAACTGGCTCGACGACGGCGGTTTCGCGCTCGGCATCGCCAGCTACGCGCTTGTCGATGAGGACGATGCGCTCGTCTACGACACGCATCTGTCGCCCGCTCATGCGCGCAAGATCAGGACGTTCCTCGATCGCATGGGCACGAAGCGCATCCGCGTCGTGCTAAGCCACCATCATCTTGATCATGTGGCCGGCAACGAAGCCTTCGCCGATTGCGAGATCATCGCGCACGCGCTCACCTTGCAGCATCTCGAGCGCAACCGCGCCGCGATCGAGGCCGGCGTCTGTGACGGGCCGCCGGCTATCGCGCCCCTTTTTCTGCCCCAGACCGTCTATGAGGACCATCTGCGACTCGAGGTGGGGCGACTGGACGTGAATCTGCGCCACGCCAATATCCACAGCGACGATGCCACGCTTCTCCATATCGAGGAACTGGGCCTGCTGTTCGCCGGCGACACGCTCGAAGACACCGTAACCTATGTGTCGGAGCCGCGCGCCCTCGATGCGCACCTGGCCGAGCTCGATCGTTTGTGGAGCTGGAACATCGCGCGCATCCTGCCCAATCACGGCGACCCGCTCGTCATCTCGGCGGGCGGCTACGAGAAGCCTCTCATCCGCGCGACCCAACAATATATCCGCATGCTCAAGCGCTGCGTCGGAGAGCCGGAGCTGCGCGCGGCCGATCTCGCGACGCTCATCGCCGGCCCCTTGCAGGCGAAATGGGTGAACTACTTCGCGCCCTATGAGGCAGTGCACCGCAACAATGTCACGGCGGTGGTGGCCGCTCACAGCAATTGATTACCGGTTCATTCAAATGAAGGGCCGCGTCGCCTCAGGCCGACGCTCCTACTCCGCAGCCACCGCCGGCACGACCATCTCGATCGTGAAGGGCCGGTCATGGGCAAGCGAGGGGATGCGGCCGCGCGTCTTGGCTACTTCGGCGAGATCGATCTCGGCGGTGATCACCCCTTCGCTCTCGCCCCCATCAGCCAGCACCCGGCCCCAGGGGTCGATGATCAAGGAGTGACCGTAGCATTCGGAGCCGCCGGCGAGCGTTCCATACTGGCACGGCGAGATCACATATGCACCGTTCTCGATGGCGCGCGCACGGTTGAGGATATGCCAATGGGCATTCCCGGTGATGCGGGTGAACGCCGCCGGCACCGCCAGCATCTGGGCACCTGCCTTCGCCAGCGTGCGATAGAGCGACGCGAAGCGCAGATCATAGCAGATCGACAGGCCGATCGGCCCGCCGATGCAGGGCGAGAGCACCGCTTCCGTGCCGGGCACGATGGTGGCGGACTCCCGGTAGCTATGGCCGTCACCGAGATCGACATCGAACATATGGATCTTGTCATAGCGCGCCGCGATCACGCCGTCGGGCGCCAGCATATAGCCGCGATTGTAGATCCGGCCGTCGGCAGCCTTTACGCCGATCGAGCCGACAAGAATCCAGGCCTTATAGGCTCTGGCGAGCTGGGCCATGGCCGGCAGCACCGGATGATCGCTCTCCGGCACGGCGAAGGGGTGCAGCGTGCCGTCCCTGGCATCGAGGCCCGCGCAATATTCGGGAAGGGCGATCAGGGACGCCCCTTGAGCGCCTGCTTTATCGACCAGCTTCGCCAGAATGGCGATGTCGGCCTCGACATCCGGCGTTGCGCAGTTCTGAACGCAAGCGGCGATGAATTTCTGAGCCATGGCGTTCACTCTATACCAATTCTGCTCGAAGTCACTTCTCAACTTGGTGAGAATTGACGGTTAGGCAGGCATCACCTCGACACGTGTCAGACATGCCCGGGATGCGTATGCGCAACCAATGAGACAGCGCTCGCCGTCGGGCGAGATCGCGCGCTCAGTTCGCTGACTTCGTAACTTAAACGACTCAATTTTGACGCGATCTGCGATAGCGCGAGACGCGTCATTCGCATGAATCCTGCGGCTAGCGCGCCGGACGCTCTCGTAGAATCGGCTCGGCGCTCTAACTCTTTGATTTGCGCATCGGATTATCCGAAAACCGCTTCGCATGGTCAGGTCAAGCCCGACCACAAGCCTATCCGATCACGTTTATGAGTTTTGATTGCCTCAATCCAAACTCACCGTGATCTGCGCCGCAGAAGCCCCAGTACAGCGCGGATGATCTGAAGATCGGCACGCGCGGCAAGACAGACGAGCCATTCGCTCATGGTCGCCTGCCAGTCGCTGAAGCGCAGCATGTGGAGCCGGGCATCCGGCACGATCTCGGCACTCGAAATGATGCCGACCCCCATGCCGCCCGCCACCGCCTCGCGCGCCGCCTCGCGGCTTTCGATCTCCATGACATTGGCAAGCGCAAGCGAGCGCCGTGCGATTTCGGTGAGGAGCAGGCCGCGGGTGGCTGAGCCTACCTCGCGCAGGACGACCGGCTGTTGGGCGAACTCGGCGAGCGAAATCTCGGCTCGCCTGGCGAAAGGATGGGTCGCCGCGGTGAAGGCTTTGATCTCGTCGTCGCGCAGCAGCTCCGTGTGATAGGTCGGCTGCGGCGGCATCTCGGCGATGACGGCGAAGTCGATCTCGAAACGGTGGAGCCGCTCGAGGAGCTGGGCCGAATTGCCGGCCACGAGCCGAACCTGGATCTTTGGATAGCGCTCCAGGAATCGGCGGACGAGCGGCAGCACATGCGTGGCCGCGTCGGCGCCAATGCTCAGGGTCCCCTCTTCAATCCCCTTGGCGCGCGACAAAAGCTCCAGCGCCTCGGCTTCCGCCTCGAACATACGCTCGGTCACCGCGAAAAGCTTGCGCGCGAAAGCGGTGAGCTCGACGCCGCCCCGACGGCGCAGGAAAAGTTCCGCCCCATAGGCTTCCTCAAGCTTACGGATGTGATCGGAGATAGCCGGCTGGGTGAGCGCCAGCCTCCCGGCGGCTTTGGAGAAACCGCCGTTCACTGCAACCGCGTGAAAGGCCTTCAGCTGGGCATAGCGCATGTCCGCAAACTTACATAAGTCAGACTTATATTCAATATATGTTCTTACGATTTGACTTATGTATAGCGCCGGCGCGAGATGACCGCACAGGCAATTACCCGAGGCTCTCCCCGCATGACCCCCGCCACCGCTCTTTCCGCGTCGTTCATTCCCACCTTCAACGGCCCCGAGGGCCAGGAGGACATGCCCTATCTCCTGACGCCCGGGCCGCTGACCACCTCGCGCGGGGTGAAGATCGCGATGCTCGCCGATTACGGATCGCGCGACGTCGAATTCCGCGAGATCGTCAAGGGGATACGCGTCTCCCTGCTCGATCTCGCGCATTGCGGACCGAACTATGAGTGCGTGATCATGCAAGGCTCCGGCACCTTCGCCATCGAGGCGGCGCTCGGCAGCTTCTGCCCGACCAAGCGCTACAAGACGCTGGTCGTGTGCAACGGCGCCTATGGCGAGCGAGCCGCCAAGATCCTCAACCGCCTCGGCCGGCCCGTGGTGACACTTGACAAGGGCGACAGCGAGGCGCCTACCCCTGAGGACGTCGTCGCCGCTCTGAATGCCGACCGCACCATCAGCCATCTCTGGCTCGTCCATTGCGAGACGACGTCCGGCATCATCAATCCCATCGAGGCGATCTGCAAAGCCGTCCAGGGCCGGGCGCTGACCATCATGGTCGATGCCATGTCCTCCTTCGGCGCCATTCCCATCGACATGACCGGCTGGAACATCGACGTGATGGTCTCGTCCTCCAACAAATGCATCGAGGGCGTGCCGGGCTTCGCCTATGTGCTGGTCAAGCGCACGGTCCTGGAGGAGAGTGAAGGCCACTGCCATTCGACGGTGCTCGATCTCTATGAGCAGTGGACGGTGCTTCAGCGCACCGGCCAGTTCCGCTTCACGCCGCCTACCCATGCGCTCGTCGCCTTCCAGAAGGCCCTGCAGGAATACGCCCATGCCGGCGGTCTCCCGGCCCGGTCCGCCCGCTACAAGCACAATGCCGAGCTGCTGGTGAAGGGCATGCGCGACATGGGGATCGAGACGCTGCTCAGCGACGACGAGGCCGGCCCGATCATCCAGACCTTCCTCACCCCGCGCGATCCCAATTTCCATTTCGAGACGTTCTACGAGGCTCTGCGCCAGCGCGGCTATGCGATCTATCCAGGCAAGCTCACCAAGCGGCCGAGCTTCCGCATCGGCACGATCGGACAGATCGACGAGGCGGTGATCCGCGGCGCGCTGGCCGCCATCCGCGACGTCCTGGCCGAGATGAAGGTCGCCGACATGCATCCGTTAGAATCTTAAGAGATAGAGTCCGGAAAACGAGCCAACCTCATGATCCAGAATCGAAAATCCGTAACGGTCAACGGCCGGACCTATGCCTGGCCGGAAACCCCGCTGGTGGTTGTCTGCTGCGACGGCAGCGAAGCGGCCTATATGGAGCGCGCGCGCCGGCAAGGCCTCATGCCGCATCTCGATGCGATGACGGCCAAGGGCGAGAGCCGCCTCGGCCTTTCCGCCATGCCGAGCTTCACCAATCCCAACAACCTGTCGATCGTCACCGGGCGCCCGCCCGCCGTTCACGGCATTTGCGGCAACTACCTCATCGATCCAGAAACGGGACGCGAGGTGATGATGAACGACCCCAGATGGCTCAGGGCGCCGACGATCTTCGCGGCTTTCCAGAAGGCCGGCGCCAAGGTCGCGGTGGTCACGGCCAAGGACAAGCTGCGTCTCCTGCTCGGCAAGGGTCTCGTTTTCGACGGCAGCGCCGTCTGCTTCTCTTCCGAGAAGGCCGACAAGGCGACGCTCGCCGACAATGGCATCGAGGACGCGCGCCGGCTCACCGGGCTGCCGGTGCCGGATGTCTATTCGGCCGAACTCTCCGAATTCGTGTTCGCGGCGGGCGTCGAGCTGCTGAAGTCGATGAAGCCCGATCTCATGTATCTGTCGACCACCGACTATATCCAGCACAAGCACGCGCCGGGCACGCCCAGGGCCAACGACTTCTACGCCATGATGGACCGCTATCTGGGCGCGCTCGACGCGCTCGGCGCCATCGTGGTGATCGTCGCCGACCATGGCATGAAGGACAAGCATCTGGCCAATGGCGAGCCCGATGTGATCTTCCTCCAGGACGTGCTGGACACTCGGTTCGGAGCCGGCAAGACCAAGGTGATCCTGCCGATCACCGATCCTTACGTCGTTCACCACGGGGCGCTCGGCTCCTTCGCCACCGTCTATCTCTATGGCCCCGAAGCCAGCGACGTCCTCGCCTTCATCGCCAGCCAGCCCGGCATCGACGTGGTGCTCGGCCGCCAGGAGGGCTCAGCCCGCTTCGAGCTGCCGGAAGACCGTATGGGCGATCTCATCGTCGTCTCGGGCGGCAAGACCCACAGCAAGGTGATCGGCACCAGCCGCGACAAGCATGATCTGTCGGGCCTCACCGAGCCGCTGCGCTCGCATGGCGGGCTCAGCGAGCAGGAAATCCCGATCATCGTCAACCGCAAGACCCAGGGCCTCGCCGGCACGCTGCGCAATTTCGACGCCTTCGCCATCGGCTGCAATCACATCGCCGCCGGTCGAGAGAAAGCGGCCTGACGGCGCCGACCGCCCCCCACCCCCAACCCCTCCCCGCAAGGGGGAGGGGAAATGCAGTGAGACCAACACCCATGAACAAGATCACGCCCACGCGCAAAGTCATCACGGAATCCATGCGGATCGGCGGCAAGCGGATCGAGACGGAAGACGTGGTTCCGGTTCACTATCCCTATACCGGCGAGATCATCGGCACGGTGCCGGCGGGACGGCCGGAGCACGCCGCCTGCGCCTTCTCCATCGCCCGGAACTTCACCCCGAAGCTCACCCGCTATGAGCGCCAGCAGATCCTGTTCCGCACCGCCGAGCTCATCCGCGACCGGCGCGACCAGCTCTCCGACCTCATCACCCTCGAGCTTGGGCTGTCGAAGAAGGATTCGCTCTATGAATGCGGCCGGGCCTATGACGTCTATTCGCTCGCCGGCCAGCTCGCCATTCTCGATGACGGGCAGATCTTCTCCTGCGACCTCACCCCGCAAGGCAAGGCGCGCAAGATCTTCACCAAGCGCGAGCCCATAGGCGTGATCTCGGCGATCACGCCCTTCAACCATCCGCTCAACATGGTGTCCCACAAGGTGGCGCCGGCCATCGCCACCAACAACTGCGTCGTGTGCAAGCCGACCGAGCTGACCCCTCTCACGGCCATCGCGTTGGCCGACATCCTCTATGAAGCGGGATTGCCGCCCGAAATGTTCCAGGTCGTCACCGGCTGGCCGCAGGACATCGGCGAAGAGATGGTGACCAATGGCGACATCGATATCATCACCTTCACCGGCGGCGTCAGGGTCGGCAAGATCATCGCCGAAAAGGCCGGCTACCGGCGCGCTGCGCTCGAGCTCGGCGGCAATGATCCGCTGATCGTGCTCGACGACCTCTCGGACAGCGACCTCGACAAGGCCGCCGAGCTGGCCGTTCAGGGCGCCACACGCAATTCCGGCCAGCGCTGCACCGCGGTGAAGCGCATATTGGTGCAGGAGCGTATCGCCGACAGGTTCGTGCCCCTGGTGCTGGAGAAGGCGAAGAAGATCAAATTTGGCGACCCCATGGCGCCCGAGACCGATCTCGGCACCGTCGTGCATGAAGAGGCGGCGGCTCTGTTCGAGAAGCGCGTCCACCTCGCCGCCGAACAGGGCGCCAAGGTACTCTATCATCCCGGCCGCCAGGGAGCGCTGCTGCCCCCGATCACGGTCGACCATGTGCCGCATGAATCCGAGCTCGTCTTCGAGGAGACCTTCGGCCCGATCATCCCGATCGTGCGCGTGCCCAATGACGACGAGGCGGTGATGCGGATCTCCAATTCGACACCCTTCGGGCTTTCCTCCGGCGTGTGCACCAACCGGCTTGACCGCATCACCCGATTCATTGAAGGACTAAGGGTCGGCACCGTGAATATCTGGGAAGTGCCTGGCTACCGGATCGAGATGTCTCCCTTCGGGGGTATCAAGGACTCCGGAAACGGCGTCAAAGAAGGCGTCCTGGAGGCGATGAAATTCTACACGAATGTGAAAACCTGGTCGCTGCCCTGGCCGAATTGAGGGTCATTTCCCGTTCCTCCCTCCGCCGCCGAAGGCGGGGAGGGTGGCGCGCGGAACGCGCGACGGGTGGGGTGTCCGCGCAAGGGAAATCTCTCAAGCATGACTCCTGCACGCTGATCAAAACAATGGTTGAACGCCTGACGGTGGAGACACCCCACCCGTCCGCCCTGCGGGCGTCCACCCTCCCCGCGCTTCGCGCGGCGGAGGGAGATTGAACCAGATGACAGCCGGGACGACAGTCATCATTGAGCTTCTCGGCGGCGTTGCTATTCTGCTGTGGGGGGTGCGCATGGTGCGCACCGGCATCATGCGCGGCTGGGGCGACCGGCTCAAGCACTTCATCCAGCAGCGGCTCGGCAATGGCGCGTCGGCCTTCCTGGCCGGCGGCATGGCAACGGCGGCCCTGGGCAGCGCCACCGCGATGGCCCTCATCGTCGCCGGCCTCGCCGCCTCGGGCGCCATCGGTACCTCGATCGGCCTCGCCGTGCTGCTCGGCGCCGATGTCGGATCGGCGCTCGTCTCCGCCGTCTTCGCCTCCAGCAGCTCTTATGCCTTGTGGGTGTCGCCGCTGCTTCTCTTCGCCGGCTATGTCACCTTCACCGCCTCCAACGAGTTCCGCCCCCATAATCTCGGCCGCATCCTCATCGGCTTCGGCCTCATGTTCCTGTCGCTCAAGCTCATCGTCGGGGCCACCGCGCCTCTACGCGAGGCGACGCTCTTCCATGAGGCGCTCACCGCCATCGGCCGCGAGCCGCTCCTCGCGTTCCTGGTGGGCGCCCTCCTCGCCTGGCTCTGCCATTCGACGCTCGCCGTCATCCTGCTCATCGCCTCCTTCCTCGCCAATGGCAGCCTCGACATCACCGGCGCCTTGAGTTTCATCCTGGGCGTCAATTTCGGCGGCGGCCTGCCGGCCGTCACCGCCACCCTCCAGATGCCGCCGGAAGGCCGGCGCTTGCCGCTCGCCAATCTCTTCTGCCGCGGCACCGTCTCGGTGGTCCTGCTCGCCTTTGTCGGCCGCATCGCCCCCTATGTGATGGAGCTGCCGTTCGGCGTCATCGAGAAGGCGGTCGCCTTCCATGCCGGCTTCAACCTCCTCGCCGCCCTGATCTATCTGCCTTTCACGCGGCAGGTCTCGCGCCTCATGGCCAGGATCGTGCCCGACCAGAAGCAGGCTCCCGACAATCTGAGCCAGCCGCGCTATCTCGACCAGATGGCGCTCTCGACGCCTAGCGTCGCCCTCTCCAATGCGGCGATCGAGACCGTGCGCATGAGCGAATTGCTCGACCGCATGTTCGACACGGCCATCGTCGCGCTCCGCAGCAGCAGTCTGGAGAAGCTTAAAGAGCTCAAGGCTCTCGACGAGCGGCTCAACCGCTATCAGAGCTCAGTGCATGGCTACCTGTCCGACCTGACCCAGGCGGAGCTCGAAAAGGCCGACACGAAGCGGGCGCTCGAGATCATGCTCTATGCGAGCAATCTCGAGCATGCGGGCGATGTCATCCATCTCAACCTGGCGGACCGGATCAAGGCGAAGGCCAAGCTCGCGATCACCTTCACCGTCAAGCAGCATGCCTCGCTCGACGACCTCTGCCTCATCATCAGCCAATCGCTGCGGCTTGCCACCGGCGTGCTCACCTCGAGCGACGTCGAAGGCGCCAAGCGGCTGATCGAGCAGAAGGACACTTTCCGCTCCCTCGAGAACAAAATCATCGACGAGCATTTCCGCGAAAGCGGCAAGGCCAAGGGCGCCTCACTGCGCAAGAGCGCGCTCTTCGTCGACATCATCCGCGATCTGCACCGCATCAATTCGCATATCGTCTCGGCCGCTTATCCGATCATCGAGGCGGCCGGACTCCTTCGCGATTCCCGTATAAAGCCGGAGAAGAAAGCCAAGTGACAGCCCCTGTGAAATTCATCCATGTGAGTGACCTGCATCTCGTGCCAAAGGGCGACAAGCTCTGGGGCTCGATCCCTTTGCCCGTTTCGAGGCCTGCCTCGACGACATCGTCCGGTTCCACCGCGACGCGGCCTTCGTGGTGATCAGCGGCGACCTTGCCGAGCGCGGCGAGTTGTTGGCCTATCGCCAGCTGAAGGCGCGCCTCGCCGATTTCCCGATCGCGACGCATCTGCTGCTCGGCAATCACGACGATCGCAGCCAATTCCTCTCGGTCTTCCCGGAAGGTCCGCGCGATGAGGCAGGCTTCGTGCAGAGCGCCTTCGCGCATGACGACGCCGTGTTCCTGATGCTCGACACGCTGAAGGGGCCGCCCTCCTCCGCCGGGCTCTATTGCGATCAGCGCAAGGCCTGGCTCAAGACGGAGCTGGCGCGGGCCGGCAATCGACCGGTCTATGTCTTCATGCATCATCCGCCCTTCTCCATCGCCCATGATCTCATGGATCTGATCATGCTCGACGACGCGGAGGACTTTCTCGCTCTCCTGCCCTCAGGCCAGGTGCGGCACATCTTCTTCGGCCATGCCCATCGCCCGATCAGCGGCCAGTTCCACGGCATGAGTTTTTCGGCGCCGCCGAGCCTCGTACATCAGCTGCCGCTGGTCGGCGGCTCGGTGCCGACGATCTACAGCGACGAGCCGCCGATGTATGCTGTGGTGCATGCCGGCCCCGATAAGGTGCTCGTGCATATGGACGCATTCCTCAACCGCCGTCCCGCCGACATGGCGCCCGAGGCCGAACGCGGGACCTGGCACTAGAGATTCTTACCAACGATGAGCCGGGCCTCGAATCCATCGCGGCGTCCGCTGGCGGGCGACAGCAGCTCGAGGCGCCAGCCCATCTGCCGAACGAGCATCTCGGCGATCGCGAGGCCAAGGCCGCTTCCATCGCCGGTAGTCTCGCCACGCTTGAAGCGTTGCCTCAAGCCCTGAAGCTTGTGCGCGGGGACGATCTTGCCGCCATTGACGACTGAAATCGTGCCGGGCGGCGCAAACGATATGCGCACTTCACCGCCATCGCCGTGAAGCAGAGCATTTTCGATGAGATTCCGCAGCGCCATGGCGAAGGCATCGACATCGACCCGGCAGATGAGTTCGGCGCCGCCGGAATCAGCCAGATGAAGGCGCCCCGACGACGGTTGCGACCGTTGAAAGTCGCTGACGACGAGCCTGACGACGGGCAGGAGATCGACCTCGTCCGCGGATGAGCCGATGCCGGCCTCGGCGCGCGCCAATTGGAGGAGTTTCTCGGCAAGCCGCCCGAGCGCGCTGAGGGAGGCTTCGATCTGAAACGCCCGTTTACGGGCGGAACCCTCAGGGAGCTCCGCCAGCAGGCGCTGCGTCTGGGCCAGCGCCCCGGCGATGGGGGTTCTCAGTTCGTGAGCACTGTTGGCGGCAAACTCGCGTTCGGCGGCGAGCGCGGCCCGCAGCCGCTCCAGCAGACGGTCGACGGATGCGACAATCCCTTTGAGCTCCGGCGGTATCTTGCCGGGCGCCAAGGCTGCGAGATTCGTACCGTCGCGCCGTCCGATCTCGTCGCGCAACACCGCGATCGGCGCCAAGGCACGCCATACGATGAACCAGATCGCGATGATGCTGAGCGGCGCCAGCAGGAGCATCGGGAGGATCAGCGTGAAAGATCCTTCCGCCGCCGCCTCGCGGCGATGATCGAGCGGATCCGCCACTTGCAGGAATAGCCCCTGCGCGGTGTCGGCTTCGGTGTAGATGCGGTAATTCGGCGTGTCGTGGAAACCGGGCTCCAACGGGGCGGTGAAGGCTGCCGCCGGCGCGTCGTGGGAGCGCAGCAGCACCCGGCCGTCGCCGGTACGGAGCTGGTAAGTGAGATATTCCTCGCGATGGGGCAGGTTCAACGAGTCGTCGCGTTCGACATTCGCCGTGTTCAGGAGTGGCAGCAGACGCTGCGCGGTCTCCTGAAGTGTGGTGTCGAAGACCTCGTCGAACTCACCGCGCATCACATGAACGCCGAATCCCGCTGCGGCGAGCCAATAGAGAATGGTCGCCGCTGTGAGCCAAAGGATCAGCCGCCGAGTCATGGAGTCCCGTCCTGAGGCGCCAGCCGATAACCGACACCGCGGGCGGTGACGATGAGGCCATGCCCGATCTTCTTGCGCAACCGGCTCACATAGACCTCGACCGTGTTGCTTTCGACTTCGGCGCCAAAGGCGTACAGCGCCTCCTCGATCTGCACCTTGGACACGATCGCCTTCGGACGCAGCAGAAGCCGGTCGAGAACCGCCCATTCGCGGGCCGTCAGTTCGACGGCCTTCCCATCCCGGACGATCCGGCGCTCGGCCGGGGTGATCACGACGCCATCCCAGGTGAAGACGGGCGCGGTCGCCTGCCCATAGCGACGGGCCACGGCATGGATCCTGGCCGAAAGCTCGCCGAGGTCGAACGGCTTGACGAGATAGTCGTCGGCTCCCTTGTTCAATCCGGCGATGCGATCGGATATCTGGTCGCGCGCCGTGAGGATGATGACCGGCGTCAGGTCCTTTCGCGCCCGCAATGCCTCCAGGAAGGCTCTGCCACTGCCGTCGGGCAGGCTGAGGTCGAGCAGCACAAGCCCGAAGTCGGCGACGTCCTTGCAGGCCCAGGCTTCGGCGAGGCTTGTCGCCCAATCCACGGCGTGGCCGTCTGCTACGGCGTGATCGCGTATCCCGCCGCCGATCGCCTTGTCATCCTCGATGAGCAGGATTCTCACGGACTTCCCCGATTGGCCGAGAGCGAAACCTGCCGATCGAAGCTGACAGCAAGCTGAACCGGACCCGGCCGATTGCCGGACAAAAATACCGATCTTTCAGGTCGCTGTCAGGTTGGCGCGTCAGAAGGACGCTGTTCGCAATAACCATCGGAGACTTATCGTGAGACTCAAGATCCTTACCGCTCTCATCGGCACATTGACTCTCGCCGGCATCGCCCATGCCGGGGAGAAATGCGATGTGCCCGACGCTGAATGGCAGCCGCGCGAAGCGCTCGCCGGCAAGCTCAAGGCCATGGGCTGGGACGTCAGATCGCTCAAGACGGAGGACGGCTGCTACGAAGTCTATGCGGTTGATGCCAAGGGCTCGAAGATCGAGGCCCATTTCAACCCGAAGACTCTCGAGCCGGTCGGTTCCGACAAGGAAGACGAGGGCTGAGATGACAAACGCCACCGTCAAAGTCTGGGATCCGCTGCTTCGCCTTTTTCACTGGAGCCTCGTCACCAGCTTCGCGGTGGCGTGGCTCACCGGCGACGACGTGAAGGATCTTCACGAATGGGCGGGCTATGCGGCCGCCGCACTCGTCGCTTTCCGCGTATTCTATGGACTGGTCGGGCCGCGCTACGCCCGCTTCGGCCAGTTCCTTCGCGGCCCGCTCGCAACGGCCGCCTATGCGCGAGATGCCATCTCCGGTCGCGAGAGACGCTATCTCGGCCACAATCCCATGGGCGCCGTCATGGTGATCGCGCTACTTGCCATGATGGCGGCGCTGGCCCTGACGGGTTGGCTCATGACCACAGACACTTACTGGGGAGTCGAATGGCTGAAAGAATTGCATGAGACGCTCGCCAATGTACTGCTGGGACTGGTGGGCCTGCATGTTGCAGGCGTCGTGCTGGCGAGTTTCCGGCATCGGGAGAATCTCGTCCGGGCCATGATCACCGGATACAAGCGCAGCCCGCTTCCAGACGACATTGCTTGAATAGGCCTTACGCCGGCGCCGGCGCGGCATCTCCGGGCGCCAGCTCGCCGCGCTCGGCGAGCTTGGCCCGTTCGGCGATCCGGGCGCTCTGGCGCTCCTCCCGCCGCTTCATCACTTCATAGGCGATGGCGCCCAACAGCGAAATCGTGATGATGATGACGGCCAGCGCCGACAGAGCCGGCGTCGTACCCTGCCGCACCTCGCCCGCCAGCACCGTCACCAGCGTCTTGTCGGCGAGGATGGCGAAGGTCGTCGTGTTGTAGTTCTCGAAGGACGACAGGAAGGCGATGACGGCGGCCGAGATCAGCGCCGGCCGCAGGAA
The DNA here is from genome assembly GCF_011046735.1 of Nordella sp. HKS 07. Classification (NCBI taxonomy): domain Bacteria; kingdom Pseudomonadati; phylum Pseudomonadota; class Alphaproteobacteria; order Hyphomicrobiales; genus Nordella; species Nordella sp. HKS 07. Next base: position 4,852,612 of record NZ_CP049258.1, on the reverse strand, counting down.
CGGCAGCAATATATGCCAGAAGACCTGCGGATAGCTGGCGCCGAGATCGAGAGCGGCCTCCTCCTGGGCGCGGTCGAAACGCTGGAGCCTGGCCATGATGATCAGCAGGCAATAGGCGGCGATGAAACTCGCCTGGCCGAATATCGACAGCACGATGCCCTTGTAGAGCAGCGGGCGCGTGCCGGTCAGTTCCGAGAAGTCGCGCCAGAAGATCACCGTCGAGATGCCGATGATGACGCCCGGGGTGAGCACGGGCGACACCGTCACCAGATAATAGAGCGAGCGCGCACGGTAGTAGATCTGGTTCATCACAATCGCCGCGGCGAGCCCGACCGGCACCGACACGCAGATGACGCCGATGCCAATGATGACCGAATTCACCAGGCCCTCCATCATGGCCCGGTGGTTCCACAGTTTGACGAACCAGTCGAGCGTGAAGCCCTCGAAGGGATAGGCGCTCGGATAAGAAGGCGTGTTAAAGGCGGTGATGCTCATGACCAGGAGCGGCCCGAACAGATAGGCGAAGAACAGGACGACGTAGAACCCGATCATCACCTTGATGATGGCGCGCGAACTCATCTTATCGTCTCCCCGAGGCTGACCTTGAAGAGACGCAGCATCAGCATCACCAGCGCGATACAGCCGGCGAGCAGCAGGAAGGCGTAGGCGGCGCCGCGCGGCCAGTTGAAAGCCTGGAAGAAGAAGTCATAGACGATCGAGGTGAACCACAAGGTCTTCGGTCCGCCGAGGAACTGGGGTGCGGCCAGCGATCCCGCCGAGAGCATGAAGACCATGGTGCAGCCGGAGGCGATGCCGGGCTTGGCATAGGGGATGACCACATCCTTGTGGATGCGCCACCAGGGGGCACCCAGGTCGCGCGCCGCCTCGATCTGGTTCTTGTCGAGACTCTCCACCGCGTTATAGAGCGGGAACATCATCACCAGCAGATAAGCATAGGACAGGCCGACATAGAGGCCGACATTGCTGCCGAGAAAATCGACGGGCGCATCGGTGATGCCGAGCCCCATCAGCGCCTGGTTGATCAGACCCTTGCTGGCGAGCAGCAGGCGCAGCGAGAAGGCGCGCAGGATCTCGTTCACCCAATAGGGCACAATCAGCGCCAGCATCAGGAGGCGGACCTTCTGAACGCTGCCGGCCTGCGCCATGTAATAGGCGAGCGGATAACAGATGGCGAAGTTCAGGACCGTCACGGCGGCGGAGACCGCGAGCGAGAAGAAGAACGCCCAGAGATGGGTAGTGTTGACCTCCCCGTCGGTCGGCTGGATGAAGAAGGAGCGATATTGCTCGAGCGTCAGCATGTCCTTGGGACCGCCACGCTCGGCGGCAACGAGCTTGGGATGGAAGCTCTCCTGCACCATGTAGAGATAGGGCAGCACGACCAGGAAGAGCATCCAGAAGGCGACCAGCGCGATGAAGACGATACCGAGCACGGTGCCGTTGCGCTCGAAGAACCCCCGATGCGTGGGGTCGTGCGCGAGGCGCTTCTCGAAATGCGCCATCAGCATGAAGACGACGATGACGAGCAGCGGGATCAGATAGACCAGCAGCCTACTCACGGGCCAATTTCCCTTCCGGAAGCACCAGCCCCAGATCAGGATCATAGGTGACCGATGCTTCGACGCCCTGCTCGGGTATCTCGACCCGCTCGAGACGCCCGACGGTCAAGGTGATGTCCTTCTTGTCCGCCCCCTTCAGGAAAATGTGGGTCGCATTGCCTTCGAAGGCGACATTGCGCACTGTCGAGGTGATGGTCGCATCCCTGGCGCCCTGGCCAAGCCGCAGCGCTTCGGGCCTGACAAAGAGAATGGCCTTGTCGCCCTCCCTGACGCCGGCGGGATTGCGGCCGCGCAGCGGGCCGAAAGGCGTCTCGACGACGGCGCCAGTTTTATCGGCCTTGGTCACGCGCCCGGCGAAGGGATTGTTCTCTCCCACGAAGGAGGCGACGAAAGATGTTCCGGGCGAGTCATATACGGCCTTGCCGTCACCCACCTGCTCGATCACGCCGTTGTTCATGACCGCGATGCGGTCCGACATGGTCAGCGCCTCACCCTGGTCATGGGTGATGTAGATGAAAGTGATGCCGACACGCTGCTGGATGGCGCGCAACTCGTTGCGCATATGCTGGCGCAGCTTGAGGTCGAGCGCCGACAGGGGCTCGTCGAGCAGCAGCACCTTGGGCTCGACCGCCAGTGCGCGCGCAATGGCGACGCGCTGCTTCTGGCCGCCCGACAACTCGCTCACCAGCTTGTCGCCCTGTCCTGACAAAGCGATGAGATTGAGCAGCTCATCGGCGCGACGGCGGCGGTCGGGCTTGTTCATGCCGCGCACGCGCAGGCCATAGGTGATGTTCTCGGCGACCGTCATCAGGGGGAAGAGCGCGAGGTTCTGGAAGATCAGCGCGGTCGGGCGCTTGTTCGCGCCGATCCCGCTCATATCCTGTCCGGCAATGCGGACCGCGCCCTCGGAAGGATCGAGGAAGCCGGAAACGGTTCTCAGGATCGTCGTCTTGCCGCAGCCCGAGGGCCCGAGAAAGGAGAAGAACTCGCCGCCCGCAATCTTGAGCGACGCCTCCTTGACGGCGGTAAACTGACCAAATCTGACGGTAACGCGATCGAGTTCGACGTCGGCGCTCATCCCCTGCCCTATCCTGCAAGCCCTACCCAAACGCTTCTTTTCGAAGTCTGTTCTGGCGCCAGTAAAAACCGTTCCGGCGTAACGGTCCAGAACAATTCGTCATCTGGACCATGGGATCATAGTCTATGGCACCTACTCGTCATGGCCGGGCCCCGACCCGGCCATCCAGCCTCGACACCAAGCAACTGCTACGTGGTTGGGCTGGATGGCCGCCTTGAGGGCGGCCATGACGAATGCGGTAAACAGCTCCGGCCCCGACATGATTTGAATCAGGTCAGATGGGCTCACGTCTATCGGGAGGCGCGAGCTACACTCCCCCATTTCGTCATGGCCGGGCCCCGACCCGGCCATCCAGCCTCGACACCACGCAGCTGACGCGTGGATGGGCTGGATGGCCGCCTTGAGGGCGGCCATGACGAATGCGGTAAACAGCTCCGGCCCCGACATGATTTGAATCAGGTCAGATGGGCTCACGTCTATCGGGAGGCGCGAGCGACACTCCCCCATTTCGTCATGGCCGGGCCCCGACCCGGCCATCCAGCCTCGACACCAAGCAACTGCTACGTGGATGGGCTGGATGGCCGCCTCGAGGGCGGCCATGACGAATGGAGTAAACAGCTCCGGCCCCGACATGTATCGACGGGGCCGGCATTCGGTTGCTTGTATCAGACCGTTCAGGCGGCCTTGAACTTGTCCGCATACTGGCTGCGGATTTCGGCATACCAGGTCGGCTCAACCGGCCAGGGCCAGAGATTCTTGAGCGCATCGCCCGGGAAGGCTTCCTGGAAGATCTTCTTGGCCGCATCCGACAGCTTGGCATCGGCGCCGGTGATGACCGGGTTGTATCCCGACCCTTCCGCCAGCTTGGCCGAATAATCCGGGGTCTGCAGGAAGTTGATGAACTCATAGGCCTGATCGACATTCTTGGCCGACTTCATCAATGACAGGCCGTCGACCCACGCGATGGCGCCTTCCTTGGGCGCCGTGTAGTTGACCGGCTTGCCTTCCTTCTTCAGCGAAATCGGCGGGCCGTCCCAGGTGAGGCCGATCCACACATCGTTTTCCATCAGACCCGACTTGGTGTTGTCGGCCGAATCCCAGAACTGCTTGACGAAGGCCTTGTTCTCGATGGCGAAGGCCAGGATGGGATCCCACAGCTTCTTGAAGCTGTCGACATCCTTGTAGCCGTCGCGCATGCGATTGGACGGCATCTTGCCGTTCCCGTCCCACCACAGGCCGATGCTGAGCAGATAGGAATGCGGACGGCCCTGCACATGGCCCTTGACGCCTTCATCCCACAGCGAGCCGTAGGAGATCTGCGCCGGGTCGCCTTTCCAGAGATCGGTGCGATAGGAGATCGCTTCCGAACCCCATACATGCGGCAGCCAGTAGAGACCGCCTTCCCATTCCCACAGCTCCTTGGCACTGCCGAGCATCGAGGGAATGACATTGCCGACGTTCTTCAGCTTGTTGGCGTCATAAGGCGCCAGCACCGCGAGGTCCTTGTATTGCGGGGCGCGGTTCATCGTCGGCTGACAGAGGTCGAAGCCTTCGCCGCCGGTCGCCTGCAGCTTGTTGATCTGCTCCTCGTTCTGAGAGAACGGCGTCGACGAAACCTTGATGCCGGTCGCCTTCTCAAACTCCGGGATCACCGGATCGGGGAATTCGTCGGGCCAGTTGAGGATCGACAGTTCACCCGATGAGGACCATGCATGCTTGAGATAAAGGGGGCTGGTCAGTCCGACCGCGCCGACAGCGAGGCTTGCCTTGAGCAAGCTACGGCGGCTCATCTGTGCGGCTCGCACCAGATCCAAAGTCGCCTTTTTAGGATCGTATATCGTCATCTGCTTCCTCCGAGGAGCCGCGGGACCATTCCCACGGCCCGTTTAAACGCCCATCATTATTGGCCGGCAGTTCCGGCTTCTTCCTTGATTTCAGCGTAGTATGACGGGCTGATGACTATCGGGCAATGGGGTTCGCGGGGCTGGCTCCATGCCAGCCCGGAGGCTGGACCTTCAAGTCAACGCGCGCGCCCGGAGCACGCCATGGCGCCACTTCGACAGCGGCAGCGTCGCGGCATAGAGAACGGCGATCGCCAGCATCGTTGCCCAGGGCCAGTAAAGCAGGCCCGCGACCGCGAGGCCGGCCAGAGCCACCGGTGGCAAGAGCATGAGACGCGACACCTTGCGGCCAAGCGACTTGCCCGAGAAGGTCGGCCAGGTGCTGATCATCAGGAAGGCCACGGCCGAGGTGACGAAGAGTGCCAGCAGCGATGCCTCGGCATTGCCGAGGAAACCGGCGAATTCGGCCAGCATGGGGCTCAAGGCCAGGAGGGCGCCACCAGGTGCCGGAACGCCGGTGAAGTAATTCGCCATCCAGGCCGGCGCCGAGGCGTCCTGCGCGGCCACATTGAAGCGGGCGAGACGCAAGGCGCAGCAGGTTGCAAGCGCCAGAGAGGGCAGCCATCCTGCCATGCCGAACTGTCCGAGCCCCCAGGAATAGAGAATGAAGGCGGGGGCGGCGCCGAAACTCACCACATCGGCAAGTGAATCGAGCTCGGCGCCGAAACGCGACGTGGTGCCGGTGAGGCGCGCGACGCGGCCATCGCAGGCATCGAGGAGTGCGGCGAGGATGACGGACAGGACAGCCAGTTCCGGCAGCCCTTCGGCGGCAAGAACGAGTGCGGTCATGCCGGCGCACAGGGCGGCGGCGGTGAACAGATTGGGCAGGATGAAGCGCAGCTCGAGTTCCACCTTGCCGGGCTTGCGGGAAATGACTTTCATTGGCTGACACTCATGGATGCGGCGGAGGAACGGGGACGCAAAGCCAGGGATTCGGGCTCGCGATAATCACGGGTGAGATCGATCGGGTGCCAGAGCACCTGTTTCGAGAACATGCCGAAGATATCGCCGCTGGTGAAAGCGGGATCGCCCTTGGGCGCGGTGAGCATCGACTCACTGTAATATTGCGCGACATCGCTGCCGCGATAGCCCATCATTTCGAGAACGGCCGGAACGATGGTGAAATGGCTGGCGCGCTGATATCCGGCCCTGGCTCCAACTTCCAGCCTCTCGCGCAAATCGGGATCGCTCGCAAATGCGAGCAGCGGCACCAGCCCCTGGCGCGGGTCGGGATTCTCGATGGCGCAATGGGTGAGCGCTCCCTTCTCCAGCGCCTGGCCGTGATCGGCCGTATAGACCAGCGCCAGATTGCTGAGATCGAGATCCTTGAAGAAGCTGACGAAGAACTGATCCACCGACCAGGCGATGGAATTGCGATAGGATGCCATCCGGTGGATCGTGTCCTCGCTTCCGCTTTCGGTCATGGTCGGACCGAACTTCGCCTGGTCCTTCGGATAGCTGGCGTCATAGGGAAAATGCGCGCCGTTCTTGTTGGCATAGATGAAGACCGGCTGATCGCCTTTGGTCTCCTCGGCGATGAGCTTGAGCAGCTCGAAATCGGCCTGCTCAGGATCCCCATAGTTCAGCGACACGTAGCGATCGATATCGCGCGTCTCGGCGACGGTCATGAAATTGGTGAGGCGGCCTGGATTCTTGACGATGGCGCCCTGGGCGTCGACGAAGATGGTGCGGTATCCGGCCTTCTTCGCATAGGTCCAGATATACGGGCTCTCATTAACGCTGACGGTGAGGTCGTCGCGCCTTGCGCCGCTGCGAAGGATGACGTTGGAATAGTGGCTGCAATTGCCGCCAGACGCCGCCGGACCGAAATCGACGAAATTCGTCTTGAGCTTCGCCAGATTCGGCGTGAAGGGGTTGCCGGCGGTGAAGTCGAGATAGTCGGCGCGGATGCTCTCATCGACCAGGAAGAGAATGTTCTTCACCCGCTTCTGCGGATCGGGCGTCCAGGCGACCTGGTTGCGGACATAGTTTTCCTGGGTGGCGATCCGGCTCGCCGCCACAGCCGCGACAGAGAGCGGCGTGAACTGTTTCGGCAGGGCCTGCTGACCGCCGCCGGCCTTCATGGCGACGATGACGGCGATGGCCAGGAAAGGCAGAACGGGCAGAAGCGCCAGGCGGTTCAGCCAGCGCCGGGCGCCGGCCGAGCGCAATGGTGCGGGGAAACCGATCGCCAGCAGGCCGGCGACGAAGACCAGCCCGGCCGAAAGGAACAGCTGGTGTCCGTAGAAATCCGCCGCCCGTCCAGCTTCATGGCGGGCGTTCCATAATGAGACAAAGTCGAATACCGTGAAATCCGATCCGCTGATGGCAAAGTAGCCCACACCACCGGCGGTCGTCGCCGCGAGGATCAGAGCCCAGCCCATCCGCCAGAACCAGCGGGGCTGGAAGGCCGCGACCAGGATTGCCGCCAAGGCCAGCACCCAGACCAGGAGAAAGCCGGCGATCGTGCCGAGGCGACCCTGCGCGACGAGCAATGCGATGCGGTCGATGAAACCGTAATTGGTAAACAGGACAAAGGCTGAAACCAGCACTATCTTGAGCCAGTTCCGATAGTTGTACATCGCGTTCTCCCGCATGCGTGCCTCGTCGCCAGGTAGCAGGTTTTGAGACAATATGCCTGTCCTAACTGCAAAGTTGAGGCCAAGCCGGAATTTCATGCTAGAGCCCCGTTATGACCATTAAGATTTCCTTCGACGATGTTGCGGCCTCGGCGGCCCGCGTCCTCCGCCACAATGGCGAAGCGGACATCGCGGACGAGATGGGCTGGGCGTGCGCCTGGCTGGAAGCCTGCTCCTATCCGGGGCTCACCCTCCTGTTCGAGGCGCTCGACACGACGCCTGCCGAAGCGCGCCATCCCGTCCTCGAGCCCGATGTGCTCGGTCTCGATCTCCGCGACATCTCCTGCGTATTCCTGGCACCGCGGATCGCGCGACTGGTCGAAGAACGCGGCCGGCTGTTCCTGCGGAATGTCCGCCACGGGCTCTATCTCGTGCCCTTCTCGATAAAGGCGAATATCGGGATCGGCTGCCCGGTCGACCCGTCCTTTGCGCTGGGCGGCGAGCGCACGAAGAATCCATATGAGGAGAAGCTCGCACTGGCGCGCACGGACGGCATCGCTATCGCCGAGCCGCTGTGGGCCCGGGCGACGGCCCAACATTAAATCCCTGGAAACCCATCTCCCGGTCGATTGAAAGGGGATTGTCCGAGCGCCATATCGCGTTAGCATATGTCAGGAGTCGGCGACGGACGGCCGGCCGGCTCGAGAGTCCGCATGGAGCGTCTCATGCCCGATAAATCCGTCGACCGGTTCTCACCCGCCTTCGACCGCCATCGCCGTGTCGCCCTCGGTATAACCGAGGGGCAACTCGCCAGCGAGGCCGGCATCAGTGTCGAAGAATTGCGCGCCTATGAAGGCCGCCCACCCGACAGCTACGACACCGCCCTTCATCTCAGGGTCAGTGAGGTTCTCGACCGGTTCGAGCGCCGGCAGAAGGGCCAGGCGAGCTACGGGCTCATCTAGTTTGCAAGGGCTTGAGCCAGAGGCTAGAAGCGGGCTCCTTTCTTCTTTGGAGTCGCTAAATGGCCGGGCCTTTACAGAATATCCGCGTTCTCGATCTCACCCGGGTACTGGCCGGCCCCTGGGCCACCCAGATTCTCGCCGATTTCGGCGCCGAGGTGATCAAAGTCGAGAAACCCGGCGAAGGCGACGACACCCGTGGCTGGGGCCCGCCCTTCCTCACCAAACCTGACGGATCGCATGGCGACGCCGCTTATTACCTTTCCGCCAATCGCGGCAAGCAGTCGGTCGCCATCGACATGGCGAAGCCCGAGGGTCAGAAGCTCCTGCAGGAGCTTGCGCGCAACTCCGACATCGTCATGGAGAATTTCAAGGTCGGCGGCCTCAAGAAATACGGGCTCGACTATGAGAGCCTGAAGGCGATCAACCCCAGGCTCATCTATTGCTCGATCACCGGCTTCGGCCAGACCGGGCCCTATGCCCAACGCGCCGGCTATGACTTCATGATCCAGGGCATGGGCGGCATCATGTCGATCACCGGCCAGCCCGACGGCACGCCCGGTGCCGAACCGGTCAAGACCGGCGTCGCCTTCGCCGACGTGTTCACCGGCCTTTACGCGACGATCGGCGTGCTGGCTGCCCTCCATCACCGCGACAAGACCGGCGAGGGCCAGTATCTCGACCTCGCTTTGCTCGACACGCAAGTGGCGGTGCTCGCCAATCAGGCGCTCAACTTCCTCGTCGGCGGCACGGCGCCTAAGCGCCTCGGCAATGCGCATCCCAATATCGTGCCCTATCAGACCTTCGCGACCGCGGATGGCTTCATCATTATCGCCGTCGGCAATGACCGGCAGTTCCGCGAATATACGAAAATCGCCCGCGTGCCGGAGGTTGCCGACGATCCCCGCTTCCTCACCAATCGCGACCGGGTCGGCAACCGCGAAGCCCTGATCGCCTTGCTGGTCGAGCCGATGAAGCGGCGCAAGACGGCGGAATGGATCCAGGCCCTCGAGGCCGCCGCGGTGCCCTGCGGCCCGATCAACACTATCGACCAGGTCTTCGCCGATCCCCAGGTCCAGGCGCGCGGCCTCAATGTCACGCTTAGCCGAGATGACGGCACGAAGACGCCGGGTGTGGCCAATCCGGTGCGCTTCTCAGGCACCCCGGTCGAATATTCGCGGGCCGCGCCGACGCTGGGCCAGGGCACCGACGATGTCTTACGCCGCGTTCTGGGGCTTGCTCCCGACGCCATCGCCAAGCTTCGGGATTCGGCCTCCATCGGGTAAATGTCGTTTTCGGACGGACTCCCACTTTAAGGACAGCGCATAGACCACCCCATGGCGAATCTCATCATTACCTATTGGCGCGATATCCCCTCCGCCGTCTCGGTCAAGGCCGGGCGCAAGGAGGAGAAGCGCATGCTGACCGACCGCTTCCAGGAAGCCATCGACATGGCCGCCATGCGCGGCGGCGCCTCCGATACCGACTCCTATCTGGCCGACTGGCGGCGCGCCGAACCGGTACCCGTGGGCGATGATCTCGCCGCCGAGGCCGACAAAGCCAAGGCCGATATCGAGCACAGCTATGACAAAGAACGGCTCAAGGCCCTGATCGCCAATGGCGGCGCGGCGAAATCCTGATTTTTTGCTCTACGAGGACCTCAATGACACAGACCCTCATCGCTTCTGAAAAAAAGCAATTCCTGATCGGCTTCGACCGGCCCTTCTGCGTCATCGGCGAGCGCATCAATCCCACCGGGCGCAAGAAGCTCGCGGCCGAGATGCAGGCCGGCAATTTCGAGACGGTCATCAGGGACGCCTTGGCGCAGGTGGAAGCCGGCGCCAATGTGCTCGACGTCAATGCCGGCGTCACCGCCGTCAATCCCAATGAAACCGAGCCGCCGCTGCTCAAGCAAACGATCGAGATCGTCCAGTCGGTCACCGACGTGCCGCTCTGCATCGACTCATCGGTGACGGCGGCGCTCAAAGTGGCTCTCGAGACCGCCAAGGGCCGCCCGCTCGTCAATTCGGTGACCGGCGAGGAAGAGAAGCTCGAAGCCATCCTCCCCCTCGTCGCCAAATACAACGTGCCGGTGGTCGCCATCTCCAATGACGAGAGCGGCATTTCGGAAGATCCCGATGTGCGCTTCGAGGTGGCGAAGAAGATCGTGCAGCGCGCCGCCGATCACGGCATCAAGCCGGAAGACGTCGTCGTCGATCCGCTCGTCATGCCGATCGGCGCCATGGGTACCGCCGGCCAGCAGGTGTTCCGCCTGGTCAGGCGCCTGCGCGAGGAGCTCAAGGTCAACACAACCTGCGGCGCTTCCAACATCGCTTTCGGCATGCCGAACCGGCGCGTGCTCACCGGCTATTTCCTCGCCATGGCGGCGTCGCATGGAATGACCTCGGCGATCATGAATCCCCTGCATGACGAAGACATGCATGCGATCCTCGCTGCCAATGTGCTCAACGGCACCGACCGGAACTGCAGGGTGTGGACGAACAAGTTCCGCGAGATGTCGACGCCGTCGGCGGTTTCGCAGTCCGCCGGCGACGGCTCGACCGGCGCCTCCGGTGAAGATGTCGAGGCCCGCCGCCGCGCCCGCGAGGAGCGCCGGCGCCGGCGCGGATAAGCGACATGGCAGATACGACGCCCGACGATGCATTGATCGTCTTCACGCCGTCCGGCAAGCGCGGACGCTTTCCGCTGGGCACGCCGGTGCTGCAGGCAGCGCGCTCACTCGGCGTCGATATCGATTCTGTCTGCGGGGGGCGCGCCATTTGCGGGCGCTGCCAGATCACCATCGGCGAAGGCGAATTCGCCAAGCATGGGATCAGGTCGAGTGCTGCGCATCTCTCCGAATTCTCGGCCGTCGAGAAGCGCTATGACGACAAGCGCGGGCTCATCGCCGGGCGCAGGCTTTCCTGCCAGACCAAACTATTGGGCGATGCCGTCATCGACGTGCCGCCCGAGAGCCAGGTGCACAAGCAGGTGGTGCGCAAACGGGCCGAGACGCGCGCCATCGACATGAATCCGGCGACCCGCCTCTATTTTATCGAGGTCGAAGAGCCCGACATGCACAAGCCCTCCTCCGATCTCGAGCGCGTCTATCGCGCTCTGGAGGAGCAATGGAACGTGACCGGCGTGTCGTGCAACCTCGCCATCATGCAGAACCTGCAGAAGGTGCTGCGCCAGGGCGAGTGGAAGATCACCGTCGCGGTGTTCTCGCGCCCCGCCAGCGGCGGCAACATGCTGACCGCGATCTGGCCGGGCTTCCACGACAAGGCCTTCGGGCTCGCCGTCGATGTCGGCTCCACGACCATCGCGGCACATCTGTGCAGTCTGTCGACCGGTGAGGTCGTCGCCTCCTCGGGCCTGATGAATCCGCAGATTCGCTTCGGCGAGGACCTGATGAGCCGCGTCTCCTATGTGATGATGAATCCGGGCGGCGAGAAGGAAATGACTCACGCCGTGCGCGAGGCGCTGAACACGCTCGCGGGCCAGGTCGCGAGCGATGCCCAGATCGACAAGACCGACATTCTCGAAGCGGTGCTGGTCGGCAATCCGGTCATGCATCATCTCTTCCTCGGCATCGATCCGACCGAGCTCGGCGGCGCGCCTTTCGCGCTCGCCACCGGACTTGCGGTGACGCGGCCCGCCAAGGAGCTCGACCTCCAGCTCAATCCGGGCGCTTATGTCTATGTGCTGCCCTGCATCGCCGGCCATGTCGGCGCCGACACGGCGGGCGTGGTGCTGTCGGAATCGCCGCAGTACTCAGAAGACAACATGCTCATCGTCGATGTCGGCACCAATGCCGAGATCGTGCTGGGGTCGAAACACCGGCTGCTTGCCTGCTCGTCGCCGACGGGGCCTGCTTTCGAAGGCGCCCAGATCACTTGCGGGCAGCGCGCCGCGCCCGGCGCGATAGAGCGTATCCGCATCGATCCGGTCACGCTCGAGCCGCGCTATCGCGTAATCGGCTCCGATCTGTGGTCGGACGAGCCGGGCTTCGAGGAAGCCGTCGCCTCGACCGGCGTTACCGGCATCTGCGGCTCCGGCATCATAGAGGTGATCGCCGAAATGTATCTCGCCGGCATCATCAATCAGGATGGTCTGGTCGATGGCGGCATGGCGGAGAAATCTCCCCGCATCCGCCCGCATAAGCGCACCTTCACCTATGTGGTGCGCGAGGGCGAGCCTTTCATCTCCATCACCCAGAACGACGTGCGCGCCATCCAGCTCGCCAAGGCGGCGCTTTATGCCGGCACGCGGCTGCTCATGGATAAGCTCGGCATCGACCATGTCGACCGCATCCGTCTCGCCGGCGCCTTCGGCAGCCATATCGATGTCAAATTCGCGATGATCCTCGGCCTCATCCCCGATTGCCCCCTCGACAAGGTGCAGTCGGCCGGCAATGCGGCGGGCACGGGGGCGCGCATAGCCCTCCTCAATTCGAAGGCGCGCGAGGAGATCGAGCAGGTGGTGCGCCGCATCGAGAAGATTGAGACGGCGGTCGAGCCCCTGTTCCAGCAGCACTTCGTCGAAGCGATGGCCATCCCGCACAAGACGGCTTATTTCGCCAATCTCGCCCAGGAAGTGAAATTCCCGGAGCCGAAGACCATCATCCCGCTTGAAACGGATGGCAGCGAAAGGCGCAAGCGCCGGCGGGGTTAGGGTCCGTCATCCGGGCGTGGCGAAAATCCAGGGTAGATACAGGGTAGAAGGCGAAAAACGCCTTCCCGCACCTCGGTCTTCATGAAGATTTGCTCGAGCTTGAAGGACTTGTGTGGCGCAAACCCGGTTTCTTGAGCAGGGAAGATAGAATTCCCCAGGCAGGGAAGCGGGAGTAAACCAGACGACGCCTGCGGATGTGGGTGCCGGCGGGGGCGACGTTTGATGCGGATCATTCACCCTCGGCAAGACGCGCAAGCAGTGCGTCCATTTAGTCGCACCTCGCACCGACTCGCGCGCCTCCGCTTCAAGGCAGCAACTTCATGTGAACCGGGGACGGCTCTCAAGGAGGGTGTTGCCTAGAACCCATCCGACTGCCTATGCTCTCCAAAGGCGTCCCCTGAGGGACGCTTTTGTTATTTGACGCGATTAGCCTCCGCCGCCTCCGCTGCCTCCGCCATCACCGCCGCTGCTGCCGGAATCCTGGCCGCCACCGCTGCCGTCTGGGGCCCCGCCGTTGTTGCCGTTGCCGCCGCCATCGCCGCCGCCGCCGCTGCCTCCGCCGTCACCGAGTGGTGTTGGTGTCGGCCCACCGCCGTCACCGCCGCCACTGCCGCTGTCACCGCCAGGCCCACGACCATCGGGATCGCCGCCATTGTTGATGCCACTGTCACCACCAGGCCCACGGCCATCAGCTAGAACGACTTGACTCGCTGCCAACAATGCCAATAGGGCCGCACCGGCGAGAATCGTCTTTTTCATGAGCCTCTCCTCTGTCAGTTGATTTTCTGACTAAGCGAGCCGTCCACAACCACAAGTGTGCCCAACAATCGAGCGCAATTACAAGTTAAAACCAGTCGTTGAGATTCACAGAAAATACAACGCAAATATCAAACAACAATCACCCCTTTTCTTGCCGTTAGGTACGAATGGCCAATGTGATAAGGTGTATAAGTCGCTCACAGGCGACGCTCACGAAGGATGGCGCCCGTTGCGTGTTTTCCACATTGTGATTGCAGACCATATCCATTCCTGGAGGCAACGATGAATATAAACGGGACGGCCCTGGCGGACCGGCTCTTTGGAACCGACACCGCGGATAATATCTATGGATTTGACGGCGACGACTTGATCTGGGGCTATGCCGGCAATGACTATATCGAAGGCGGGCTCGGCAATGACACGCTGCTTGGCGGAGCGGGAGACGATTTCCTCAAGGGCGGCGATGGCAACGACTACATGGAGGGGGGAGACGGCAACGATAGCCTGGATGGCGGTGCGGGCGACGACACCATGCATGGCAATCTCGGGAATGACATTTTCGACGGCAAGGAAGGCGATGACACGATCTATGGCGGCGAAGGTCATGACAGCATCATCGGCGGACTCGGCAATGACGTGATCTATGGCGGCGCCGGGGAGGAATATATCGACGCCGGTGCGGGCGATGATGTGATCTATGCCGGCGCGGGCAACGATGGGTTCGTCAACCGGATCAATCCGGCGACAGGCAAGCTGACGCAGCAGGCGGTGGGCGGCGGCGCCGGCAACGATACGATCTATGGTGAGGTTGGCGACGACGCGCTCAAAGGCCAGGCCGGCGATGATCGCGTCTATGGCGGAAACGGCAATGACTTGGTCGATGGCGGAGATGGCAACAACTATCTCGACGGCGGCGATGGAAACGATGTCATAGATTCCGAAGGTGGCAATGATGAAGCGCATGGCGGCAATGGCGACGACAATATGGAGCTCGGCGGTGGCAGCGATCTGGCTTTTGGCGACGCGGGCGCCGACATAATCAGCGGAGAGGCGGGTGCCGATCAGCTCAGCGGTGGCGACGACAACGATGTGCTCTATGGCGGAGATGGCAATGACGTGCTCCGCGGTGACGCTGGCGCGGATACGCTTTTCGGTGATGGGGGTGCTGATATCCTGTGGGGCGGCGCCGGCGCCGACAAATTTGTCTTCAAGGGGGCCGTCGCTACGTCCGGGCAAGATGTGATCATGGACTTCGAGGATCGAACTGATCGCATCGTCCTCGAGAAGCTCGGTATAAAGAGCTACAACAGCTCAGGCGCACCGGGATCTATCTACGCCTACAATACGCCGGATGGGGACGTCCTCATCAAAGGCTTCGACTCGGCCGGGCACGCGATCTCGATCCTCATCGACGATCCGACGCAGAGCCTCTCGGCTTCGAATTTCACAAGCGCCGATTTCGTTTTCGCGTGACCGATCCCATGAAATCTATCAATTCGAGCGGCGTTTCACATTTTGCACGATTTAATGGGTCCCAGCTTTCGCCCGGATGACAATTTGGGAAGTTCTTACAAAGTTTGCGTACCGAGTTCGCTCCTGCGCCACGAGGACGGCGCCACACCGGTCGAGCGCTTGAATTCGCGGCTGAAGTGGTAGACGTCGCAGAAGCCACACATCTCCGCCACCTGTGCAAGGCTCCGGCCTGAGACGAGCAGTGACTGCGCCTGCATCAACCGCTCACGAATGAGCCACTGCCTGGGGCTGGTGCGCAGATGCTTGCGGAACAAACGCCGGATCTGCGACGGGCCCAGGCCTGAGACGGCGCTCAGATCGTCCGCTTCCCAGGCAAGCCCTAGATTGCCGCGCATCGCGTTCACCGCCGCCGTCAGAGAGGGCGGCAATTCGCGCTCACCGCTGCCGGCAAGGCCGCGATCGATCATGGCCAGGAAATCGGCGACCAGCTGATTGAGTCTGAGATCGAGTCCCGGCTCGCGTCGCCGCATAGTGGTGAACAGGCGGTCGAACCACGGGACGAGATTGACATTCCCGGCGAGCGTCGCGCGTGGAAATCTGTCGCCAAAGAGCTTGCGGCGCAGCGCCGGGAGATTGGGCCCGTCAAGCCTGAACCACAGCAAGGTCCAAGGGACTTTCCGGTCGGCGAAGTGGCCGTGGCGTAACTCATTGGCGATCCAGACGAGCTGACCGGGGCGGATGTGGGCGCGCTCGCCCAGCGTTTCCACGACGCCGCCACCGGACAGACAATAAAGAATGTCCTGCCCGGGATGCGCGGCCCGGACGATCCGATAGTCGGGCGCCGCCATCACCTTCCCGGCACGCAGAACGCTTGCCGCAGCGAGCGTCCAACCAGGCTCGGGCACATAATGCAGGTTTTCCAGAAAGGCCGTTTCGGACATGCGCGTTTTATACAAAGAATGGACTCCTTTGTCCATTTTCAGCCGGCAAAAGCGTGCATAGGATCGCGCTCAACAGCTCACAGAGTCACAGTTAATCGCGACCGAAACTTGGCTTTTGGCGGCGGCCTTCGCCCTCATCGAAGGCAAGGCCCGCGCCCCGATACAAGCCTGTTTCGTCCATGCAGGGAGACAAAGAATGTTGGGATTGACCGCGCAAGAGACCAAGGACTACGCGCGCGACGGCTATATCATCCGCAAGGGCCTGCTGAGCCAGGAGGAAGTCGCCGACTTCCGCGACCATGCGCGCAAGCAGCTCGAGGCCGAGCAGGCTTCTGGCGCCATCATGGCCAAGGGCGACAAGGAAGGCAAAACCACCCTCCTCAAGATGTGGACCAAGGCCGAGGACGACAAATACGGACTTCTGGCGCGCGATGAACGCATGGTCGGCCTCGCCGAGGGCGCCGTCGGCAAACCGATCTATCTCTACAGCCACAAGATGACGATGAAGCAGCCGCATGAAGGCGGCGCCTGGGAATGGCACCAGGATTTCGGCTACTGGTACAATTACGGCTGTCTCGCCCCCGATATGATGAGCATCTATATCGCGCTCGACAAGGCGACGCGCGAGAATGGCTGCCTGCAGGTGCTCAAGGCCACGCACAAGCTCGGCCGCCTCAATCACATCCGCGAGAACGACCAGACTAATGTCGAGCAGGAGCATCTCGAGGCGGCGCTCAAGCGCTTCGAGCATGTCTATGTCGAGATGGAAGCGGGTGACGCTTTGGTGTTCGACGGCAACCTGTTGCATCGCTCGGACGCCAACCGCTCCGACACCTATCGCTGGGGCTATATCTGCTCCTACAACGCCGTCGAGAACGCACCGTTCAAGAAGGTGCGCGAATATGGCAACTACGACGAAATGAAGAAGGTGCCGGCGGGTTCGTTCCGCAAGGCATCTTGACGATCTGAGCCGGGCCCCAAGGCCCGGCTTTTTGACTAGGCCCGACGGGGCCAATGGGAGGACAGAATGACCGATACGGTCGGGACCGGTGCGCGCGCACCTGCCATGGACCGCTTTTCATTGCCGGGACTCTTGCGCGCACGCGAAACAGGCGTGTTTCTTGCGCTTGTCGTCCTATGCCTGTTCCTCACCTTCGCCACTGACGGCTTTCTGACCTCAGTCAATCTGCTCAATGTCGGCCGCCAGGTCTCGCTCCTCGGCATCATGGCCATCGGCATGACCTTCGTGCTGATCTCCGGCGAAGTCGACCTTTCGGTCGGATCGAACTACGCATTGTCCGGCCTCGCCACCGGAATGCTGATCATTGCCGGCTGGGGCCTCTTGCCGGCGCTCGCCGTCGGTATCCTCACCGGCATGACGATCGGCCTCATCAATGGCGTGCTCTCGACCTATGGCCGCCTCCCCTCGCTGATCGCGACGCTCGGCATGCTGTCTGTGGTGCGCGGCTCCGCCCTCATCCTCACCAACGGCCAGCCCGTCACCGTCAATGTCCGCAATGGCGCCGATCCAAGCGTGCTCGAGATCTTCAGCTTCATCGGCCAGGGCTATCTCTTCGGCACCGTGCCGATGCAACTCGTCTTCTTCATCCTGATCGCGGCGATCGCCTGGGTGGTGCTTTCCTGCACCAATTTCGGTTTCCGCGTCTTCGCCGTCGGCGGCAGCGCCAAGGCGGCACGCGTCTCCGGGATATCGATCAACAGCGTGAAGATCTCGGCCTTCGTGCTGATGGGGGCACTTGCCGCCTTTGCCGGCATATTGAGTCTCGCCTTCCTGCCCAGCGGCCAGGCGGGGCGCACCGGCCTCGGCCTCGAGCTCGACGTCATCGCCGCCACCATCGTCGGCGGCTCGTCGCTGTCGGGCGGCGAAGGAACCATTCTCGGCACCATCCTCGGTGTGCTCATCATCGGCGTCATGCGCAACGGCCTCGTGCTGATGGGGGTCTCCCCCTTTGTGCAGGAGCTGATGATCGGTCTCGTCATCATCATTGCCGTCGGTATCGACAAGTGGTCGACCCGCCGGCGCGCCTGAGACTCCAGAACTGAAAATCCAACGGGAGGACTATCCAGATGAAACTCAAACACATCCTTCTCGCCACGGCGCTCTGCCTGGTGCCCGTGCAGCAGGCGGCGGCCGAATCGAAGCTCGCCGACTTCCCGCTGGCCGAACGCATCAAGGCCAAGGTCGACGCCGGCCAGCCGCTCGACATCTATGTCTCCTATCACGACGTCTCCAATGAATTCGCGCCGTTCATGAAGGCGGGCGTCGCGCGCGCCGCCACCGAGGGCAAGGTCAATGCCAATTTCATCGGCCCCGTGGGCGCCGACGCAGACGGCCAGATCAGCGAGATCGAGACGCTGATGGGCAAGATGGACGGTCTCGCCATATCCTCGGTGTCGACCGACGCGCTGGCGCCGCTGATCGACCGCGTGCTCGCCGCCGGCATTCCGGTCGTGACCTTCAATACCGATAATCCGGACAGCAAGCGCCTCGCTTTCGCTGGCCAGGATCTCGTCCAGTCCGGCCGCGAGGCCGGCGCGCTCATGGCGAAGGTCCTAAACGGCAAGGGCAAGGTCATCATCACCACCATCGACGCCGCCGCGCAGTGGTCGGTCGACCGTGAAAAGGGCGCGCGCGAGGCATTGCAGAAGGAAAGCGGCATCGAGGTCGTGCAGACCCTCAACACCGGCACCGATCCGCAGAAGATCTATTCGGCAATCGAGAATGCCATGCTCGCCAAACCCGACATCGACGGCATCCTCTCCCTCGAATGCTGCTCGACGCCGGCGGCCGGCACCCGGGTCGAGCGCAACAAGGCCGCCGACAAGGTCAAGGTGGTCGGCTTCGATCTCCTCGACCAGACAGTGCAGCTCGTCGAGAGCGGCAATATCCAGGCGACGATCGACCAGGCGCCCGAGCGTCAGGGCTTCGAAGCAGTCAATCTCATCGTCAAATTCGTGAAGGGCGAGACGATCGACAATCTCGACACCGGCGTCGGCGTCTACACGAAGGAGAATATTGGCGAGGTGACGAAGAAGTAACGCGGCTCGCGCTGCCTCAGCCTTCCGCATGAGCGAGAACAGTCAACGAGAACCGATCGTCAGGATCGCCGGGGTGACCAAGAGGTTCCCCGGCGTCCTGGCGCTCGACCGCATCGAGATCGCCTTCCAGCCCGGCGAAGTGCATGCCGTGATCGGCGAGAACGGTGCCGGCAAATCGACGCTGATGAATATCCTGGCCGGCGATCTGCAGCCCAATGACGGCCAGATCTTCATCGACGGCAAGCCGCAGATCATCTCTACGCCGCTGGTGAGCCGGGCGCAGGGAATCACCGTCGTCTATCAGGAGCTGGCGCTCTGCCCGACGCTCAGCATCGCCGAAAACATCATGATGCCGGACATGGCGGCGCGCTCCGTCGCCACGATCGTGCCGCGCGACCTGATGCGGCGTGAGGCGCGCTCCGCCCTCGCCCGGCTCGGCATGGCCGATCTCGACCCCGACACCAAGGTCGGCCGCTTGAGCGTCGCCGAGGCGCAACTCGTCGAAATCGCCCGCGCCATCCGCCAGAAGGCACGCCTCCTGGTGCTGGATGAGCCCAACTCGGCCCTTTCCACCCGCGAAAGCGAAAGGCTGTTCGAAATCGTGCGGCAGTTGCGCGCCGAGGGCGTCGGGGTCATCTATGTCTCGCATCACCTCGACGAGGTGCTCGATCTCGCCGACCGTATCACCGTGATGCGCGACGGACGCACCATCGAGACGATGGCCAATGACAATGTCTCACAAGCCCGGCTGATCCGCGCCATGGTCGGGCGCGATCTGGGCGCGGCCCAGCCCTGGGCCCTGCAACACTCTTCCGGCGCGGCTCCCGTCGTGCTGTCGGTCGCCGATCTGTCGGCGCCCGGCCTCGACCGCATCAGCTTCACGGTGCGCGCCGGCGAGATCCTCGGCATCGGCGGCCTGCCCGATTCCGGCAAGGACCGTCTCGGAGACGTTCTCTTCGGCCTCATTCCCCGCAACGGCAAGGTCGCGATCGACGGCAAAGACCTGCCGGCGGCCGATCCATCAGCCTCGATCCGCCGAGGTATGGCCTATGTGCCAGCCGATCGACGCGGCTCGGGCGCCCTTCTCAGCATGAGTGTCGCCGAGAATGTCGTCTCCGCCTCGCTCAAGAAGTTCTCGCTCTCGGGTTTCCTGCGCCGGGCAAAGATCAAGCGCGAGGCGCGCGCCGAGGTGGCGCGGCTCGATGCCCGCATCTCCCATCTCGGCCAGAAGCTCGCCACACTCTCCGGCGGCAATCAGCAGAAGATCATCCTCGGCCGCAGCCTTGTCACCCATCCGCGCCTGCTCGTGCTGCATGAGCCGACACGCGGCATCGATGTCGGGGCCAAGACCGAGATCTATTCGATCCTGCGCCAGATCGCCGGCGAAGGCGTCGCCATCATCATGATCTCGTCGGAAATGCCGGAGCTGGTCATGAATGCCGAGCGCGTGCTGGTGCTGCGGGGAGGCCGGCTCAGCGAGGAATTACGGGGAACCGACGTCAATGAAGAAGCCATCCTGGCGCGTGCGATGGCGCCGTGAGGACGGAATAGAACCAAGATGACGATATCGGGAGTACGGACACCAGGATGACCAAACAGAAACCCAAGATCACGATCGTCGGCAGCTTCGCGGTGGGCCTCACCATGCGCGCGCCGAAGCTGCCGATCTTCGGCGAGACCATGCTCGGAACCGATTTCGACATGGGGCCCGGCGGCAAGGGCTCGAACCAGGCGGTCGCCACCGCGAGGCTCGGTGCCCGCTCCAGCCTGCGCGCCATTCTCGGCACCGACAAGCTCGCCGGCATCGCCACCGATCTCTATGTCGCCGAAGGCGTCGACACGGAACTCGTGACCTCACAGAGCGAGCGCGCCACCGGCGTCGGCTTCATCATCCTCAACGACAAGGGCGAGAATTTCATCATCCTCGACATGGGCGCCAATGAGCTCATGGATGCGACGTCGGTCGATCTGGCGGAAGCCAGGATCGCCGAAAGCGATGTCGTGATGACGGTCCTCGAAGTGCCGACGGAAGCGGCGCGGCGCGCCATGGAGCTCGGCCGCAAACATGGCACCCGCACCATCCTCAATCCGGCCCCGGCGCGCGCTCTGCCGCCCGAGATCTTCGCCTCGGTCGATTATCTGACGCCCAATGAAAGCGAGTTGCGCATCCTGCTGGGCTTGCCGGCGAATGACCCGCGCTCGTCGCGCGAGCTCGCCTTGGAATTGCGCCGGAAGGGCGTCCGCAATGTCGTGGTGACACTCGGCCGCCAGGGCGCCCTCATCCTCACCGATGAGCTCGATGTCATGGTGCCTGCCATTCCGGTCGATGTCGTCGACACTACGGGTGCCGGCGATGCCTTCAATTCCGGTTTCGCGGTGGCCCTCGCCGAAGGCCGCGACATCGTGGACGCGGTGCGCTTCGGCGTCGTTTGCGGGGCGCTCGCCTGCACCAAGCTCGGCGTCATCCCGAGCCTTGCCAGCCGCGCCGAGGCCGACGCCATGCATGAAAAAGCCCGTAACAGCCTATGGAAGGACAGCCTGTGAACCGCAACCGACTGCTCAATGCCGAACTCAGCCACGCCATTGCGATGATGGGACATGGCGATCTGATGATCGTCTGCGATGCGGGCTTCCCGATCCCCTCCTCGGCCTGGCGCATCGATCTCGCGATAGCGCCGGATCTGCCCGATCTCGAAACCGTACTGACGCCGATCGCCGCCAATCTCATCTGCGAGCGCGTGGGTTACGCCGATACTCTGGCGAAGCACAATCCGCGCCTGCTTGAAAAGGTGCGGCGCATCTTCAAAGGCGCCGACTTCGAGACCGCCAAGCATGAGACGATCCTCACCGAGATGGCGGCCAAGGCGAAGGTCATCGTGCGCACCGGCGCCTTTGATCCCTGGGGCAATATCCTGCTCTATTCCGGCGTCGATGTGCCGGCCTGGTTCTCCAAGGACGGCACCGTGCCGCCCGACTACTACGCCAAGAAGATGAAGGGCTGAGATGCCGCGCATTTTCGATTTCGGCGGCCGTGAGGTGGAACGCAGTCTGACGGTCGCCGGTCTGCGCCAGCTCAAAGGCAGCGGCAGGCATGTCGCGCAAGTGACCGCCGAGACAGCGGAAGAAGCCGCCGCGGCCGAGGCCGCCGGGATCGAGATGGTGGTCTGCCGGGGCAGCAATGTCGTGCGCGTGCGCGAAGGCTCGCGACGAGTCTTTGTGACCGCCGCGATCGGCTTCGCCGAGGCGATCACCGGCGATGAGATCTTGCGCGCGGGCTTCGCCGCGGTCACTGCCGGCGCCGATGCGGTGATCACCGGTCGCAGCCCGGACATGGTGCGCCTTCTCGCCAAAGAGCAGGTTCCCGTGATGGGCCATCTGGGTCTCGTGCCGCGCAAATCGACCTGGGTCGGCGGCATGCGCGCGGTCGGCAAGACCGCCGAGGAAGCGATGGAGCTGTGGGACCGTTTCCGGCAGCTCGAAGACGCCGGCGCCTTCGCGGTCGAATGCGAGGTCATCGCCGCCCCGGTGATGGCCGAGATCAATCGGCGCACCTCGCTCGTCACGGTGTCGCTGGGCTCAGTCTCCGACGCGGATGTGATCTTCCTCTTCACGTCCGATATTTGCGGCGAGAGCGCCAGGCTTCCCCCGTCATGCGCGGGCCTGGGGCGATCTCAGACACCTGCAGGCTCAGATCCGGCAGGAACGGATCGGCGCTCTGGGGCAGTTCCGCCAGGCTGTCGCGACGGGCGGTTTTCCGGCGCAACATGAAACCGCCTCGATTCCGGACGACGAATTGGCTAGATTCAGCGATAAGCTAGATATCCACATAAAGGCACGCCTGCGGTCATGAGCTTAAGCTGCACTCGCCTGATCGCGGTCATCACAATCGCTTTCATGCTGGTGCAGCCCTGCGACGCGCAAGAGACCCCGGCCGTTCTCATCCAGCCGCAAGGCAGCGTGCTCATCCGCAACGATCCAGAAGTCCGGGCCCTCCTCGATAAGGCGCTCGACGCCGCCGAACAGGGCGACAGCGCGGAAATCAAGACGCTCATCGGCAAGGCCGAGGCAATCATCAACCGGACAATAGGGCCATCGGGGCGCCACATGACCGCCCTTCACCAGGAAGCGGCGGCGGATTTCGTGATATCCGGCGAGCCCCAGGAGGCGCTGGCCCATGGCCTCAAAGCGGTGGCGCTCGGGCGCAAACTGGCCGCGAGCTATATATTCTACCGCGGCATGAGCCTCGGCATGCCGGTGTTCGAGCAGACCGAGCCTTTCCGTGATTTCCTGTCAACGGCCTATGTGATGATGGACGGCGCCGACGCGGACCTGTCCCGGCGCCTGACCGCCGAGGCCTTCAAGGTCGCGCAGCTGGCGCAGATGACGAAGGCCGGCCTTGCGGTGCTGCGCCATCAGGCGACCCAGGCGGCGCTGGCCGGACGACGCAGCGATGAAGTGAAGCTCGTCCAGATGGTGGCCGACACGATCGGCCCCACTCTGCAGACGGGGCGCGAGATCGCGGCCGGTCTCCACGGCGAGGCCGGCAGCCCCGGGCGCACCGAAATGGAGGCGCTGAATGCCGGCCAGCAGGAGAACCTGCAAGAGGCGATCGCGCTCATCGCCAAGGAGAAGATCGACATTGCCGACATTCTCCTGCCACGCCCGCTGGAGGTAGACGCCGTGGCCCGGCTCCTCGAACCCGACGAGGCACTGGTCTTCTTCGTCGAGGGCAATATGGCGGAGCTGCACGGCTTCGTCGTCACCCGCGAGTCCGTCCGCTGGCGCGAGATCGCGCTGAAGCTGCCGGATATCGAGGCGCTCGTCGCCCGCTTCCGGGCCGGGATCGGCGCGCCCCTGGGACGCAGCGCCACAGTCATTACGGAGGAGCCGGCGCCTGATGAGGATGACACTCTGGCGCCGGCCTGGCAGCTCTATCAGGCGTTGCTCGGTCCGTTCGAGGCCCAACTGCAAGGCAAGACGCATCTTCTGGTCGCGGTCGATGGCGCGCTGGCGAAGCTACCCTTCGAATCGCTCCTTACCGCGCCGCCGCCAGCCGCCTCGACCGACGCGCGCGTCTTGCCGTGGCTGGTGCACGATCATGCCGTCACCGTACTTCCAGTGTTATCGGCCATTGCCGGGCGGGACCGGCAAGCCGCGGTGCGCGATGGTGCAAGCGAGGCCGTGCTGGGCATCGGCAATCCCCACTATGCCGCGCTCGCCGGCAAGCCCGGCCTCATCGGCGCCGTTCAGTCACTCGAAAAACTCACGCCCCTGCCCGAATCCGACGGCGAGGTCCGGCGCATCGCCGAAATGCTCGGATCGTCGGGGCAGGACCTGCTCACCGGGAGGGACGCATCGGAGGAAAAACTCTATGCGCTGTCCGGCACGGGAATGCTGGCACAGTACCGCATGCTGATCTTCGCCACGCATGGATTGCTGCCTGGCGAAATCGACGGCCTTTATGAAGGCGCTCTGGCCTTGACGCCGTCCGAGAAGGAGGCGCGCCAGTTGATCGCGCCCTCGGCCATGGGGCTCATCACCAGCGCCGACGGGCTGTTGACGACCTCGGAAATCCCGCAGCTCAAGCTCAAGGCCGACATCGTCGTGCTCTCCGCCTGCAATACCGGGGCCGACAGCAACATCGATCTCGAAGCCTATTCAGGCCTCGCCGCGGCCTTTCTCCAGGCCGGCGCACGGTCCGTCATGGTCTCGCATTGGCCGGTGAATTCGGATGCCGCGGTCGCGATCACGACGGGTACGATCAGGCACTGGCAATCGCGCAAGCCCGGCCGCGACTTCGTTTTCGCCTTCCGGCAAGCGTTGCTCGAAGTGATCGAGACGAGCCCGGAAACCGGCAAGCCCTCTTATTGGGCGCCTTTCTCGCTCTTCGGTGAGCCCTGATCCGCAAAGCGTGACCTGATGAAGTCGCGCAAGGCGCTGGCGGCGGGCGTCAGCGCCGGCGACTTTGCCCAGGCGAGCAGGATACGCTGCGCTGGCAGCTTGTCCGCGATCGGCCGTGCCGCGAGCTTCCTGCCGTCATAGCTCTGATCCGCCTTGGGACGCGTATAGGCAACCGCAACGCCCAGCCCGTTCGCCACCATGCTCCTCTGCAGTTCGAAGGAGGAGGCGCGCGCCGCCACTTCGACCTCGATCCCCTCGGCGTTGAAGAGCGCCACGATATGTTGCCAGCTCAAGGCCTGGTCGGTGAGGATCAGCGGAAATTTCGCCAGATCGGCGAGCGCCACGGCGGATCGGCGCGCCAGCGTATGATGCGCCGGCAGCATCGCATAGGGGTGGAGCTCAACCAGCGTCTCGCGCGCGATATCGGGGCCGAGGCCCAGATCATAGGTGAGCGCCAGATCGATCGAGCCCTTGCTCAGCCGGCTCGCCAGCTCGTCGAAGCCGGCATCGCGGAAATCGACGCGCACCGAAGGCATGGCCTTGCGGAACTGACCCAGCAGGCGCGGCACGTAATAGGGGGCGAGATCGGTGAAGCAGCCGAGCATGGCCTCGCCCGAGATCATCTCCTCGGCGTTGCCGAGGCGGCTCAAGGTCGCAGCCTGGTCGAGCACCAGGTGCGCCTGGCGGATGAAGCTCATGCCGAAGGAGGTCGGTTCGACACCCTCGCCCTTGCGCCTGACGAAAAGCCTGCGGCCCAAATGCGCCTCGATCTGTGCGATGGCGACCGAGACCGAGGGCTGCGAGACGTGGAGCGCGTCAGCCGCCGCCGTGACATTGCGGGCATCGGCGGCCGCCACCGCATAGCGCAGCTGCTTGAGCGTCAAAGATAGTTTTTCTTTATGTTCCATATTATCAATCATTATTTTACTTGATGTTCGCCGCCGTGCAACAGTCTTCCTGAGGATCAGGAGGAACCGATGAGCAAATATGTGAGCGCCGGAGACATCGCCGATTACCAGCGCGACGGCGTCGTCTGCATCAAGGGGCTGTTCAAGGACTGGGTGCCGGTCATCAGTGAAGGCATCGAGCGCAATATGCGCGAGCCCAGCCAATATGCCGCCGAAAACCTGAAACCCGGCGAAGGCGGCCGCTTCTTCGACGATTACTGCAACTGGGAGCGCATCCCGGAATTCACCGAGGTGATCCGCAAGTCGCCCGCCGCCCAGGCCGCCGCCGAGCTGATGCAGTCGAATTCGGCGCAGATCTTTCACGACCATGTTCTGGTCAAGGAGCCCGGCACCTCGAAGCCAACGCCCTGGCATCAGGACGCACCCTATTATTTCGTCGACGGCGAGCAGACGGTGAGCTTCTGGGTGCCGGTGGAGCCGGTCAAGGAAGCGGCCCTGCGCTGCATCGCGGGCTCGCATAAATGGCCCAAGATGGTGCTGCCGGTGCGCTGGCTCTCGGAGCAGAATTTCTATGCCGGAGAGCACGACTATATCCCGGTGCCCGATCCCGATGCCGAGCCCGGCAAATACAAGGTGGTGGAATGGCAGATGGAACCGGGCGATGCCGTCGCCTTCCACTACAAGACCGTGCATGGCGCGCGCGGCAACAATTCAGACCGCCGCCGGCGCGCTTTCTCGATGCGCTGGGTGGGCGATGACGCTCACTATGTCAGCCGGCCGGGGCGCACCTCGCCGCCCTATCCGGGCCACGACATGAAAGACGGCCAGCGCCTGCGCGCGGACTGGTTCCCGGTCATCTGGCAGCAATAGCTTCTATTTGGCGCATCAGCTTGTCCGAAAAGTCTGCAATGGCCGGGTCAAGCCCAGCCACAAGCTTTTCGGGCTGATGCGGCTGAATCGCAATTTCGGTCACACCCCTCCCCCCGTTCCATGGCATAATTGGAGCGGGGAGGAGCGGTCCGTTGCGTGCAGCCACTTTCACCGACCATCGCCGGCGCATCGGGCGCGCCGTCCGGCATGTCGACTGGCATCTCGACGAGGATATCGACATCAGGCGGCTTGCCGACACGGCCTGTTTCTCGCCCTATCATTTCCTGCGCGTCTTCCAGGAGCTGACCCGCGAGACGCCGCTGTCGATGGTGCGGCGCCTGCGCCTCGAACGCGCCCGCCAGCGGCTCGCCGCCGGAATATCCGTCACCGAAGCCGCCCAGGAAGCCTGTTTCGAAAGCTCGCAGGCCTTCGCCCGCGCCTTCCGCGCACTGTTCAACCGCACGCCGAGCAGCATCGAGCCGGACGAGATCAGGCTCGATCCGGACTGTCCGCCGCCGGAGATCGTGACGCTGCGGGAGCGGCGCGCCATCGCCCTCGATTTCCAGGGCACGCATATCGAACTCACCGACGCCTTCGGCCATCTGCTCGGCCTCGCCAGGCCGTTGATCAAGCGCCACGGCGCCACTGTCGCCTCGCTCAGCGAGGAATATCCCTTTCCCGATGCCGAGAGGCCCTATAGCTGCCAGATGCTGGTGCTGATGCCGGAGGCAGGCTTGCGCGAGACCAAACTGCCGGTGATCCCGCTCGCGGGCGGGCTTTACGCACTGTGGCGGCTCTCCGGCTCCCTGCTCGATTGGCGCGCCGACTATGCGCGGCTTCTCGACCTTACCTTGCCGGCGCTCGGCTATCGCAAGACCGAGGGACCAATCATCCGCCTCTTCTATAATGACCCGGCCTTGGTGCCGCGCGGCAACCGCAAATGGTCGCTGCTCATCCCGATCGTCTCTTTCGGCGCCTGAGGTTTCGATGAAACTTCTTTCCTTCGCGGTTTTCAGCTTGCTTCTCCTCGGCGCGACCACGTCGAGGGCGCAGGAACCGGTCGCGTTCAAGACCGCCGACGGCATCACCGTCTATGGTGACTACTATGCCGGGGCGGATCCGACGCGGCCGGTCATCCTCGCTTTCCATCAGGCCGACTTCAACCGGCTCGAATATCGCGAAATCGCGCCGCGCCTTGTGAAGGAAGGCTTTTCCGTCCTCGCGATCGATCAGCGTTCCGGCGGCGACTATGGCGGGGTCGAGAACCAGACGGCGAAGGAAGCGAAAGGCTTCTGGGTCTATACCGACGCCCTGCCCGATCTCGAAGCCGCCGCGAAATGGGCGCGCGAAAAACATCCGAACTCCAAACTCATCGCCTGGGGTTCGAGCTATTCGGCCTCGCTCGCCATCATCCTCGCCGCCAAGGACAAGGACATTGCCGGCGTCCTCGCTTTCTCGCCCGGCGAATATTTCGACGGCAAGCCGTCGGTCCGCGAAGCCGCGAAAAGCGTCACCGTGCCGGTCTTCATCACGTCCCGCGGCGACAAGGAAAAAGTCATCGCCAAGCTCATCCTCGAAGCCGTCGCTTCAAAGGACAAGACGCAGTTCATACCCGCAGGCACGGGCGTCCATGGCTCGAGCGCATTGCTCCAGCCGCAAGGCAAGGCGGAGGAATACTGGAAGGCGGTCGACGCCTTTCTCGCCAAGTTCAAGTAATCGGTCGCCTATGCAGGGATTTGACAAGGGCCCGGATGCGGCCAGCAGCTACCCCACAGTTCATTACTGAGAGTTCATGGAATACCGCGGAGAACGTGACCATAGCAGACTCCAGCTATCATATTCATTCCGGCATGCCGTGAGGGCGAGCCGAGGCAACACGCATCCATGGCCATGCCCAAGGAGGCGCTCATGTTGAAATATGTTCTTCCTGTCGCTACCGCTGCGATCCTGTTTTCAATACCGGCCTTTGCCACAAATCCACATTCCGGTGGCACAAAGGGCCAGCCGAATTGCAGCTGTCAATCGACTCCCTCGACTCCCGGTAATGCCGCCCAGGCGCCCGGGTCGGCCTTCAACCCAAACGGCAATGCCGGGACACATTACGCCGGCACACAGCCGCAGAACTCGAAAAATCCAAAGAGTGTCGCGCAATACGACGTGGCCTGCTTCCAGCAGTCGCAGCATATCAAATGACGGCGAGCTGAGGCCGTTCTAACCGGCTGACGGCGCTCCATCCCCGGCCATGGAAGCAGACCTGGATGATGCGCTCAGACAGCCTTTTCGCGCGCCAGCTCATCCATAACCTGGCGCACCGCGGCTTCAGCGATACCGACGATCTCGTCGACTTCGGCCTTCGTCGTGACGAGCGGCGGGGCGAAGCCCAATATGTCGCCATGCGGCATGGCGCGGGCGATGAGGCCCCGGTCGCGTGCCGCCTTGGAGATGCGAGCACCCACTTTCAGGCCGGCATCGAAGCGCGTCTTCTTCTCGCGGTCGGCGACGAATTCGACTGCGCCGAGCATACCTTCACCGCGCACCTCGCCGACGATCGGCAATTGCGCGAAGGCCGCCTTCAGGCGCTGCTGGAAGTGGCCGCCGACCTCCTTCGCCTTGCCGGGAAGATCCTCCTTCTCGACAATGTCGAGCACCGCATTGGCGGCAGCCGCGCCGATCGGATGGCCGGAATAAGTGAAGCCATGCGAGAAGCTGCCGATGCGGTCGGCCGCCTCCTCGATCACCTGATAGACCTTCTCGCCGACAATGGCGCCCGAGAGCGGGAAATAGGCGGAGGTGAGTCCCTTGGCGACGGTGATGAGATCGGGCTCGATGTCGTAATGATGCGAGCCGAACATTGATCCCAGACGACCGAAGCCGGTGATGACCTCATCGGCGATCAGCAGCACATCGTGCTTCTTGAGCACCGCCTGGATCGCCGCCCAATAGCCCTCGGGCGGTGGCGTGATGCCGCCGGTGCCGAGAACCGGCTCGCCGATGAAGGCGCCAACCGTGTCGGGCCCCTCGCGCTGGATCAGCTCATCGAGCTCACGCGCCCGGCGGGCGGAGAAATCGCGCTCGGTCTCGCCGGGCTCGGCGCCCCAATAATGATGCGGCACGCCGGTATGGAGGATGCCGGGCAGCGGCAGGTCCATGTGGTCGTGATAGAAGGACATGCCGGTCATCGATCCCGCGACGACGCTGCAGCCGTGATAGCCGCGCTGGCGCGAGATGATCTTCTTCTTCTTCGGCAGCCCGCGCAGATTGTTGTAGTACCAGACCAGCTTGGCCTGCGTCTCATTCGCATCCGAGCCCGACATGCCGTAGAAGACCTTGCTCATCCTTCCGGGCGCCATCTTGACGAGGCGCGCCGAGAGGGTCGCCAGCTCGTCGGTCGTGTGGGCGGCATAGGAATGGTAATAAGCGAGACGATAGGCTTGGCGCGAAATCGCTTCCGCCACCTCGGTGCGGCCATAGCCGATATTCACGCAATAGAGCCCGGCGAAGCCGTCGATATATTCGCGCCCCGTCGCGTCCTTGATGCGGATGCCCTTGCCGGTCTCAACGATCGTCGGATCGCCCGCTTTGCCGGTGGCGAAATCCTTGAGCTGAGTGAAGGGATGGAGAACGCTGGCACGATCGAGCGCGCTGATGTCCTTGATATTGATCGTCATAATCTTCTCCCCGTCAGACAGCCACTTGGCGGCAACTAGAGCGCCGGGCGTTCTCCCTCGGCGTTCTAACTCTTTGATTTGCGCATCGGATTCTCCGAAAACCGCTTCGCGCTTTTCGGTCCGATGCTATAGCTGCGGCATCCCGGTGATTGACTGCGTTTATGAGTTCACTAGTCTCGAAAAAATGCAAAACGTGAGCCTTCTGCGCAGGAAATATGCATGACCGAGCTCGATCGCATCGATATGGCCATTCTGGAGGCGGTGCAGGCCAATAACCGGATCACCTCCGAGGAGCTGGGCGAGCGCGTGGGCCTGTCGCCCACCGCGTGCCAGCGCCGGCTCAAGCGCCTGCGTGCCGACGGCGTCATCGAAGCCGATATTTCGGTCGTCTCGCCCAAAGCGGTCGGGCGGCCGATCTCGATGCTGGTGCTGGTTTCGCTCGAGCGCGAGCGCGTCGATATCGTCGACCGGTTCAAGGCCTCGATCCGCGCCACGGCGGAAGTAATGGTCGGCTTCTATGTCACAGGGGATGCGGATTTCGTCCTCCTCATCACGGCGAAAAGTATGGAGGACTACGAGCAGTTCACCCGCCGCTTCTTCTACGAGAATCACGACATCAAGGGCTTCAAGACGCTGGTGGTGATGGACCGCGTGAAAGCGAGCTTCGCGCTGCCCATCGAGCTATAGCGCGCCTACATTCATATCCGTCACCACCTCAGCGTGAAGTCGTTGGGATGTGGATCATCCGAAATGCATCAAGCGCTCAGAAATCCGTCTTCTCGCCACCTTCCTTTTCGCGCCTCGCCACGAAGGCGTCGATCTCTTCGGCGATAGCGGGGTCGAGCGGCGGCTCGACATATTCGGCGAGCGCGCGCTTCCACACTTCGTTCGCCTTCTGCCAGGCCTGCGGACTGCCGGAAGCCTGCCACTGGCTGTAATTGCGCCAGTCGGAGATGATCGGCGCATAGAAGGCCGACAGATAGCGCCGCTGCGTATGCTCGGCGCCGAAGAAATGCCCGCCGGGGCCCACTTCGCGCATCGCGTCGAGCCCCAGCGCGTCTTCCGAGAAATCGAGGGGTTTGAGGAACTCCATCACCATCTGCAGGAGATCGGCATCGAGGGCGAATTTCTCATATGAGGCGACGAGGCCGCCTTCCAGCCAGCCGGCGGCATGCTGGATCAGATTGCCGCCGCCCATAATGGCACCCCAGAGCGAGAAGACGCTCTCATAGGCCGCCTGCGCGTCGACCATATTGGCGGCATTGGTGTTGGAGGTGCGATAGGGAAGCCTGTAGCGGCGCGCCAGTTGCCCGCCGATGATGCAGGCCTTCATATATTCGGGCGTGCCGAAAGCCGGCGCCCCCGACTTCATGTCGACATTCGACGTGAAGCCGCCATAGACGAAGGGCGCGCCCGGATTGGCGAGCTGCGACAGAGCGAGCCCCGCCAGCGCCTCGGCATTCTGCTCGACAATGGCGCCGGCGATCGTCACCGGCGCCATGGCGCCCGCCAGCGTGAAAGGCGTGCAGACGACGACCTGGTTGTGGCGCGCCATCTCGATGATGCCCATGCCCATCGGATCGTCGAGCTTGAGCGGCGAATTGGTGTTGATGACGGTGTAGCAGGACGGTTCCTTCAGGAACTGTTCCGGCGTAAGTCCCCGCGCTATGCGGGCGATCTCCATGCCGTCGAAGAGCCGGGCGCGTCCGGTCGAGATCGTATAGAGGATCTTGTCGGAGAGCCTGACCTTGTTGCGCATGATATGGAGATGGCGCACCGAGGCATGCACATCGAGCGCGTCGACCGAGCCGCCGCCTGCCGTGTGGATGCAATTGAAGAACTGCGACAGGCGGATGAAATTGGCATTGTCCTCGAGCGTGCCGGGACGCCGGCCCCGGTCCATGTCGGAGCAGTTGGGCGGGCCGCCGACGGGCGCAAAGGCGATCCACTTGCCGCCGATCCGGATGTTGTGCGCCGGATTGCGTGCATGGAAGGTGAATTCGGCAGGCGGGGTCTTCAGCGCTTCCTCGACGATGTCGCGGCCGATGCGGACACGCTCGCCTTCGACCTTCGCTCCGGCCTTGGCGTAGATCGAGATCGCCTCCTTGTTGAGGACATCCATGCCAATCTCCTCCAGCACGTCCAAGGAGCGGTGATGGATGGTCTCGAGCTGGTCGTCGGAAAGGATGCGCGAGGGCTCGAGCGTCAATTGTGGCTGCGCGAAGGGCAGCTGCGGTATCTTCTGGTTCTTGGCATCGGGCCTGCGGCCGCGGCCGCGCGAATGGTGCCGGGCTTCGTTGTCGATAAGCGTCATGGCAATCCCCAATAGACTTTGGCAATCCGGGCGGCGACAGTGGCGTTGTTCTTGACGAGCTCGATATTGGCGGCGAGCGAACGGCCGGCCGTGGCGCGGGCAAGCCTCGACAGCAGGAACGGCGTCACGGCCCGGCCTTCGATATTCTCCTCGCGGGCCTCGGCGACCGCTTTCTCGATGAGTGGCGTGATCTCGGCCGCGGGAATCTCAAATTCGGCCGGAATGGGGTTGGCGATCACGACGCCTCCGGCAAGCCCCAACTCCCATTTGGCCTTCATCAGCTTCGCCATGTCCTCAGGCCCGTCGATGCGCAGCGGGCATTTGAGACCGCTCTGGCGCGAATAGAAGGCAGGAAAATCATCAGTGCCGTAGCCGACCACGGGAACACCCAGGGTCTCGAGCTTCTCGATGGTCAAAGCGAGATCGAGGATGGCCTTGGCGCCGGCGGTGACGACGGCGACATTGCTGTGGGCCATCTCACCCAGATCGGCCGAAATGTCGAAGGTCTCAGGGGCGCCGCGGTGGACGCCGCCAATGCCGCCTGTTGCAAAGACGCGGATGCCGGCAAGCGCGGCGATGCGCATGGTCGAGGCGACCGTCGTCGCCCCGTCGCGGCCGAGCGCCACGGCATGCGGCAGGTCCCTGGTCGAAAGCTTGGCGATGGATGGGCCGTTGCGCGCCAGCGTCTCGATCTCGGTGGCGGACAGTCCGACTTTCAGCTTGCCGGCCCTCACCGCGATGGTGGCCGGGACAGCCCCTTCGTCGCGGATGATCTTCTCCACCGCATGCGCCGTCTCGGCATTCTGCGGGAAAGCCATGCCATGCGCGATGATGGTCGATTCGAGCGCTACCACGGGACGCTTTTCCTCAATCGCCGCAACAACTTCGGGGGCGACATTGAGAAATTGATTCATCTGGCAGTGACCTTCCTGCGTGGCGCCGGACGCAGTGCAGTCTGGCGCTTCATATGCTGATGGCCCCAGCCGGCGAGCGTGCGGATGACGCTCTTCAAGCTCTCGCCATGCTCGGTCAAGGCATATTCAACCCGGGGCGGCACCTCGGGAAAAACCGTCCGCGTGATGATCCCGTGGCGCTCCAGATCGCGCAGTTGCGTGGTGAGCATATGCTGGCTGACACCTTTGATCGCCCGGCGCAGTTCGTTGAAGCGGCATTCCCTCCGCATCAGCTGCCAGAGAATGAGGATCTTCCATTTGCCGGCGAGGACCGCGAGCGTCGCCTCGATCTCGGGCGGCGGCTCGGTCA
Source organism: Nordella sp. HKS 07 (assembly GCF_011046735.1). Classification (NCBI taxonomy): domain Bacteria; kingdom Pseudomonadati; phylum Pseudomonadota; class Alphaproteobacteria; order Hyphomicrobiales; genus Nordella; species Nordella sp. HKS 07. Next base: position 4,818,687 of record NZ_CP049258.1, on the reverse strand, counting down.
ACTTCTCATGGACCTTGCAAAGTTCCTCAGTCATTTTTTCCATACTATACAAGAAAATCCTTCCTACTTGAAAGATAGCTCCTGGGGCTCGATTGTCCATCCTCCATGAAACTGCTGCCCCTGCGATGGAGAAACTACACTATGTCCAAGCCTAAGATCGCCGTCATCATCGGCTCGACGCGCGATACCCGCTTCGCCCTCAAGCCGGCCGACTGGATATTCAATCTCGCGAGGCAGCATCCGGAACTCGATGTCGAACTGGTCGATCTCAAGGATTTCGACCTGCCCTTCTTCAATGAACCAGCCTCCAATCTGTGGATGCCGAGCAAGGACCCCAAAACCGTCGCTTGGCAGGAGAAGATCGGCACTTTCGACGGCTATATCTTCGTCGTTGCCGAATATAACCGGTCGATCACCGGCGCCCTCAAGAACGCGCTCGACCAGGCCTACAAGGAATGGGGCCGCAAGCCCGCGGCCTATGTCGGCTATGGCAGCGTCGGCGCGGCGCGCGCGGTCGAGCATCTGCGTCTCATCAATGTCGAGCTGCAGATGGTGCCGACACGTTCCGGTGTCCATATTGGCGGCTCCGACTTCTACAAAATTCACCCCATGGCGGGCAATCAACCCATAGCGGCCATCGAGGAAACCATTGCTCCGTCCGCCAAGTCGATGCTCGATGAGCTCGCTTGGTGGGCGAAGGCCACGAAGACGGCGCGCGCCGCCGCCTAAAGCTAGAAATCCGTCGGAGCGCCGCCTTCGCGCTTGCGGCGCTCCACGAAATCATCGAGCTCGGCACGGATGGCGGCATCCATGCCGGGCTCCTTGTATTCGGCGAGCGCCTGCTTGTAGAGCCGGTTCGCCTTCTGCCAGGCCTCGGGCTTGCCGGCGGCGAGCCATTGCTGATTGTTGCGCCAGTCCGAGATCATCGGCGCGTAGAAGGCCGTCTCATAACGCGCCAGCGTGTGGGCGGCGCCGAAGAAATGTCCGCCCGGCCCCACTTCGCGCATCGCCTCGATGCCGAGCGCGTCGCTGTCCGTCGCCAGGGGCTCGAGGAATTCCATCACCATCTGGATCAGATCGCAATCGAGCACGAATTTCTCGAAGCTCGCGACGAGGCCGCCTTCCAGCCAGCCGGCGCCATGCATGACGAGATTGCCGCCGCCCATGGTGACGCCCCAGAGCGAGAAGACGCTTTCATAGGCGGCCTGGGCGTCGACCGCATTGGCGGCACAGGTGTTGGAGGTGCGGTACGGCACCTTGTAGCGACGCGCCATCTGGCCACCGACGATGCAGGCCTTCATATATTCGGGCGTCCCGAAAGCCGGCGCTCCCGACTTCATGTCGACATTCGAGGTGAAGCCGCCATAGATGAAGGGCGAACCCTTGCGCACCAATTGCGTGAAGGCCATTCCCGCGAGCGCCTCGGCATTCTGCTCGACAATGGCGCCCGCCACCGTGACCGGCGCCATGGCACCGGCCAGCGTGAAAGGCGTGACGCAGACGATCTGGTTCTGCGCCGACATTTCCATGATGCCGCGCAGCATCGGCGCGTCGAGCTTCAAGGGCGAGTTGGTGTTGATGATGGTGAAAAGCGAAGGCTCGCGCTCGAGCTGCTCGGCCGAAATGCCGCGCGCGATGCGGGCGATCTCGATGCCGTCACGGATGCGCTCCTGGCCCAGCGAATAAGCATGAAAGGGCTTGTCGGTCAGCACCGCCATGTCGCGCAGCGCCTCCAGATGGCGGATCGAGGCATGCAGGTCGATCGGCTCGACCGGATAGCCGGAGACGAAGCCGATGCAGTTGAAATACTGCGCGAGCTTCAGGAAGTTCCGGTAGTCGGCGTGATTGCCGGCGCGCCGGCCATTGTCGATATCGGCACTGTTGGGGGGGCTTCCCACCGTTCCGAAGGACATCGCGGTCCCGCCGATCTTGAAGCTGTTTTCAGGATTGCGGGCATGGAAGGTGAAGTCCTGCGGCGCCGTGCCGATCAGTTCCTCGACCATGCCGGGATCGAAACGCACCCGTTCGCCCTCGATCTTCGCGCCGGCCTTTTGAAGAAGGTCGCGCGCTTCCGGCAGCATAAAATCCATGCCGATCTCGGCGAGCACGGTGAGGGACGCCTTGTGGATCGCCTCGACCTCGTCGGCGGAGATGATCTCCATCGCTGTGAAGCGGCGCTTCACCTTGCGGCGGGGCAATTGCGCGATGCCTCTCGCCTGCGCGGCGGCATCGCCGGCCCTGCGGCCCTCGCGGCGGCGACGATGATGTCCTGTGGTTTCGATCGACGTTTCGTTCATTGGGTGTTCCGCCATGGGCCTACCGGTAGGCGGCCAGATTGGGATCGGCAGCGACCTGCTTCACCAGCCAGTCCTCGAACCGCTTGATCTTGGGTTTAAGCTTGTCCTCGGGCTTGCAGGCGAACTGCCAGCGATGGCGATGTGGCACCAAGAGCGGGAAAGGCTGGACGAGCCTGCCCATGCGGATCTCGTCGGTGGCGAAGGGACCGATGGTCATGGCGAGGCCGCGCCCGTCGATCGCGGCTTCCTGCGCCAATATATAGCTGTCGAAAGCCAGCCGGTCGGAGAGCTCGATATTCTTCACCCCCGCCCCTTCCAGCCACAGCCGCCAGTCCTCCTCGGCGGTATAGACATAAAGAAGCTTGTGCTTCTTGAGGTCGGCCGGACTCTTCAGCGCATTGGGCCCTTTCAGGAGATCGGGCGAGCAGACGGGGGTCAGCATCGAGCGGAAAAGCGGGCGGTAATTGTGGCTGGGCGATTTGTTGCGCGCCAACACGATGCCGCAATCGACATTGGTCTCGTCGAATTCCCAGTCGAAATAGGCGGTCGACAACCTGACCTTCATGTCGGGATAGCGGCGCTCGAAATCATGCAGCCTGGGGATCAGCCATTTGAGCGCCACCGTCACATAGACCTGAATGGTCAGCTCATTGTCGGCGACGGCGGGGCGGAGATTGCGGGTCTGCGCCTCGATCTGATCAAAGGCGTCGCGCACCGGAGGGAAATAGGCATGTCCAGCCGCGGTTAGCTCAGCCCGCCGCGCATCGCGCTTGAAGAGCTGGAGGCCCAGTTGCTGCTCCAGCGCCTTCACCTGGTGGCTGACGGCGGAACGGGTGATTCCCAGCTCGCCGGCTGCCAGCCGGAAGGAGCCCAGGCGGGCGGCAGCCTCGAAAGCGGTCAAGGCGCGCAAGGGAGGTAGATCGCGGCGGGGCAAGTCAGTTCACCAGAGAATTGTCGCCCGCCTCTATAACACCTTGAAAATATAGGTGTTAAGTGGGGTCAAACGGAAACAACGTCACTTTCATGGTGAATTTTTTTCACGCGCCTGCCAACAATATTGAGGCTTTCGGTTTTTCCGCGCCCGGCGCACATTCCGGCCGATCTTAGCAGGAGATATCGATGAGTGTCGTCGAGGATATTTCACGCCGGCGCGGCGGACGCGAGGCTCGCAAGGCGCTCAGGGCCCGGCCCATCCCGCGCGAGGAAGCCGCCGTCCGTCCCGGCATGGAAGGCGGCCAGTACCGACCCTTGAGCCAGCGCGACATGGAGCGCATTCACGAAACAGCGCTCAAGCTCCTCGAAACCGTCGGCCTCGGCCAGGCGATCCCCCTCCTGCATCGAGGCGCTCACCGCCAAGGGCGCCTTCATGAACGAGCATGGAAGGCTCTGCCTGCCCAAGGCGCTGATCGAGGACACGCTCGCCAATTGCGCCCGCGACTTCGTGCTCTATGGCCGCGACCCCAAGCATGACATGGAGCCGTGGGGCAACAAGGTCTATTTCGGCACCGCCGGTGCCGCCGTCCATATCGTCGATGTCGCGACGCGCACCTATCGCGATTCCGTCCTGGTCGATCTCTATGACTGCGCACGCATCGTCGACCAATGCGAGCATATCCATTTCTACCAGCGCCCGATCACGGCGCGCGACATGCTGACCGGCCACGATCTCGATATAAACACCATGTATGCGTGCATGGCGGGCACCTCGAAACATGTCGGCACCAGCATGGTGGCGCCCGAGCATGTCGCCGAATGCCTGGAGATTCTTCATTATGTCGCGGGCGGCGAGGAGAAATGGCGCGCCCGGCCCTTCATCTCGCAATCGAACTGTTTCGTCGTGCCGCCGATGAAATTCGCCGAGGATGCCTGCCGCTGCCTCGAAGTCGCGGTCCGGGGCGGCATGCCGGTGCTGCTGCTCTCGGCCGGCCAGGCCGGCGCCACGGCGCCCGCGGCGTTGGCCGGGACGGTGGCGCAAGCGGTCGCAGAATGCCTTGCGGGCCTCGCCTATGTGAATGCGATCCAGCAGGGCGCCGTCGCCATCTGGGGACCCTGGCCCTTCGTCTCCGATCTCAGGACCGGCGCCATGTCGGGCGGCTCGGGCGAGCAGGCGCTCATCACTTCGGCCTGCGCGCAAATGGGCCATTTCTACCGTCTCACCGTGGGCTCGGCCGCCGGCATGTGCGACTCGAAGCTCCCCGATGTGCAGGCGGGTTATGAGAAGGGCGTCACCGCCTCGCTCTCGGCCATGACCGGCATCAATCTTCTTTATGAAAGCGCCGGCATGCATGCCTCGCTCCTGGGCTTCTGCCTCGAGAGCCTGCTGATCGACAATGACATGCTGGGTTCGATCAACCGCAATGTGCGCGGCATCGAGGTGAATGACGAGAGCTTGTCATTCGACGTCATCGCCAATGTCTGCATCGAGGGCCCTGGCCATTATCTCGGCCACGACCAGACGCTCACCCTCATGCAGAAGGAATATATCTATCCGGCGCTCGGCAACCGCATGAGCCCCAAGGAATGGAACGAGGCGGGGCGGCCCGACATCGTCGAGCGGGCCAGCGCGCGCAAGATGGAAATCCTCACCAGCTACTATCCAGAATACATACCGAAAGCGATCGACGACCTCATCCGCGCCAGGCACGACATCAAGCTGCCGCGCGAGGTCATGCTGCCGGGCGATCCGAGGTGGTTCACGTAAGGCGGATGTCGCTTGCGGCCGCGGGCCCGCCGCTCGCATCCGTTGGCGAACCAGTTCGCAAGGTTTAGAGCGCCGGACGCTCTCGTAGAATCGGTCCGGCGCTCTAACTCTTTGATTTGCGCATCGGATTATCCGAAAACCGCTTCGCACTTTTCGGTCCGATGCTCTAGTCTGAGCGGATGGATCATCCCATCCTGCAAGCGATCGCGCGAGAGAGCTTCACGCCGCTCGGCTGGTTTTCACCGGTCGCGGAAGACCGCGTGCCGCACGGCACGCGCTTCGTCATCCTCATCGGCAATGCCGGGCCGCAGATGTTTCGCCGTTTCGCGCGCGAACGCGATCCCGTCCACGATCCCATGGACGATTGGTGCCGCGAGGTGATCGGCCGGCTCGCCCGCGATCTCGACGCCCGCGCCGTCTATCCTTTCGACAAGCCGCCGCTACCCTTCCTGAGCTGGGCCAGGCGCGCCAAGGCCGGCCATGTCTCGCCGCTCGGTCTCAATATCCATTCCACCTACGGGCTCTGGCACGCCTTCCGGGCCGCCCTGCTCTTTCCGGTCGAATTCGACCTGCCGTCTTTGTCACCGGGCGCGCACCCTTGCGAAAGCTGCCAAGGCAAGCCCTGTCTCAGCGCCTGTCCGGTCGCGGCCTTCACCGGCACGAACTATGACGTGCCGCGCTGCATCGACCATATCGCCTCACCCGCCGGAGAGGACTGCATGGCGAATGGCTGCCTGGCGCGCCGCGCTTGTCCGGTCGGGCGCGCTTTCGCCTATGGTCCCCCGCAGGCGCAGTTCCATATGCGCGCCTTTCTCAAAGCCCATCAGAGCGGACATCCGACATGAGCTATTCCCGCATCGCCCGCAAGCTGGCGCAAGGCCAGACCATCATTCTCGATGGCGGCACCGGCACCGACATCCAGGCGCGCGGTGTGCCGATGGCCGGCGAGACGTGGTGCGCCGAGGCCAACCTCAGCCATCCGCATGTCGTGCGCTCGGTGCATGAGGACTATATCGCGGCCGGCGCCGAGATCATCACCGCCAATACCTATCCGACGAGCCCTCTCCTCTTCAACGCGCTGGGGCGTGACGACGACATGGTCCGCATCGACAGGGAAGCGGTCCGGATCGCGCGCGAGGCCTCCGATGGGCGCGTGCCGGTGGCCGGTTCCTTCTCGGTCATGCGGCCGATGGAGCAAGGCGTCGACCGAGTGAAGACCTATCGCGAATGGCCGGAAAGGCAAGCGCGCGCGCTGATGCGGCGCAAGGCCGAGAGCATGGCGGACGCCGGCTGCGACCTCATCATGATGGAGATGATGCGCGACGCCGACTATTCGCTGTGGGCCACAGAGGCGGCGGTCGAGACCGGCCTGCCGGTGTGGATCGGAATCTCGACCGAGCCCGGCGAGGACGGCACGCTCACCGGCTTTGCCCGTCCCGATCAGCCGCTGGCGGAGATCGTGCCGGCGCTCGCCGGAACCGGCGGCGATGTCATCTCGATCATGCACACATTGCCCAACCACACGGGGGATGCGCTGAAAATCGTGCGCCAGGCCTGGCAGGGCCCGCTCGGCGCCTATCCCGAAAGCGGCTTCTTCAAGATGCCCGACTGGCAGTTCGTCGACATCATCGAGCCAGAAGCTCTCGTCACCTATGCACGCCAATGGAAAGCTTCTGGCGCTTCCATCTTCGGCGGCTGCTGCGGCACCAACCCTCAACACATCAAGGCATTGGCTCACGCCTTTGGGAGAGCACCATGAGCGATCACAGAACCGGGTCCTGTCTGTGCGGGGCGGTGAAATTCGCCGTGACGGGACCCTTGCGCCCGGTCATCGCCTGCCACTGCCAGCAATGCCGCAAGCAGACCGGCAACTACATGTCGGCGACCGGCACCAAGGACGAGTATCTGCACCTGACCGAAACGCGCGGCCTCAAATGGTACCGCTCGAGCGAGAAAGCCCGGCGCGGCTTCTGCAGCGAATGCGGCTCGACCCTGTTCTGGAAAGGCGATGGGCGCGACTATACCGCGATCGCCGCCGGCGCCTTTGACGGACCGACCGGTCTCAAGCTCGCGGGCCATATCTTCTGCGACGATGCCGGCGACTATTACGAGATCAGCGGCGGCGACTACAGGGAGGGTCAATGGGCAGCCAATCCCGAGGCGCCGAGGAAGGACTGATCAAGTGACGGCGGTTGCCACGGCAGAGGACGTCTGAGCGATCAGCCAGTTCCAGACCTCCTTGGTCACGGGATCGGCCAGCTCGATAGCATTTGTCATGGCGAACCAGGCATGCTCCGTCTTCAACGCTCCTTGCAGAGGACGGACGAGCCTACCCTGCTCGATTGCCGGTGCGGCCAGCGGCAGACTTGCCAAAGCGACGCCGTGCCCTAGCTCTGCCGCCGTCAGCGCGAAATCGCTGTCGCTGAAATCGAAGCCAGCCGAGATATTGCCCGGCTTCACTTTCGCATAGGCGAACCAGTCGGCCCAGTTCTCCGCCCGCTCGTCATGCAGAAGCGTGTGCTTCAGAAGATCCTGCGACGAAGCCATGGGCGCTGCCGCGAGCTCCGGCGCCATCACGGGTGCCAGAACATCTCCCATCAGCCTGTGACTCAGAGTAGCCGGATCGGGCTCGCGCAGGCGTTGAATGGCAATGCTGATCTCCATGGTCCTGAAGTCGACCGCGACGCCCGACGTGTCGAGCCAGGGATCGCATTTCGGCACCGCCCGGCGCAAATGATGCAAGCGCGGCATTAGCCAACGCGCCGCGAAGTCACGTGGCGCATAGATGACGACACTGCCGGGCTTCCTGAACGAGTCCAGCCTGCGATAGCCCTCCTCCAGCTGCTTGAGTGACCTAGCGACGGTGCGCTGATAATCGCGCCCGGCATCGGTCAAGCGCACGCTGCGGCCGTGGCGCAGGAACAGCGGCTGGCCGAGGCGCTCTTCCAGCAGACGCATCTGATGGCTGATCGCCGACTGGGTGAGGCCGAGTTCCTCGGCGGCGCGGCCGAAACTGCCGAGGCGCGCGGCGGCTTCGAAGCCCAGGAGATACTGCAAGGGCGGTATGCTGCGGAACTGTCTCATATGAATTCTGCTCAACAATAGAGAGAACGCTTCTCAATTGTTGTCAAGCCATCCTGCCCATAAACTCCATTAAACAGGCCAAAATTGAAAGATTTCAGGGGGCCTTGCTTCAGGGAAATAAATGAACTTTGCTCATGTTAATTCGACTTATCGCAAGCCCGCCGAATTCGAGCCGCATGCCCGCAGCTGGATGATCTGGCCTCATCGGCCTGATCTCTATGGCGGCCGGCTTGCGGCCATGCAGCACGAATTCATCGCCGTCGTCCGCGCCATTGCCCAGTTCGAGCCGGTGACCGTAGTCGCCCATCCCAACTACTCGGACATCGCACGCCAGGCGCTGAGAGGGATCGTCACCATCACATCGCTGCCGGTCGATGATTTCTGGATGCGTGATTGCGGCCCCAGTTTCTTGTCAGGCAGCGACGGCGGTCTCGCCGGCGTTTCCTGGCGCTTCAACGCCTGGGGCGAAAAACATGCGCCTTGGGATCAGGATGACGCGTTGGCGCGGCAGGTCATCGAAATGGAAGGCGGCAAGGTTCGCGAATCCTGGCTCTGCTGCGAAGGTGGCTCATTCGCGCTCGATGGCGAGGGCACGCTGATCGTCACCGAGACGAGCATTCTCAATCCCAATCGCAATCCCGGTGTCAACAAGGCGCTCGCCGAGAGCGAGCTCAAGGCCATGCTCGGCGTCGAGAAGGTGATCTGGCTTCCGGGTGATCCGATGGACATCGAGACCGATGGCCATATCGACGGCCTGTGCGCCTTCGTGAAGCCCGGTGCTGTGCTCTTCGGCGCCAACCCCGATCCCTCCGATCCGCATACCCGCATCCTCAATGAGAACATCGCCTGCCTGCGCAAGCAGACGGATGCACGCGGGCGGAGCTTCGAGATCCTGCCGCTGGACGAAGCTGTCGATGTCGAGGCCGACAGCGAGATCTTCTGCAGCTCCTACATCAATTTCTATCTCGTCAATGGCGGCGTCATCGTGCCGGGCTACGGGACGCGAGCCGATGAGGCCGCCGCGCGGACCATCGCCGCCGCCTTCCCCGAGCGCAAGACGGTTCAGGTGCAGGTGAGAGCCATCGCGGCCGGCGGCGGCGCGATCCACTGCATCACTCAGGAACAGCCTACAACGATATCGCAACAAGCATAACAAGCAAGACAGGAGGAAACGATGAAACGTCTCGCGACCATGACAGCATGCTGGCTCGTATTGGCGATAGGCAGCGCCACGGCGGGAGAAATGCGGCTCTACTCTTGGGAAGCCTATTTCTCAGCCGATACGATCAAGACATTCGAGACCGAAAGCGGCAACAAGGTCACCTATGATGTGTTCGATTCGAATGACGTGGTGGAGACGAAGATCCTCGCCGGCGATTCCGGCTATGACGTGGTAACGCCCAATCTCTCCCCGCATTTCGCCCGGCAGCTGCCGCTTGGGGTCTGGAGCGAACTCGACAAGGCCCAGCTCGGCAATATCGGCAACATGGACCCGGGACTGATGGCGAAGCTTGCCGAAGTCGACCCGGACAACCGCCACGCGGTACCCTGGATGTGGGGAACGACGGGCCTCGGGCACAATGTCGATATGATCAAGAAGATCATGCCGGACGCACCGGTCGATTCCTGGCGACTGGTCTTCGATCCCAAGATCGCCGCCAAGTTCAAGGACTGCGGCATCGCCCTTCTCGATGACGCCGAACAGGGGCTGGGCAGCGCCCTCATCTATCTGGGGCTCGATCCCGATACGGAGAACGCGGAAGAGCTCGAAAACGCAGTGGGAGTGATCGCCAGGATCAGGCCCTTTGTGCGCCAATTCCACGGGTCCAGCTATGTTGCCGGCCTCGCCGCCGGCGATCTCTGCATCGCCATGGGATATTCCGGCGACATGGTGGTGGCGACCAACCGCTCCAAGGAAGCCGGCAAGACCTTCACCATCGAATATCGCCTGCCCAAGGAAGGCAATCTGGTCTGGTTCGACACCCTGGCCATCCCGACCGATGCCCCGAACAAGGCAGCGGCGCTTGCCTTCATCAATTTCCTGATGCGGCCCGAGATCGCCGCGGCAGCCGCCAATGAGCTGGGCTTCTCCACGGCAAACAAAGCGGCACTACCCCTGGTGACCGAAGCCCTCCGCGCCAATGTGAATTTCTATCCGACCGAGGCGGAGCAAAAGAAATTCCACCTGCCGAGGGTCAAGAGCGAGAAGCAGGACAAGGTCTGGCAGCGCGCCTGGAACCGGGCCAAGGGTCTCGAATAGCCGCTCTTCCAGATGCAGATGACCCGCAGCGCCGAAGGCAGCCGGTGGAGAGTCGCGATCGTTGCCATTCCGTATCTATGGCTCATCGCCTTTCTCCTGGTTCCCTTCGGCCTGATCCTCAAGATCAGCCTTTCGGATCAGGCCCGTGCCAGACCACCTTATCTGCCGCAATTCGACTGGAACGATGGCTTCGCCGGTCTGGGGACTTTCCTGCGCGGGCTCGATCTCGAGAATTTCATCACGCTGGGGAGCGACCTCCTCTACGGCCGGTCCTATCTGCAATCCGTCCAGATCGCCGCGATCGGCACGGTTCTGGTCCTCCTCGTGGCTTATCCGCTGGCCTATGGCCTCACCCGCGCGCCGATACGATGGCGCGGCTTTCTGTTCACGCTCGTCATCCTGCCCTTCTGGACGAGCTTCCTGGTGCGCATCTATGCCTGGATGACCATTCTCAAGCCGAATGGCTTCCTCGACATGGGCGGGCAACTCGTCGGCCTGTCGCCCGGCACACTGGCGCTGCTCAATACCAATTGGGCCGTCCTCATCGGGATCGTCTACTCCTATCTGCCCTTCATGGTTCTGCCGCTCTACACCACGCTGGACAAGATCGACGACAGTTTCTCCGAAGCCGCGCGCGATCTCGGCGCATCGACGGCGAAGTGCTTCACCTCGATCACCATCCCCTTGTCGCTCCCGGGCGTGATGGCCGGCTCGCTTCTTGTCTTCATTCCCATGGTCGGAGAATTCGTGATCCCCGAGCTTCTTGGCGGCACGGGTTCGGCGATGATCGGCAAGACCCTGTGGACGGAATTCTTCAACAATCAGGACTGGCCGCTCTCCGCGGCCATCGCCATCGGCATGCTGGTGATCCTGTTCATCCCGATCGTTCTGCTGCGGCGCGTCCAGGTTGCGGCGGCGATGAGCGAAGCCGGCAGCGGCGGTGCCGGACAACGGCATTTCTCCTGGGTCAGCAGGATTTCCGTCAGCCTCGGACTGCTGTTCATTTATGTGCCCATCCTGCTGGTGATCGCCTTCAGCTTCAACAACAGCCGGCTCGTCACCTTGTGGGGAGGCTTCTCCTTCAAATGGTACGGAACGCTGTTCCAGAACGTCCAGCTCCTCGACAGCGCCTGGCTCTCCTTCAAGCTTGCCTGCCTGTCCGCCACCATTGCGACCGTCCTCGGCGTGCTCGCCGCTCTGGCCCTCGTCCGCATCAGAATGTTCTTCGGCAAGGACCTGTTCCACTTCCTCGTCATGGTCCCCATCATCATGCCGGGCATGATCATCGGCCTCGCCTTTCTCCTCTTCTTCGTGGCGATCGGCGTGCCGCGCGGCTTCTATACGCTCCTGCTTTCGCACGCGACCTTCGGCATGTGCTTCGTGGCGGTGATCGTGCAGGCAAGGCTCGTCAGTTTCGACCGTTCGCTCGAGGAAGCGGCCTGCGATCTCGGCAGCAGCAGCCTGCAGACTTTCCGTTTTGTGACCTTGCCCTTGATCTTTCCTTCTGTACTCTCCGGCTGGGCACTGGCTTTCGTGCTGTCGCTCGACGATCTCATCATCTCGAGGTCTGACGACCGGACCTAATGCAACGACCTTGCCGATGCGCATCTTCAGTCAGGTGCGCCTCGGCGTCACCCCGGAGATCAATGCCGCGAGCACACTTATGATTCTGACAGTCGTCATCTGCCTGGGTCTCGGCATGCTGGCACAGTCGCGCCGACGGTCGGCTTCCCCTTCATCATCCTGAGGAGACACCATGAGCAGCAGCACACCGCCCGGCTGGGTCTATAATGAAACCGTGAAGATGTTCGCGACGCCCGGCCATCCGCCGGTCGAGGATACGGGCGAGCTCGAGCGCTATTGGGGCCAGGCCTGGTGCGTCACCAACGATATCGGCACGATCAGAGCCATTCTCATGCACCGGCCCGGCGACGAGATGAGCGTGATCGATCCCAAAAAGCGGATCGAAAGCATCGGCTCCTTCGGCGACATCGAAACCGGCTGGTACTTCCAGAGCGACCGGTTGCCCGAGATCGCCGAGATGCAGGCCCAGCACGACGCCTTGACGGCGATGCTGGAGGCGAAAGGCATCGAGATCCACCATGTCGACGGCGTGGCGGACGGACGGCTCAAATCCTGCTATACGCGCGACCCGCTGATCATGTGCAAGGGCGGCGCCATCGTCTGCCGCATGGGCACGCGCATCCGCCGTGGCGAGGAACTCGCCATCACCCGCACGCTGGCGCGTCTCGGCATTCCCATCCTGCGCACATTGTCGGGTGGCGCCCTGATGGAGGGCGGCAGCTTCGCCTGGATCAATGAGCGCACCGCCGTCATCGGCTGCGGCATCAGGGTCAATCGCGAGGGAGCCCATCAGATCGGCGAGGTACTGAAGCGGCAAGGCGTCGATCTCATAGTCATCGATCTTGTAGGCTACGACATCCATATCGACGGATCGTTCCTGATGGTCGACAGGGACCTGGCCCTGGTCGATCCCTCGGGCCTGCCCTATTCCTTCCTGGAACAGCTCAAGGAGCTGAAGGTCCGTACTGTCGAGATCTCGCCGGATGACGACAAATGGATCGTGAACTCGCTGGCCATCGCGCCGGGCGAGTTGATCATGCCTCGGGGCGCGTCCAACCGGACGCTCGACAGGCTCGCCGGTCATGGCGTCCGCTGGACCATTCTCCCCTATGACAAGATGCAACTGAATGGCGGCGGCATCCATTGCTCGACCACACCCTTGATCCGCGACGCGGTGTAGCGCCCAGTCACCACCATCCTGGTTTCATCAGGCCGGTGCAACCTGGATGAATCGCAAACGCGGAAAAATTCTGATGGGTGCTGTCTGGCGGGAAGGATGTGCCCTTACCCTCGCCCCGCTTTAGCGGGGAGAGGGAGGGGCCCATTGCGTAGCAATGGGAGGGTGAGGGGCCTTTGCGAGATTGAGTTCGGCCCCAGACAACCGAACGCTCTCGCAACAAGCATGCCCTCACTGCGTCGGTGGCCGTGCCCCTCACCCTTCCCGCCGCTGCGCGTCGGGCCCCTTCCCTCTCCCCGCTGCGCTTCGCTTGCAGGGCGAGGGTAAAGCAGCAGACCGATCATCAGATGTGTGAATCCGATAGAGACTTGCGCCAAGATGGCGACTGGGGGAGTGTGCGGAAAAAGCGAGGGAGAATCCATGAAGCTCGGTCTGTTGACGGCGCCTTTTCCGGACACACCGCTCGAAGAGGTCGCCCAATGGGCCGCCGCCTCGGGCTTTGCCGCGCTCGAGATCGCCTGCTGGCCGAAGGCGTCAGGCCCGACGCGGCGCTATGCCGGCACGTGCCATATCGATGTCGCCGGCATATCGGCCGGCGAGGCCCGGGAGATCGCCACCCGGCTCGCCGAGACGGGACTCGCGATCTCGGCGCTCGGCTATTATCCGAACCCGCTTCATCCGGACCCCGAACATCGCCACGCCGTCATCGATCATCTGAAGAAGGTCATCGTCGCGGCCGGCCGGATGGGCGTGTCGCTGGTCAATACATTCTGCGGCGGCGATGCCGCGCGACATGTCGATGACAACTGGCACGAGGCGCTCAAGGTCTGGCCGGATGTCATCGCATTTGCGCAGGACAATGGCGTCAGGCTCACCTTCGAGAACTGTCCGATGATCTTCAGCTATGACGAGTGGCCGGGCGGGCACAATATCGCCTATTCGCCGCGCATCTGGCGGCGCATCCTCGAAACATGGGAGGGTGCTGTGGGCATGAACTTCGATCCCTCGCATCTGGTGCTGCAGATGATCGACCAGGCGCGGTTTGTGCGCGAGTTCGCTCCCCATATGCTGCATGTCCATGCCAAGGACCTGATGATCGACCAGGACGGGCTCTATGAGCGCGGCATTCTCTCGGCCGGCATGGGCTGGCAGGTTCCGCGCATGCCGGGTCTCGGCGACGTCGACTGGCGCGCCATATTCTCGGGTCTCCACCGCGCTGGCTATGGCGGGCCGGTGATCATCGAACATGAGGACCGGGCCTTCGAAGGGAGCGACGAGCTCGTCAAGCGCGGCTTCCTGCTGGCGCGCGACGTGCTCAGGCCCTTCGTGAAATAGGATTAGACCTTAAGGCGGTCCATGACCTGCGCCTGCACATTGGCGAGATGGCGGCGCATCTCGCGCTCGGCCGTCTCGGGATCGCGCGCGGCGATGGCATTGGCGATGGCGCGGTGCTCGGCATCGCGCTCGGCCCGCCGCTTCGGGCACACATCCGACGGCAGGCCGAGCCGCAAGCGCGAATCAGTGCCGACGGCACGCAGAAGGCGATAGAACTCACTGGCCAACCCATTGCGCGCGCCATCGGCGACCGCCTTATGGAAGCGCAGATCGGCGCCGCCATAGTCGCTCTCATCGGCGTCCTCGACGGCGGCGATGATCTGGTCGACCTGCAAGGGCGAGGCACGCAGCGCGGCCAGCCGGGCCAGAGCCGGCTCGAGAACGGAGCGCAGCTCGATGACCTCAAGGGGATTGGTGGCATGGGCGAGCTCGTGCCAGGGCGCGGTCTCGGCCCTGCCGGCATGCGGCTCGATCTCCCCCGTCTCCCGCATCACTTTCAGCGCCTTGCGCAACTGATGGCGCTTGACGCCGAGGCCGGCGGCGAGATCGCGCTCGGGCGGCACGGCGCCGGCAGCTCTGATCGCGCCCCGCACCGACTCGATGAGGGAAGAAAGCTCAGCCTCCGTCTTGCGCGGAACACGCCGCGCCGCAGGCGCACTGATAGAGGTGTCAGTCATGCGCCCGGTCTAGCAGAAGCTTCAACCAACCTCAACCACAACTTTGAAATCACCAGTCGCTTGACGAGATGGTTGAGTAATGGTTGACTTCCCGGGAACCATGACAGAGTTCGATTATATCATCATCGGCGCCGGTTCGGCAGGCTGCGTGCTCGCCAACCGGCTGAGCGCCGATCCCGATGTTTCCGTCCTCCTCATCGAGGCCGGCGGCTGGGACCGCGATCCGTGGATCCACATCCCGCTTGGCTGGGGCAAGATCCTGCAGCAGCGCCGGCATGACTGGATGTATTTCTGCGAGCCCGAAGCCAATGTGAACAACCGCAAGGTCGAATGCGCGCGCGGCAAGGTGATCGGCGGCTCGTCCTCGACCAACGCCATGGCCTATGTGCGCGGCAACCGCGCCGATTACGACGCCTGGGCCGAGATGAGCGGGCAACCGGGCTGGTCCTATGCCAAGCTCCTTCCCTATTTCAAACGCCAGGAAAGCTGGGAGGGCGGTGACAGCGCCTATCGCGGCGGCGAAGGCCCGGTCAGCACGCAATTCTGCAAATTCGCCGATCCTCTCGTCGATGCGTTCGGCGAGGCCGGCAAGAGCGCCGGCTTCGGCTGGACCGATGACTACAATAGCGAAAGGCAGGAAGGCTTCGGCCGCCTGCAGATGACGATCGGCAAAGGCCGGCGCAGTTCCTCCGCTACCGCCTATCTGCGCCCCGCCCTCAAGCGGCCCAATCTCACAGTAATGACCCAGACGCTCGTCACCCGGCTCCTCATCGACAAGGGCCGCGCCTCGGGCGTCGAGGTCGCCGACGCGCATGGGCGGCGCGAGGTCCGGGCGACGCGCGAAACCCTGCTGGCCGGCGGCGTCGTCAATTCACCGCAACTCCTCATGCTGTCGGGCATCGGCGATCCCGAGCAACTCGGCCAACATGGCATCAAGACGCAGGTGGCCCTCCCCGATGTCGGGCGGCACATGCAGGACCACGTCTCGGTGATCCTGATGTACAAGCGCAAGACGCCGGGTCCCTTCCACCGAATGATGCGTTATGACCGCATCGGCCTGGCGCTGGCGCAGGCGCATCTCTTCGGCACCGGCTTCGCCGCCGACGTGCCGGGCGGCATCACCGCCTTCCTCAACAGCGGGCAGAGCGCGGTGCCCGACGTGCAGTTCCTGTTCACCGCCGCGACGCTGGCCGCGTGGCCCTATTTTCCCCCCTTCAAGCAGCCCTTTCAGGACGGCTTCGCGACCCGCATCGTTCTGGTCAGGCCGGAAAGCCGCGGCGAGATTCGCCTCGCTTCCGGCGACGCGACGGCGGCGCCACGCATCCATCAGAATTTCCTCGCCACCGACAAAGACTGGAAAGGGCTCAAGGCGGGCGTCGAGATGGCACGTCAGGTGGCGTCCCAGCCAATGATGCAAGGCTTCATCGCCGCCGAGCTGACCAAAACCGATATCGAGGAGCATATCCGCGCCACCTCGATTACCGTTCATCATCCGATGGGCACCTGCCGGATGGGTTCGGTTGTCGACAGTGAACTCAGGGTGAAAGGCATCGACGCGCTGCGTGTCATCGACGCCAGCGTGTTTCCTGGCGGTATCTCCGGCAATATCAACGCTGCCGTCCTGGCTGTCGCCGAACGCGGCGCAGATCTTGTGCTTGGTCGCAACCAACAAGCTTGACGGTCGAACCTGGTTGGAATACGGTTTCAACCAGGCGATACCCAATCAGAAGAATTCGCAAACCAAGGAGGAATGAATGTCAGGCGCAAAATCAGCTGCACTTCCCAATCGCGACGCGGCCTTGCGCGGCCTCTATGACGACGTTGCCCGCGGCAACATGTTTCCCTTCTGGGCAACGTCGAGCGATGTCGAGAATGACGAGATCAAACAGCTCATGGGCACCAAGAAGGCGGTGCCCCATATGTGGCGCTACAGCGAGGACATCGAGCCGCTGCTCCACCGCGCCGCCGAACTCATCAAGATGGACGATTCCGAGCGCCGCTCGCTGATCCTGATCAATCCGGGCCTGGCGCCCAAGCGCGCCACGGTTTCGACCATGTACACGGCCTATCGCCTCAACGACCCCGACGAGATCATGCCGCCGCACAAGCACTCGCCGAGCGCCATCCGCTTCGGCCTCACCGGCAAGGGCAATTTCACCGGCGTCGAGGGCGAGAACATCACTTTCGGCCCGGGCGACATGGTGCTCACCCCCAATGACACCTGGCATAATCACGGCACGGTTGGCGGCGAGCCCGCGGTAAATCTCTCAGTGCTCGATCTTCCGCTCGTCGAAACGCTCAACGCCATCCATTTCGACCACAACTATGCCGAGCTCGAAGACGGCAAGATGGTGAAGAAGAAGGAGCAGACGGCGCGTTATTCCCCCGACTATTCCCAGCGCATCTATGGCGAAGGCGGGATACTGCCGCGCTTCGCCGACCACAAGCGCGGCTCCGGCCTCTCCTCCCCCATGTATGTCTATCGCTGGGAGCGTATGGAGGAACTGCTCGACCGCCACAAGGACTGGGACGGCGATCCCTATGAGGCGCTGCTGGCCGAATATGTCGATCCGACGACCGGCCAGCCGGTGTTCCGGACCATCACCTTCTTCGCCCAGATGCTCAGGCCCGGCGAGAAAACCCTGCCGTTGCGCCAGACGGCGAGTCTCCTCGTCGCGCCCTTCCGCGGCAAGGGATATTCCATCGTCGACGGCCAGCGCTTCGACTGGAAGGAGTTCGACACGCTCGCAGTTCCGGGTGGCGCCTGGTGCGAACATGTGAACACCTCGGACAAGGATCCCGTCTTTCTGTTTGTCGCCAGCGACGAACCGACGCTCAAGGCCCTCGCTCTCTACAAAAAATGGGGACGGGACAAGGCCGGCGACATGGTGCGACTCGTCTGACGCGGCCGTCGAGGTGAGACGGAGCAGCCGGATTTAGAACGCTGTGCCCGTCTCGCCGACCGGTTTCCTACAGAAATCTCCAGCAGGGATCCCTCCGTGCAGAGTTCACACAAAACCACGCAGATAGCACATATCGAGTGTCCTGGCGGCGGCCAGGTCTGGGTCGACGGCACGACGCTTTACATCGGCCATATGCGGGCACCCAGCGGCACGACCATCGTCGACATCGCCGATCCGCGCAATCCCAAGGTGCTCGCCGTCGTCGAGGTGCCATCGGGCTGGCATTCGCACAAGGTGCGCGCGCAGAACGGCATCATGATCGTCAATCACGAAAAGCTCGGGCAGGACGGGGCCTGGGAATTCGGCGGCGGGCTCGGCATCTATGACGTGTCGAAGCCGGCCAATCCGAAGCAGATCGGCAAATGGGTCACCGGTGGGCGCGGCGTACATCGCTACGATTTCGACGGTCGCTACGCCTATATCTCGCCGACCGTCGAGGGCTATGTCGGCAATATTGCCATGATCCTCGACCTCATCGATCCCACCAAGCCGGTCGAGGTGGGCCGGTGGTGGATCCCCGGGCAATGGCAGGCCGGCGGCGAGGAATATCCCTGGGCCAACTGGACCCAGCCGCGCTGTCATCATCCGCTGCGCATGGGGAACCGGCTCTATGTGAGCTATTGGCATCATGGACTCTTCATTCTCGATATCTCCGACCTGTCGAAGCCGGTCGCCATCGCGCATATGAATACGAGCCCTGCCTTCCCGCATCCGACCCATACCTGCCTGCCGATGCCGATGCCGCTCAAAGGGCGCAACATCATGGTGGTGGCCGACGAGGATGTCGCCAAGCTGCGCCCTTCGGCGCCCGCTTTCACCTGGATCTACGACATCACCGAGGAACGCTGCCCGGTCCCGATCGCGACATTCCAGGTGCCGGGCCTCGACAAGGATGGCGCGCCGCAGCCACCGATGATGGGCTGCCACCAGCCTTCCGAGCGCTTCAAGGGTACCGTCATCCCATTCGCCTGGTTCGCGCAAGGCCTGCGCCTCGTCGATATCGCCGATCCTTTCGCGCCGAAGGAAGTGGGCCATTACATGCCCGACATACCTAAGGGCGCGGAGATGGCGTCCTCCAACGATGTCACCATCGACGACCGCGGCCTCGTCTATCTGATCGACCGCATTCGCGGTGTCGACATCATCGAAACCAGCGTCATGTGACGGAGAAACGATGAGCAAGAGCACAGCCAAGCGCTACCCGATCGGCACCAAGAATCCCAATTTGCCCTTCCATCCGGGCGTGAGGGTGGGCGATCTCATCTTCGTGTCGGGTCAAGTGGCGAAAGATGCCGACGGCAATATGATCCACGGGACCATCGAAGAGGAAACCCGCGCGACCATCCTCGCCATCGAACGGGTCCTCAAGGCCGACGGCGCCAGCCTCGACGATGTCGTGCGGGTCTGCACCTATCTCGAGGACACGAGAGATTTCGGGCGCTACAACAAAGTGTTTGGCGAGTACTTCAAAAATCCGGCGGGCCTCGCCCGCACGACGGTCGAAGCGCGCGCCGTCATCAGCACCAAGATCGAGATGGACGCCATCGCCTATTGTCCGAAAGAAGACAAATAGCATGGCACACGCCCGCCCCGTCCTCAGAGCCGCCCCGGTTTCGTCGCCCGCCGCGACGCGCCAGCAGGCACCGGCCCATCTGATCGCGGAAGGTGTGGCGGTCGACTTCGATCTGGGCGGGCGCAGCCAGCGCGTCCTCAACGACATCCATCTCGGGATCGGCAAGGGCCAGCTCGTTTCGCTGGTCGGACCTTCCGGTTGCGGCAAGAGCACCCTGCTCAGACTGTTTGCCGGGCTGATGAAACCGAGCCTTGGCAAGATGGAAGTCGCAGGCATGGCCCCCGCGCAAGCGGCACGCCGCAAGCTCATCGGTGTCGCCTTTCAGGATGCGACGCTGCTGCCGTGGAAAACCGCGCTCGACAATGCTGCCTTCCTGCTCGAGACCGCCGATCCGTCACTGCCGCGCGCCGAAGTGCGTCAGCGTGCTCGGCACAATCTTCATCTCGTCGGCCTCGCCGGGGCTGAGGCCAAACGTCCCTCGCAGCTGTCGGGAGGCATGCGCCAGCGCGTCGCCATCGCCCGCGCACTGACCCTCGATCCCGAAGTGCTCCTGCTCGATGAGCCTTTCGGCGCCCTCGACGCCATTACGAGAGAAGAGATGGGCGCTCTCCTTCTCGACATCTGGCAGCGCACCCAGAAGACTGTCCTACTCGTCACTCACGCCTTTGACGAGGCCGTTTTCCTGTCAAGCGAGATCCATGTGATGGGAACCGGCCCCGCCCGCATCATCGAGACGATCGTCAACGACCTTCCCTATCCGCGCGATGCCCAGATCTATCGCGATCCGCGCTTTGCCGCCCTCGAGGCGCGACTGCGCGAGTTGCTGGTCAAGAGCCATAAGGGGAGCACCTGACATGATCACGCAAGCTCTTCCCGCTCCGCGACTCTCGCGTGCCGTCATCGACATAACGCCGGCGTTGCTGCTCGGGTTGGCCTGCCTAGTTGTGTGGGAAGCCGCCATCTGGCTGTTCAAGGTCGAGCCCTATGTGCTTCCCGCCCCCTCGGCGATCGCCGCGGTAATGGTCGAGCAGTTTCCGGCGCTTGCCGTGGCGGCCCTCGTCACCGCCGAGGAAATCCTGATCGGCTTTGTACTCTCGGCCATCACCGGCGTCGCCGTCGCCATCGTCATCGTCCGCTTCGAGACTTTCGGCCGGGCGCTTTATCCGCTGATCGTACTGTTCCAGAACGTGCCGAAAGTGGCGCTCGCCCCGATCTTCATCCTGTGGTTCGGGTATGATCTCGCGCCCAAGGTGTTGCTCATCGTCGTCATCGCCTTCTTTCCGGTGGCGATCGGCATGCTGTCGGGACTGCAATCGGTCGACCCTTCGCTCGTCTCCCTCATGCGTTCGGTCGGGGCCAGGCCCGGCACTATCTTGAAACGCGTGCGCCTGCCGCATGCTTTGCCGCAGCTGATGGCCGGCCTCAAGGTCGCGGTAACGCTGTCCGTCATCGGCGCGATTGTCGGTGAGTTCGCGGGCGCCTCGGCCGGACTCGGCTATCTCATCCAATTCGCTTCGACCCAGCTCGAGACGGCGCTCGTTTTTGCGGCGATCCTGGTGGTCTCGGTCCTGGGTCTCGTCTTCTATTATGTGGTGGAGGTGGCAGAACGTATCCTGATCCCGTGGGCGCCGAAATTCGCCGACGTGGACAACAGGTAGATCGGGGGTAGATTATGAAAACGAGACTGAGACTGGCCGCCGCAACGCTCCTCCTCCTCGCCGCGACGGCGGCGGCGAAAGCCGCCGATGAGGTGAGCGTGCAGCTAGACTGGGTGGTTCGCGGCAATCACGCGATGTTCTTCGTCGCGCGCGACAAGGGCTACTTCAAGGACAATGACATCGAGGTGACAGCCATCCGCAAGGGTACCGGCTCGGTCGATGCGCTACGCCTCGTCGGTGCCGGCAATGCCGAATTCGGTTTCGGTGATCTGCCGACGCTGGCTGTCGCCCGCTCGCAGGCGGTGCCGGTCGTGGCGCTCGCGGCGGTCAATCAACGCAGCCCCATGGGCATGATCGCGCTCGCCAAGACCAAGACACTCTCGAAGCCCGAGGATCTCAAGGGCCTCAATGTCGGCGTGCATACCGCAGGCTCGACCTATGTGTTCCTGCGCGCCTTTCTCGCCGCCAATGGCATGAGCGAGGCGGACATCACGAAGAATACCGTCTCGCCCCCTTACGAGAACTACCTGCTTCTCGGCCGCGTCGCGGCGGTGCCCGGCTATATCGACGCCGAAGTGCCGGAGTTGGAGGCCAAGGCCGGCGGGCCAGGCTCGCTCTCGATCATCATGGGCGCCGACTGGGGTTACAATGTCTATGGCTCGGGCCTCTTCACCTCAGAAGCGGTGATCAAGGAGAAACCCGAACTGGTCGGGCGCTTCACTGCCGCCTATCTCAAGGCCTTCGCCGACGTCATCGCCAACCCGGGCGAAGCTGCCGACATCATCATCAAGGCCAATCCCGAATATGCAGGCAAGCGCAACATCCTGATCAAGCAGCTCGAGGCCGATATCAAGTCGACCTTCTTCAGCGCCGAGACGGCGAAGGACGGGATCGGTGCGATGACGCTCGACGCCTGGAAAACAACCGCCCAGACGCTGCGCGAGCAAGGTGTCATGAAAAAGGATATCGATCTCGAGGCCGTCTTCACCAACCGTTTCGTCCTCGCCGCCGACCCCTTGAAAAAATGACGGCGGACACCGCAACGCAACCAACGAATGAGGCATCACATGATCAAACTTCTCGGCCGCCAGACATCGGGTAATGTGCAGAAGGTCATCTTCATGCTCGAAGAGATCGGCAAGCCCTATGAGCGCGAGGATTACGGTCGTCAGTTCAACAATACCCAGACGCCCGAATACAAGGCGCTCAACCCGACGAGCAAAGTGCCTACCCTGGTCGACGGCAAGACGGTGATCTGGGAATCGAACTCGATCCTGCGTTATCTCGCCGCCGCCTATGCCCCGGCTCTGACAGGTGCCACGCCGGCGGAGCGCACCGAAGTGGAACGCTGGATGGACTGGCTTCTCGCCGCCGTCAATCCGGCCTATCTCACCGCCTTCAAGGACTCGAAGAAGCCGGCCAATGAGCGCGCGCCCGATTACGACTCGCAGATCAAGGAGTTGCTCGCCCAAATGGCGATCCTCGATGCGCATCTCAAAGGCAAGTCATTCGCGGCGCTGGAGAAACTCACCATCGCCGATATCGCGCTGGCCCCGATCATGAAGCGCTGCCTCGACTTCCCGCTTGAACGTCCGGCCTTCGCCGAGCTCGACCGCTGGATCAAGGCCATCGGCGAGCGCGCCGCCTTCCAGATCGCGATCGGCGCCAAAGAGAAGAAGGCCGCCTGATGAAGCGCGTCGCCGTCATCGGCCTGGGAACCATGGGACCGGGCATCGCCCAGCGCCTGGCGCGGGGCGGGCTCGTGGTTACCGCCTTCGACACGCAAGACGACCAGATCGAGAAGGCGAAGGCGATGCTTCCCTTGATCGCCGGCGCGCTCGACCGGCTCGGTATCACGCCGCAGCCCGGCGGCGAGGTGCGTTTCACTGCCTCGCTCGCCGATGCCGTCAAGGACGCCGACCTCGTCATCGAAAACGTGCCGGAGAAGATCGAGATCAAGGCGGAAGTCTATCGCGCCTTGGATGGGCTTATCGGCCCGAACACACTGGTCGTCTCCGATACGTCGGGCATCCCTATCAGCACGCTACAGGAGCATATCTCGCATCCCGAGCGCTTCTGCGGCATGCATTGGTCGAACCCGCCCCATATCATCCCGATGATCGAGGTCATATCGGGGGCGAAGACCGCGCCCGAAACGGCGGAAGCCATCGTGGCGCTGATCGAAGAGCTGGGCCTGCTGCCGGTCGTCATCAACAAGGACGTGCCGGGCTTCGTCGAGAACCGCATCCTCTACGCCCTGCTGCGCGAGGCGATCGATCTCGTCGAGGAAGGCGTCATCGCGCCGGAAGCGCTCGACACCTGCGTCTCCTGGGGCATCGGCTACAAGCTCAGCGTCATCGGGCCGATGGCGTTGCTCGATGTGGCGGGTCTCGACATCTATCATTCGGTGGCGAGCTTCCTCAATCGGGAGCTGTCCGCCCGCGCCGATATCGCCCCCTTCATCACCAAACGGGTCGACGAGAAGCGCCTTGGACTCAAGACCGGCGGCGGTGTCTATGCCTATACGCCCGAGCGCGCCAAGGAACTCATCGCTGAACGGGCGCGCAAACTCGTCGCGGTGCGCCGGGCGCTGGAGGAGAGGGACCCGTCATGACGCATCAGCGGCAGACGAGCCGGTCCGTTGCGCTCACGCAAGTGAGATCGGCCGCCTTGCCTTGCGCCAGGGTCACGACGCTGCGGCTCTCCCAGCTATTCCCGGCGAAGCCGCACCAGGTCATCTGCACGGCCATGCGGTCGCCAGCTTCGTTGAGGAGATACAACGCGCCACTCGCAGGGTCGCGCCAGAAGCTCACGGCGATCCTGGCGCCGGGCGCCGCCCTGCCGAGCTCGGCGGAATACCAATGGGCGAGCGACACCGAGCAGCTGATCTCGCGCGTGGCGGTGTTGCGCGCGACGAACGGCGTCTCGATGAGGCCTGCCGAGCCACGCTCGACGGCGCCGGCATCGGGGACCGTGAGAGTGAAAGCGAGAATGAGAGCGAGGAGAAGTTTGGATTTTGCAGTCATGGCGAGCTTCGCTAGAAATGCGACACTCTAACATGGCTGCCGCCTGGAAGTGAATGGACGACAAGTAAAACCGATAAGACAAATGGAGGAAACATCATGCGTGCATATTGGAGGAAGTCGTTCGGCGCCTTGACGATGCTGGCTCTGCTCGGCACGGCGAGCCTCGCCGCCGAGGTGAAGACCATCGCCATCCTCACCCCCGAACAGGGCAATGACTATGGCTGGAACCAGCAAGGCATCGACGCCGCCAAGGCGGCGGGCGAGAAGGCCGGCGTCAAGGTGCTGGTCGCCGAGGGGCTGGGCTACGGTGATGTGCGCCCCAGCCTGCGCGAGCTCGCGGGTGAAGGCGCCAATCTGCTGATCGCCCATGCGAGCGGCTATAACACCGCCGCTCCCGAGATCGGCACCGAGCTCAATGTGCCGGTGGCGATCGTCGACATGCCCGATGCGATGAAAGCGGGCAAGGTTGCCGACTACACGTTGAGCGGCCATGAAGGCGCCTATCTCGCCGGCCGTCTCGCCGCCAAGATGAGCCGCAGCGGCACCCTCGGCATCGTCGTCTCGGGCGAGCCGCCGGCCTGGAACGCGCAAACGGCAGCTTTCGCACAAGGGGCGAAGGCCGAGAAGGAGGGCATCAAGATCCTCTATGCGGTGATCGGACCTGCCGCCTATGGCGATGCCGCCGGCGGCAAACGGGTGACCGAAACCGTGATCGCGGCCGGCGCCGACATCATCTTCGGCCAGGGCAACGGCTCGAGCTTCGGCATGCTGCAGGCGGTCGAAACTACGAAGGCCGGCGATGGCGGCAAGGTCTATTTCATCGACGTGATCGGCGACAAGACACCGATCAACAAGGGCTTCCTCCTGTCGTCGGTGCTGTGGAATCTCGAGCCTGTCTATGAGGCGATGATCGCCGATCTCAAGGCCGACAAATTCGGCACGAAGAACTATTCGATCGGGCTCGCCGACAATTCGGTGAAGCTGCTCAGGACTCCTGATATCTCCGACCAGGTGTGGGGCGAGATCGAAGCGGTGCGCGGCGACATCGTGGCCGGCAAGATCAAGGTCGAGCCGGTCTGGGATGCGACGAAGCTCCGCGAACTCGTGACCGCCGTTCAGTAAGCCATGCGCGCCGGCCTGCACTCACAGGCCGGCGCCCTTCATCATCGTGACGGTAAACACCATATCGACGTCCCTTCCCGCGGCCAAAGATCCCGCGGCGGAGAAGCCCGTCGTCGAACTCGTCGGAATTTCGAAGCGTTTTCCCGGCGTCGTCGCCAATGACAATGTCAATCTGGCGCTGTGGCCAGGTGAGGTGCATGTGCTCCTGGGCGAGAACGGCGCCGGCAAATCGACGCTCATCGCCATCCTGTCGGGCCTGCAGCAGCCGGATGACGGCCATATCCTGATCGCCGGCGAGCGCCGCCAGATCACCTCGCCGCGCGCCGCCCTCGGCCTCGGTATCGGCACGGTGTTCCAGCACAATATGCTGGTGCCGAGCCTCACGGTCGGTGAAAACCTGCTGCTCGGCGGCGCCTGGTGGAAGAAACCCGGGCTGGCGGGTCTTGCCCGGCAGCTCGCCGATCTCAAGGCGGATTTCGGCCTCGACGTGGCGCTCGATGCGCGCGCCGGCGACCTTTCGCTGGGCGAGCAGCAGCAGGTCGAGATCGCCCGCGCCCTCCTGCACAAGAGCCGGGTCCTCATCCTCGACGAAGCGACCTCGATGATGACACCCGACGGCATCGAACTTCTCGGCGCCTTGATGCGCAAGCTCGTCGCCTCGGGACTGGCGATCGTCTTCATCACCCACAAGCTGGACGAGGCGCTGCGCTTCGGCGACCGCATCTCGATCCTGCGGCGCGGCCGCAAGATCGCCAGTCTCGCGCCAGAGCGACTCGCGGTCCTCGACCGGGCACAGGCACGGCAAGAGATCATTGCGGCCATGTTCGCCAACCAGGGCGAGAAGACCGACAGACCGGCCCCGGCACCGCGCGCCGCGGTCGGCGCCGAGACCCTGCTCGAGGTGCAAGGCCTGGCCATCGATCCCGAAGCGGGCCTGCCGGGCCTCCACGACATCGATCTCGCCATCCGTGCGGGCGAGATCCTGGGCATCGCCGGCATCGACGGCAATGGCCAGAAGCAACTGGCAGAAGCGATCGCCGGCCAGCGCCCGATCGCTGGCGGCTCCATCCGGCTCGCGGGCGACCCCGTCGGTCATCTGCCGGCAGGCGCGCGCCATCGCCTGGGTTTGCGTTACCTCACCGACGACCGACTGTCGGAAGCGACCGTCGCGTCCTTCCCGCTGAGCCTCAATCTGCTGCTCAAGACCATCGGCCAGGAGCCCTTCTGGCGACGCGGCGTCGAGCAGCCCGACACGATCGCCGCCTATGCCGAAGAACAAGTGGAACGCTACGACATCCGCACCCCCAGCATCCAGACGCCGATCGGCAAATTGTCGGGCGGCAACATCCAGAAAGCGCTGCTGGCGCGCGAGCTCGCCGGCGAGGCGCGGGTCATGATCTTCAACAAGCCGACCTACGGCCTCGATTTCCAGAACATCGCGCTGTCGCGCGCGCGCATCCGCGAGACCGCGGCCAAGGGGCTTGCCGTGCTTCTGATCTCGACCGAACTCGACGAGTTGCTCGAACTCTGTGACCGCATCGCCGTGATGACGCAGGGGCGGATCGCCGGCATCGTCACGAATGGCCCGGAGGCGCGCTGGGAGATCGGCAATCTCATGGTGGGCAAGGCGGTATGACCGACGACATGCAGGCACTGCGCACCACACGACTTGCGAAACCGCGCTTCGGCCTCGACGCCTGGACCAGCCTTGCGGTGGTCACGCTCGGCCCGATCCTCGCCGCCTTCCTCCTCTGCGCTCTGGCCCTCCTCATCGCCGGCCACGATCCCCTGGCCTATTATCTCTATGTCGCCGAGCGCGGTGTGTTCTCCGCCCAGGGCCTGCAGCAGACGCTCACGCGCATGGCGCCGCTCCTGCTCCATGCCGCGAGCCTCATCATCGCCTTCAGGGCCGGCATCTGGAATCTGGGCGGCGACGGGCAATTCCTGCTCGGCGCCGTGATGGCCGCGGCGCTGGCGCCGGCGCTCATCACCGTAATGCCCGACTGGGTCACGCTCATCGCCTGCATGGTGCTCGCCATGCTGGTGGGCGCCTTGTGGGCGCTCGTCCCGGCCCTGCTGCGCGCCTATCAGGGCGTCAACGAGATCATCACGACCTTGATGATGACTTTCCTCGGCACCTCGCTCGCCAATGTCCTGGTCAAGCTCGCTTTCCTCGATCCCGCCACCACTGTGCCGCAGACGCGCACCTTGCCCGTCGAAGACCGCCTGCCCTGGATCTCTGGCACCACGATCACGAGCGGCCTTCTCATCGGCCTTGCGGCGGTGATCGCAGTTCATGTCGTCATGACGCGCACCGCTTTTGGCCTCAGGCTGCGCGTGGTGGGTGCCAATCCCAAGGCGGCACTGCATGCCGGCCTGCCGGTGCCGCTGCTGACCGTCGCCGTGTTCTGCCTCTCGGGGGCGCTGGCCGGGCTCGGCGGCGCGGTCGACATTGTCGGCGTCTTCGGCAATGTGCGCGCCGACTGGAATCCAGCCTATGCGCTGGCCGTCGTGCCGCTCGTGTTCCTCGCCCGCTTCAACGGCTACGCGGCCATCGCCTTTGTGTTCTTCTACGCCGTGCTCGAGATCGGCGGCGAGAGCGCGGCACGGCGCATCGGCGTGCCGCAGCATTTCACGCTGATCCTCGTCGCCACGATGTTCATCCTGCTGGCGCTCGCCGAATGGCTCGACCAGCGGCGGCGCGCCCGGGAGAAAAGCTGATGGACGCCCTCCTCACCACTGCCTTCCTCACCGCGCTCATCAGCGGGGCGGTCACCGCCGGCATCCCCCTGCTCCTCGCCGGGCTCGGCGAGCAGATGTCGGAAAAGGCCGGCGTCCTCAATGTCGGCATCGAAGGCATGATGCTCACCGGCGCCTTTACCGGCTTCTTCGTGGCCTATGCAAGCGAGTCGATCGCCTGGGGTTTCGTCGCGGGCGCACTCGGCGGCCTCGGCGTCGCGCTGCTTATGGCGCTTCTTTGCGTGCGGCTTGGCCTCAATCAGATCGTCATCGGCATCGGCCTGACCCTCGGCTTCGAGGGCATCACGGCGCTTCTCCACTACAATCTCTTCGGCCGCACATATCCGCGCCTGCCGGCAGTCGAGACATTGCGCATTCCGGGCCTTGCTGACATTCCTGTCATCGGTCCCGCCTTCTTCGACCGGCCGGTCATCGTCTATCTGGCCGTTCTGCTGGTGCTGGTGATGAGCTTCGCCTATCGCCGCACCAATCTCGGGCTCTATCTGCAAGCGGCCGGCGACAAGCCCGCGGCGCTCGACGTCACCGGCGTCGACGTCACGCGCATTCGCACCGCCGCGGTCCTGACGGCGGGCGCGCTGGCGGGGCTCGGCGGCGCCTTCCTCGCCCAGGTGGGCGCCGGTCTGTTCGTGCCTTTCATGACCAATGGCGCCGGCTTCATCAGCATCGTGCTCGCCATGCTGGCGCGCGGGCGGCCCTTCTGGGTGCTCGGCGGAGCGGCGATCTTCGGCGCCTGTCTGTCGCTCACCACCGCACTTCAGGTCGCGGGCGTCAATGTGCCGACCGATGTCATCCAGATGATCCCCTTCGCAGCGGTGATGGCGGTGCTCATCATCTTCGGCCGCAACGCCCATCTGCCGGCGGCGCTCGGCATTCCCTATGTGCGGGGCGCGCGGTGAGCATCGGACCGAAAAGTGCGAAGCGGTTTTCGGATGATCCGATGCGGAGAAATGAGACTTGGAGGGCCGGCGAAGCCGCCGGCACTCAACACAAAATAAAAGTGGAGGAAACACAATGACCGATACCAAAGTCTATCTGCTGGATGGCGGCTCGCTCGTTCTGGACGGCTTTCATGTCTACTGGAACAAGGGGCCGGGCGGCGAGATCCGCTTCCCCGTCTATTCGATCCTCGTCGAGCACAAGGATGGCCGCTTCCTGATCGACACCGGCTATGACTACGACCATGTTCAGAAGGTCCTGCCTTTCGAGAAGCCCATCCAGTCGAAGGACCAGACGATCCCCGGCGCCTTGAAGCTCATCGGCCTCGAACCCAAGGATATCGGCGTCGTGGTCAATTCGCATTTCCATTTCGATCATGTCGGCGGCAACAAATACTTCCCGCATGCCAAGAAGATCTGCCACAAGGCGGAAATCCAGCAGGCGATGACGCCCGAACCCTTCGAGGTGCTGGGCTATTCGGATCTGAGCTTCTCGGCCGCCGCCGCCGAGGCGCGCAAGACCACGGCTCAGCTGCTTGCCGGCACGACCGTCGCCAATTCGACCTTCGAAGGCGTGGAGGGCGATGTCGAGCTCGCCAAGGGCGTAAAGCTCATCTTCACGCCCGGCCATGCGATCGGCCACTACAGCCTGCTGGTCGAATTCGGCAGCCGTAAGCCGATCCTGTTCACCATCGACGCCTCCTACACGAAGAAGAGCCTCGAAATTCTTTGCCAGGCGTCCTTCCATATCGATCCGAAGGCCGGCGTCGCCTCGATGCGCCGACTGAAGCAGCTCGCCGCCGATCGCGAGGCCGAGCTCATGTATTCGCACGATATGGGCGAGTTCCAGACCTATCAGACCGGCACGAAGTTCTACGGCTAGATGGCAATGAAGCACTTCTCCCAACATCCTCATGCTGAGGTGCCCGGCGCAGCCGGGCCTCGAAGCATCAATGAGGAAAGAGCGACGAGGTTGAAGCACACCCTTCGAGGCTCCCCCGGCTCAAGGCCGGGGTCGCACCT
Organism: Nordella sp. HKS 07; assembly: GCF_011046735.1. Classification (NCBI taxonomy): domain Bacteria; kingdom Pseudomonadati; phylum Pseudomonadota; class Alphaproteobacteria; order Hyphomicrobiales; genus Nordella; species Nordella sp. HKS 07. The sequence continues at coordinate 4,788,512 of NZ_CP049258.1, read as the reverse complement.
CAGGGTGAGAGTTTGGGATCAAGTTGCCCCCCGTTGCGCACTAGCGCTCAGCTCAGAGGAAACAACCATGGCAGAGAAACTGAACTGGCCCGTCTTCACCCTGACCTCGGGGCCGGTCGATGCTTACCCCGCGGTGCTGCGCGGCCTGGCGCGCACCGTGTCCTATGATTTCGATCCGGCGTTCCAGCAATTCTATGAAAACGTGGCGCAAAAGGCGAAGAAGGCGATGGGGCTCAAGAATGCTCCAGTGATCCTGCATGGCGAGCCGGTGCTCGGGCTCGAAGCCGCCGCCGCCTCGCTCATCGCCAAGGACGACGTGGTGCTCAATCTCGCTTCCGGCGTCTATGGCAAGGGCTTCGGCTACTGGGCCAAACGTTATTGCGCCGACCTTCACGAAGTGGAAGTCCCCTATAACGAGGCGATCGATCCTGCCGATGTCGCAAAGGCGCTGAAGAAGCGGCCCGAGACGCGCATCGTCAGCCTCTGCCATCACGACACGCCTTCCGGCACCATCAATCCGGCGGAAGAGATCGGCGCCATCGTCGCCAAGCATGGCGCCTATCTCATCACCGACGCCGTGTCGTCTTTCGGCGGCATGAAGATCGATCCGATCTCGTCGCACTCCGATATCTTCGTTACCGGCCCCAATAAGTGCCTGGGCGGCGTTCCGGGCCTGACACTTTTGGGTGTGAGCGAGCGCGCCTGGACCAAGATGAAGAAGAACGCGCAAGCACCCCGTGCCTCGATGCTCTCGATCCTCGATTGGGAGGACGCGCACCGCCATGACCGTCCCTTCCCCTTCACGCCGTCGGTCTCGGAGATCAACGGGCTCGACGCGGCGCTCGATGTCTATCTGGAAGAGGGTCCGAAGACGGTGTGGAAACGCCATGCCTTGACCGCCAAGGCCTGTCGCGCCGGCGTCAAGGCCATGGGGCTCGAGCTGTGGGCGGCGCGGGAGGAGATCGCCTCCCCCACGACGACGGCGGTGAAGACGCCGCAAGGTGTCGATGAGGCGAAACTGCGCGCCGCGGCGAGGAGCCTTTATGGCGTCACCTTCTCGTCGGGGCGCGGCGAGACCTTAGGCAAGCTCACCCGCATCGGCCATATGGGCCCCACGGCCCATCCCATCTATTCGGTCGTCGCCATCTCCGCCTTGGGCGGCGCCCTCAATGCGCTCGGCCACAAGACCAATACGGGTGCTGGCGTCGAGGCGGTGCTCGCCACCATCGGCAAGAAAATTTAGGGAGAACACGCATGAGCAAGATTCATTCGGGCAAGACCGCGATCGTCACCGGCGCGGCGCAGGGCATCGGCGAAGCGATCGCGCGACGCCTCGCCGAGGACGGCGCCCGCGTCGTGGTGAGTGACGTCAATGCGGCAGGCGCCGAGAAGGTCGCCAAGTCGCTGCCCCATGACGCCTTCGCCGTCACCTGCGACGTCTCCGATCCCGACCAGGTCACAAGATTGCATGCCGAGGTCGAGAAAAAAGCCAAGGGCGTCGACATTCTCGTCAACAACGCCGCCATCGTGCCCTTCATCGCCTGGGACGATGTCGATCTCGCCCATTGGCGCAAGCTCATCGACGTCAATCTGACCGGCGTGTTCCTGATGTGCCGGGCGGCCTCCGACCAGATGCGCAAGCTCGGCCGCAAAGGCAGGATCATCAATATCGCCTCCAACACCTTCTTCGCCGGCACGCCGAATATGGCGGCCTATGTGGCGGCGAAAGGCGGCGTCATCGGATTCACCCGGGCGCTCGCCACCGAGCTCGGCAAGCACGGCATCAATGTCAACGCCATCTCGCCCGGCCTCATGGAATCGGACGGGGTCAAAGCGAGCCCGCACAACAATGCCTTCGAGTTCGTCGGGATGCTGCAGGCCTTGCCGGGCAAGGGCCAGCCGGTCGAAATCGCCGGCGTCGCCTCCTTCCTCGCCTCCGACGACGCAAAATGGATCACCGGCCAGACGATCAATGTCGATGCCGGCATGGTGAGGTGGTGAGGGAGCTCATACGAATTTTCCCCTTCTCCCGCTTGCGGGAGAAGGAGGCTTCGCTCACAGTCTTGCACTTCGCTTGAACGGTTAGGGATATGACCTACGCCCGCTGCTTCATCTCATCGGCCAGTTCGCCATAGCCGACATAGCGATATTCGTAGTCGAGACCGAGGCGCTTGGCGGCCGCCATGGCGCGGCGCGCCAGGTCCTCGTCGCGCGTCTGGGCGATATAGACGATCTTCTTGTAGTTGCCGAAATACATGGGCAGCAGTTCTGGATGCCGGTCGAGGCCCATGCCGCTCCAGATCAGCTTGTCGAAATGGCGCGCCAGATAATCAGTGAGGAAGAAGGAGGTGATGTCCTCATCCTCTTTCGCCTTGAAGGCTTCGTTGCCGGAAAAGAAGGCATAGCAATGCGGTCCCGGAATGCGTTCGACGCCCTCCTCCGCCAGCATCTTGTCGAGCATGCCGCCGGTGCCGCAGTCGCCATAGAGGACGAAAATGGACTTGTAGTGCTCCTTGCTCGCCTGGATCTTCTCCCGGACGCCCGGCACGATGAATTGCGGTGTATTGTGCCACTTGGCCGGCAGGCAGGCGACGTCGAAGGCCTTCCAGCGATTGACCTCGATCAGGTCGACGATCTCGCGCGCCAAAGCCCCGCAGGCGATCAGAAGCACATGGCCCTGACCGTTCAGGAACTCGAACTCCTCGGAAGGTTTGACATTGACGAGTGTCATGGACAGATCCTTGCCCCGGCCTCCCCGGAGCATCCAGCGCGGGATGCGAAAAAGTGGGCACCGGTTTTTCGCAAGAATCCCGCGCTAACTATAGAGCGGTCACGTTTATGAGTTTGGATTGTTACAATTCAAACTCATCGTGATCTAGCGATCACGCCGACGCCGCTACCACATTGTGCTTGCGCTTCATGAATTCCTTCGCCGTCTCCACCGCCACCGCTGCGTCGCGGCAATAGGCATCGGCGCCGACGGCCTTGGCGAACTCCTCGTTCAGGGGCGCCCCCCCGACAAGCACGATATAGTCGTCGCGCATGCCTTTTTCCTTCAGCGTGTCGATGACCACCTTCATATAGGGCATGGTGGTGGTGAGCAGCGCCGACATGCCGAGGATATCGGGCTGATGCTCGGCGATCGCATCGAGATATTTCTCGACCGGGTTGTTGATGCCGATATTGATCACCTCGAAACCCGCGCCTTCCATCATCATGGCGACGAGGTTCTTGCCGATGTCGTGGATGTCGCCCTTGACGGTGCCGATCACCATCTTGCCGAGCCGCGGTGCGCCGGTCTCGGCGAGCAGCGGGCGCAGGATGAACATGCCAGCCTTCATCGAATTGGCGGCGAGAAGCACTTCCGGAACGAACAGAATTCCGTCGCGGAAATCGATGCCGACAATGCGCATGCCCTCGACCAGGGCCTCGGTCAGGACCTTGTACGGGGTCCAGCCGCGCTCCAGCAGGATATTCACGCCCTCTTCGACCTCTTCCTTAAGGCCGTCATAGAGGTCGTCATGGATCTGTTGGGTCAGTTCCTCGTCATTCAAGGATCTGAGGTCAAGTTCGCCTTCGTCGCTCATTCTCAATCTCCCGGCAAGGACGTACCTGAAGCGCTTGCCTGCCGCCAAAGTCGAGCAACTTTGACCGGAAGCGCTCCAGCCGCTCTTCTGACGGCTAAATTAGCGCGGCGCAAGGGTTATTCCCCGTCAGGTGCGACGGGAGGAGGACGGAAACCGACCACTCTCCGTGATCTATGGAACAAGCCGCCGGGCGGTGCTATGCGAGGGGCCCCTCCCAGCCCAGGCCCTCACCATGACCACACCTGCCTTCTCCCTCGACACGCTGCGCGCGCAGTTTCCTTCCCTGTCGCTCACGGATGGCGACAAGCCACGCGTCTATTTCGACAATCCCGCCGGCACCCAGGTGCCGCAGCAGGTGATCGACCGCACGCTCGAGGCGATGGTGAACAAAAACGCCAATCTCGGCGGCTATTTCACCACCACGGTCGCTGCCGACGAATTGGTGAACGAGGCTCATCAGGCCATGGCCGATTTTTACCACGCCAATTCGGCGCGCGAGATCGTCTTCGGCCAGAATATGACGACATTGACGCTGCATATGTCGCGCTGCCTGGGCAAGCGTTTCAGCACCGGTGACGAAATCGTCCTGTCACGCATGGACCACGACGCCAATGTGGCGCCATGGCTGCTGCTGGCCGAGGACCGCGGCCTCACCGTGCGCTGGATGGATTTCGATCCCGAAACCTACGAATTCGCCGACGACGCCCTCACCAAGGTGCTGAGTCCAAAAACAAAACTCGTCGCCATGGGGTTCGCGTCGAACTGCACCGGCACGATCAACGATGTGAAGCACTTCGCCAAGCAGGCGCGCGAGGCGGGCGCCCTTTTCTATGTCGATGCGGTGCAGCTGGCCCCCCATTGCGGCATCGACGTGCGCGATCTCGGCTGCGACTTCCTGGTCTCCTCGGCCTACAAATTCTTCGGCCCGCATCAGGGCATCCTGTGGGGCCGCGAGGCACTGCTGGATGAGACCTTCAGCTACAAGGTCCGCCCGGCCGGCAACGACCTGCCGCATAAATTCGAGACCGGCACGCTCAGCCATGAAGGCATGGCCGGCACGTTCGGCTCCATCGAATATCTCGCGAGCCATGGCGGCAGCCCCGGTGCCTCAGGCAAGACCTATGCCCATATGTCGGAGCGGGGTGCCGCCATCCACCGCGCCTTCGACGTCTTCACCGACTGGGAGCATCAATTGTGCAACCGGCTCATCGCCGGAATTTCACGGGTCAAAGGCCTCGAGATCCGCGGCATCACCTCTCCCAATGCCGTGCATCGCCGCGTGCCGACGGTCTCCTTCACCCTCGAAGGCCATACGCCGCAGTCGCTCGCCAAGGCTTTCGCCGCCCGCAATATCTTTGTCTGGTCGGGTCACAATTACGCCGTCGAGCCCGTCACCCGCATGGGCCTCATGGACAAGGGCGGCGTGCTGCGTGTCGGACTCGCCCATTACAACACGGTGGCGGAAGTGGACGGCTTCATCGCCGCGCTCGATCAAATCAAGGGCTGAAAGTCGGGCGTGCCGATGATCAAGGTTCCGCAGGAGAAAGCCTGAGGATCTGGCCGTCGTTCTCGTCGGTCACGACATAAAGCGCGCCGTCGGGCCCTTGCGCCACATCGCGGATGCGCAACCCCACCTCGCGCAGAAGCCGCTCCTCATGCGTGACCTTGGCACCATCGAGCTCGAGCCTGACCAGGGCCCGCGCCCTGAGGCCCCCGACGAACAGATTGCCTTTCCAGGCGGGAAAGAGGTCGCCCGTGTAGAAGGTCATGCCCGAGGGCGCGATGACCGGCGTCCATTGATAGATGGGGTTCTCCATGCCGGGCATCTCGCGCTTGCCGCCGCCGACCGGCTTGCCGGAATAATTCACGCCATAGGAGACGATCGGCCAGCCGTAGTTCCTGGCCGGCTCGGGCACGTTGATCTCATCGCCGCCACGGGGTCCATGCTCGATCTCCCACAAAGCACCGGTCGCCGGATTGATGGCGGCGGCCTGCGCATTGCGATGGCCATAGGACCAGATCTCGGGCAGTGCCCCTTCCTTGCCGACGAAGGGATTGTCCTTCGGCACCGAGCCGTCTTCCATCAGGCGGACGATCTTGCCCACATGCGAGCCCAGATCCTGCGCCTGGCCGCGGAATTTCTCGGCCGACCGATCGCCCAGCGTCACGAAAAGATGGCCCTTGCCGTCGAAGACGAGACGGCTGCCGAAATGAAGATTGCTGCGCACTTTCGGCTGCTGCGAGAAGATCACCTTCACGCCATCGAGCGCCGTCCCGTCCGCGTTCAATCTGCCGCGCGCCACGGCGGTCGAATTGCCACTCTTGCCGGCTTCAGAGAAGCTCCAATAGATGAGCCTGTTCCGCGCGAAGTCCGGATGCACTGCGACATCGAGCAGGCCCCCCTGCCCGCCGACATCGACGCCGGGAACGCCCTTGATCGCGCCGCTCTTTTTGCCATCGGCCGTGACGAGCCGCATGCGGCCGCCACGCTCGGTAATGATCATCCGCCCGTCGGGCAGGAAGTCGATGGCCCAGGGCCGAACCAGCCTGTCGGCAATGACATCGACGGCAATATCGCCCTTCTCTGTGCCGAATGTCGCCGCGACGGCAGGTCCGGCACTCAGCAAGCCCAATATTAACGCAACGACAAGACGCATTCCCATCTCTCCGCAAGATTCGCTTTTCGAAAAGATATGAGACGCGGCAGAAGTTCCCAACTCACCGAACTGTGAGTCTATTTCCGCGTGAGCCTGCCTTCGAGCACCTTGAGACTCGTCTCGCAGCGCTCGGCGATCTGATCGACATCCTTCTCGGTGACGATCAAAGGCGGCGAGAAGCCGAGCGTGTCGCCCATGCAGCGGCCGATCAGTCCATGCTCATAGGCGATCTGGTCGAAGGTGAGGCCCACCTGCAGCGCGGGATCGAATGGTGTGCGCGTCGCACGATCGGCGACGAGCTCGATGCCGAGCATGAGGCCAGAGCCGCGGACATCGCCGATCATCGCGTAGCGCTGCGCCATCGCTTCGAAATGGCCTTTCAGTCGCGCGCCCATCTTGCGCACATGCTCGACGACATTCATCTCCTCATAGATCTTGATCGTCTCGAGCGCCACGGCGACGCCGACCGGATGGCCAGAATTGGTGAAGCCATGGCCGAAGGAGCCGCCCTGTTTGTTGAAGCTGTTGACCGCATCATAGATCTCGGGCGCGAGCACGACGGCCGAGATCGGGAAATAGGAGGACGACAGCCCCTTGGCGAGCGCCATCATGTGCGGACGCATGCCGACCGTCTCCTTGCCGAACCAGTTACCGGTGCGGCCGAAGCCGCAGACGATCTCGTCGTCGAGGCAGAGGACGCCGTATTTGTCGAGCACCGCCTGGACCTTGGCGAAATAGGATGAAGGCGGCACGATGATGCCGCCACCGGCATTGATCGGCTCGGCGATGAAGGCGGCGACCGTGTCGGGGCCTTCGCGCAAGATCAGTCTCTCGAGCTCGAGCGCCAGCCGGTCGGCGAACTGCTCCTCGTTCTCGCCCGCCAGCATGCCACGATAGGGATCGGGACAGAGCGTATGCAGAAAGCCCGGAATAGGCAGCCCGAACTCGCGATGCATGAAAGTGAGCCCGCACATCGAGGCCGCCGCGATGGTAGAGCCATGGAAGGCGCGATCACGGGCGATCACCTTGCGTTTGGTCGGCTTGCCGCGCACCGTGTGATAGACCCAGGCGAGCTTCACCATGGTCTCATTGGCCTCCGAGCCCGAGGTCGCGAAATAGGCCTTGCCGCCCTTCATGCCGGTGAGAGCGACCAGCGTCTCGGCGAGATTGGTCGCCGGCTCGTGGGTGCGGTTGAAGAAGGTGTGATAGAAGCCGAGCTCGGCATATTGCCGGTTGGCCGCCGCCGCGAGGCGCGCATTGTTGAAGCCGAGAGAGGCGCACCACAGGCCCGCCATGGCGTCGATATAGGACTTGCCGGCATCGTCGAAGACATGAATGCCCTCGCCGCGCGTCACGATCAGCGGACCCTGCTCCTCGAAGCGCTTGGGGTTGGTCTGCGAATGAAGATGGGTGGCGACATCGCGCCCGGCGACGGAGTTGGGCTTGAAATGCTGGGTCATGGCTTTTGCCTTTCCTTGAAATCTACTGCGAGAGACGCTCGCCGCTCTGGCGGTCGAAAACGAGAAGATGGCGGCTGTCGATCAGGGCCTTGACCGGCATGCCGGGACTGAGCCGCACGAATCCCGGAAGGCTCGCGAGCAGCGTTCCCCCTTCCCAGTCGAGCGTCACATGGGTAGTGGGACCAACCGGCTGCACCAGCCGCACGGTGGCGGGAATGCCCTCCTCGCCCAGCCTCACATGTTCGGGCCGCACGCCGAAGTCGACGGGTAAGCCCGGCCCCAGCTTGCCTCCCGCCGCGAGCGGAATGGCGGCCGATCCGACCCTGATGGTGCCGTCCGCACCGGTCTCTCCCGCCGCCAGTTCGAGGCGGGGACTGCCGATGAATGTCGCCACATAACGCGTCGCGGGGCGCGCATAGATCTCCTCCGGCGTGCCAAGCTGCTCGATGCGCCCGCCATTCATCACCGCGATACGGTCCGAGATCGACATCGCCTCCTCCTGGTCGTGGGTGACGAAGATCGAGGTCACGCCGAGGCGCTGATGCAGCTCCTTCACCTCGGCGCGCATCTTCAGGCGCAAATTGGCGTCGAGATTGGAGAATGGCTCATCGAACAGGAAGTATCTGGGCTCGCGCACCAGCGCCCGGCCGATGGCGACACGCTGCTGCTGGCCGCCCGACAATTGCGCCGGCAGGCGGTCGAGCATGGTGGACAGCTCGAGTGCCGAGGCGACTTTCTCCACGCGCGCCTTTATCTCGGCCGGCGGAAGTCCGCGCATCTTCAAGGTGAAGCCGATATTGCGGGCGACCGTCATATGCGGATAGAGCGCGTAGTTCTGGAACACCATGGCGACGTCACGCTCGACCGGCGATAGATCATTGACACGCCGGCCGTTCATCAGGATGTCGCCCGAGCTCGCATCATCGAGCCCCGCAACCATGTTCAGCGTCGTCGTCTTGCCGCAACCCGAAGCACCGAGCAGTGTCACGAATTCGCCCTCCCTGATGGAGAGGTTGACATCCCGGCAGGCGGTGTAGGCGCCGAAGACCTTAGAGACATTCCGCAGTTCAATGGCGGCCATTCGGATCTCACCCTTTCATCATGCCGTCCGCGAAGCCGCGGATGATCTGGTTGCGGAACAGGATGGCCAGCAGGATGACCGGCGCCACGCTGATGACGGCGGCGGCCATCATCTGCCCGAAGACGGTCTGATACTGTCCGGCGAATTGCGCGATCACCAGAGGCACAGTCTGGGCCTGCTGGCGCGTCAGGATCAGCGCGAAGAAGAATTCGTTCCAGGCCTCGACAAAGGCGAAGACAGCGGCAGCACTCAAGGGCGGCAGCGAGATCGGCAGCACGACGTACCAGAAAGTAGCGAAGGTGCCGGCGCCGTCGATCGCCGCCGCCTTCTCGATACCGGCAGGGATGCCGAGGAAGAAGCCGCGCAGGATCCAGATCACGATCGGCAGGTTGAAGGAGAGATAGACGATACCGAGCGACAGGACATTGTCGATGAGGCCCAATTTGCTGATCACGATAAAAAGCGGGATGGCGATGGCGATGCCGGGCAGCATCTGGGTGGCGAGGATGAGAAAGGCTAATCCGTTGGCGCGTGGCACCGGCAATCGTGCCAGCGCATAGGCGGCCGGCGCGCCGAGGATCAGGGCCAAAGCGGTCGAGAAGAGCGAGACGATCAGCGAATTGAGGATGCCGCGCCCGAGAGAGGCCGCCGCGGCGAGAACGGTCGAAAAATTCTCGAAGGTGAAACTCCCGGGCGACAGATCGGGCGGCTGGGCTATCAGCGCCTTCTGCTCGAGCAGGCTCGACAGGATCAACCACAGGATCGGACCCACCGACCACGTGGTGAAGAGAAGCAGTCCGAGCACGACGATCGCCTGCCGCGCCGGGCCACCCGCCTGATGCCTGGCGAAACTCATCTGGCACCTTTGGGTTCGCGCGGCCACAAAAGCCATACATAGGCGGCGGCGAGCAGGAAGGTCAGCGCGAAGATCACATTGGCGATGGCCGCGCCATAGCCCAGATCGAGGAAATTGAAAGTGACGCGATAGGCGAGGAAGTTGAGCAGCACAGTCGCGTCCGCCGGCCCGCCGCGTGTCAGCACGAAGACGAGATCGAAGACGCGCAAGGACCAGATGGTCTGTAATACGATGGCAATGGCGATGACGCCGCGCATGGTCGGCAGCGTCACATGCAGGAAGCTGCTCCACGGGCCGGCGCCATCCACATAGGCGGCGCGGTAGAGCGATTGTGGCACGCGCTGGAGGCCCGCCAGCATCAGGAGCGCCACAAAGGGTACCGATTTCCAGACATCGACGATGAGCAGGAAATTCATCGCCGAGAATGGGGTCCCGAGCCAGACTTGGTTGCTGTCGATCACGCCCAGCACCTTGAGGATGCCGTTCAGCACGCCGTAATTGGCATGGAGGATCCATTTCCACAGGACCGCATTGGCGACGGGCGCGATCGCCCAGGGCACGATCAGAAGAATGCGGAAGAAGCCCGATCGCCCCTTAGGATGGTTGAGTAGCAATGCCACGCCGAGGCTGATGAATGTCACCAGCACGACTTCCATGACGGAGAAATAGGCGGTGTTGCGGGCCGCTTTCCAGAAGACGGGATCGGCGAATAGGCGCTCGAAATTGCTCAAGCCGATCCATTCCTGCGTCACCGCGCCGCCCGCCAATTGCACGCGCTGCAACGCCAGCAGGATCGAATCGACGATCGGATAGAGGAGGATCGCGGCCAGCACGACCAGCGCCGGAGCGACGAAGAACAGACCTGTCCTTCGCCGCCTCTGCTCGAAAGTGCTCACCATCGCGTGCCCCGTCGCGCTGTGTTTATTGATCCGCGCATCGGATTGATCCGAAAACCGCTACGCACTTTTCGGTCCGATGCTCTTCTCAGCCGCGCCGCTTGACGATGGCGGTCACCGCGTCTTGGGCGTCGGAGATCGCCTGTGCGGCGGTCTTGGTTCCCTGCAAGGCCTGCTGCACCTCGGTGCCGACGGCGACCGTCACCTGGTTGTAGTCGGCGGTGACGAAGCTGTCATAGGGATGCTTCGCCTGCTCCAGTACCACGGCGGCATTGGGGGCCTTGGCCTGGACTTCCGGATCGGCGAGCACCGACAAGCGGATCGGCAGCCAGCCGGTGTCGAGAACCTGGCGCTTCTGCACCTCGGCATCGAGATAGAATTCGATGAGCTTCTGCGCCTTTTCCTGGTTCTTGCTCGACTTGACGATGGTCCAGGCATCGGTGCCGTCAATGGACGCGCTGCCCTTGGGTCCGGCCGGCAGCACCGCGCTCGTCATCTTGCCAACAATCTGCGACTGCTTGGGATCGTTGCCGGCGTTCCACATGAAGGGCCAGTTCATCATCATGCCGGCGCGGCCGGCGAGCAGCACATTGGTCGCGTCGTTGATGCCGGCATAGGAAATGGAGCCCGGATCGGTCGAGGGCATGAGGTCGACCATCATCTGAAGGGCGGCAACACCTTCATCGGTCTTGAAGGCGGGCATGCCGTCCTCGCCATAGACCTTGCCGCCGGCCTGCTGGAGGAACACCATCCAATAGCTTGCCGTGCCACCGATGCCGGCGGGATCGCCGTAATTCAGGACGAAGCCGAAGCGCCCGTCGCGGGTCATTTCCTTGGCGCAGGCTTTCATCTCGTCCCAGGTCTTGGGCGCTTCCTTGAAGCCTGCCTGCTCCATGAGCTCCTTGTTGTAGAACAGAGTGAGGAGCGCCAAGGTGAAGACGGTGCCATAGCGCTTGCCTCCGACGGTGGTGGTGGCGAAGCTCGTGGCCGGCAGGTCATCGACCAGCGCCTTCGGCAGGTTGTCGGCATAGGGCGTCAGGAAGGATTCGAATTCCGGCACCCAGCCGCAATTATAGGTGATGTCCCACGGGGCGGCGCCGGAGGCGAAAGCGGTCGCCATGCGGTCATGGAGCTGCGGCCAGGCCAGCATCTCATAGGCGACCTTGGCACCATTATCGGCCTGCCATTTGGCGAAGGCGTCTTCGGAGAATTTGGCGGCACCCGGGGGAGCCGGATCCGGTGGCAACGGAGAAAACACACTGAGCGCCGCCTCTTGCGCCCCGGCAGTCCGGCTCAGGAAGTCCGGTAGCGCGGTGACGGCGCCGGCAGCGGCGCCGGTTTTAAGGAAATTGCGGCGGCTAAAACTGTGGAACATGTTTCAATCCTCCCTCTTCTTTTTTCGCTCTTTGGGAGCGTGCGGTAGAGATTGATGCTAGACAGAATGGCTGTCAATAATTATTCAGTCATTCTGACTTATTAATACCAAATGATTGTTCAGGAAAGATTTTATGCTTCTCAGCGCCACCAATGCCGTGAAGGCCAAGCTCATCAATCTCTGGGTGGTGTTCGACGCGATCCGCATGAATGGGGGCATCTCGCGGTCCGGCATCGCAGATGAGACGGGGCTTTCCAAACAGGCAAGCTCGGATCTCGTCGATGAGCTCATCGCCATGCAGTTCGTCCGTGAAACAAAGCCGTCGGGGCGGCGCGTCGGCAAGCCCCCGACCCCACTCGCCATCGATCCCGACGGTGCCTTCTCGCTCGGCTTCCATGTCGATGTCGGGCAGATGTCGGCCATCGCCGTCAATCTCGCGGGCGATGTTCTCCATCGCGAGGATCACGCGCTCAACGATCTCGAGCCGCATCACGCCGTCATTCAGCTCGAGCTGGCGGCCAGGCGGCTGCTCGCTTCGGCACGGATCCCCGATGAGCGCTTCCTCGGCATCGGCCTGGCGACGCCCGGCCCCTTCGCTGTCAAGGGCCTGAGCCCGCCACGCCTGCCCGGCTGGGACGGCATCGCTCTGCGTGATCTGTTGCGCGAGGCCACCGGCTACAATGTGTCGCTTGCCAATGACGGCCAGTGCGCCATCATCGCCGAATGGCGCTTCGGGGCTTCGGCTCGACGGCTCACCAATTTCGTCTATGTCTATTTCGGCATCGGCGTCGGCAGCGGCGTCATGGTGCACAGCGCGGCCTTCGGCGGTGCCAGCGGCAATGCCGGTGAACTTGGCCATCTCACCGTCGTGCCGGGCGGGCATGACTGCATCTGCGGCAAGAGCGGCTGCCTCGAAACCTATGTGTCGGTCGACAGCGCCATGCGGCATCTCTCTACCCGGGGCATCGAGGTCCAGACGATGGCGGAATTCGCCGAACACGTCGGCCCGGCCGATCCCGTCATCGCGGACTGGATCACGCAAGGCGTCGAGCCTTTGCGCAACGGCCTCAACGCGGTCGAGAATCTCTTCGATCCGCAATCGATCATGATCGGCGGCAATGCACCGGACTGGCTGATCGACACCTTCATGGAGCGGGTCGAACCGTTGCTGCCATCGGTCGGGCGCGTCGAGCGCACGTTACCGCGTCTCATGAAGAGCGAGCTTGGCGCCGATGCGGTGGCGCGTGGCGCGGCGGTTCTGCCGCTTCTCGCCACGCTCAATCCGCTCTACCGCGAGCTCAATCCGTATGTGTGAGGGGGATCAGAGCAACTCGGCAATCTTTATCCGAAAGCATGCCCGGACCCCGCCGTTCTCGATCTCCGGCATCGTCGATTGCGAATGCGCCAGCCGGTCGAGCCAATGGCGCCGATCGAACAAGGTAGACGACTCGATCTTAGCAAGCTCATGATCGCTGACCGGCCCGACAGCCTGTCGTCGCCAGGAAAGACCAGCAATCGAGGAAATCCGGTAGTGAGTATTCCTGTTACGAGGTGTCAGAAAACTTGCCGATGCGCCGTGGCACGGAAGCCGGAAGGTGCGGTGAGCGCTGCTCATTTGCTACGACGGATTTACAAATCCGTATATCCAGCGCCACCGCGGCGCCGCCCGACCACCGCATCATCCCGCTCCTGTCACATGGAGGAGCTCGATGGTGGCCAGATCGCTGCCGACAAATCAGACCCACCGATCAAAGCGCGGCACCGTTCTGAGCGTAATGGAAGCGCAGGCACTGACCGCGCTACACGCATTTCCGTTGCTCTATTGCCGATCTGGCTGTGCGCCTGCCGGGAGCACGTCGGCCCTGCTGCACGATATCTATCGCGAGGAGATCCTCGCCCGCCTCAAGGACATGTCTTTCTTCAAGCGCAAGCTCGTCGTTTTCGTCTGGCCGCCGGCCATGGTGCTATGGGGGCTGGGCCTTACCCTTGCCAATGGCGCCTATGTCGCACGCCGCTTCGGGCGCGGCATGATCGGGCAATTCGCCGATCAGATGCGGCTTGCCTTCACGCAAGGCATCCCAGTCAATTTCTTCTACACCTACGAACTGCACGACCGGCAGAACTGGTCGCGCGCGCAGGAATATGTCCTGCGGGGTCACATCAAAGGCGGCTGCCAGCTCTATAAGCGCCTCTATCGTGACGACCCGGTGCGGCGCGAAAGCGCCAGGATCCTCAACGACAAGCTTTCCTTCCATCAGTTCTGCGCCGCCCGCGATCTGCCGACGGCGCATCTTTTCGCCGTCATATCGAACGGCGCCTTCGCCTGGACGGATCCGGGGCAGACCACGCTGCCCAAGATCGATCTCTTCCTCAAACCGCGCAAGGAGAATGGCGGCAGCGGCGCCGAACGATGGGCGCATGCTGACGGACGCTATCACCGGCACGGCCACAGCAGCGTGCTCGATGCGAAGCAGCTGACGGAGAGACTAGCCAAGCTCTCACAGAAGCAGGCCTATCTCGTCTATGAGTGCCTCGCCAATCATCCGGAAATAGGCGACCTGTCGGCCGGCGCCCTGTGCACCTTCCGACTGCATACGATGCTGAACGAGGCGGGCAAAGTCGAGCATCTGTTCACGATGTTCCGCATGTCGCAATTTCGCCGGCGCGTCGTCGAAACGCAGGACGGCATCGCCGCCGCGGTCGATCCGGTTACCGGTGTGCTCGGCCCCGCGTCGAATTCATCGCCTATCGCGCGCTGGCTCGATCATCATCCCGTGACCGGCGCCCGGATCACCGACCGCAAGGTCCCCTTCTGGCCCGAGGCCTTGGCGCTGGCGCTCTCCACGCATGCGCAATTGGGCTCGCCCATAAACGTCGGCTGGGACATCGCGGTCACCGCGCGCGGGCCCATCATTCTCGAGGCCAACAAATCACCCGATGTGGAGATCGAGCAACGGCTCAATGGTCCCTGGGGCAATGGCCGCTTCGGTAAGCTTCTGGCGCATCACTTGATGCGCGAGATCACGCAGACCAACCATCCGCGAATGTCTGCGTCCGCAGAAATGCAAGCAGCCGCTCTCTGAAATCGTGATTGACCGGCGTGTGATGATCCGCAGGCCGGACATCGGGGAAATCCGGCCAGGGCGATGCCGCGAACCATTCCTTGTACGCGCGCGCGAAGCGAGGATTCCCGGTCCAGCCACCCTGCCAGGGCTTCGGCCGGTTGACGAAGTGATAGACATTGGGCCGGATCTCGCTTTCGAGATCGAGGCGCAGAAAATCGCCCATGAAATTAAAGCGCGGCGACAGCCTGGCAACATCGCCCTTCAACAGCGCATTGAGCGCGCTCTGCTCGAAGCGCAGACACAGAAGCGGATTGTCGGAAATGAAACGCAAGGTGCGCTCGCCGAGCTCGGCGTCCCGCCAGGCGGCGCGGTCGATCACGGTGAGGCCGTTGTTGAAATAGAGCGTGTCAGCCGCCATGCCGAGGCCTGAGCGATAGGCCTTGAACTCATCGACCAGATGGCCGCCCCAATCCATGTAGGAGATCATATCGGTGGCTGCCGCCATGACCTTACCGCCGAGATCGAGGCCGATGAGCGGCGCCAGCCCCTCATTGACGACCATTATGTCGGAATCGACCGGAATGATGCGGTCATAACGCTCAGGCAATACGCGATCGAGAAACAGCCGCCTGGTGATCGCATGCTCGCCATTGCTGTTGGTCGGCAGGTCGCGCGTCACGTCGTGAAAGGAGGTCACCAGAAGCTGCAGCCGGCTCTTCAGCGGCTCATCGATCATGTCGACGCGCGGCCACACATCGCCCTCCTCGCAGACAAGAAAGATATCCGCATCCGGCGGCAGCCCGCAGGCGATGATCTGCGCGGCGACACAGAGTGCCGGTCCGAAAAAACGCCGGTCGGGCGTGAGGCAGATGGCGGTGGGCACGGGCCTCTCTTTATTGCGTCGCCTTATTCGATATCCGCGCGCATCTTTACAGGCCGATGCTTTAGTCGCGGCCGCGGCGGCGTTCGCGCCGCGCCGCTCCCGCGGCGGCAGTGTCGAAGCCTTTGGCGAGCTCGGATACGGGGCCGAGGCGTTGCTCAACCGTCTCGATCGAGGGACGCGCGCCTTTGGTATAGCTCTCCAGCGACTTGCGCATCGACGCCAGATGATCCGGACTGGTGCCACAGCAGCCGCCGATGATGCGGGCACCGGAATCGAGAGCGATCCGGGCGTAGTCCGCCATCAATTCAGGGGTGCCGGTATAATGGATATGGCCGTCGACATATTGCGGGATGCCGCAATTGCCCTTGGCGACGACATGCGCGTCGGGCCTCGCCGCAGTGATCCCGAGAACCGTCGCGACCAGCTCGGAGGCGCCGACGCCGCAATTGGCGCCGATCGCCACGGGCTGGGTGCTGAGGCTCGCAGCGAGCGCGCCGAAAGCCTGCGGCGTGATGCCCATCATGGTGCGGCCATTGGTGTCGAAGCTCATGGTGGTGACGATGGGCAGACCGGCTTGCGCCGCGCCTTCGACGGCGGCGCGCAATTCCTCTTCCGACGACATGGTCTCGATCCAGAGCACGTCGACGCCGCCTTCCTTCAGAGCCTTGGCCTGCTCGGCGAAGGCCGCCACACCTTCGGCATGCGACAGCGAGCCGATCGGCTCGAAGATCTCGCCCGTCGGTCCGATCGAGCCAGCGACATAGACAGGCCGCGTGACGGCGTCAGCCTCGGCGCGGGCATTCTTCGCGGCGGCGATATTGATTTCGCGCACCTGGTCTTGCGCATTGTGGAGCTTCAGGCGATGGCGATTACCGCCGAATGTGTTGGTGAGGATGATGTCGGCGCCCGCCTCGATGAAACGGCGGTGCAGCGAGCGGACCCGGTCCGGGAACTCGAAATTCCAGATCTCGGGGGCATCGCCCGACACCAGGCCCATCTGGAAATAATTGGTGCCGGTGGCACCGTCGGCGAGCAGCCAGGGCCTGGAATTCAGAGCTTCAACGAAAGTCGGACGCGTCATCGAATGGGTTCCCAGAAGTATATGATCATATAAACATATCTTTATATGAATTTCAACCGCCCTCGCGGTCAGCGCCACATATCATATGATGCCGGGCCTGCCAGCAGGGCAATACGGTCATTAATGCGATAGCGGTCGGGATTCTGGCTCAAGGGCGGCAATTCTCCGTCGCGAATGGCGTTAAGCCCCGTCATCAGATCCTCAAGATCGCGGCGAGCGAGCCTCGGCGCCACATGGGTGCCGTCCGGAAGCGGCTTGCCGTGGGCGCCCAGAATCAAGGCATCGTCGGGAAGGAGGGAATCGAGGGCCTCGGCCGCAGCTAAGTAGTCGGGCAGGCTGGCGCCCGGTATCTGACCATAGAGATTGCCGAGATAGAGGAAATCGGCGGCCAGAAGGATGCCCTGCTCGCGATCGAACAGGGAGATCGATTCAGGCGAATGACCGGGAGTGGCGACGATCTCAAGCTCCTTTCCGCCGAGATCGACGCGCTGGCCGATCGACCACCATTGGCCGATCGCCATCGGCGTCCAACTCACGCCATCGCGCGCGCCCAGGAACATCTCTTCCGGCGCATGAAACAGGCCATCCCGCATCGAGTCGCGCAGGATCGGCAGATCGGCGAGCGCCGTGTCGGCGAAGCGGTGAAAATTGCCGGTATGGTCGAAATGAAGATGCGACAGGAGCGCCGTGACCGGCCGGTCGGTGAGGCTCTGGACCACGGGTGTGATATCGCGCACGCCCGGCCCCGTATCGAAAACCAGAGCCCGCTCGTCGCCGACGATGAGATAATTCCAGTTGATCTGATAATATTTGGGCTCGCCGATCCCATAGAGGCCGGGAGCGATTTCGTCGACGACATACCAGTCGTCGAACCAACGGATATTCGGTTTGGTCATGAATTAAGCCCGTTCGGCGCCGTAGTAGAGCGAGACGACATGCTGGGCTTCGGCAAAAAGAGCCAGCGCTCAACGGCGGCGGCGGCGGCGGCGAGCAGGAAAGCGACCAGCGACAGCGGGACCACGAGAGCTGATACGAGGACAGTCAAAACAGTCGCCAGCGCTGCGGCGAGGAGGAGGATCATAACGATGCGGCGCAACTTCTCCGCATGCTTGCGCGCCACCACATAGCCCATCTCCTTCATGATGAAATTTTCGGCGGTGTGCGGCACTTCCCACTGCCGCACCTTCTCCCCTGTCCGCGCCAGTCCTGTCGCCGCCTCGATGGTGCGGTCGCGCGGCTCAGCGTCGATCTGGCGCCAATAGAGATATTTGAGCACCAGCGTGAGGAGAAGCGTGACCATGGCGAGGCCCGCCTGGAAGGTCTGATAGCGCCCGAAGACCGAAGCAATCGCCATCAAAAGGACGGCGCCGGTGGAGAGCGCGAAAGCGAGATAGACCGGCACGGTCAGCTTCTGGTGCCATTGCCGGATGGTGGTGAGCGTCGAATAGATCTTGGCGGTGCAGAAGACGGTCACTGCGCACATCGCCGCCGTGACCAGCCCGGCGAGGCCGATCCATTGCGGCCCGTCGATGAAACCCAGCCATAAGGCGCCGAAGAGCAGCGCCGGCGCGAAGGTTATGACCGAGGCGATGCCCTCGCGCGACAGCCACGAGGAGCGCCATTGCGAGAAGGCGCGCCAGGCGCGCTCAGGCCGGCCCAGATGGAATGTCGATGACAGAAGTCCGAGCGAGATGAGGCAAAGGGCGATGACCAGCGCCGCCAGCCCGAACCACAGGCTCGAGGCCGGTCCATGGTTGAAGCCGACGAGCCCGAGCAGTGCCAGAAGCCCATAGCCGGCGCCCGAAGCGGTGGTGAACAGAATGACGGAATAAGCGGGATGCATGAACTATCGGCTCAGGAGGCGGTCGGCCCAGCGGAAGAAATCCTCGATGCGCGATTTGCCGTCGCTCTTCGTCTCTGATGGAGTTGGCGCGACCGTAAACTTCTCGCTGCTGCGTGGGCGCGGCGGCAGATATTTGTTGACCGGCTTATAGCCCATCTCAGGGAGAAGATCATAACCCTGACGCTCGGCGACAAGACGCGAGACCTTGCTTTCGGCGTCGCCCAGATCGCCGAAATGACGCGCGCCCGTCGGGCAGGCCTTCACACAAGCGGGAACGCGGTCTTCCTCGGCGAAGTTCTCATTATAAATGCGGTCGACGCAGAGCGTGCATTTCTTCATCACGCCATGGTCATAGTCATATTCGCGCGCGCCATAGGGACAGGCCCAGGAGCAGAGCTTGCAGCCGATGCAGGTTTCGGGATTGACCAGCACGATGCCGTCCTCGGCGCGCTTGTAGGAAGCGCCGGTGGGGCACACGGTCACGCAGGCCGGTTCCTCGCAATGGAGACAGGAACGCGGGAAATGCACGATGCGCGACTGCTCGTCCTCCGCCCCCTTCACCTCATAGCCATGGATGCGGTTGAGCCATGTGCCTTCAGGCGAAGTACCATAGGCGTCTCTGTCGTTGAGCGGCGCCGAATAGCCTTGCGTGTTCCATTCCTTGCACGACGTGGCGCAGGCCTGGCAGCCGACGCAGATATCGAGATCGATGACGAGGCCGAGCTTCTTCTGGCCGGACACTTGTGCCGGAAGCGAAGTCATGCGCGCCTCCGTCCAGCGATACCCTTGAATCCCTTCAGCACGGGGAATTGCGGCGCGCTCATTTCGGTTTCGTCCTCGGCCTTCTCTATGCGCACTTTCAGGTCATACCAGGCGGCCTGGCCGGTGACCGGATCGGAATTGGAATAGCGATAGCCGCCGTCGCGCTGGGGCAACAACTCGGCGATCAGATGATTGAGCAGGAAGCCCTTCTTCGCTTCCGGCGCATCGGGCGCCAGAGCCCAGGCGCCGGAGCGCTTGCCGATCGCGTTCCAGGTCCACACCGTGTGCGGATTGACGCCATCCATCAGCTTCACTTGCACCTTGATGCGGCTCGTCGCCGAGATCACCTGCACCCAGTCGCCGTCCTCTAGACCCATTTCCTCGCCGCGCGAACGGGCGAGATAAAGCCAGTTGCGGCCGAGGATCTGGCGCAGCCAGGCATTCTGCGAGCCCCAGGAGTGGTACATCGCCATCGGCCGCTGGGTGATGGCATGCAGCGGATATTCGCCTTTGTCGCGCAGGCTCTCCTCGATCGGCTCATACCAGCCAGGCAAGGGATCGAAATACCGCAGGATGCGGCCGCGATGCGCTTCCGGCGGCGTGACCGCGCCGTGACCTAGGGCAGCAAGACGGAATTTCTGCAAGGGCTCAAGATAGAGCTGGAAGACAATCGGATCCGGCTTGCCGATGAAACCGAAAGACGTCGCCCATTCGAGATAGTCGCGATTGGCGTGGCGATAGTACTTCACATGATCCGGCAGCTCGTAGAACCAGTGGCAGCCATTCTCGATATAACGTTCGAGCTGCTTCGGATTGGGCTCGCCGCGCCCGTGGAAGACGCCTTCCTTGCCACGCCAGCCGGCGAGTGGGCCGATGCCGGGACTTCTCTCGTGATTGACCATGTAGTCGGCATAGCCGCCCGGATAACGCGGCGTGCCATCCTCATTGGTCATGCCGGTGAGGCCTAATCTGGCGCCGAGATCGAGCAGCACAGTCTGGAAGGGCCTGACATCGCGGTCGGGCTCGGTGATCGGCTGGCGGATGGCGTCGGCCGGGCCATCGGCTTCCGAGATCGGCCGGTCGAGGAGCGAGATGCAGTCAAAGCGCTCGAGATAAGTCGTGTCCGGCAGGATCAGATCGGCGTAATGCACCATCTCCGACGCATAGGCGTCGGAATAGATGATATGCGGGATGATATAGTCGCCGGTCTTCTCGTCTTTGGCGGTGAGATGTCCGGTCGTCTCGGCGACATTCATCGCCGAGTTCCAGCTCATATTCGCCATATAAAGAAAGAGCACGTCGATTCCGTACGGATCGCGCTTGGCCGCATTGGCGATCACCGTGTGCATGAGGCCATGGGCGGCGAACGGCGCCTCCCAGGAATAGGCCTTGTCGATGCGCTGCGGGGTGCCCTCGTCGTCGATGAGGAGATCCTCAGGGGCGGTGACAAAACCGAGCGGCGGTCCGGGCAAAGCGGTATTGGGCTTCACCTGGCCCGGCTTGCCGGCGGGCTTGATGCCGGGGGGCGCCGGCTTGGGGAAAGGCGGGCGATAGCGGAAGCCGCCCGGCACATCGATCGTGCCAAGAATGATCTGCAGGAGATGCAGCGTGCGGCAGGTCTGGAAACCGTTCGAATGGGCGGAGATGCCGCGCATGGCATACATGGAGACCGGACGGCCGATCATCTTGTCGTGGATGCGCCCGGCCCAGTCGCGCCAGCCGATATTGAGGCAGATCTCCTCATCGAACGCGGTCCGCGCCAGCTCCGCGGCGATGCGACGGATCGTGTCCGCCGAAATGCCACAGGCTTCGGCAACCCTGGCCGGCGAATACTCGTCCGATAGGAAACGCTCGGCCACGAGCATGAAGGACGGAACGGCGCGGCGGCCGTCGACCAGGGTGACCTCGCCGACAAGCTTCGGAGACGTATCGGCGCGATGGGCCGATAGGGTCCGCCCGATCACCGCGTCATAGATCAAGGGCTCGCCATTGGCGTTGCGCGCGAAGGTGCCGTCATCGGCGCCGCCCGGATTGCGGATGACGAGCCAGGCGGCATTCGTGTAACGCGCCAGGTAATCAAGATCGATCTTCTGATTGTGCAGCAATTCGTGGATGAGGGCGCCGGCGAAAAGACCGTCCGTGCCCGGACGAATGCCGATCCACTCGTCGGCGATGGCCGAATAGCCGGTGCGCACCGGATTGATCGAGACGATCTTGACGCCGCGCGCCTTCAGCTTGCCGAGGCCGATCTTGATCGGATTGGAGGCGTGGTCCTCGGCGACGCCGAAGAGCAGGAAATACTTCGTGTGCTTCCAGTCGGGCTCGCCGAACTCCCAGAAGGAGCCGCCGAACGTATAGAGGCCGGCGGCCGCCATATTCACCGAGCAGAAGCCGCCGTGAGCGGCATAATTGGGCGTGCCGAACTGCGTCGCCCACCAGCCGGTCAAGCCCTGCGACTGGTCACGGCCGGTGAAGAAGGCGAGACGCTTCGGATCCTCGGCCCGCACCTTGGATAGCCAGGAGGTGGCGAGGCTCAGCGCCTCCTCCCATTCGATCTCGCGGAACTCACCCGAGCCCCGCTCGCCGACCCTCAGCATCGGCTTCGAGAGCCTCGCCGGCGAGTAATGCTGCATGATGCCGGACGCGCCCTTGCCGCAGATCACTCCCTTGTTCACCGGGTGGTCGCGGTTGCCTTCGATATATTTGACCGTGCCATCCTTGAGATACACCTTGATGCCGCAGCGGCAGGCGCACATGTAGCATGTGGTCGTCTTGATCTCGTCCCAGGTCTTGGGCGAGGTATCGATCTTGGGTTGGGTCATGGAGGGCATGGCATCAAATTGGCCCGCCAACCTACATGATGGGACCAGCCTGGACCATAGGGACAGACACCTGTGACAATAGGAACCAGCCCGCCTGCATCGCCATAAATCATTGACATTGTTGTTGGGATTTTTGGCCCTATGATGGGTCCAGAGGTGCCCGTTGCGCGATTGGCTTGTGCATATCCGCCGCCACAACCACTCGAGTCTGCAGACGCAGATTCGCGAGGCCCTTGTCGCCGCCATTCTTGACGGACAGCTCACGCGCGACGAACCCATCCCCTCCACCCGCAAGATGGCCAAGAGCCTCGGCGTCTCGCGCAACACGGTGGTCCTTGCCTATCAGGGCCTGCTTGATGACAGCTATCTGATCGCGCGCGAGAGGTCTGGCTACTTTGTCGCCGACAAGGCGCTCGAGACCGCGATACGCCCGGCCAAGGCGCCGCCGGGTCCGCCGGCTGAGACTGGCACCGACCCGCAATGGAAGGCGCGCCTTCTCAAGCATCCGGCCGCCCAGGCCAACATCTTCAAGCCGCTCGACTGGCAAAGCTACACCTACCCCTTCATCTATGGGCAGGTTGACCACAATCTCTTTCCGCTCGCCGAATGGCGAGACTGCGCGCGCCAGGCGCTCGGCAAGAAGTGGCTCGGCACCTGGACCAACGACACCTGGGCCTTCGACGACCCCCTCCTCGTCGAACAGATACGCCGCCGCATCCTGCCGCGCCGCGGCATCATGGCGAGCGACGACGAGATCCTCATCACGCTCGGGGCCCAGAACGCGCTCTATCTCATCACCAGCCTGCTCATCGACGAGAAGAGCCGCGTGGCCATGGAGGAGCCCGGCTTTCCCGACATGCGCAACATCTTCCGGCTCAAGACCAGCAAGGTGGCATTGGTGCCGGTCGATGAAGCCGGCCTCGTGCTGAACGAAGATGTGGCCGCCTCAGATCTCGTCTTCGTGACGCCCAGCCATCAGTTCCCGACCACCGCGACCATGCCGCTGACCCGCCGGCTCGATCTCCTCAAACTGGCCTCCAAGCATAATTTCGTGATCATTGAGGACGATTACGAATTCGAGACGAATTACGTGAACGAGCCCTGCCCCGCGCTCAAATCACTCGATGACGAAGGCCGTGTCATCTATGTCGGCTCGCTGTCGAAGACGCTGTTCCCGGGCCTGCGTCTCGGATTCCTGGTCGGGCCCAAGGAATTTGTCGAGGAAGCGCGTGCGTTGCGCCGGCTGATGGTGCGCCATGCGCCCAACAACAACCAGCGCACCGCCGCGCTTTTTCTCTCGCTCGGCCATCACGACACACTGATCCGCCGCCTGCACAAAGCGTATCGCAACCGCTGGGAAATCATGGGCGCGGCGCTGCAGACCTATCTGCCGGATTCGGCTCGCATCCCCTCTTTCGGCGGGACCAGCTTCTGGGTCGAAGGTCCGCGTGGGCTCGACAGCGAGCTGCTGGCGCGCGAGGCAGCGGCGCGCAGCCTCGTCATCGAGCCGGGACGCATTCATTTCGGCGCCGAGAACGCACCCGACAATTTCTTCCGGCTCGCCTTCTCATCCATCGACGAAAAGAAGATCGAGCCAGGCATCAAGCTCCTCGCCGACACCATCGCCGACGCGGCGCGCCAGGCCTGAATGGTTGTGCCAGCTTGATTCATGGACAGTGCTCAGACCGTCTCGCGCAGGGTGTCGCCATGCAGGGCAATAATCTCAGCGGCGATCGGCTTGGGATTCTCCCAATGCGGACCGTGTCCGGCACCTTCGTAAACTGACAGGCGGGCCCGGGGGATACCACGCAGTAGAAGATCCTGGTGTTCCCGGCTGCATATATTGTCCCGGTCACCCCACACGATCAGGGTCGGCGCCACGATGCGGTGCAGTCTGTCGCTGCGATCCTCACTGAGCATCGAGCGCAGAGCGCCCCGCCAGACCCGGGCGGGCACTTTGGCGCTTTCGAACAGGATGCCATCGAAGAAAGTACCCGGTACTGGCTGCGCCAGGGTGCTCTCCTGAAAGCTGCGAACGAACTCGGGATCGACTGGATCCTCCAGTCCGGCGACGGAGTCGCGCCACATTTCTTCAACGCCGGGATGATCCGCGACGGTGGGCAAGCTGCCGATAAGGACGAGACCGGTGACGCGTTCGGGATGATCCATGGCAATACACTGAGCAACGAGGCTGCCCATCGAATGGCCGACGATCACAGCCCGTTCTATTGCGAGCCTGTCCATGGCGCCGACAATGTCGCCGGTAAACTCCGCCATGTCATAGCGGGACTCGGGCTTTGACGAGTCCCCATGACCGCGCAGGGAAATTGCGACGGCTCTGATGGTGGGCGGAAGCTCCTCGATGACCGGCCGGTAGGATCGCCATGAATCGCCATAGCCATGGACGAGAATAAGGGGCGGTCCATCGGGACTGCCGCGCTCCGCGCAGGACAGTCCATTGCCATCGCCAAGATCGACGAAATATTCGCGATATCCGTTCACGCTTGTCATCTCCCTGTACGATGCCGTGGTTCTCGGGCGCTGCAGAAATGCGCGCACTCTCGATAGCGACCGGCATACTTCGCCTTCACTTCATGCTAGCCTGCCCCCCGGCAGGGCCGCGGAACGCGCCACAGCCATGCATATTGACTAGTGCACTCGGACAGATGAGCAAATGATCAGGCCGCCGGATCAGATGACTTTTCGTCCAAATCGGGCTGCGCCCCAAAGGGCGGACCCGCTCGCTGAGATCCTGCGCTCGGTCCGTCTGACCGGTGGCGTATTTCTCGATGCCCGGTTCAGCGCCCCCTGGTGCATCACCTCCAAGGTCACGGCGGAAGACTGCCGGCCGTACCTCCCGACACCCCGCCAGGTCATCGCCTATCACTTCATCATCGCCGGCAGGCTACTCCTCTCGCTCGATGACGAGCCGCCCGTGGAGATCCGCGCCGGTGAGATTGTGCTGCTTCCGCGCAACGACGGTCACATGCTTGCCAGCGGCCCGGGATTGCAGCCCGTCAGCATGGATGATCTGATCCAGCCATCCGCGGAAGGCAAGCTCGCCGGCGTAGTTCATGGTGGGGGTGGAGAGCTGACGCACCTGGTCTGCGGGTTCCTGGGTAGCGAGGAACTCTACAATCCACTGATCGCCAATCTGCCAAAGATGCTTAAGCTTGATATGCGTCAGGGCACTTCACATGACTGGGTGGAGGCTTCCGTGAGGTTTGCGGCAAGCGAGCTTGCCGCTGGGCGGTTCGCGTCATCGGATGTCATGTCGCGCCTCTCGGAGCTTCTGTTCGTCGAGGCGGTCCGGGTTTTCTCATCAGAGTTGCCTGAGCAGGAGAGCGGCTGGCTCAGAGGCCTGAAGGATCCCTATGTCGGCCGCGCCTTGTCCCTTATTCACCACAACAGTGATGCTCCGTGGACGGCCGTATCTCTCGCAAAGGAACTGGCGCTGTCGCGGAGCGCATTTGTCGACCGCTTCTCCGCCCTGGTGGGCATGGGGCCGATCCGGTATCTTACGATCTGGCGACTTCGAACGGCGCGGCAACAGCTTCGCGAGACACGTCGGACCATCGCGCAGATCGCGCATGCGGCCGGCTATGAGTCGGATGAGGCCTTCAGCCGTGCCTTCAAACGCGAGTTCGGCCTGTCGCCGGCAAGATGGCGAGACCAGCAACGTGACGGCTGAAGGCAATAACGCTCATGTCACCAGCAGGACGATGCCGGTGACGAGAAGGGCCACGATCCAGAGCGCATCGATGTTGAACCAGGCGTCGCGCAGGATGGCGAGACCCAGCCAGCCATAGACGACGGTCGCCATGATCGCGGTAACGGTCAGCATCGCCAGGGTATGCAGCGAGACGCCGGCGAGTGCAGCCATGAATGGCTGAAGCACACCTGTGCCGACCTCCCCTGACGGAAAACACAGCGGCCCCAGCGCCGGCCACAGCATGAGGCCGGCGCCATGCGCCGTCGCCATCAGGAACGACCACAGAGCGAGGCCGGCGAAACCCGCCTGCATGCCGATGCGTGCCCGATGACGATGGCCGAAGCGCCAGTGATAGATCGCCCAGCCGATCAGAAGCGCGCTGCAGACGATGCGCACCAGGCGGGGATCGATCAGCACGCCCGCCCCCGCCATCAGGAACGCCACCATCGCGACGGCGAGCGTATGGCCCACCGCGATCGGAATGAGCGAGAGGAGAACGGTGGCGAAACTCCCGCGATGCATCCCTAGCGCCACCGCAAACAGCCAGCCCATAGCCGGGTTCAGTCCATGCAGTGCGCCGAGACCCGCGAGCACCAGCCACGGCCAGGCTTCACTCATCAGAGCACAATGTGTTCGACTACCCTCACCCTGGGGCGCTACCCCGGCCTTGCGCCGGGAGAGCCTCGAAGGGTGTGCTTCGAGGGCCGCTTCGCGGCCACCTCAGCATAAGGGTACATTGACAGACGATTTCTTCCAAAGCCATTGCGGTCCAGAGCATCACGGATAGCAGTAGGAATCCGACGAGCAGTCGCCGCCCTCGAGCCTGACCTGATGCGGCCGATGCGGAGCCGGCCATTGCACGAAGAATTTCGGATCGAAGGCGATGCCGCCCTCAGGCACCGCATCGAGCTTCACCATCCAGCCCTCCATGCCCTCCGGATAGAACTGCGGGTCGATGGCGCCATAGAGCGAGTTGGTAAAATAGACCCGCTTTCCGTCCCGGCTGATCTCGACCATTTGCGGGCCACCGCTCAAGGGGCCGCTATGGGCGGGATGGCCGGCGCGCGCGACAATGCCGCCGATGCGCACCTTGCCGGTGAGCTTGGGCTTGAAGGGATCCGACACGTCATATTGGTGCAGATCACCGGTTCCCCAGCAGGACACATAAAGGAAGCGGTCATCCATCGACAGGTCAATGTCGGTGACCAGCGGCGGCACGGCGCCGAACCCCTTGAGCATCGGCGGCAACTTCTCGGGATCGGCCGGTTCGGCGGGAATGTCGATCACCTTGGTGACCGCCCATTTGTCGCCGTCGCGGTGCCAGACCCAGATCGACGAGGAGAGATCCTTGAGCGAGACGACGCAATTGACGAAGCCATAGGCCTTGGTCGGATCATGCGCCGGGCGCAATTCGAAGACGAGTTGGTACTCCTCGCCGAAATCGATGGTCTGCAGATGCTTGCGCTTGTGCAGATCCCAGAAATGCAAGCGCCGGCCATATTTCGCGCCGAGCAGGATTTCGGGGATCAGGCCGTCCTCGAACATGTCGGGCGTGCCCCACTCGCTGGTGACCATCGTGTCGTGTCCGAGATGCCACCATGCGTCATAGGCCAATTGCTGCGGCCCGCGATCTACTTCCCAGCGTCCTCGTATGGCGAAGGTTTCGTGATCCATGAGGAAGATGCCGCCGGGTGCCTTGCCTTCCTCATTGCCGAGCGCGGCGACATAGATGCCGTCCGGACCGCAATGGATCGTATGGGGACGCGTATAGCCGGCGCGTTCGGCGACCTCCCCAGGCTCGATCACCTTGACGATCTTCGGCTTCTTGCGATTGGGCTTGGTGTCGAGAATATGGATACGCGATGAGCGCAGGCCCGGCACCACGAGATAGCGCCGTTCACTATGGGGATGGGGCGCATTGGGGCAGAGACAGGACGAGCAGGCATTCCAGCCGAAATGATGCAGCTCGTCGCCCACATTCGGCATCGCCACCGACCCGACGATCTTCGAATAGCTTTTGGATTTCGGATCGACATCGACAACCGCCAGCGCATCGGGCACCTTGCGGTTGGGATCGAAGGCGACGACATAGGCCAGGCTCTCGGGTGCTGCCTTCATCGCCATGCGGGGCGACGGATAGAAACTGGGATCCGGCTTCATCAGGCTGGCCATGGGCGTCTCCTTCCGTGATCGGTTGAGCAGTTCCCGGGGGATTCTCTATGTGATCATCCGTAGCGCCGTACAGGAAACGCTACCTGAAATTGTCCCTGCCTTCAATCAGAGCGGCGGGTACGGCTCAGGCCAATTTCCATTTCGCTCAGAGCGAAGTGCAGAACGCGCCCGCGCCCTATTCGCAGATCCGGTAGCTGCCGGTCTTGCCGTGCAGGCCGAGATCGAAATGATAATGCTCGGCATGCGCCTCGTTCGAGCCCGGCCCGAGCACCGTCGTGAAATAGCCACAGGCCGAGATGCGCAAGGCCATCAGCCAGCGACTTTCCGCGCTCCCCGTCTTCGTGACATTGGAGACGGCGAGATTCTTCTTGCCCGGCAGATTGAAGGACGCGATGTCGACCGCATTGCCGAAAGCATGCTCGCTGATCTTGCCCGTCGAATCGCCATTGCGGTTGCGGCATTCGTAGCCGGGCCCGGTCGAGATTGCCGCCAGTGCTCCTCCCGTATGCGCCTGAACGACGGGTGCGGCGATATCGGCGACCCAGGACGTGAACTGCTTGGCGAAAACGCAATTCAGGGTTGGCGCGCCCGGAAAGCTCACTGTGCCGACCGGTGTTGCAATCGCGCTGATCTGCACCGGATTGACGACCTTGCACTGCCCTTCGGCCGCCGGCATGTCGGGCACGGTGAATTTGGCGCCGAGCCTGCCCAGCTCTTCACGGCAGGCCGCCATCTCCGCGCCGGGCTCAGGTTTGGCCGGCTCTTCCGGCTTGGCTTCCGTGGGCGGGGCCTCCGCGGGCTTGGCCCCGGTTTGCGGCTCAAACGGATTCTCCGTCGCGGGTTGTTGGCCCCGAACGGGCTTTTCGCGGGGAAGAACTGGCGCGGAACCAGCCTTTCCTGTAACAGACGGAGCGTCCGGTTGAATCTCTTGCGCGGGAGGTGAGGCGGTCTCACCGGGCTTGGGCTTAGGCAACGGTGGCTTCACCTTCTCGGCGGCCTGCGCCACGGCGAGCGCAAGCGGAATCATCAGGCCAAGCATTGCTATGCGTCTCACGCCGTGCCTCCCCTCCTGCCGCCCGAGTTCCCATCGATCGCGAACTGGGATATGGGCAGGAGCATGACCTCCCCCGCCTCGGCTGACAACAAACTTCTTGCGGTGCTCTATGTCTGCGCCGCCGTCGGTATCTCCTCGGCGGGCGACACCGTCGTCAAATGGCTGAGCGACATTTATGCGGTGCATCAGATCCTCGTCGTGCGCTGCCTGATCGGCATACCCATTCTCGGCCTCATTGTTCACAAGCACGCATCGCTCGCGAGCCTCGTTTCTCCCGGCATGGGATTGAGCCTGTTGCGCGGCCTCATCATGAGTTCCGCCTACCTCGCCTTCATCCTGTCCATCGCCGCGATGCCGATGGCCGACTCCGTCGCCATCTATTTCGCCATGCCGCTGTTCGTCGCCGTCATCGCCGGTCCGATGCTGGGCGAGCATGTGGCGCTGCATCGTTGGATCGCCATCATCGGCGGCCTCGTCGGCGTCATCATCATGATCAATCCGGGCAGCGGCGTCTTCGAGCCGGCCGCCCTCCTCTCGCTCTATTCCGCCTTCGGCTATGCGGTCAGCCAGACGCTGGCGCGCCGCGTCGTGCGCCGGGTCCCCCCAGCCGCGATGGCCTTCCACACCAACGCCGTCTATCTCACGCTCGCGCTCATACTGGCTCTCATCTTCACCCAGCTCGACCTGGGGTCGGTCCACCATAAGAGCCTCGTCTTTCTGGCCCGGCCGTGGCACTGGCCGGCGCCGATCGACTTCGGCGCTATGGTGCTGCTGGGCTCTACTGTGGCGATCGCTATGGTCATGTTCGCCATGGCCTATAAGAATGCGGAGTCGAGCTTCGTGGCGCCCTTCGAATATTCGGCCATGTTCTGGGCGGCCGCCTTCGGCTTCTTTATCTTCGGCGATATACCGGGGGTGCGCACTCTGTGGGGCGGCGCCATCGTCCTGCTGGCCGGTCTCTTCATGCTATGGGCCGACCGCCGTCTCGACCGGGTTACGGCCCAGCGGCGCCAGAACGCCTGATTTCGCCGACAGTGCCGCCATCTACGCAGGAAACCTGCTTTTCTGGCCAGGGAACGGGGGTTGTCGGCCTGTCATCTCCGGGAGTATAAGCGCGCGCGCATAAGGGCCGGCGCAGAACTGGCCCGAAGCGGCCAGGTGAACTGGTTCTGGCGCGCCTCCCGGCGACGTGGAATGACTCCGCCGACCAGGATACGCGCAAGTATGAAAAGATTGAGCACGTCCTTGTTGCCGGGTCTCCGGCCCTGGCGGTTTTGCTCAAGCGCGGGATGCGAAAAGTGGATACCGGTTTTTCGCATAAATCCCGCGCTAACATATGAGAACCGATCACGTTTATGAGTTTGGATTGAATCAATCCAAACTCATCGTGATCTAAGGGGCAACTGGCGAATTGTTTGATTCCGACAACCATTAATCTGGATCGCGGCATCAAGAACCGCATCCCTTGGGAGTTCTTCCATCATGCTGATTGGCGTTCCGAAAGAGATCAAGAATCACGAATACCGGGTAGGCATGACGCCACTCTCGGTTCGTGAGGCCGTACGCCACGGTCACAAGCTGTGGGTCCAGAGCGGTGCTGGCCTCGGCATCGGAGCGTCGGACGAGGACTACAAGGCGGCGGGCGCGCAGATCATCCCGACCGCCGAAGAAATCTTTGCCAAGGCCGAGATGATCGTGAAGGTGAAGGAACCGCAGGCTGGCGAACGCAAGATGCTGCGCGATGGCCAGATTCTCTACACCTATCTGCATCTGGCTCCAGATCCGGAACAGACAAAAGACCTCATCGCCTCGGGCGCCGTGTGCATCGCCTATGAGACGGTCACCAATTCGCGCGGCGGCCTGCCGCTGCTTGCGCCGATGTCGCAAGTGGCCGGTCGCATGTCGATCCAGTCGGGCGCCCATTGCCTGGAAAAGGCGCAGGGCGGCTCGGGCATCCTGCTCGGCGGCGTGCCGGGCGTGGCGCCAGCCAAGGTCGTGATCCTCGGCGGCGGCGTCGTCGGCACCAATGCCGCGGCGATGGCGCTGGGCCTCGGCGCCGATGTCACCGTGCTCGAGAAGAGCACCGACCGCATGGAAGAGCTCGTCGCCCGCTTCGGGACGCAGCTCAAGACGCTCTATTCGACGCAAGGCGCGATCGAGGATGAATGCGCCACCGCCGATCTCATCGTCGGCGGCGTGCTGATCCCGGGGGCGGCGGCGCCGAAGCTCGTCACCCGCAAGATGCTGAAGAACTGGAAGAACGGCTCGGTTCTCGTCGATGTCGCCATCGACCAGGGCGGTTGCGCCGAGACCTCGAAACCGACGACGCATGCCGATCCGACCTATGTCGTCGACGGTGTCATCCATTATTGCGTCGCCAACATGCCGGGCGGCGTCGCGCGCACCTCGACCTATGCGCTCAACAACGTCACCCTGCCCTTCGGCCTCGCCATCGCCAACAAGGGCTACAAGCAGGCGTTGCTCGAAGACCACCATCTGCGCGCCGGCCTCAATGTCTGCAAGGGCAAGGTCACCTACAAAGCCGTCGCCGACGATCTCGGCTATGAATATGTCCCGGCCGAGAAAGCACTCGCAGCCTAATCTATAGCCTACCATTCATCCAAGGCGTCATTGCCCCGGGCAATGGCGCCTTTTTTCATGAGACCGGTTTAGAAGCGATGTCCGATGGCCAGCCGGCCGCCGATCGACTCGTAGTCGTCGGTGAACAGCCCATCATACGTAACTTCGATGTTGATCTGCGTGTCTTGCGTGCCGGCGTCGACGCCGAGCGAGACGGCCGCGCGGACCTCATCCGCAGATACCGTGCCGCCATCGATTTCCAGCGTGCCCGGGTTGTCGAAGTCCCAGAACAGTCGGCCTCGGAGATATGGCCAGATCTCCGTTCCGTCGGCGTCCATCTTCGGCGCCACCTTGAGGCCGGATGAGAGTTGCCCCAGCCTGACGAGTTGCCCGTCCACATCGACCACATCGACGCCGTCCGACACGGAATAGTCCTGCTGCTCGTCCCAGATATAGATGAACTGCAGATCAGGTGTCAGGACCGTGCTTCCGTAGTCGAAACGCCCGGACAGCACAATCTCCATGAGCAGCCGCTCGGTGTCAAAGTCGCCCTTGTATTCGACGTCCATTATGTTCTGGGTCGAGCTATTGATGCTTCGCCCGTACATGCCGCGCAGATCGAGAAACAGGTTCGGCGCGAGTTCGGCCGACAGATACGGCCCGATCATCCATCCATCTCCGTCGGTCCTGCCCGTATCGCTGCCTTCACCAAGCCAATCGAGCTGGCCCATGATGCCAATGACCACGCCGTCATGGACCCTGACGTCGACGCCCGCATAGCCGACGAAATAGTTGCCTTCGGGATTGCCCTCGTCATCGTCGCCGGAATTGTAGTAGGCGAACTGGCCTTCCATCCAGGCATTGACCGGGCCGCTCGCCTCGACCACGTCCGATGTCGGCGTTACGTTCAGGAAGTCGCCCGCGATGATCCGCTGCATGGCGCCGCTGTTGAGCGCGAAATCGCCCACCAGATTTCCGTTCTCGCCATGGATGTTGAAGCCATTGCTGCCCGTCTCGAACGCCCCCTGGGCGCGATTCGCCATTCGGTGCGTGCGCGGGCCGAGGCGCGCGAGGAGCTGCATGCGAGCGGCCATGAAATCGCGAGTTTGGCTTTCGAAGGTCCTGCGGACCACGGCCTCGTCCGGCGCCGTGTCACCGTCATTGTCCGTCACGCTGACCGTCACGTCGGCAACCGCGAGCCCGTCGAAATTGGGGTCGGCCGAGCTCGCGGCGCCGGTGGTGATCGCGCAGCTATGCGCTCCTTCGTCCGCCGTGTCGTCGACCGCCGTCACCGTCACGCTTTGCGGCGTGCTCCAATTGGCGGCGGTGAAGTTGAGACCGCTGGTCGAGAGCGTGCACTGAGCATCAGGACCGAGCAGGATAGCCACAGCCGCCGCCGGCTGCGCCATCAGGACCATCGTGAATGATCCGGTTGCCCCGCCTTCAGCGACGGCCACAGGCGAGCCTTCAACCATCACACCCGCCGTGTCGTCGTCGGTCACCGTGGCAGTGACATCGGCCACCGTGACGCCGGTAAAGCCCTCCCCACCGCGTCCCCGGTGGTGATCGCGCAGCTATGCGTTCCCTCTGCCACCGTGTCATTCACCGCGGTCACGGTGACGCTCTGCGCCGCACTCCAATTGGACGGCGTAAAGGTCAGGCTGCCGGCTGAGAGCGTGCATTGACTGTCCGGGCTCAGCGAGATCGTCACGTCCGCCGTCGGCTGGGCCGTCAACGCGATCGCAAAGCTGCCGCTCGCCCCGCCCTCGGTGACTGCCACGGGCGATCCCGCAACAATCACGCCCGCTGTGTCGTTGTCGGTCACATTGGCGGTCACGTCATCGACCACCACGCCCGTATAGCCATCGCCCGCCGCATCGCCGGTGGTAATCGCGCAGCTATGGGGTCCCTCGGCTATGGTATCATCCACCGCCGTCACGGTGACGCTCTGCGCCGCGCTCCAGTTCGCCGGGGTGAAGGTCAAGCTACTATCCGAGAGCGTGCATTTCGCATCCGCGCTCAGCGATATCGTCACATCCGCCGTCGGCTGCGCCGTCAGCGCGAGCGTGAAGTTGCCACCCGATCCGCCTTCAGTAATTGGGACCGGCGATCCCGCGACCGTCACGGCCGCAATATCATTGTCTGTCACATTGGCGGTCACGTCATCGACCGCCACGCCTGTATAACCATCGCCCGCGGCATCACCGGTGGTGATCGCGCAGCTATGGGCGCCCTCGACGGTCGGATCATCCACTGCCGTCACGGTCACGCTTTGCGTCACGTTCCAGCTGACCGGGGTAAAGGTCACGCTTCCGGCCGAGAGCGTACATTGCGCATCCGGGCTCAGCGAGATCGTCACATCGGCCGTCGGCTGCGCCGTCAGCGTGACCGTGAAGCTGCTGCCCGGCCCGCCTTCGGTGATCGAGACCGGTGATCCCGCGACCGTCACGCCCGCCACGTCATTATCGGCCACATTTGCGGTCACGTCATCGACCGCCACGCCCGTATAACCGTCACCCGTCGCATCGCCGGTGGTGATCGCACAGCTGTGCGCTCCCTCGACCGTCGGATCATCCACTGCCGTCACGGTCACGCTTTGCGTCACGTTCCAGCTGACCGGGGTAAAGGTCACGCTTCCGGCCGAGAGCGTACATTGCACATCCGGGTTCAGCGAGATCGTCACATCGGCCGTTGGCTGTGCGTCGAGGACCATGTTGAAAGAACCCGTGACGCCCCCCTCCGCGATCGCCACTGGCGATCCCGCGATCGTCACGCCCGCCACGTCATTGTCGGCCACATTTGCGGTCACGTCATCGACCGCCACGCCCGTATAGCCGTCACCCGCCGCATCGCCGGTGGTGATCGCGCAGCTATGGGCGCCCTCGACCGTCGGGTCATCCACCGCCGTCACGGTGACGCTCTGCCCCACATTCCAGCTGATCGGGGTAAAGGTCACGCTTCCGGCCGAGAGCGCACATTGCGCATCCGGGCTCAGCGAGATCGTCACATCGGCCGTCGGCTGCGCCGTCAACACCACCGTAAAGCTGCCGCTCGGCCCGCCTTCGGTAATCGAAACTGGCGATCCCGCGATCGTCACACCCGCAATGTCATTGTCGGTCACGCTGGCGGTCACGTCATCGACCGTCACGCCTGTATAGCCGTCGCCCGCCGCATCGCCGGTGGTGATCGCGCAGCTATGCGCTCCCTCGACCGTCGGATCATCCACGGCCGTCACGGTCACGCTCTGCGCTACGTTCCAGCTGACTGGGGTAAAAGTCACGCTTCCGGTCGAGAGCGTGCATTGCGCATCCGCGCTCAGCGAAATCGTCACGTCCGCCGTCGGCTGCGCGTCCAGGACGATGGTGAAGCTGTCGATAATTCCGCCTTCGCCGACGCTTGTCGAACCGCCGCTCTCTGTCACCGTCACTGCGGCATTGTCGTCATCAAGCATATCGAGAGTGGCCGAACCGGCGGCGCCGATGGACGGATTCGACGTCCCGTTTAAGCTGATAGCGACCGTCTCGCTGCCTTCGACAGTCACATCGTCCAGTACCGCGACTTGTATAGAAGCCGTCGTGCTGCCCGCCGGCACGGCCACCGATCCGGGAAGCGACGTGTAATCGCTGCCGGCAGCCGCCGCGCCGCCCGCGGAATAGTCGACCGTCGTGTCGGTCGAGCTCGGCGCCGACAGAAATAGAGTAAACTCGCCGTCATCACCGGGTTCCGCCGCATCCCCATTCGTCGACTTGGCTATGCTCGCCGTCGCCGTGTCGTCATCGGTAATATCAAGCGTGGCCGAGCCCGAGGCCTGGATGGACGGGTTCGAGGTTCCGGTGAGGCTCACTATCACCGTCTCCGTGCCTTCGACGATCACATCGTCGACCACATTGACCGGCACGATAGCCGTCATGCTCCCCGCCGGCACCGTTACCGATCCGGCAAGCGCCGCATAATCGCCGCCGGCACTCGCGGTGCCGCCCACCAAGTAGGTGATCGTCGTATCGGTCGAGCTCGGCGCCGACAGCACCACGGTGATCTCTCCATCGTCGCCAGGCTCGGCGCCATCGTCGCCCGCCGTTCTGGTGAAGCTCGCGGTCGCCGAGTCGTCATCGGCAAGATCGAGTGCGGCCGAGCCCGAGGCCTGGATAACAGGATTTGACGTTCCGGTCAGATCGATAGTCACCGTCTCGGTGCCTTCGACGACCGCATCGTCGATCACTTCCACCGGGATGACAGCCGTCGTGCTGCCCGCCGGAACAGTCATGGATCCGGAGAGCCCCGTATAATCGCTGCCGGCGTTTGCCGTGCCGCTCACCAAGTAGCTGACCGTCGTGTCGCTCGAGCTCGGCGCCGACAGCGTGAGAGTGAACTCGCCATCATCGCCGGGTTCGGCACCGTCACCGCCCGCCGGCTTTGTGATACTCGCCGCCGCCGTGTCATCATCGGCAATATCAAGCGTGGCCGAGCCCGAGGCCTGGATGGACGGATTCGACGTCCCAGTCAGATCGATGGTCACCGTTTCCACGCCTTCGACCACCGCATCGTCGATTACATCCAGCGGTATGACAGCCGTCGTGCTGCCCGCCGGAACCGTCACCGATCCTGCAAGCCCCGTATAGTCACTGCCGGCGTTTGCCGTGCCGCTCACCAAGTAGCTGACCGTCGTGTCGCTCGAGCTCGGCGCCGACAGCGTGAGGGTGAACTCGCCATCATCGCCGGGTTCGGCACCGTCACCGCCCGCCGGCTTGGTGATACTCGCCGCCGCCGTGTCATCATCGGCAATTTCAAGCGTGGCCGAGCCCGATGCCTGGATCGACGGATTGGACGTTCCAGTCAGTTCAAGGGTCACCGTCTCGGTGCCTTCGACCACCGCATCGTCGACCACAGCCACCGGAATGGCGGCTGTCGTGCTGCCAGCCGGAATCGTGACCGATCCGGCGAGCGGCGTGTAATCACTGCCGGCTTGCGCGCTGCCGGTCACAGAATAGCTCGCGACGGTGTCAGTCGCGCTTGGCGCCGAGAGTGTCACGGTGAACTCACCATCATCATCGGGCTCGGCGCCATCGCCATCCGTCGGTTTGGCAATACTCGCCGTCGC
Organism: Nordella sp. HKS 07; assembly: GCF_011046735.1. Classification (NCBI taxonomy): domain Bacteria; kingdom Pseudomonadati; phylum Pseudomonadota; class Alphaproteobacteria; order Hyphomicrobiales; genus Nordella; species Nordella sp. HKS 07. The sequence continues at coordinate 4,751,528 of NZ_CP049258.1, read as the reverse complement.
CCTGTCATCATCGGCAATATCGAGCGTGGCCGTGCCCAAGGCCTGGATAACGGGATTGGATGTTCCGGTCAGATTAATGGTTACTGTCTTCGTTCCTTCGACCACCGCATCGTCGGCCACCTCTACCGGGATGACAGCCGTCGTGCTGCCAGCCGGAACCGTCACCGAGCCGGCGAGCGTCGTGTAATCGCTGCCGGCACTCGCCGTCCCACCGACCGTGTAGCTGACCGTCGTGTCGGTCGAGCTCGGCGCAGACAGCATCACGGTGAACTCGCCGGCGTCGCCAGGCTCGGCGCCATCGCCGCCCGTCGACTTGGCGATGCTTGCTGTCGCGGAGTCATCGTCGGCGATATTGAGGGAAGCCGAGCCCGAGGCCGAGATCAGCGGATTCGAGGTGCCGGTCAGGCTCACGCTCACCATCTCGGTGCCTTCGACCAGCCCATCGTCGAGCAAAGTCACCGGAATGACAGCCGTCGTGCTGCCGGCCAGAACCGTCACCGATCCGGCGAGTGTCGTGTAGTCGCTGCCGGCCTGCGCACTGCCGCCTACCGAATAACTTACTACGGTGTTCGCCGCGCTCGGCGCCGACAGCGTCACTGTGAACTCGCCCGCGTCGCCAGGCTCGGCGCCGTCGCCGTCCGTCGCCTTGGTGATACTCGCCGTCGCCGTATCATTGTCGGTGATATTGGCGGTCACGTCGGCGACGACGAAACCGGCATAATCACCGCCAGCGGCATCGTCCGTCGTCACGGAGCAGATATGCGCGCCTTCGACCACGTTGTCGTTGACCGCCGTCACCGTCACCGTTTGCACCGAGTTCCAGTTCACCGTTGTGAAGGTCAGGCTGGCAGCCGAAATCGTGCACTGGGCGTCGGACGTGAGCGATATCGTCACATTCGCGGTTGGCTGCGAGGTGAGCACCACCGTGAAGCTGCCGGTGGCGCCGCCTTCCGTTGCCGACACCGTGGTGGGAGACACCGTCACGCCACGTGTATCGTCATCTACCGTGGTGGCGCTTACATTCGTGTTCGCCAGGGCGCTAAAGATCGCATCCGTGCTCGCGGAATCGAGCATGACGGCATAGGAGATATCGCCGTCATCAAGATTATCATTGACGGCCCGCAGCGTGACATTCTGCGCGGTGTTCCAGTTGACGGTGGTGAAGGTCAGGGACGCCGAGCTGGTGATCGTACCCTCGGTCGTATCGCCGGAGGTGACCGCGACCGTCACACTGGCGGTCGGCTGCGACGACAGCCTCACGGTCAAGGTGTCGCTGGTCGTGCCCGCTTCGTTGACGGACAAGGTCGACTTGCTCAGCGTCAGGCCCGCCGTGTCGTCATCGATCGTCGCCGCGCTCACATTCGTGTTCGCCATAGCACTGTAAATGGCGTCCGAGCTCGCGGGATTGAGCACGACAAAATAGGAAATGTCGCCGTCATCCAGGCTGTCATTGACGGCCCGCAGCGTGACATTCTGCGCGGTGCTCCAATTGGCGGCGGTGAAGGTCAAGGACGCCGCGCTGGTGATCGTGCCTTCCGTCGTATCGCCAGACGACACCGCGACCGTCACAGTGGCGGTCGGCTGTGACGACAATCGGACGGTCAAAGTATCGGAGGTCGTGCCGCTCTCATTGACGGACAAGGTCGACTTGCTGAGTGTCAATCCCGCGGTGTCGTCATCGACCGTCGTGGCGCTCACATTTGTGTTCGCGAGCGCATTATAGACCCCGTCCCCACCGGGATTGAGCACGACATTGTAGGCGATGTCGCCGTCATCAAGACCATCATTCACCGCCTGCAGTGTGACATTCTGCGGGGTGCTCCAGTTGGCGATGGTGAAGGTCAGCGGCGTCGCGGTGGTGATCGTGCCTTCCGTGGTGTCGCTGGAGGTAAGCGCCACAGTGATGTTGGCGGTCGGCTGCGACGCCAGCCTCACGGTCAAGGTATCGCTGGTCGCGCCCGCTTCGTTCACCGACAAGAACGTCTTGCTGAGGGTCAGGCCCGCCGTGTCGTCGTCGACCGTCGTGGCGCTCGCGGTCGAATTCGCCAGCGCATTGTAGACCGTGTCCGAGCTCGCGGGATTGAGCACGACATTGTAGGTGATATTGCCGTCATCGATATCGTCATTGACCGCCTGCAGCGTGATATTCTGCGGGGTATTCCAGTTGGCGGTGGTGAAGGTCAGGGTCGTCGGGGTGGTGATCGCGCCTTCCGTGACATCGCTCGCGGAAACCGTCACGGTGACGTCGGCGGTGGGTTGCGACGACAGCCTGACCGTCAAAGTGTCGCTGGTCGTGCCGGTTTCATTCACCGACAAAGTCGTCTTGCTGAGCGTCAGTCCCGCCGTGTCGTCATCGACCGTCGTCGCGCTCGCGGTTGTGTTCGCGATCAAATTGTAGACCGGGTCCGAGCCTCCGGGATCGAGCACGACGTTATAAGCGATATTGCCGTCATCAACGTCGTCATTGACGGCCTGCAGTGTCACATTCTGCGGCGTGTTCCAGTTGACGGTGGTGAAGGTCAGCGATGTCGGGGTGGTGATCGCGCCTTCTGTGGCATCGCTCGCGGAAACCGCCACGGTCACATTCGCGGTCGGCTGCGACGACAGCCGCACCGTCAAGGTATCGCTGGTCGCGTCGGCTTCATTCACCGACAGGGTCGTCTTACTGAGAGTCAGTCCCGCCAGGGAGGGCGCGCAGCTGACACTATATTCCGGAACCGGGCCGCTGACCGCGTTGCTCGTGCCCACCCGGAGCTGCAGGGTGCCGGTGCCGCTCACATATGAAAAGGTCGTGGAGCCGGCCGCATTGTTGCCCAATGCTTGGGTGGCACTGGTCGGGGTGATGGCCGGTCCCGCAATTCTCGTCACGGTGGCGGTGTAGCTGCTGCTGCCGTCATTGTTGCGATAGCCCACCGTCACCGTCGCCCCCGCGGTGAAGCCCGAGAGGAATATGTCGTCGGAAGTCCCTTGAATGCTTTGAAAGGTCCCCGGGGCCGGGAGGGAGCTGCATGCCGCGGGCGAGCCGCTGCTGCCTGTGTTGGCGGCGCTGGCGGGCGATGATAGAAGCGCGGCGGCGAGCGAGGCCAGCATGGTCGCCAAAATAGAAAACGAACCCAGCTGGCGCGCGGCCAGCCAACGGCGGTCCGTTGCACCCGGCTTTTTTGTCATGCCGTCCCATGTCCTGTCGGTCCGGGGCATCTCCGCCTGGAGATGTCTTCCGGGATCACTTAGTCAGGCTCGAAACCACGCGGAGTAAGCCTACAGACCAGTGAACAATACCGACGGGCTCAACAATCTTAAGTTGCTTAAGGGCGAGAAATAAAATTACCCAGGGTATGATTCGCAACTGCAATAATAGGTTGTCTTTTTCTGGAAGCAAAATCTAAGAGCGTTACAAACATTCTTAAATTGAATTTTTACCCACTTCTGCAACCATTTTGATGAATATCCTCCGTCAGCCTGTTGTCAGTCGATCCGACCGAAGACTACCCTTGCGTGCATTGTCTTGGTCAGATCAGCCCCCGCGAGCGAGTATTCCCACCGGGAACAGCTTCCATCGCGGCGCGTTGCCCTGCGAGGGAGGCACGCCCATGAGGAAGGTCAAAGTCCGCAAAGGCATGCCCAATGTGGCTTTGAGCAAGGCGCAATTCGCCGAGCGCTTCAAGGCGCGGTTCTACGATCCGATCTTTGCCGGGAATGAGAAAGAGATCGACGAGCTGCTTTCAACCGCCTGGATCTCCTATGACGACAATCACAAGAGTCCGCGCACACGGAAAGCCGGAAAGGGTTTTGCCGATCCGTCCTACGATCTTTCGGTCGACTGGTATGCGGCACACAAGGCCATAAGAACCGCTGAGCGCGAACACCGCAATCAGCGGAGCCCATCGCGCATCCTGATCATCAACGGCTCGATGCGCAGCGACCAGAGCTGCCCTGGTGAGATGTCGAAGAGCTGGCGGCTGGTGGAACTGGCACGTAAGACTGTCATGGCGAAACGCGGCTTCGAAGTCGACGTGCTCGATCTCAGCCGCCTCGCCTCGGAATATGGCCGCGTCATCCATCCGTGCAAGGCTTGCGTCTCGACCGCAATGCCGCTCTGTCACTGGCCGTGTTCATGCTATCCCAATCACGCGCTCGGCCAGGTAAATGACTGGATGAACGAGATCTATCCGATGTGGGTCAAGGCCCACGGGATCATGATCGTGACGCCGGTGAACTGGTATCAGGCGCCGGCCGGGCTCAAGGCAATGATCGACCGGCTCGTCTGCGCCGATGGCGGAAATCCCGATCCGACCTCGACTCACGGCAAGAATGCGCAAGCCGCGAAAGCGCTAGAGCTCAAGGGCTGGCCCTATCCGCGCCATCTTGCCGGCCGTCTTTTCTCGATCGTCGTGCATGGCGATGCGTCAGGCGCCGAAAATCTCCGGCGCATCCTGACCGACTGGCTCACCGATATGGGGCTAATCCCGGCGGGCCACAAAGCACTCATCGATCGTTATATAGGCTATTATCGCGACTACGCGACAAGCCATGATGATCTCGACGCCGATCGAGACCTTCAAGAGGAAGTGCGCAATGCGGCGCGGGCGCTCGTCAACGCGATAATGCTTCACCGCAAGGGCCGGCTCAAGCAGCCCGACGTCGAACTCAAGGATCCGCGACCGAAGTAAAGTCGCACCTGGAGATTGCAGCCCTCTTATGCGCCTCGAATTGCCCGAAACCCCTTCGCACTTTCAGGTTCAATGCTGTAGCTTGCCCTGATGATCGAGGCCTTTGCTCTGCTTCTTCTCTGCCAGCTTGCCGGTGAGATTCTCTCGCATGGCTTCGGCTTGCCTATGCCCGGACCAGTGGTTGGGCTCCTGCTGCTCTTCGCCGGCCTTCTCATCGCGCAGAGATTCGCTGCCTTCGACGCCCACACGATCAACGACACGGCGCTTGGTCGCGCAACCGGTGGACTATTGCAGCATCTCTCCTTGCTCTTCGTGCCGGCGGGCGTCGGCGTGATCAATCATCTGGGCCTCATCAACTCCTATGGACCCGTCCTCTTCCTGGCGCTGCTCGTCTCGACGGCGCTGTCTTTGGCCGTCACTGCCCTGGTCTTCACCTGGATGAAGCGCTGGCAATCGGCCCGGCCCGCATCATGACGCCGGCCTTCGATCTCTGGGTCTATCTGTCCTCGACGCCACTGTTGTGGCTGACGGTGACGCTGCTCGTCTGGATCGCCGCCGACCGCATCGCGCGCCTCTCGGGCCGGCATCCGGCGGTCAATCCGGTGCTGATCTCTATAATCGCCCTGGGCGCCATCCTCATTATTACCGGCACATCATTCGCCACCTATTTCCAGGGTGCGCAGTTCGTCCATTTCCTGCTCGGGCCCGCCATCGTCGCCATCGCCGTGCCGCTCTATCGCAATCTCGACAAGGTGAAGGCGAATATCCTGCCGATGGCGGCAGCGCTCGTCGCAGGCTCGGTGACGGCGGCGGTTTCGGCGCTCGCCGTCGCGGCACTCTTCGGCGTTCCCGACCCGGTGCTTGTCTCGCTCGCGCCCAAATCGGTTACAGCGGGCGTCGCCATGGGCATATCGGAGCAATTTGGCGGGCAGCCGGCGCTCACCGCCGTGCTCGTCGTCACTACCGGCCTCCTCGGCGCCATCATCGTGACGCCGCTCATGAACGTGCTCGGCCTCAAGGATTATGCGGCGCGCGGCTTCGCCGCCGGACTCGCCGCCCATGGCATCGGCACGGCGCGCGCCTTCGTCGTCGATGAAGTGGCGGGCACATTCGCCGGCATCGCCATGGCGCTCAACTTGGTCATGACCGCGCTCATATTACCCCTCATCCTCTACTGGTTCTTGAAATAGAAAAGGAGACATCCATGTCCGGTACCGCAAAAGCCATCAAGCACATCGAGAACGACAAGGTGATCGTCACCGAATACCGCTTCGCGCCCGGCGCCAATACCGGCTGGCACCGCCACGGCCATGACTATGTCGTGGTGCCCTTGATGGACGGCAAAGTGAAGCTCCTGACCAAGGATGGCGAGAGCTTTGCCGACATGAAGAAGGCCGTGCCCTATTTCCGCAGCGAAGGTGTCGAGCACGATGTGATCAACGCCAATGACACTGAATATGCCTTCATCGAGATCGAGCTCAAATAGAATGTTCGACGCCTACATCATCTGCGGCACGCCGCGCACTGGCAGCACGCTGCTGTGTGATCTTCTCGCCTCGACAAAACGGGCCGGCAATCCCGATTCCTTCTATGGGCGCAAGTTCCTCGCCTGGTGGGCCGGGGAATGGAATCTGCCGAGCCCGGACACGATGAGTGAGCACGACTACAATCTCGTATATCTGAATGCAGCCATCAAAGTCGGCAAGGGCGGCACGGATATCTCCGGCCTTCGCCTGATGTGGGAGAATCTGGGCGAGCTTTCGGCCATCCTGGATCAGATCCATCCCGGCCTGCCGTCAGACCGAGCGCGGCTCGAGAAGGCGTTCGGCAAAATCCTCTATCTGCATCTCTCACGTGAGAACAAGCTCGCCCAGGCTGTTTCGCTGATCAAAGCGGAGCAGACCGGCCTCTGGCATGTCGCACCTGACGGCACGGAGATCGAGAGGCTGTCGCCGCCGAAAGACCCCGAATATGACTTCGAGCGGATCAGGCGGGAGCTCGCCGAGCTCGAAGATTATGATGTGGCCTGGAACAGCTGGTTCGCGGAGCAGGACATCACGCCGCTGCGCATCGGCTATGAAACCCTGTCGGCCGATCCCGCCGCCACACTGACACGCATCTGCGCAGCACTCGGCATTTCGGCGCCCGATGCCGACAAGGTGAAGCCCGGTGTGGCGAAGCTCTCCGACGAGACGAGCCTCGACTGGATGCGCCGCTATCGCATGGATGTTGAGCGTAGCCTCGCGTCGTGAATCCTGCTTGGAGCGCTGGGGCCTTTCCTCCTCTTCAGTCCACAGGATAGGAGAGGTGCTCGAAGGCCGGGTAATCTGGAGCGTGACCTTCTGCAGCGATCCGCGCAGTTCTTCCATGCAAGGCATCGCACGGCGGGTCGAGGATACAGCTTTCTTTGGGTTGCGGGCCCTCTGGACCTGAGCGCAGCCCAGAACTGGCGCTTTCATGGGTCCAGACGCCGGAATAGGGAAAGGCACGATCTTTCCCCGCCCAGGAGCCTCTCATGCCCAAAATGTCCGCTTCCGAAGCCTTCGTCGAAACCCTCGTCGCCTATGGCGTCAAGGACGTATTCGGGATCGTCGGCTCCGCCTATATGGACGCGCTCGACCTGTTCCCGACCGCCGGCATCCGCTTCATCCCGACGGCGCATGAGCAAGGGGCCGGCCACATGGCCGACGGCTATTCGCGCGTCTCCGGCCGCCATGGCGTGTGCATCGCCCAGAACGGCCCCGGCATCACCAACTTCGTGACCTCGACGGCGGCCGCCTACTGGGCCCATTCGCCGGTCGTCGTCGTCACCCCCGAGACCGGCTCCGCCACCATGGGCCTCGGCGGCTTCCAGGAGACCGAGCAGCTGCCGATCTTCTCCAAGATCACCAAATACCAGGCGCATGTCTCAAAGCATCCGCGCATGGCGGAACTGACGGCGCGCTGCTTCGACATGGCGATGTCGGAACGCGGCCCCACCCAGCTCAACATTCCGCGCGATAATTTCTACGGCGAGGCGGACTACGAGATTGCCAAGCCGCGCAAGATCGCGCGCGGGCCCGGTGCCGATGCCGATCTCGACGAAGCGGCCGACCTTCTCGCGAAAGCGAAGTTCCCGGTCATCGTGTCGGGCGGCGGCGTCATCTTCTCGGATGGCGTGAAGGAATGCGTGGCGCTCGCCGAGCAGCTCTCCGCTCCCGTCGTCAATTCCTATCTCCACAATGACAGCTTCCCGGCAAAGCATCCGCTGTGGTGCGGCCCGCTCGGCTATCAGGGCTCGAAGGCCGGCATGAAGCTGATCGCCGAGGCCGATGTGGTGCTGGCGCTCGGCACGCGTCTTGGCCCCTTTGGCACGCTGCCCCAGCACGGGCTCGATTACTGGCCGAAGAATGCCAAGATCATTCAGGTCGACAGCGATCATCGTATGCTCGGCCTCGTCAAGCAGATATCGGTCGGCATCGTCGGCGACGCCAAGGAAGCGGCGAAGGCGCTCGCCTACCGGCTCGCCAACCGCAAGCTCGCGGCCGCCGCTAATGCCGATGAGCGCAAGAAGAAGATCAAGGCCGAGAAGGATGCCTGGGAGAAGGAGCTCGACAGCTGGACGCATGAGAAGGACGGCTGGTCGCTCGATATCGCCAAGGGCTCGCCCTACATGCATCCGCGCCAGATGCTGCGCGAGCTCGAAAAGGCGATGCCGGCCAACGCCATGGTATCGACCGACATCGGCAATATCTGCTCGGTCTCCAACTCATATTTGCGCTTCAACCAGCCCAACTCGATGTTTGCGGCGATGAGCTTCGGCAATTGCGGCTATGCGCTGCCAGCCGTCATCGGCGCCAAGGTGGCGGCCTCCGACCGGCCGGCCATCGCCTATGTCGGCGACGGCGCCTGGGGCATGAGCTTCGCCGAGATCCTCACCTGCGTGCGCGAAGACATCCCGGTGACCGCCGTCGTCTTCCACAACAAGCAGTGGGGTGCCGAGAAGAAGAACCAGGTCGATTTCTATGACACCCGCTTCCTCGGCGTTAACCTGAAAAATCCGAGCTGGGCCGAAGTCGCCCGCTCGCTCGGCGCCGAAGGTGTCACGATCGACAAGCTCGGCGATGTCGGCGAGGCGCTGGACAAGGCTTGCGATGCTCAGAAGAAGGGTAAGACCACCGTCGTCGAGGTAATGGTCACGCAGGAACTCGGCGATCCCTTCCGCCGCGACGCCCTCAAATATCCGAAGCGTGTGCTCGACAAGTACAAGCACACGGATGTAAAGGCTCCTGCCTGAGGTCACAGCAACCGCCAGCAGGAATGCCCCAATCGGAGAGGACCAGCCCGGCACTGACTCCGCATGAGGTGCGCTCGATCATCTTCGGCGTGCTGGTGGCGATGTTTCTGGCCGCGCTCGACCAGACCATCGTCGCCACCGCCATGCCGACGATCGGCCGGCTGCTCGGCGATTTCGAGAACCTGCCCTGGGTCGTCACCACCTATCTCCTGACCTCGACGGCGGTGACGCCGCTCTACGGCAAGATCTCCGACATCATCGGCCGGCGGGTGACGCTGCTGGCAGCGATCGGCATCTTCATGCTGGGCTCGATCCTGTGCGCGCTGGCACCCACCATGCTGGCACTCATCCTGGCGCGGGCGCTCCAGGGTCTTGGCGGCGGCGGGCTGATCTCGCTGGCGCAGACCATCATCGCCGACATCGTGTCGCCCAAGGAACGGCCGCGCTATCAAGGCTATATCGCCAGCGTCTTCGCCACATCGAGCATCGCCGGACCAGCGCTGGGCGGCTTCATGGCCGAGAAGCTGCATTGGTCGGCGATCTTCTGGATCAATCTGCCGCTCGGCCTCCTGGCGTTCTGGATGACGAATGCGCTGCTCAAGAAGCTGCCGCGCCATGAGAAACCGCACCAGTTGGACTTCATCGGCGCCGGACTGATGATCATCTCGACAACTGCCCTTCTCCTGGCGCTGAGCCTCGGCGGTCCTCACTATGCCTGGACGTCGTTGACGATCCTCGGGCTTATCGGCGTCTTTCTCGTCTTCGCCGTCGCCTTCGTGGTCCGGCTCAAAACAGCGCCCGAACCCTTGATCCCTATCGAGATCCTGGCGAATCCGGTGGTGGCGATGGCGATCATCGCCGCCTGCTCCGGCGTCGGCGTCTTCATCGGCCTCACCATCTACACGCCCATCTTCCTCGAAGGCATGTATGGGCTGACCGCCAGCCAATCCGGTTTCACCTTGATCCCGCTGATGTTCGGCACCGTCATCGGCGCCTCATTCACGGGCCAAGTGATGGCGCGCTTCACGCATTACAAGCGCCCGACGCTGATCGGACTCATCGTTGCCGCCATTGGCCTCGCCGTGGTCGCCATCAATCCCCAAAGCCTGCCGCTTGCCGGATTGGTGCTGATCCTCGCCGTGGCATCCATCGGCCTCGGCACGATCTTCCCGCTCACCCTGGTGGCGCTTCAGAACGCCGTGCCGCCGCATCAGATGGGCACCGCCACTGGCACCTTGAACTTCTTCCGCTCGCTTGGCGGCGCGCTGATCGTGGCCGCCTTCGGCGCGATCGTGATCGGGAGCCTGCCGGCCGACCTCGCGGCGCATGTCACCATAGAGACGCTCGCCAGCAGCTTCGCCGCCGCCGGGCGCGATATCGGCTCGGTATACCGCTGGGTTTTTCTCGCCGCGGCCGCCGGCATTCTGGTGTCGTTCGCCAGCCTCTATGTGATGGAGGAGAGGCCGCTGCGCACTCATGTTCGGCCAGAAGCTGGAGCTGCGGAATGACCATTCTCGTCGTCAATGCCGGGTCGTCGACCCTCAAATTTGCGACCTTCGAGCGGGCGGCGGGGGCCCTCAAGCTGCGCTTCAAGGACCAGGTCGAGGGGACCGGCGACGACGCTCTCCAAGCCCTGTTTGTCCGCCTGGCCCAGAAAGGCATAGAAGTCGGGCAGCTTACCGGCGCCGGGCACCGCATCGTCCATGGCGGCACCGAGTTTTCGCAGCCGGTGATCGTCGACGACACGATCGAGGCGAAGCTCAATGCTTTGCGCCCCCTGGCGCCGCTGCATCAGCCCTATGGCCTCGACGCGCTGCGGGCCATGCGCGAGCGAGCCCCCAACGTCCCGCAAGTCGCCTGCTTCGATACCGCCTTCCACGCGACCCAGCCGGAGATCGCGACGCGCTTCCCGCTGCCGCGTTCCTATTTCGAGCGTGGCTACCGGCGCTATGGATTCCATGGTCTCAATTACGAGCATGTGGTGCGGGCACTGCCCCTGGAGACCGGCCAGCCCCTTCCCCGCCGCCTCCTCATCGCCCATCTCGGCAATGGCGCCAGCCTGTGCGCCGTCCTGGACGGCCGCAGCATCGCCACCAGCATGGGCTACTCGACCCTTGACGGGCTGGTGATGGGGACGAGGCCCGGAGCCCTCGATCCCGGTCTCATCCTGGCGATCATGAAGGACGACCGGCTGAGCCCAGAGCAGATGGAGCAGGTTCTTTACAAGGAAAGCGGCCTCCTTGCCCTGAGCGGCCTCACCAGCGATGTGCGCAGCCTGCTCGAAAGCCCCATGCCCGAGGCCCGGGCCGCCATCGAGGCCTACTGCTATTGGGCCGCCCGCCAGGCGGCCTCCCTCATTGCCGCCATGGGCGGAATTGACGCCATGGTCTTCACGGGCGGCGTCGGGGAGAATGCCGAGCCGGTCCGCGCTCGGGTGATTAACCATCTTTCATGGATAAAAGCCTTCTCCATGCATATTGTGCTAGCGAACGAGGAGCTGATCATAGCCCAGCATACGTCAGCATTGCTTACCTAAACAAAAAGTAAATAATAACGCTTATTGCCGGACCGCCGCCACAATCTGGGGCTTGACTGGTGGTCGGACCAGAGGTGGGCACAATCGCCCGGTCCTACTATGGGACGGCATGCAGACGGGGAGACAAGGCATGAGTAGCGCCTTGAGAGTTGTGTGCGCTTTCGCGGCTCTTGTTACGGGCTCCGACGCGCTCCTGGCTGACGACAGCAAAGACATCGCCCGCATGAATGCTGGCGCCATCACGCTTATCACCGACGGCGCCAACAGCCAGTCGTCGCGCTATGCCGCCGATCTCGCCGTGCTGATGGAAGCCGAGCGCGACCTGCGCATCCTGCCGGTCATGGGCCACGGCCCGGTCGAAGCGGTGCGCGACCTCCTCTACCTGCGCGGCATCGACGCCAGCATCATTCCCGCAGATACGGTCGCCTATATGCGCAAGCAGGAGCTGATCGAGGATATCGACAAGAAGGTTACCTATGTGGCGCGGCTGGGCTCGGCCCAGGTCCATGTCATTGCCCGCGCGGACATCGCTTCCCTCGCCGATCTCGCCGGCAAGAACGTCAATATCGGTACCGCCAGCGAGCCGCGTTTCGTGACGTCAAACCTGCTCTTCGATTCGCTTGGCATCACGGTCAATCCGATCGAGGGCTCGGAGGCCGAAGCGGCTAACCTGCTCAAGAGCGGAAAGGCGGATGCGATCGTCATCGTGGCGCCGCAACCCTCGGCAATCGCCGAAGATCTGGCCCGCAGCGGCGGCTACCGGCTTCTCAACGTCACCGGAAATGACGAGCTCAACGAAATCTATTCGCCGGCGATGCTCAACGCCAAGACCTATGAAGGTCTTGCCCGCGAAGGAGGCATGACCGAGACTCTGAGCGTCAGCTATGCGGTCGCGGTGTTCAACTGGAAGAAGGGCACCGACCGCTATTACAAGCTTCGCAAATTCGCCGATGTCCTCTATTCCGGGATCGGTGATCTGCAGACCGGAAAGTGGCATGCCGCGTGGAACGATGTTAATCTCTCCGCCGACCTTCCCGGATGGACACGCTACGTCACGGCCGACGAGTGGCTCGCCGACCACAAGCGCAGCCAGGCCGATGCCGACAGCAAGGAAGAGGCCGCACTCAAGGCCGAATTCCAGTCCTATCTGGAACGCACGACGCTCGGCGTCGCGCCCGCGGGCGTGGCAAGACTGAAATCGAGCGCGCTCGAAGAGCGCGCTGGTGAGGAGTGACGCAATGAAGTCGAATCAGCAGCGCAAGACCGCTGCGCAGAAAGCTGAGCAACAGGATTCCGAGGCCGGACGCCCGATCTGGTTCCTCGGCAAGGAGATAAAGGTTCACCCCGCCAAGGACGGCAAGAAAGAGGTTCCTGCGGCCGAAGCGAAGACGGAAGAAGCTGGCGCCAGGAAACCGGAGAAGACGGCGACAGTGGACGAGCCGGAACAGGAGTCCACCGAGCGCGGCCCGAGCCAGCTCGAAGCCTATATGCGCTATGCCAAGATGCGCCAGCCTGTCTCCGACGAAGAGGAAACACTGGCCCCGGTGCGCACCAGGCGCTTTCCGACGAGCCGCTATGCCGCCAGCAATGAGAATGAGCATGGATGGAACGGCGAGGCGCCGCAGCCCCGCCGGCCGCGCCAGGCCCATCCGGGCTTTCGGATGCGCGATGCCGCCCTTGCCGGCCTCGCCTCCATAGCGATCGGCGCGCTTGCCGGCGCCGTCGTCTATGACCGAGCCAATAATGGTGAGCTGAGCTCCGCGGTGTTCGATTCACTCGGCGGCTTCATGACCGGCTTCGGCGACCGCGACAAGGTCATCGCCGACGCCGGGAAAGCGGGCGTGAGCGTCGTGGAAGAGCAGCATGCCGTGGCAGCCTCCAAGAAGTCGGTGACGACGGCAAGACTGGACGTGTCCGACGCCAAGGGCGACGTGAACTCGCCGATCCCGCTCAATATCAGCGCCGAGCCGGCGCTGCCGAACCAGGACATCGCCTTCCGTCTGAGCGGCCTTCCGGCGGATGCCTATCTCAGCGCCGGCACCAAGCTTGCCGACAACGCCTGGATGCTGAAGCCGGGTGAGGAACATGGCGTGAAGCTCATGGTGCCGAGCGTCCCGGCAGCGCCCCTCCTGATCGCCGTCGAGGCGATCGAGCCTGGCACCGGCGATCTCGCCGCACCCGCGGAGGAAATGAAAGTGGCGCTCGCCACGCCCGCCCCCACCTCTTCCCCGGCCCCAGCCGCGACCCAGTCGCCGCCGCCGGCCGTGCAACCGGCCTCGGCGCCTCCCACCGATGTGAGGCGGAATTTCAATCTGCCCTCGACCACGAAGCACGACACCCCGGCCGCGCAGCCCATACCGGAGCCGCTCGAGAACAACGGCAACACCGCGGGCGGCGACAGCGACTCGCTGATGCGCAATGGCGACAAGCTTCTGGGTCTCGGCGACTTCACCGCGGCGCGGGCGTTCTTCAGCAAGGCGCGCGAGCTCGGCAATCGTGAAGCGTCGTTGCGGCTCGGCCAGACCTATGATCCCCTCGTCTTCCGGGAGAAGAATGTGCAAGGGCTCAAGGCTGATCCCGCCATGGCGCTCAAATACTATCTCGAGGCGCGCACCGCCGGCATCGCCGATGCCGAAACCGCCATCGCCGGACTCGAGACCTGGATGAAGCAGTAGAGCGCGCCCTCATCGCCAGTCGACCGAAGGCCGGGCCATCGCTGCCCCGGCGTGAATTGATTGAAGTCGGCGTTCAAGTATCCTCATGCTGAGGTGCGAGCGAAGCGAGCCTCGAAGCATCCACCAGGATAGAGTGAGAGTGCTGCAAGACACCCTTCGAGGCCCAGCTTCGCCGGGCGCCTCAGGGTGAGGGTGGTAAATTCACGACGTCGGCCTGCCGAACAGCGCGTTGTAAAGCTTGAGGTCGCGGCCATAGACATCGGGCCGGAACTCGACCATGCCGGCATCACCCCTGAAGGCGGTGCCATAGATCAGATGCACCGGTATATGATCGACGATCATCGCGCGCGTCGTCTTGCCGCCGGCCCAGGTGGCGTCCATGCGCTCCTTCGACCAGTCCTTGAGATCGGGCACCAGCGCATAAGCGAGATCGATCGGACGGGATAGTCTGATGCATCCGTGACTGAAGGCGCGCGCCGTCTGCAGGAACTTGTCCTTCGCGGGCGTGTCATGCAGATAGATATTGTGCTTGTTGGGCATCATGAACTTGACCTTGCCCAAGGCATTCTTCGGTCCCGGCTTCTGGCGGAAAGTGAAGGGGAAATTGCCCGGCCCATAGGAATACCAGTTGATGCTTCCCCAAGAGGCAAGCTTGCCGCCGACAAAGACCTCGAAATCGCCCGCATAGGCGTAAGGATTGGCGCGCAGGCGCGGCAGCATCTCCTTGGTGGCGATGCTGTAAGGCACCGTCCAGGTCGGATTGAACTCGATATACTCGAGCTCGTCGGAGAATTCCGGCGTCTGGGTGGCGGGCGCCCCCACCACCGTGTTCATGCGGTCGATGATCGTGTTCGACTGGATACGCTGCAGCTCGAAGGACGCGATATTGACGAGAAAGTGGTATTCGCCCAGATCCTCCGGCATCCAGCGCCAACGCTCCATATTGAGCATGATCTGGCGCACGCGCTCCTCGACCGGCACATTCATGGCGATGATCGTCTGCTTGCCGATCAGCCCCTTGGCCTCGAGGCCGTGGCGTGACTGGAAGCGCTTCACCGCGATGGCGAGCTGCTCGTCATAAAAAGCGGGATCGCCGGCGGGCTGCCATTCATAGTCGCCGGTGGCGGCCAGCAGCTTGCGCACCTCGGGAAGGCGCGGGTCGGTCATGCCGGGCTTCAAGCTGACACCCGGCTCGACGCTGCCCCAGCCGCCATCAGCCGCCAACGCCCGATACTGCAGCAGCATCTTCTTCAGCGCCTGATATTGCGGGTTCTTCGGCTCGAACACGTCGAGATAGCGCGTCGGCTCGCGGTATTTGTTCAAGTCGGTCAAAATACGCAGCACATCGACCGTCTTGCGGTTACGGAAGAGCCGCGGATCGACCTTCTGCGGAATTACGCGCCCGGTCTTGAGGTCGGCCGCATAGGCGACGAAGAAGGCCGAGTAATAGAGCTCGGCCCGCGCCGCGCTCATAGGGTCATTCGCGTCCATCGTGTCGCGCAGGTCGATCAGCGTGTCGATCGGATAGTCATCCGGATTGAGCCCGTCATCGGCGGCATCGAGCAGCCGCTGGATGAACGGCGTCATGCGGCCGGTGCCGATCCAGTAGATGGTGCCGGCATTGTCGACATAATGCGCCTTCAGCGCGGGCCTGATGCGTTCGAGCGGCAATTCGAGCCGGTCCGGACTGTCGAGCAGAATGGCAATCGACGAGGTGACGTCGCCATAGGCCGGTACCGCCGCGCGGTCGCCCTTGCCGGCGAGCGCCGGCGCCGCCCAGACGAACATCAGCACGACGGCCAGAAGGCCGAGATGACGGCGCAGCAAGATCATTAGCGGGCCTCCGGACCTCATCCTCTCGCGTCATCTTCGGCAATCTTGCCGCTTCTAGCGCGCATCCCGGCGAAGTGGGATCACTTCGCCGAAAAGGATTCGCGCCAGATCAATAACTTGGAGCAAATCCTTTTCGCCAAAGTCTTCAACTTTGGCGGGATTTGCTCAAGATCACGATGAGTTTGGATTGAAGTCAATCCAAACTCATAAACGTGATCGATTTTTATATGTCAGCGCGGGATTTTTGCGAAAACCGGTATCCACTTTTCCGCATCCCGCGCTAGTAATCACACATTCAGGAGGAGATATTCCCGCTCCCACGAACTGATGACGCGGCGATAATGCTGCATCTCCTCGTGCTTGACGTCCTGGAATGCCTCGACGAATTTCTCGCCCATCACCTGCTTGAACGACTTGGTGTAATTCAGCTTGTCGAGCGCCTCATCGAGGCTGATCGGCAGCGTGTGGGCATAGCGGTAGGCCGAGCCCTCGACCGGGTCGGACGGCTTGAGCCGCTCGATCATGCCGAGATAACCGCAAGCGAGCGACGCCGCGAAGGCGAGATAGGGATTGGCGTCGGCTCCCGGCACGCGGTTCTCGACCCGGAGATTGGCAGGATCGGAGGACGGGACGCGCAGCGACACGGTGCGGTTGTCGATCGCCCAATGGACATTGGTCGGCGCATCCGATTCAGGCACCAGTCGCCGGTAGGAATTGACATTGGGCGCGGCGAGCGGAAGGGCGGCGGCGAGATAGCGCTGCAGCCCGGCAATATGGCTCAGGAACAGCTTCGACGGCGTGCCGTCCTTGCCGGCGAAGACATTCTTGCCGGTCCTCACATCCATCACCGACTGATGGATATGCATCGACGAGCCCGGCTCGTTCTCATGCGGCTTCGCCATGAAGGTCGCGAACATGTCATGCTTGAGCGCGGCCTGGCGCACCGTGCGCTTGAACAGGAAGACCTGGTCGGCGAGCTCCAGCGGATCGCCATGGTTGAAGTTGATCTCGAGCTGGGCAGGGCCACTTTCATGGCTCAGCGTGTCGACATCGAGCTCTTGCGCTTCGCAGAAATCATAGATGTCCTCGACGATCGGATCGAAATCGTTGGCGGCGTCGATGCCATAGGCCTGGCCGCCAGCCTCCTTGCGGCCGGAGCGGCCGACCGCCGCCTCGAGCGGATAATCGGGATCGATATTGCGCTTGACGAGATAGAATTCGAGCTCAGGCGCAATGACCGGCCGCCAGCCCTTCTCCTTGTAGAGCTGGAGTATGCGCTTCAGCACATGGCGCGGTGAGATATCAACCGGATCGTCATTGAGGTGGAAGGCGTCGCAGATGACCTGGGCGGTCGGCTCCTTATACCAGGGCACCAGGCGGATGGTGTCATAATCCGGCTGCAGATAGATATCTATGGCCGCATCGCTCACCGCCGAGGTTTCCCAGACATAGCGGCCATTGATGGTGAGGGTGAAGACTTCCTCCGGGATGCGCAGCCCGCGTGACTTGTTGCCCTTCAGAAATTTCGACGGGGGGAGAATTTTCCCCCGGGCCGTTCCGGACATATCGGCCACCAGGCATTCCACTTCACTGATCCGGCGTTCGGTAATCCATTCCTCAAATTTCGCTTGCGACATGATACCCTGTTATCGTTATGACGGGCCTACCTTACCCGGCCTCCTTGACGGAGGAAACAGGGCTTGGCATTGGTCAGTGACCATGCCGGCTTCCCTTGACGCGCAATCTTATTACCAGGCTTCCGCCCATCCTTTCCCCCCGAAACCCCGCCTCAACGGTGACGTTACGGCCGATATCTGCGTCGTCGGCGCCGGTTTTACGGGCCTTTCCGCCGCGCTGGAGCTGGCCGAGGCCGGCCTGAAGGTTGTGGTCCTGGAGGCCCGCCAGGTGGGCTATGGGGCATCCGGGCGCAATGGCGGGCAGATCTGCACCGGATTCTCCCCCAGGCAGCAACGCATCGAGGCGCAACTTGGCAAGGCGGACGCCCGCAAGTGCTTCGATATCGCCGAGGAAGCCAAGCGGCTCATCGTGGATCGCATCGCCAGGTACAAGATCGATTGCGACCTGAAATGGGGCTATCTGCATGCCATTCCCAAGCCGTCGCAGTTCGACGGGCTGAAAGAGTGGAAAGAGGAATGGGACACGCTCGGTTACACCGACACCCAGATCCTCGACAAGGCCGAACTCGAGGAGCGGCTCGCCACCAAAATCTATCACGGGGCGCTGCGCGAAGGCGGCGCCGGTCATTTCCATCCGCTCAATTACTGTCTGGGGCTCGCCAAGGCCGCAATCGCCGCCGGGGCGCAGATCTTCGAGAATTCGGCCGTCGTCAATGTCGAGCCGGGGACGACCGCCACCGTGCGCACGGCCAATGGTACGGTCAACGCCAAATTCGTGATCCTCGGCTGCAACGCCTATATCGGCCGCATGATGCCGGAGCTCTATGGCCGCATCATGCCGGTCACCAGCTACATCATCGCCACCGAGCCTCTGGGCGAAAACCGGGCGCGCGCACTCATCCGCGACAATGACGCGGTGGCGAACACGAATTTCATCGTCGACTATTTCCGTCTCACCAAGGACACGCGCCTCCTCTTCGGCGGCCGCGCCAGCTATTCGACATTGGAGCCGCCCAATCTCGGCGCCTATATGCGCCCGCGCATGCTCTCGGTGTTCCCCGAGCTCAAGGATGTGAAGGTCGATCATGCCTGGGGCGGCTATATCGCCATCACCTCGAACCGTATTCCCGACTGCGGCCGCCTCGGTGCCAACATCTATTATGCGCATGGCTATTCCGGCCAGGGCGTGGCGCTTGCCGGCATGTATGGAAAGCTGATGGCGGAAGCCATCAAGGGCCAGGCCGGCCGCTTCGACCTTCTGGCGCGCGTCAAGCACCTGCCCTTCCCCGGCGGCCCGATCCGCACGCCGCTCCTCGTGGCCGCGATGCTGTTCTATCGGATCCGCGACGCGCTGAGCTGAACGGCTCCATCACCTTCACCCTGGGGCGCATAGCCGGCAGTGATGCCGCGATAAATCTTGGGCAGTGGGAAAGCGAGATCACCGCGCTTGCTTGTCTTGAGCCCCAGCCCCACCAATGCCTCCGCGAATTTCACCGCCGCGGCGACACCGTCGATGACCGGAATCTGCAAGCGGTCCTCGATATACTTGGTGAGATCGGCCATTCCGGCGCAGCCCAGAACAATCGCGCCCGACTTGTCTTCGGCGATCGCCGCCTCGCATTCTGTCAGAATGCGCGCCCGCGCCATCGAGGACGGATCATCGAGTGCCAGGACCGGTATATCCACCGCCCGCACGCGGCGGCAATGCTGCGCCATCCCATAGTTGCGTACCAGATGCTCGGCGATGACGCGCGTGCGCTCGAGAGTTGTAACGACAGAGAATCCGGTGGCGACGAAGCTCGCCGCGTGCATCGCGGCTTCCGCGATGCCGAGCACGGGCGCCGCGGTGAATTCGCGCGCCGCCAGTAGGCCCGGATCGCCGAAGCAGGCGATTACATAGGCATCGGCAGCAGGCTCCTCGCGGATCGCCTCAATCAGACCGACGACGCTCATCGCCTCGTCATAATGACCCTCGATCGAGGCGGCGCCCGACTTCGATGTCGCGGCCGATATCTCCGTCCCGGCCGCGGCGACGAGGCGCGCCGCCTCGGCGATCGTGTTGGTCATCGTCTCGGTCGTGTTCGGATTGATCAGATGGATGCGCATGCTGGAGGCTGTTCTATTCGGATCAGGAAAGGTGGGCTTCGGCGGCGCGATGGCAGCGAATCTCGGTCGTGCCGATCAGAGACGGCTGCGGCGCCGTCGTCTTGCACTGGTCGGACGCCCAGGGACAGCGCGGATGATAGGTGCAGCCGGACGGCGGGCTGACCGGGCTCGGCAGATCGACGGCGACGGGGACGCGGTCGCGATTGGGATGCAGAAGATCCGGCACCGATCCCAGCAGAAATTTCGTGTAGGGATGCCGGGGATGGTCGAAGATCTCGTCGGCCGAGGCCTCCTCAACGATGCGGCCGAGATACATGACGGCCACGCGGTCGGACACGTGGCGCACCGCCGACAGATTGTGACTGATGAAGAGATAAGTCAGGCCGAGATCGCTCTGCAGGTCGGCGAGCAGATTGAGGATCTGCGCCTGCACCGATACGTCGAGCGCCGAGGTCGGCTCGTCGCAGACGAGAAATTCCGGCTCGGCCGCAAGGGCGCGCGCGATCGAAATGCGTTGGCGCTGGCCGCCAGAGAATTCATGCGGATAGCGTCCGGCATCGCGGCTACTGAGCCCCACGGTGTCGAGCAGCCCGTGCATGCGGCGCTCGGTGGCCTTGGCGCCGTCGCACAGCCCGAGCTCGCGGATCGGCTCGGCGACGATGTCGCCGACCCGCCAGCGCGGATTGAGGCTGGCAAAGGGATCCTGGAAGATCATCTGCGTGCGCAGACGGCCTTTGCGGCCGCGTCCCGGGGCAAAATCGAAGGTCCCGCGCGTCGCCGGCTGCAGACCCACCACCATGCGCGCGACGGTGGATTTGCCGCATCCGGATTCGCCCACGATGGAGAAGGTGGTGCCGCGCGGAATCTTGAAGGAAATGCCGTCGACGGCCTTCACCATCCGCGCCGGCTTTCCGAGCACGGTGCGGTCGAGCCAGGAATGCGGCAGGTTGAACCAGCAGGCGATGTCGGTGGCCGCGAGTGCCGGCTGCTCACTAGGCGACATGGCTCACCTCCAGGTCGAAATGCCAGCAGGCGGCTTCACTCGCGCCCGCCGTCCGCAAGGGCGGTCTCTCGGCGCGGCATTGCGCGCTCGCATGGCGGCAGCGCGGATTGAAGGCGCAGCCAGCCGGCATCGCATTCAGGCGCGGCATGGCGCCGTCGATCTGGACCAGGCGCTCGCAGCGCGCGGTGAGGCTCGGGATCGAGCCGATGAGGCCCTTGGTGTAGGGATGGCGCGGCGCGCGGATGATGGCGGCGACCGGCCCGATCTCGACGATGCGGCCGGCATACATGACGGCGACGCGATCGGCCGTTTCGGCGATAACGCCCATGTCATGCGTGATCAACATCATGGCGGTGCCGCGCTCGCGGCAGACGCGCTTCAGAAGCGCGGTGATCTGCGCCTGGATCGAGACGTCGAGGGCGGTCGTCGGCTCGTCGGCGATTACAAGCTCAGGCTCGGCGCACAGAGCCAGCGCAATGACCACGCGCTGACGCATGCCGCCTGAGAACTGATGCGGATACTGGCCGATGCGGAGCTCAGGCGAGGGAATACCGACTTCCTGCAGCAGCTTGATCGCACGTTCCGCGGCTTGCGCGCGCGACAGGGGCAGATGCACCCGGATGGTCTCGACGAGCTGATCGCCGACCGTCAGCAGCGGATTGAGGGAGGTGAGCGGGTCCTGGAAGATCGCGCCGATGGTGCGCCCGCGTAGTTTCTGCATCTCGCGCACGGGGAGTTGGTCGATCCGCTGCCCGCCGACATGAATCTCGCCGCCGGCGACCCGGCCTGAGGATTCGAGGAGGCCGATGACCGCAGCACCTGTCAAGGATTTTCCGGCGCCGGATTCACCGACGACGCCCAATATCTCGCCCCGCCCGATGGCGAGATCAATGCCGCGGATCGCGGTGAGCACGCCGCGCCGCGTCGGGAATTCGACGACGAGGTTGCGAATATCGAGGACCGGCGTGGCGGGCTTCGTCACATGCGGCGAGATATGAACGGGCGCGGCGGTCACTTGTCAGGCCACTTCGAAGGGGTGGGCGCCGTCCTCAGAGACGACGCGGCCACGCTTCATCACCAGACGGCGCGGCCGGCAGGAGGCCACCGCCTCGGCCAGCGCCTCGCCGTCGACGAGCATGAGATCGGCGATATTGCCGGCGGCGAGGCCGTAGTC
The DNA here is from genome assembly GCF_011046735.1 of Nordella sp. HKS 07. Classification (NCBI taxonomy): domain Bacteria; kingdom Pseudomonadati; phylum Pseudomonadota; class Alphaproteobacteria; order Hyphomicrobiales; genus Nordella; species Nordella sp. HKS 07. The sequence continues at coordinate 4,729,618 of NZ_CP049258.1, read as the reverse complement.
GGCGATGTTCATCACCTTGGCGCCGCCGAGCGTCACCACATCGTAGACGCGTCTGATATCGCGGTCACGGCTGAGATAGTTGCGTTCGCCCAGATACATCACGCGCTCCAGCATGTCGCCGCTGCCCCAGGGATGCCAGCAGTCGCGAATACCGTCCGATCCCGAGCAGACGGTGATGCCGGCATCGAGGGTGCGGATCAGCGGCGGGCACGGCCAGCCCGAGGGCCCGGTCGTCATCACGGCGATATCGTTTCTGGCGAGATCCTCCAGCATGCGCCCGACGACGAGATAGTCGTTATGGCCGAGGCAGAAGGCATGGCTGATGGTGACTTTGCCGTTGAGTCCTTGCGCCTTGGTGCGCTCGACGATCATGCCCATGGTGAAAAGCCCGAGCTCACCCGGCTCGTGCAGATGGATGTCGAGCGGCTTGCCGTGCTTGGCGGCGAGCCCGAATATCGTGTCGAGATGCCCCTTCGGGTCCTTGTCCATCGAGGACGGATCGAGGCCGCCGACGACCTCGGCGCCCATGGCCAACGCCTCATCCATGAGTTCCACCGTGCCCGGCCTGATCATCATGCCGGACTGCGGGAAGGCGACGATCTCGATGTCGATGAAGTCCTTATACTTCTCGCGCGTCGCCATGACGCCTTCAACGCCCTTCAACCCATGCACCGTGTCGATGTCGACATGGCTGCGGATGTGGGTGGTGCCGCGCGCGACCGAGATCGCTACCTGGCGGGCCGACTGGCGCGCCGGATCGAGGCCAAGCTTCGATTTCATCTCGCGCTCATTGGTGATCTTGTCGATGAGCGTGTAGCCCACGTCATTGACGTTCCACTTCATGCCGAACAGCGTCTTGTCGAGATGGGTGTGGGCTTCGATCAGGCCGGGCAGCAGGATGGCGCCGGCGCCGTCGATTACTGCCGCTCCCGCGTGAGGCCCGGCGGCGCCGATCGCGGCAATCCGGTCGCCGCTGATGGTGATGTCGGTCGCAGCCTCGCCCCAGGGACGGACATTCTTGATGATGGTCTTATTCGTCACGGATGCACCTTCTTTGCGAAATCACTGAAGCTTCGGGTTGAGAGCGTCGCGCAGCCAGTCGCCGAGCAGATTGACCGCAAGTATGATGAGGCCGAGCTGGAAGGCCGGGAACAGCACCACCCACCAGCTGCCGGAGAAGAAATACTGATTGCCGATGCGGATCAACGTGCCGAGCGAAGGCTGGGTGACCGGCATGCCGACGCCGAGAAACGAAAGAGTCGCCTCGGCCAGAACGGCGAGACCGAGATTGAGTGTCGCTGTCACCAGGACCGCCGTCATCACATTCGGCAGGATATGGGTCAGGAGAATGCGGGTGGTCCTGACCTCGAGGATCTTGGCGGCCAGCACATACTCCTTGCGCGCCTCGACCATGGCGGAGGCTCTCACGATGCGCGCATACTGCACCCATGACGTGATGGCGATCGAGGTCATCAGGATGAGCGGGGCGAAGGTGTCGCGCAGATTGACCGGCAGCATCTCGCGGAACAGCGCGCTGACCAGGATCGCCACCAGAAGCGTCGGGATCGACAGGACGAAATCGCCGACCCGCATCAGGATATTATCGATGATGCCGCCGGCGAAGCCGCAGATCAGCCCGATGGTGACACCGATCGCCATGGAGGCGAGAACGCTGGCGAAGCCGATCAGCAGCGAGATGCGCGAGCCGTAGAGAATCGCGGACAATACGTCCCTGCCCTGCACATCCGTGCCGAGCAGATAGGGCGCTTCGCCGCCTTCGCTCCAGACCGGCGGCAGCTCTGCCTTGTCGAGGAAGAGCTGGGTCAGGTCATAGGGATTCTGCACCGCGATCAGGGGAGCGAGAAAGGCCGTCAGCGCCACGATCAGGAGGATCAAGGCCGAGATCATCGCCATCGGCGAGCCGCGGAAGCTATAAGCGAGATCACTGTCCCAGGCCTCGCTCAGCCGTTGGCGCCAGTGCGCCAGGCGGCCCGTCTGGCCCGCTTCATCAATGTGCATGGTAACCTCGCGCCACGCCGGCCTGGCGCAATCTCGGATCGACCCACAGATAGATCAGATCGACGATGGTGTTGATGGTGACGAAGATCGCCGACACGATCATCAGATAGGCGGCCATCACCGGCATATCGATGAACATCACCGCCTGCACGAAGAGCTGACCCATGCCCGGCCACTGAAACACCGTCTCGGTGACGAGCGCGAAGGCGATCAGGTCGCCGATCATCATGCCGGTCATGGTGACGACCGGCATCAGGCAGTTCCTAAGCGCGTGCCGGAAATGAACGAGGCGGTTGGGAAGACCGCGGGCGCGCGCGAATTTGACATAGTCGGTGCGCAGCACCTCGAGCATCTCGGCGGTCACCAGACGCATGATGAAGGAGATCTGGAACATGGCGAGCGACAGCGCCGGCATGATGAGCGCGCTGCGGCCGGAGGGCGTCAGGAGACCTGTCGACCAGCTGCCGAAGTGCACAACCTCGCCGCGTCCGAAGGCCGGCAGCCAGTTGAGCTGGACCGCGAAGACCACGATCAGGAGAATGCCGATGACGAAGGACGGGATGGACACGCCGATCATCGAGAAGATGGTGAGCAGACGGGCGACGGGACTGCCCTTGCGGATCGCGGCATAGACGCCGAGCGGGATGCCGACGCTCAAGGCGACTATGGTGGAGACGAGGACCAGCTCCAGCGTCGCCGGGAAACGTTCGGCGATCAGCGACATGACCTCCTGCTGATTGCGGTAGGAGATGCCGAAATCGCCCTGCACGGCGCGCGTGATGAAGGTCACGAACTGCATGACGAAGCTCTGGTCGAGGCCGAGGCGGATCCTGAGCGCGTCACGCTCGGCCTGGCTCGCCTGCTCGTTCAGCATTAGCTGGACCGGATCGCCCAGGAACTGGAAGATCATGAAGGCGACAAAGGCCACGGCGATCATCACCGCCACCGCATTGCCGATCCGCTTGAGTACCATCGAGATCATGGGTTTGATCCTTTTGGGAAGCCGGGAGCCCGCATCAAATCGGCTCCCGGCGATCCGGCGTCACTTATTGAGGACGGTCAGCCAGTGGCGCGACTTGTTGTCAGAGAGCTGCACCACGCTCTTGACCTTGGGACCCAGGGCCCAGGCCATAGGTTGCTGATGAAGCGGCAGGAAGTCCACATTCTGCTTGAGCTTCAGGAGTGCTTTCGATTGCAGCGCCAGTCGCTTCTCGCGGTCGAGCTCCTTGCCGGCAGCATCGATCAGCGCGTCGACCTCAGCGTCCTTCCAGCCGCCCCAGTTGAACACGCCCGACGTGCCGGTCTTGGAGTGGGCCACCTGCACGAGGATCGAGTAGCTGTCGATCATCGGCTCATTGGCCCAGCCGAGAATGCCGACATCGAACTTGCCGCTCTCGAACTTGACCGTCTGGATGCTGGTCGGCGCGGTATCGAGATTGGGCTTGAGGCCGATGCGCGCCCACATGGAGGACACCGCCTGGCAGATCTCCTCTTCGTTCACATAGACATTGTTATCGCAGACGAAGTTGAAACCGAAGCCGTCGGCATAACCCGCTTCGGCGAGCAGCGCCTTGGCCTTCTCGGGATCGTAGGCCTGACGCTCATCGAGCTCCGGCACGTAGCCCGGGATCGCCGGCGCCACCATAGAGCCGGTCGTGCGCGACAGGCCGCGCATCACTTTCTTCTGCAGCACGTCGATGTCGATGGCGCGGTACAGCGCCTCGCGCACTTTGGCGTCGTTGAACGGATTCTTGGCGTCCGACGCCTGGAGCTTGTCGGCTCGGTTGAAGAGGAAGAAGACGGTGCGCAGCTCGTTGCTGGACAGCACCTGGATGCCGGGCGATTGCTTAAGGCGTGGAATGTCCTGTAGCGGCGCCTTCTCCATGTAGTCGATCTGGCCCGACAGCAGGGCCGCGACGGCGGTCGCGGGCGAGGAGATCGGCGTGAAGACCATCCGGTCGATATTGTGGCGCGGCTTGTCCCACCAGTCCTTGTTGGCTTCGAAGACCGTCTCGGCGTCCGGCTTGCGCGAGACGACCTTGAAGGGACCCGTGCCATTGGCATGGGTCGTCGCATAGCCCTCGATGCCGGCGCCGACATCTGTCGGGGCCGTGGCGTTATTGGCGACGAGCCATTCCTTGTCGAAGATGAGGATATTGGTCAGGTCGTTGAGGATGAGCGGGTAATTCTCGGTGACCTTGATATCGACGGTGTAGTCGTCGATTTTCTCCGCTCCCTGATAGGCCGGCAGGTTGCCGCGCAGCGGGGATTTCGGGTCGCTCACCCTTGTGAGCGAGGCAAGGACGTCGTCTGCCGTGAAGGGCGCGCCGTCATGGAACTTCACGCCCTTGCGCAAATGAAAGCGCCGGACCGTCGGCGAGATATCCTCCCACGAGGTCGCGAGCGCTGGCTCGATCTTCAGCTGATCGTCATAGCGAACCAGCCCTTCATAGACATGGTTCAGCGTCGAGATTGTAAAGGTGCTGCCATAGGAATAGGGGTCGAGCGAGTCGATGTCGCGCGACGCGCCCCAGCGCAGCTCCGCCGCGGTGGCCGAAGCCGCCAAGGGCAGTATCAGCGCCGCCGCAAGGCCCAGGCCAGGTAGTAGCTTGGTGAGTGATTTCATGAGCTCCTCCTCTCAGGTCGTTTCCATCCGGCAGCGGCCTGTGACTGGCCGACATCAGCGGCCATGCCTGCCCTGCCCGTCGCGACGTTCTGTGCGCCGCTTGATCCGCCTCCTTTGTGAGGCAGGCGTATCGCATACACTATCTTATCAAAACTGTATACATTATTTTTGAGATAGTGTAGACAATAGCTATGCAGGGGGCGAGGCAGTATCGTGATTGGCAGCCATGATTCGCCGAAAAACGGACCATACGGGCACAGCCGCCAGGCCGGGGCCGAAGGGAAAACGTGCAAGTCGCGCGGGCAATCTCGCCGAGCATGTTTACACGTCGCTGCGCCGCGCCATCATCGAGCAGGCGCTGGCACCAGGCACGAAACTGCCCGAGGATTCGGTCGGCACAAGTTTCGGCGTCAGCCGCACGGTGGTGCGCAGCGCCATCGTCCGACTGGTCGCCGAGGGACTGGTGGTCCAGCAGCCCAATATGCGGGCCACCGTGGCCTCGCCCAGCCTCGAGGAAGCGCGGGCGATCTTCCGCGTCCGACGCGGTCTCGAACGCATGGTCCTGGAAGAGCTCGTCTCCCGGCTGGAGCCGGCGCATTTCACAAAATTGCGCGCCCATGTGGCGAGCGAGGAGGAAGCCAAGCGGCATGCCGAACCCGAATCGATCCGGTTGTCGGGCGAATTCCATCTGCTTCTGGCGCAGTTCACCGGCAACGAGTTGTTGATCCGCTTCGTCAGCGAAGTGGTTTCGCGCGGGTCGCTGATCCTTGCCCTTTATGGCCGGCCGCATTCATCGGAATGCGCGGTGAACGAGCATCTGGCGCTGATCGAAGCACTCGAGGCAGGCGACGTCGAGAAAGCGATCCGCCTGATGGACGAACATCTCGTCGCGGTGGCGACGCGCGGCCTCCTCGATACCGACGTCAAGCGCGAACGCAGCCTGCAGGACATCCTCTCGGCCTATCGCCCGGCCGGCGAAGCGTAGAGCGCTTCTCGCTTCAGTATCCGATCGCCCTCCCCCATCCTTCCACCAGATCAGGGATGCAATACCCATGAGCGGGAATACCAGCTTCGATTTCAGCGCCCTTACGGAAAGACAGAAATACAAGCTCCTGATCGGCGCCGTGGTGCCGCGCCCGATCGCGCTGGTCACAACCGTCGACAGCCAGGGCCGGGTCAATGCGGCGCCCTTCAGCTTCTTCAATTGCCTCTCGGCCGAACCCGCCATCCTGGCCTTGGGCGTCGAGAACCGCCATCAGGACCTCGCCTTCAAGGACACCGCCCGCAACATCCGCATCACCGGCGTCTTTACCGTCAATATCGTCTCCGACAGCATCCTCGCGGCGATGAATGTCTGCGCCGTCCCCTTCGCGCCCGGCATCGACGAATTGCAGGAAGCCGGCCTCACCGCGGCTGCGGGCGACAAGGTGGCCTGCCCGCGCATCGCGGAATCGCCCGTCGCCTTCGAATGCAAGCAGCATGTGACGCTCGAGATCGGTGCCTCGCGCCAGATCGTGCTCGGCGAAGTGCTGGCAGCCCATATCCACTCAGGCCTGGTCAATGACCGGCTTCACATCGATCCCTATGGCCTCGACGCGATCGGGCGCATGGGCGGACATGGCTATGCGCGCACGCGCGACTATTTCGATCTCCCGACCATGACCATCTCCGAATGGGAGGATCTCAAGCGGGGCCCGTCGGCACGGAAGTCGTCTTCAATCTGAATAGTCCAGGAAACACAGCATGCGCGAGAGTGGAAGAACCCTCATGACCGCCGACTGGGTGGTGGGTAATGTCGACGGCCGTCATGTCCTCTATCGACGTGGCGAAGTGGTCTTCGAGGCAGGCGAGATCATCTTCGTGGGCCACGGCTTTCCCGGAGAAATCGCCCGCCGGCGCGATTGCGGCCGCGCCCTAATCGCACCCGGCTTCATCGACCTCGACGCGCTGTCCGATCTCGACACGACGATACTCGCCTTCGACAATCATCCCTCCTGGCGCAAGGGTCGGACCTGGCCCAAGAGCTACATGGAAGCCGGTCCTTATGAGATGTATGCGCCCGAAGAGCTCGTCTTCCAGAAGCGGCATGCCTTTGCCCGCCTCATCCGCAATGGCATCACCACCGCGCTGCCGATCGCGTCCCTCTATTACCGCGAATGGGGCGAGACCACGCACGAATTCGCCGGCGCCGCGCAGGCTGCCGAGGAACTGGGGCTCAGGGTCTATCTCGGTCCCGCTTATCGCACCGGCAATCCCTATGTGGTGAGCCCTGAGCATTTCGAGCTTCATTTCGACGAAGAGCGCGGCCTCAAGGGCCTCGATGAGGCGATCAGTTTCTGCAGGACCTTCGAGGGAAAGGCGCAGGGCCTGATCCGCACCATGCTGGCGCCCGACCGGATCGAGACCTGCACGGCGCGGCTGCTCCAGCGCACGGCCGCGGCCGGCGCCGATCTTGACGTACCAGTCCGGCTCCATTGCGCGCAAGGTGAGTTCGAGCGCGATACGGTCCGCCGCCTTCATGACAAGACATCAATCGAATGGTTGGCGAGCCTGAACTTCATGTCGGAGCACACCTTGCTGCCGCATGGCATTTTCGTCAGTCCGTCGCGCCACATTGCAGGGCCCGGACGCGACCTGGATCTGGTGCGCGAGGCGGGCGCCGCCCTCGTCCATTGCCCGCTGGTCTCGGCGCGGTTCGGCGACGGCCTCGAGAGCTTCACCCGCTATCGGGCGCTCGGTCTCAGAATGGGGCTCGGCACCGACACGTCCCCGCCCGACATGCTGCTCAACCTGCAGGTCGGCCTCATCGTCTGCCGGCTCATGGACCAAAGCGCCACCACCTGCCGTGCCGAACATTATTTCGACGCCGCGACGCTCGGTGGCGCCGAGGCGCTGAACAGGCCCGATCTCGGACGCCTGGCGCTTGGCTGCCGGGCCGATATCGTCGTGTGGGATCTGGCGAGCCCCGATATGGGCCAAGTGATCGACCCGATCCAGACTCTGCTCATCAGCGCCACGGGACGCGATGTGCGCAATGTCGTCATCGACGGACGCTTTGTGATGGAAGATCGCCAGATTCCCGGCATGGACTTTGCCGCCGAGGCGGCGCGCGCGCAGAAGCAGTTCGACGGCCTCATCGCGCGCTATCCCGACCGGACCTACGGCCACCCACCGGTCTCTGAGATTTTCTCCTCAGCCTATCCGGTTATTGCTGCGCTCGAATAAAGCTACTCGTGCTTATGTTCCGGCAGGCCCTTGCGCTTTGTCTCGGCGAATTCCTCCAGCTGCTTCTCGCTCATCGAATCGTACATCTCGCGCGAAGCACCTTTCAGCTCGCTTTTCTTGGCATCGCCGCGCTTGGCGGCAAGGGCGGCGCCCGCCGCTTTCTGCTGGGCTTTCGATTTCGCAGGCATGATGGTTCCTCACAGTTCTAAGGACTGTGAGGAAAACGATCCCGGACGCGAAGGGTTCCGCTATTCCGGCAGTGGCGCGCCCCTGGCACCCTTCTGCCAGGCCCTGAGACAGAGATAATCCAGCACGATCGTGGCGCCCGCCAGGGCGGTGATCTCGGCATGGTCATAGGGCGGCGAGACCTCGACAAGGTCCATGCCGACGAAATTCACCTCGGTGAGCTTGCGGATGATCGACAGCGCCTGGTGTGAGGACAGTCCGCCCGGAACCGGGGTGCCGGTGCCCGGCGCGAAAGCGGGATCGAGGCAGTCGATATCGAAGGTGAGATAGGCTTTCTGCTTGCCCACCGTCTTGGTGATCTCGGCCGCGACTTCCGCCGGGCTCATTTCATGAACCTGGTCGGAATAGAGGATCTTGAAGCCGAAGGTCTGCTCGCCATGGAAGGTGGTGCGGATGCCGATCTGGACCGAGCGCCTGGGATCGATAATGCCTTCCCTAACGGCGTAGTTGAACATCGTGCCGTGATCGATGCGATCGCCGTCATCGGGCTCGACGTCGCGATGGGCATCGAAATGGACGAGCGCGAGCGGCCCATGCACCTTGGCATGCGCCTTGAGCAAGGGATAGGTGACGAAGTGATCGCCGCCCAGGGAGACGAGTTCGCTCCCCGTCTCGATCACCGACAGCGCATGCTGAGTGATCGCGTCTGGGGCCAGGTCCTTGCGGCCCCAGTCGAAGAAACAGTCGCCGTAGTCGACTACCGCCAGCGTGTCGAAGGGGTCGAACATCCACGGCCAATAGGGACCCCAGGCATGCTCCACGGACGCCTTGCGGATCGCCTCCGGCCCGAAGCGCGTGCCGGGCCGGTTGCTGACCGCCTGGTCGAAGGGAATGCCGGTGATCGCGATGTCGACGCCCTGAAGCTCGCGGCTGTATTTGCGCCGCATATAGGAGAGAGCGCCGGCATAGGTCGCCTCGAGCTCGGTGCCTTTGAGGTTCTTGCGGCGAAAGGCGCTGTCCCCCGGTATCGAGGTCAGCTTCGAGATTTCAAGTGTCAAACGTCTACTCCGTCAATACGAGCGTGTCTTCCGGCGCCCAGTGGATCCACACCTGCTGCCCGCGTTCGACGCCCGCGCCTCCGGCGCGTTTGTCGTTCTGCACATTGACGGCGAGCTCGAGGTCGTCCTTGCAGCGTACCACCACATGGCTGGTATCGCCATAATAGGCGACATCGCGCACCTTGCCCTCGGTTTTGATGGCATGCGCCGCATTTGGCTGAGCTTCGGAAATCTTGAGCTTTTCGGGGCGCACTGCAATGGCGATCTCGCCCGCCGCCTTGCCGTCATGCGGCACCTCGATCTGGCCCAGTCCTCTGGCGTCGCAGACGAGTTTCCTGGCGCTCGAGGAGACGACCCTGGCGTTGATGAGGTTCACCTTGCCGATAAAGTCGGCGATGAACCGGCTGCTCGGATGCTCATAAAGCTCGGCCGGCGTCGCGATCTGCTGGACGGCGCCCTTGTCCATGACGGCGATGCGGCTCGCCATGGAGAGGGCCTCGTCCTGGTCGTGAGTGACGATGATGAAGGTGATGCCGACATTCTCCTGGAGCCGGGTCAGCTCGAGGCGCATCTCGTCGCGCAGCTTGGCGTCGAGCGCCGAGAGCGGCTCATCGAGAAGCAGCACCTTGGGCCGCTTCACCAGGGCGCGGGCGAGCGCCACGCGCTGGCGTTGGCCGCCCGACATCTGGTCGGGCTTGCGGGCGGCAAGATGGGTGAGCTTCACCATGTCGAGCGCCTCGCCGACGCGCCGCTTCGTCTCGTCCGCCGGAACGCCGGTGACTTTCAGGCCATAGGCGACATTCTCGGCCACCGTCATATGCGGAAAGACGGCATAGGACTGGAACACCATGTTGGTCGGGCGCTTGTTGGGCGGCGTCAGCGCCATGTCCTCGCCGCCGATGATGATCTGGCCCGCAGTCGGCGTCTCGAGGCCGGAAATCATGCGTAGAAGCGTGGTCTTGCCGCAGCCTGAGGGCCCGAGAAGCGCGAAGAACTCGTTCTGGGCGATGTCGAAGGAGACATCGTCGACAGCCTTCACTCCCCCGGGAACATCTTGGTCACATTGCGAAGCGAAACGATAGCGTCGGCCATGGTCCTAACCCTTGCCCGATTTGTCGGGCGCTTGCAGCTTCATTGCGATGATGGTGGCGATGACCGTGATCACGATGAGGACGGTCGAGGCGGCGTTGATCTCCGGTGACACGCCGCGGCGCACCAGCGAATAGACCTTGACCGGAAAGGTTACGGTCTCGGGCCCGGAGGTGAAATAGGTGATGACGAAGTCGTCGAGCGACAGCGTGAAGGCGAGCAGTGCGCCGGCGACAAGGCCCGGCATCATGAAAGGCACGATGACGTTCCAGAAGGTCTGCCATTCGCTCGCCCCCAGATCCTTCGACGCCTCCTCGAGCTGGCGGTTGAAGCCGACGAGCCTGGAGCGCACCACGATCGCCACGAAGGGAAAGCAGAAGGCGACATGGGCGATGATGATGTTGATCAGGTTGAACGGCCAGATCAGGCTCACCGACCACGACATCATGCCGGCATTGGTGAAGAAGAGCAGCAGCGACACGCCCATGCAGATCTCGGGGATGACGATCGGGAGCGACATCACGCCTTCATAGGCGGCCTTGAAAGGGAAGCGGAAGCGCCAGAGCACCAGCGCCACCATGGAGCCGATGATGGTCGAGATGATGGTCGAGATCAGCGCGATGGTGAGAGAATTGAGCATCGCCTCCTGGAGATCGGCGTTGTTCCAGGCCTTGACGTAATTATCGAGCGTGAAGCCGCGCCAGATGACGCCGCGCTTGTCGGTATTGAAGGAAAAGGCGATCAGCGTGAAGATCGGCGCATAGAGCGCGAAGAAGATCGCCGCGAACAGGACCTTGAGCCACGTGCGGCTGCCGTAGTCGAGCGGGCCCGAGCCGGGCTTGAGCGCTTGCGTCATCAGACGTCGACCCCCTTGCTGCGCGCGGCGAGGAAGGCGCGCAAGGCAAGCGCCCCGAAGGTCACATACATCAGGAGGAAGGACAAGGCCGAGCCGAAGGGCCAGTCATTGGCCGCCTTGAACTGGTCCTCGATGACATTGCCGATCATGATGGCATTGGCGCCGCCCAGCATCGCGGGCGTCAGGAAGGAGCCGAGGCACGGGATGAAGACAAGGATGATGCCGGTGACGATTCCGGGCATGGTCAAGGGCAAGGTTACCTTGAAGAAAGTCTGGAACTGCGAGCCGCCGAGATCGAGGCTCGCCTCGAGATAGGAGCGGTCGAGCCTTTCGATCGTCGCATAGAGCGGCAGCACCATGAAGGGCATATAGACATAGACGAGCCCGACGATCACGGCGCCGTCATTATAGAGCATGTCGAAGGGCCCGAGCCCGACCCAGCCGAGGACGAGATTGAGGTAGCCCTGGCTGCGGAAGACGGCGATCAGCGCATAAGTGCGGATCAGCAGGTTGATCCAGAAGGGCAGGATCACCAGCAGCAGCAGCAGCGGCTTCCATCTGGCCGGCGCGAAGCAGATGCCGAAAGCGATCGGATAGGCGATGAGCAGGCAGAGCGCGGTCGCCACCACGCTGATCCACACCGATTTCCAGATGATCGTCAGATAGACGGCTTCGAAGGCGCGAATGTAGTTGGCGAGCGTTCCGGTGAATTGCGTCTCGGTGATCGAGATCTTGTCGCTGAACGAATCGTGGAAGAGCCAACCGAGCGGGATCAGGAAGAAAAGCAGAAGCCAGAAGGTGCCGGGTGAGAAAAGTGTCCAGAAAACCCGTGGGTTGACCCTCCAACTATCCACGATGTAACGCCTCCCGCCCCTAAACTTGTCCCCGCGATGCTAGAACAAGTCGACCGGAGACGGCAACATGCCATCCCCGGCCGATCACGTATTTTGTCGCGAATCCCTTCCGGCGATCCGATTTCGCATCGCCGGGACGCGCGCCCGGCCTCAAGCGGCCTGGACTCTCGTCCAGATATCGCTGCGCAGCTTGGTCGCGTCCTCGCCCAGATAAAGGGCGGGCTCGCACTTGGCGATCACTTCGGCCGGCGGGAAGATCGCCGGGTTCTCGGTATAGGACTTGTCCATCAGTTTCTTCGCCGCAGCATTGGGCGTGCCGTACTGGACGAAGCCGGCAAGTGCCGCCTCGACCTGCGGATCCATGATGAAATTGAGGAAAGCATGGGCGTTTTCGGGTCGCGGCGCTCCCGTCGGGATAGCCAGGCAGTCCTGCCACATCTCGGCCCCTTCGGTGGGCACCGCAAAGGTGATGTCGTCGTCCTCCTGCATCACCTGGAGGATATCGCCATTGTACTCCATGGTCAGGTCGACGTCGCCCGCCGCCAGCAGGTCCTGGCCGTTGTCATCGGCATAGACCTTGACGTTCTTCTTGCCGGCGATGAGCAGCTCTTCCACCTTCTGGAGGATCGCCGGATCGGTCGTGTTGAGCGAATGGCCGAGATATTTTAAGGCCGAACCGATCACCAGCTTGGCATCGCCCAGGAGCGCTATGCGGCCGGCATATTTCGGCTCCTCGAACAGCACTTTCCAGCTGTCGACGGTGCCTTCGACCTTGCTCTTGCGATAGCCGACGCCGACCGTGCCCCACAGATAGGTGATCGAGTGTTTGCGGCCCGGATCAAAGGCGGCGTCCTGGAAGATCGGGTCCATGTTGGAGAAGTTCGGCAGCTTCGAATGATCGAGCGGGATCACCATGTTCGCCTTGATCATGCGCTCGAGATTGTCGTTGGTCGGGCAGATCACGTCATAACCCGGATTGCCGGCCTTCAGCTTGGCGAAGAGCTCGTCATTGTCGGCGAAGAGATCCATCTTCACCTCGATGCCGGTCGCCTTCTCGAAATCGGCCAGCGTCGTCTCGCCGATATACGTGTCCCAGTTGTAGAAGTTCAGCTTCTTCTCTTCCGCCGACAGGGAATTGCGCGGCAGGAAGGTGAGGCCTAGTCCGAGCGCGCCAAGTCCTTTGAGAACCGAACGGCGACGTGCGGAAAAGCGCGGTCTATGAGCAGTCATGATTACTCCCTTGCGGTTAAGGCAACCAGCCTCTCCATGGTGCCGGTTTGCCAACAAGACTGCCCCGAGCCTATGCCCGAGGCCAGCCCCATTTCAACATTAATTCGCGTTCAGAAGCTTCAGGTCATCTCCGCCCTGACGTCCTGATAAGTCTTGTCCAACGCGACGCGCGCCAGGCGGACCATCTCGTCGATCTCCTTCTTCGAGATCACCAGGGGCGGCGCCAGGACCATGGTGTCCCAGCAGGCCCGCATGATCAGCCCGTTGTTGAAGCAGTGGTCGCGGCAGATGGTGCCGACGCGGCCGGGCTTGTCGAAGCGCGCGCGCGACTTCTTGTCCTTGGCAATCTCGATGGCGCCGATCAGGCCGACGGAGCGGGTCTCGCCGACGATCGGGTGATCGTTGAGGCTCGCTAACCCTTCAGCGAAATAGCCGCCGAGCTCGCGCGCGCGCTCGACCAGTTTCTCCGCTTCGATGATCTCGATGTTCTTCAGCGCAACAGCCGCCGCCACCGGATGGCCGGCATAGGTCATGCCGTGATAAAATTCCTCGCCCTTGTCGAAGAAGTCCTTGATGAGCCTGTCGGAGAAGGCAATGGCGCCGATCGGCTGATAGCCGGAGGACAGGCCCTTGGCCATCGGCACGATGTCGGGCTCGAAGCCCAGCGTCTCGAAACCCCACCAGTTGCCGGTGCGGCCGAAGCCCGAGATGACCTCGTCGGCGATGAGGATAATGCCGTATTTGC